>CAKUTF010000004.1 GCA_934691725.1 uncultured Fibrobacter sp. | reverse complement strand
CCGAAGGATTCCCTCTGGCTCGGTCTTGACAACGGCTACATGTCCTACGGGGTTTCCTGCAATCATCCCGGTGCGGGAATGGTTTCCCTTTACCGTGACGGAAGCCTGATCACGGAAATTCACAGCAACGATTCCGATACGATTTTCTACGACGGGAAAAGGACTCTCGGAACATCCGTGGTCGGGAAAATCGAAGACGGTGTTTACGAATCCCGCTATCTAGGCGTTTCTACTCTCGGAATGGAACAACAGGTGGCTGGACCCATGGTCTATACGGATTCGAAGCGTCCGTCTGTAGAAGGTTTTGATGTGCAGGAATCTTCCGAGGTGCTGGACCGCGTCTTCACGGTGACGGCCAAAGTTGCGGACGCTGAATCAGGAATTGCCAATGTGACGATGCAGCCGGAATTTGGCGGCGTCTCTCTTGAGGCAATGAACCTGCGGCCGGATTCTGTAGGGAACGTATCTGTAAATTTAAGATTGAATCGCAAATGGCTGTCTGATTGTATCGGGTGCAGGTTGAAAATCGGTTTCCATGCCGAAGACTATGGGCATAACCATACGGATACGGCCTTTACGACGGGCAGGCTTTATCCCTATCCGGCGGGACTTGTACTCTGGTATCCTGCGCGGGAAGGGACGGGGCAGACGGCTTACGAGTTCCTGGAGACGGGACACGACCTGAATCTTTCTTCCGTGAACAGCCCATGGCAAAGCGATGCCGGAATCTACTTCGGTCCTGTTACGGATTTTGCATCCGGGAAAGGCCGTGTAGATTTGGGAACAGCGGATTCCTACACGCTGGAAGCCCGCATCAAGAGAGGCTATTCGCCCGATTCCTGGAACGAAATCCATTCCTTCAAGGGAACGGGAGGGCTTTCCATACGGCTTTTGCAGAAGGGCCGTTCGTTAAGGCTTTCCGAAGGCGGACGTGACTGGTTCTCGGGCGACATTCTTCCAGTCCTGTCCAAGTCCTGGACACATGTGGCGGTGGTTTCCGGTTCCGGCGGGATTGTTTTCTACGTGGACGGGGAAAAGGCAAAGTCCGTTCCTGACGGTATTTCCGCCGAAAGGGAACTCTACGGAACCTTGGCTTTGGGAAGTTCGTCTGGAAATTCGTTTGTTGGTAATATCGCCGATGTTCGTTTCTATTCCAAAGCTCTTTCCGATGAAGAGATCTCTGCGTTGTCCGTGCCCGTGGACGATGGCGGAGACAGGTCCGACGTCATTGTGGTTGCCGTGAAGGACATGGAGGTGCTGGAAGGTTTTTCGGGAGAGTTCTCCTGTGCCGTTGCAGGCAATCGGTACCTGTTCGCAAGTTCTGCTCATTCTAGACTTCGCATGGCGTTGAATGTTGAGGCTGCGGGTGACTACAGTATTGTTGCGTATGCCCGTTCGGCAAATCTTACGAGTGCAGATATTTCCGTCGGCGAAGGCTCTCTCCTTTCTGGACAGATTGACCTTTCTGGTGTATGGAGGGCGGC
Organism: uncultured Fibrobacter sp.; assembly: GCA_934691725.1. Classification (GTDB taxonomy): domain Bacteria; phylum Fibrobacterota; class Fibrobacteria; order Fibrobacterales; family Fibrobacteraceae; genus Hallerella. The sequence goes on along the minus strand of CAKUTF010000004.1, from coordinate 114,389 downwards.
GGAGATTTCCGGGATTACGCTTCCCCTTTCCCGCGGCGTCCACACGGTTTCGCTGGAGATTCCCGAAGGCGTGCAGTTGGGCGGGATTGCGCTTACCAGGGGTTCCGTGTCGCCTACAACGATTGCCTGGGGCAGAAGCTCTTTTGATAATTCCCCTGCAGCTGCCGCATCATCAAAGATTCAGACATTCCTGAAGTACGAAGGCTTTGGTGAACGATCCATGCTCAGACCGCGTATCAGGTTGAAGAATGTATCCGATGAAGCAATCAGCGGCTATTCCGTCCGTTACTATTTCCGGGGCGAAGATCCCTTGCAAGTCCATGCGTCGGCTTTCTGTCCGCAGGACGCCTCCCTGCTTGCCGTCCATTCGGAAAGCCCGCGTACGGGGTATGCCGAGTGGAAGTTTGCAGATTCTGTACTTGCTCCGCAGGATTCGGCCTTCTACGGCGAGGGTCCCCATTTCGGCCTCTACAATGTGGACTGGTCTCCTTGGAATGCAGAAGACGACCCGTCCTATGTTGCGACTGCCGAATATGAATTTGTACAGGATGAGGGAATCGTTGTCCTTGATGACGATAACAATTTGGTTGGCGGCGGCTGTGTCGAAACGGAGGACGAAATGTCCATCGTGACAAAAGCCCGTGTACTTGCGTCCGATAGGCGTAATGACAACCAGGCAAGCGAGATCCGTTTCAAGGTGGAAAATCTTGGCAACGTTGCCCTTAAAAATTTCGACATGCGCTATTACTTCTATGTAGAAGAAGGCCTTGCTCCCATTCTGGACATCAACCACTTGTCCACCTGTTCCACTGCGAATATGGAAAGTCTCGGGAACGGGCGTTGGCAGGTAAAAATCCACTGTGGAGGAGCCATAGGGGCGGGAAATTCCATGGATAATCCGGTAAGCCTTTCGCTCCACCTTTCTGGATGGGCTAATATCTGGAACGCAGTTGATGATCCAAGCCATGCAGGCCTTTCGGGGACTATGGCGGAGGCTCATGGAATTGGTGTGTTCGACTCCCTTGGAAACCGCATCTATGGAGATTCTCCTGAGTGGCCGGAAAGTTCCGTGATTGCATCGGAGTTGTCCGATGAAGACACCGTAACAACTCCAGATAATGGCTATCACGGGAATGGCTCTATTCCGATTGTACGCACGGAGGAGGGTCTTGTGCTGACCTTGGACGGATGGACAACACTTTCGTTGGATTTGGTAAATGCTGTAGGCGTTCCTATAAAATCTATCTTTAGCGGAACCCTTGCACCTGGCGAACAGTTTGTGCAAACAGATTGGACTGGAATCAATGTGAAGACTACATATCTGGTTTTGAAAATGAATGGAACAATTAAATCGACAAAACTTTTGTCGTTGATGTGAGGAGGTTTGATATGGACAAATATGTAAAGGTGTTTTTAGGCAGTTTGTTTTTTACGTGTGTCTCGGGGTATGCTCTGGATCTTGATGCGGTTTTTGAAAACCAGAAAAAGGCTGCATTCCCTGACACCTGCGAAATGCAAATGAGGACAACGGTGACCTTGGCCGGCCAACCCTCTCAAACGGTAGAAACGACCATTATTACTGCTGGCGAAAGTAAATCCGTAACAACTATAAAATCTAGCATGATGCAGATGAAAATGGTACAGAACAACGGACGCATGAAGATGACGGATTTGAAGACCGGCAAGGCTTTGCCTGCTCAAAATATGCCAGCCCAAAATCCTGCCGATGTAAGCAAGCGGATGGGTTCTCCCGAAGACTACAACGCTCCTGTCGCCGAAGGGAATCTCTGGAAGATTACTCCCAAGGAACCGACGAGGCCGACGCTTTATTATTCGCAGAAAAATAAACGCGTGATGAGGATGGAGATGACCGTGAACGGGGCAAATACAGTTAGCGAACTAACGTATTGTGACAATTCGTGCCCGCTGCCGGAAACTCTCAAAAAGGTGACGATAAAGACGAGTGTTCCCGGCGGTGAAAGTACTGTCGTACTTGAAGTGTTGAGGGCGAAGCAAAGGCATTTGCTGCCGATGAAAATGTTCGATGTAGAATGATAAATTATATTTTTGGAGAAATTATGTTCCGAGAAGTAAAAAAAGACGAAACCTTCCCGCAGATTGAAGAGCGCGTGCTCGGATTGTGGGACAAGGACGAAAGTTTCAAGAAGTCGCTGGACTCGCGCCCGGCGGCTGAACCGTACACCTTCTACGACGGCCCTCCGTTTGCGACGGGGCTTCCGCACTACGGCCACTTGCTTGCCGGTACCATCAAGGACATCGTTCCTCGCTACTGGACCATGAAGGGCAAGCGTGTTCCCCGCGGTTTCGGATGGGACTGCCACGGTCTCCCCATCGAATCCCTGGTTCAGAACGAGCTCGGCCTCGCAGGCGTTGCCGAAATCCAGAAGCTCGGCGTTGACAAGTTCAACGAAACCTGTCGCGGCAAGGTGCTCAAGTACACGAGCGAATGGAAGAAGACCGTCCGCCGCATGGGTCGCTGGGTCGATTTCGACAAGGGCTACAAGACGATGGACCGGACGTTCATGGAGAGCGTCTGGTGGGTGTTCAAGCAGTGCTTCGACAAGGGGCTCATCTACCAGGGCTACCGCATCCAGCCGTACAGCCCGGCTCTCGCCACTCCGCTTTCGAACTTCGAGACGAACCAGGGCTACAAGGACCGCCAGGACCCGTCGCTCACGCTGATTTTCCCGATTAACTCGGACGAACCGAAGTTCAAGGACACGAGCATCCTCGTGTGGACGACGACGCCGTGGACGCTTTATTCCAACTTCTGCATTGTTGTGGGTCCGGACATGGACTACAACCTTGTAGAACAGAATGGCAAGAAGTACTGGATTGCCGCAAGCCGCACCGCGGCCTACTTCAAGAACCCGAACATCGTCGATACCTGCAAGGGCTCTGACCTCGTGGGGAAGAGTTACGAACCGCTTTCCCGTATCTCCGACGAATACGTGACGCCGGACCAGCTGTCCCGCCACTACAAGATTTACCCCGCCGACTACGTGAGTACCGAAGACGGTACCGGCGCCGTGCATACCGCCCCTTCCTTCGGTGAAGAAGACTTCCAGAAGGGGGCTGAACTCGATCTCGGGCTTTTCGACCCGCTCGATACCGAAGGCAAGTTCACGGACAAGGTCCCGATGTGGAAGGGCTTGGGCGCGAAGGAAGCCGACAAGGAAATTATCCGCTACTTCAAGGAACAGGGCCGCGTGTTCAAGCAGGACGTGATTGTGCACAGCTACCCGCATTGCTGGCGTACCGGCGTTCCTTTGATTTACCGCGCCCTCAAAACTTGGTTCCTCAAGATTGACGCGCCTGTTACAAACAAGGACGGCGTGACCAAGACTTTGAAAGAATGGATGGTCGAAAACAACCAGACCGTGAACTGGGTTCCGGACCACATCAAGAACGGACGCTTCGGCAAGTGGATTGCCAACGCCCGCGACTGGAACCTTTCCCGGAACCGATTCTGGGGAACACCGATTCCGGTGTGGCTCTCTGACGATGGAGACATGATTGCCGTTGGGTCCATCGAAGAATTGCGCGAACTTACAGGCGTGAAACTCGACGATCTGCACAAGCACTTTGTCGATAAACTCACCATCGAGAAGAATGGCAAGGTTTACCGTCGCACGCCCGAGGTCTTTGACTGCTGGTTTGAGTCCGGTTCGATGCCCTATGCCAGCCGCCATTATCCGTTTGAAAACAAGGACGTTGTGGAAAAGAGTTTCCCGGCGGACTTTATCGCTGAAGGTCTCGACCAGACTCGCGGTTGGTTCTACACGCTGACCGTTCTTTCCAATGCGCTGTTCCAAAAACCCGCATTCAAGAACGTAATCGTGAACGGCATCATCCTGGCCGAAGACGGCTCCAAGATGAGCAAGTCCAAGCGCAACTATCCGGACCCGAACGATCTCATTGAACGTACGGGTGCCGACGCGATTCGCTTGTTCATGATCAACTCCGCTGCCCTCAAGGCCGAAGACCTGCGCTTTAGCGAAGAAGGCGTGAAGGGAATCGTGAAGCAGGTGATGCTCCCGCTGTGGAACGCCGTGAGCTTCTTTGTTTCGAACCACAATGCCGATGAAGCGAAAGGGCAGCTTACGTGGAAACCCGGCGATGTCGTGAAGAGCGAGAACGAACTCGACCGCTGGATGCTAGCGACTTTGCAGGATCTCGCCGCGAAGGTGGAAGTCGAGATGAAGGCCTACAGGCTTTACAACGTGGTGCCCGCGATTGTGTCCGCTGTCGATGACCTTACGAACTGGTATGTGCGCCGCAGCCGTCGCCGGTTCTGGAAAAGCGAAAACGACGGGGACAAGAATGCCGCCTACGCTACCATGTACAAGGTTCTTGTCGATTTCAGCAAGATTCTCGCACCGTTCCTGCCGATGCTCGCCGAGGAGATTTACCAGATTCTCGTACGCGAAGTCGATGCGAATGCGCCGGTGAGCGTGCATCTCTGCGAATTTCCCAGTGCGGACGAATCCTTGAAAGACGAAAAGCTCGTGCAGCGTATCGCCATGGTCCGCGGACTGGTGGAAATGGGACGTGTTATTCGCGCGACAAATAATGTCAAAAACCGGATGCCGATCGCCAGCATGACGGTGGTTGCCCACGGCGATGTGGAAAAATCCGTCGCCGAGACCATGAAGGACTTGATTCTCGAAGAACTCAACGTTCGCGAAATGAAGTTCCTCGAAGACGAAACCGTTCTCGTCAAGCTGTCTGCAAAGCCCAACTTCCTAGGCATCAAGGCGAAAGGCCCGGAATACGCGAAGAACATGAAAGCGATTTCGACAAAACTCTCCAGCCTTTCTGTCGAAGAAATCAAGGCGTTGCAGAATGGCGGAACGATCAAGTTCGAATTCGGTGAAGTCGGTGCTGACTGTTTGATGCTCAACCGCATCGTTGCCGAAGGCATGGCTGTGGAAGCCAACCAGCATTTTACCGTTGCGCTCGACCTGAAGATTACCGACGACCTGCGCCGTGCATGTGTCGCCCGCGAACTGGTGAACCGCATCCAGAACCGCCGCAAGGAACAGGGCTATGCGATTACGGACAAGATCGAAGTGATTCTGTTCAGCGAAAGCGATGTGCTCAAGCAGGCTGTCGCCGAAAACGAATCTTACATCAAGGGCGAGACGCAGGCCAATGCAATCGTGTGGAAGGATTCTGCAGCAGGCTTGCAGGAATCTGATGCAGACGGTGAAAAGGTCTTCGTTGAAGCTGTAAGATAACAGGCTGTTACCGACAATCTCGAAAAAGACTTTTAAAAACGCTCTTTCCTTGGGAAGGAGCGTTTTACTTATTTGGTCTTTTGCATGGAAAAGTGTATATTTATTAGGTGAGGTATGAATATGCAATCCGTTACAATTGAAATAACGGCTGCAATGGAACCTTATGTAAATAAGCGTGACATGTGGCTGAAGCAACGTGCTATGCTCCTATACCCCTATATCCAGAACGGGACAATTTCGCACGGTCGAGCGGCTGAAATTCTTGAAATGGACAAGTTGTCTCTCATTCAGCTGTATGGCTCTATGGGCATTCCCTATATTGATATGGAAAAAGCCGAACTCGAACGTGATATTGCAAACGCTTTGGCCGCTTGCGGAAATTCTAGGTGATAGTTGTCTCTGACACAACGCCATTGTTGACGCTGTTCAAAATTGGGCAGATTGATCTTTTGAATAAACTGTATAATTCCGTCCATATTCCTTTTGCGGTATTTGAAGAACTGACTCGTAATACGGAATACCCAGAAGAAGCAGAGTATTTTAGGAACTGTCCGTTTTTGGAAATCCATTCAGATTTTTCTGCAGATAGAGTTTCCCTATTGCAACGGGCGACGGGCTTGGACCTAGGAGAAAGCGAAGCGATTATTTTGGCCGATGAAAGACAACCGAGTTTTTTGTTGATTGATGAAAGCAAAGGCCGTGTTGTTGCTGAGAAAATGAAACTGACGATTACCGGAAGCATCGGCATTCTCTTTGCCGCATATCAGAAGAAGTTGCTTACGGCAGATGAAATCGACCAAAGCGTTACGATGCTTAGAGACATGAACCGCTTTATCAGTGAAAAACTTTTCAATCTGCTATTATCGTTGGTTCACGATAAGAAATAGGACGCCATCATTCCTGTTTTCATTTACCGTTGCGCTCGACCTGAAGATTACCGACGACCTTCGCCGTGCATGTGTCGCCCGCGAACTGGTGAACCGCATCCAGAACCGCCGCAAGGAACAGGGCTATGCGATTACGGACAAGATCGAAGTGACGCTGTTCTCTGCAAGCGAGGTCTTCAAGCAGGCCGTGGCTGAAAACGAAGCTTACATCGCCGGTGAAACGCAAGCGCTTGTCATCAAGTGGGCCGCTGTTGCCGATGGCCTCGAAGTGAATGACGTTGATGGCGAAACATTCGCCTTTACGACCGTTAAAGCGAATCAAGGGTGACTACCGCCCGAGGCGAGTGTTGCGCGAGAACTTGTTCTCGCATTACCGAGCCGTTGCGGTAGGGCGCGTAGTGCCAGACGCAGGCCAATGCAATCGTGTGGAAGGATTCTGCGGATGGTCTCGAAGCGAACGAAGCCGATGGCGAAAAGTTCTGCTTCACGACGCTGAAAGCGTAAAAGCGCTGATTGTATTTGAAAATCCCGAAGAATAGCTTCTTTGGGATTTTTATATTGTCGTAAAGAATGTAGATTTTGAGTATGGATCTATCTTCTTTTTGCAATGATTCTATTTTTTATTAAAAAGGAAGTTGAATGAAAAACGCGAATCCAATTGCAGAAGTATTTGGTTTTCCTTCTGACGATATGTCCGAGCGAGCCTGTTATTTTCGGGAAAATAGATTGTGTCCCTTTAATAATAGATTTCCAAATTGTACGAAAGATAAAGCGGACAATCCGTTAGGAGTTTGCAGTGTTAATTATGAAAATGGTAAAGTTATCACTTGTCCGTCTAGATTTCGTGAAGATTGGAAAATACTTCAGAATGCAGCGTCTTTCGTTTGGACTAAAAAAGCAAAATGGACTTCCCTGCCTGAAATAAAACTTTTAGATGCAAACGGTCAATCGGCAGGTAATATTGATTATGTGATAGCTCAATATGATGATGACGGTAATATATTGGATTTTGCATCGATTGAAGTGCAGGGTGTGTATATCAGTGGGAATTTGCGAAATCCTTTTACGGAGTATATGAAAAATCCGAGAATTGATTTTTCATGGAGTGATAACAATTTTCCACACCCTGATTACCTTTCTTCATCTAGAAAAAGACTTATTCCACAAATGTTATATAAAGGTGGAATATTTAAGGCTTGGGGAAAAAAGCAATGTGTAGCCATTCAAAAATCTTTTTTTGATACGCTACCGGCTCTTCCTCGAACAACCAAGGATAATGCAGACATTGCTTGGTTTTTGTATGATTTGATATATAATGAAAAAGATGGTCTAAATCATTTATCTTTAATTGATACGGTTTATACGGAGTTTAAACCGGCTTTGGATAAAGTTATTTATACCAAACCCGGTGAAATGGGTGATTTTGTAAAGGTTCTTGCGGGAAAATTTGAGGCAAAAAGAAAAGTTGCTCCAGAAATACATTCTGTATTTGAATTGCTATGAAAATTGTAGAACGGCAGTTATCGTTATTTCCTGAGATGGAAAGAGAAGGTATAGGACGTGTGGTCAATGTTGCGAGCGTTCCTCAACGTAGCCCTTTTCGTTATCCAGGAGGGAAAACTTGGCTTGTGCCGACCGCAAGAAAATGGTTTTCTTCTGCAAGTAACTGTGCAGAATTGATAGAAGTGTTCGCTGGTGGTGGAATTATTGGATTGACTGCTGCTGCGGAACAGTATTTCGATAAAGTGATGATGGTTGAACTTGATGGAGATGTGGCCGCTGTTTGGCAAACTATATTTTCAGAAAAAGATGTGTTTTGGCTTATCGATAAAATAAGAAATTTTAAGGTTGATGCTGAAAATGTGAAATATGCTGTGATTCATGCTTCTGAAGGGATTAAAGAACGAGCCTTCTCTACAATTGTTCGAAATAGAACAAATCATGGGGGAATTTTAGCAAAAGGTTCTGGAATGATTAAATCTGGAGAAGCTGGACGAGGCTTGGCTTCTCGCTGGTATCCTGAAACAATAATTCGGCGGATTGAAGATGCGAATCGATTGAGAACACGAATTAATTTCTTGCAGGCGGATGCGTTTGAAATTTTAACGAAAAGAAAAAATGAACGCCATGCTTTTTTCTTTATTGATCCGCCTTATACGATTGCTGGACGAAGATTGTATAATTATTTTGATGTTGATCATCGAAAAATTTTTGAATTGACTAGCCAAATTAAAGGTCATTTTTTATTGACTTATGATGATGTTGAGGAAGTGCGTGGGTGGGCGAATGAATTTGGATTGGCATATCGCACTATACCGATGCAGACCACGCACCTTGTAAAAAAGAATGAACTGTTAATATCGGATAATTTTAATTGGTTAGATCAATTTGAAAAATGTCAATTTCATAGGGCTGTCATTTGATGCTTTTTTATGGATAAAATTTTATCTGTGAATTTCCCCTTCACTTCAACGCGACCTTTTTGACGACTTCCGCCCGGACCGTCTTGACTTTTGCAAAGTAGATTCCCGAGGGAAGGTTCGGCAAGGCGACGCGCGCCGAGTTGCCGTTCACGGAATGGCGGATCAGTTCGCGGTCCTTCAAATCGAACAGGCGGATTTCCTGAATCTTTTCTGGAGAATCGATTTGCAAATCGGGACCGGAAACTTTCACCGATACGCTTTTCTGGAACCGCGAAGCCTTTTGGATTGCCGACGGATCGGACGGGTCGAAGCCTTTTTCTTCGACAAACTTGGAAACCAGATGGATGAACTTGACTTGGTAACCGATGCTCGGTTCCGTCACCTGCCAGAAGTTCATCGGCCAGCCGTTGTTGATGTCCCGATACATTTTTTCGTGAGGTTCGCCGACAGGACGCTCTTCCGCGAAGCATAGCTGGTTGTTCCGAACGCTTCCGCAAGACTGGTTGTCGCAGCAGGCGTCCCATTTGTAATCCGAATAGGGACCTCCCGCCAAGTATCCCGGAGCGGGATTCCGGTCCCATTTGGAACCGTTTTCGAACCACTTGTGGTAAATGGACATGATGCTCTTGCTTGCTCCGTAAGAACCCATGTTGGTGAGATACACAAATCCGAATGGATTGACTCCGTGGATGTAGTGCAGGTATTCTTCGGCGGTGTTGTGGTATTTGGCCGAATCGATTCCCGAAATTTTCAGCTTGGAAAGCCTGTCGAACAGGACTCCGTATGCGGACTTGTGCCCGTTGGAACCCCAGTTGTAATCCCGGCTAAAGCTCCGGTAGCCGTCGGTCGGAAAGGCTCCCATGAAATCCCCGGGCTTGTTCATCAGCGAAACGAACTTGGATTCGATATCCGTCTTGATATCCGGCTTCGGATTCGGCTGGGTCAGGTAGAGGATGAACATATTGTGCTGATCATATCGGTAGGAATCTCCCCACCATTTGATGAGCGGAAACCTGGAGTAGTTCTCCTCGAAGAGCTTTTGGTAGGAAGCGTCTCCGGTGAGTTCGTAGAGGCGCAGCGCGGCGTTTAGGCGGTTCTCTAAACGGCTGTTTGTATCGGTTACTTCTTGCTGTCCCGCGGCGAGACCTTTGGTTCCGAGGGAATCCACGTTGTTGAAAAACATCGAGTCGGGGTGGGCCTCTGCCCAGGCGAAAGCCTTGACCGCCGCGTTGTACAGCTTCTGGTAAGCGGCGTCTCCCTTGAAAATTTTTGCCATCTTGGCGCTGTAGGCAAAAGCCTTTGCCGCCGAATAGGTCGCGGTCGCGTTGGGTTCGCCGTAATAGGTTCTTCCCGTTGCCGCAGACGGCGGGGAAATGCTGCTCTCTCCGATGACCGAAAGCATGGAACCGTCGTCGTTCTGGATGCGGAGCAGATGTTCAATTCCCCACCACGCTTCGTCGAGAATGTCCGGGATGCCGTTTCCGGATTCCGGGATGTTGTAATCGTCCGTAAAGGCTTTGGGTCTATCGAAGTAGGCCATCAGCAACGCTTCGACGTAATTGCCGTTCCAGTCCGTGTATTTGTTGTAATCTCCCGCGTCGAACCATCCGCCGCTCACGTCGCGTTCGAGGCTTGCGCTCGTCGAATCCATAAAAGCTCGCGCGTTTGCGTCTTGCGCATGGTTTACGCCGTCTGTCCATTCCGTTCCCGCATACCGGGCTTCTTTCGCTGTCCCGACCCGCTGGTAATAGAGCATCCGCACGGCGGCTTTCAGCACGTCGTTGTAAATGTCTTCCCGGATTTGGAACGGAAAGGATTTTTTGGATGCATCGGAAGCGTCCTGGATGTAATAGGTGCCGTCTTGCGTAATCGCGCTGAAGTCGAACCACCATATTTTATCTCCCGAAGACGAATCCGTGACGCCGCCGTTGTGCAGCGCGGGCGTTCCGGTGAAAACGACTTTTCCCGAAGAGGATTCTACGACTTGGAGTGAATTTCCCGGCGTGTAGGAAAGCGCGGAGTCGAAACCGACTTGCGGATCGCGCAAAACGGCGACTTTCGTGTCGGATGAGCGATAGCCAAACTGATCGACCGTGATAAATACATTTTCGGCAAAGGCAAATGCTGTGACGACCGCAGCGATAAAAAACGGCTTCATCCAAATCCTCGTCGTTTATCCGTCAAATTTTGGGGAACGGATTTTTCCCTAATATAATTCCGCAATGGAAAATCCGGTCAGATTTCGATAAATTCTTCGTCGCCGACGATAAAGTTCCAGAGCCTTTCCACGGTGCGTTCCGGGCTTTTCTTCAAGGAACATTCCCAGACGACAGCCACCCGGAAACCTTGCAGGGAAAGTTCCCGCAGCGTTTTCACGTCCCGCGCTACGTTTTTATCGAACTTCTCGTTCCAAAAATCCGGGCGGGACTTGGGGCGCGTCGTCAAGGCGCATCCGTGCTGGTGCCAGAAGCAGCCGTTTACAAAAACGACGACCTTGTACCGGAGTACGAAAATGTCCGGTCTTCCCGGCAGGTCGCGCCGTTGCAAGCGAAACCGCAAGCCTTTTTTGAACAGCGCCTTTCGCACGATGACTTCCGGCTTCGTATCCTTGGAATGCACCGCTCGCATCATTTCCGAGCGGGTCATCGGTTCTTTCTTACGCATTATCCTTCAGGTTCTCGTAGAACTTGGCAAAGGCGGTCATGAAATATGGCGTAACCCAGATGGCCGCGATGCCGAATGTGACGGCGCAGAGAATCCACCAGCCGATGAAGCTGAAAATAAGCTTAAACAGTTCCCACTTGTGGCCGTCCATCATTTTTCGGCTTTTTGTAATCGCTTCGTTTGCGGAATATTCGGGGTGATCAATCAGGATAAAGTAAACAAGGGAATAGGAAAAAGCCTTGACGATACCGGGGATGATGAAAAGCAGAAGCCACAGAACGAGAAATACCGAGGCGATGATTTCTGTCCAGAGGATTTTCCCGAAAAAGCGGAGGCTTGTGTATCCGAGGAGTAGCCGGGAATAGGTTAGAGGCTTCTTTCGGATGATGTCCAGAAAACAGGCGAAAAATCCGATTGTCAGAATGGATTGGATACATGCGATGCAAAAGGAAATCAGAAAGCTGGATGTGCTGTCGTCGATGGGAATCCGAACGATGACGGTGATGATTTCGTACAGGAGGCCTGCGATGCAGGCGAAAGTCCAGTTGCCGCGAAGAGCGTCTCTCGCAGCGGAGCGAATCTTTTTGCTGGAAAACGGAATTTGGGTTTCTGTCATGGGAACCTCCTTTTACTTCTCCCAATATAGTTTTTTGTCAGGAAAAAATGAACGAAACGTCAAATCGCTTGCAAAATGCTTTGTCGCTTTGTTATATTTCAAGAATAATCCATTTGGGAGAATTTTATGAAAATGTTTCGGTTTGCTATATCTTTCTCGGTATGTGCCTTGCTGCTTGTGGCATGTTCCGACAGCGGCTCTTCTTCGGGCGATTCGGGCTCCGGACCAAACACTATCGATAAAATTGAAGTCGGCGACTGCGAAAGCATTGAAGATCCCGCGCTGAACGCCCAGGTTGTCGAAGCGACGGATTCCCTTGTACGCTTTGTCTTTGGAATTGCGGACGCTCCCGAAGATCTCGAAGCATTGCAGAATAGCGCAGAGAAGGCAAAATCCATTTTCAAGAAAGCGCTGGACCGCTACCCGAACAGTTGCGATGCCCAGCTGGGACTTGCCGCCGCGCAAATCGCGGATATCGTAAACAACAAGGACGTCGGCGTCATCTACAACGTGTTTGCAAACGGCGACGAGGAACAGAAACTTTCCCTTTTCAATATCCGTCAAAATTTTGCGGGAACGGCTTTTTCGGCGGCTGTGCAGGCAAAGGATTTGGGCGACAAGCTCATCACCGACCGCATCCAGGAAATCATCGTGGGCAAGGCGCTTCCATCGGTAGATTCCGCCATCTACCTTTTGAACAATATCCGCCAGAGCAAGGATTATGCATTCTCTTACGAAACGGAAAATCTGGAAATTTACCTCGGGCAGGGAGAACTCGCCCTTTCTGTCGGTACGCTGAACGCTCTCAAGGCTTTCCTTACCGTTGTCGCGTCCTTCAATCTGGATGCGTCGAGCGACCGTTCTTATGACTGGCTGGTCACAAGTCTCGACTGGAATGAATCGTATGTGAGGGACACCGCCATGACCGCGGAACAAAAGGCTGCTTTGAAACATTACGCTTCGCTCTTTGAAAAGACGTCTCCGTTCCTTTCCGTCAAGGATTCGTGGAAGTCTGCCTATAAGTCGGTCCCGGATATTCTCGACAGCGCGATTGAAAACTTGAAGGAAAGCTACGCCTATCTGCTTGAACAGGCGGAATCGGGAAACGCTTCGAGCCTTTCGCCCTTTGTCGGGAACAGCGAAGAAACTGATTTTTATACCGAGGAAATCGAGAAGACTTTGGGAATCCTGGATTCGGTCCAGAAAGCGCTTCACGGCGTTGTCACGGTTTCCGTTGCCGGAGAAAATGTCCAAATTGATGTCCGGAGATTTTTTGACATGACGGACGGCTTCCAAAAATATCTTCCCTACCACAAATTGAATCCGATTGATTCCTGGATGGAATCGCTGACGAATCCGGACCCGAAATACATCACGTGGCTTGCTGCGAGAGACTATGATGCTGGATACGGTCTTTATGCAGAAAATGCGGTTGTCGAAGCGGCGGAAAAACTGTTCGGAAAACCCATAACTTCGGGAAACTTCTACTATTCCAACACAAGGTGGGATAGCGCATGGCTGGGTATGGAAAACGAGGATGCAATCTATATCCATGTCGAATGGAACGACTGTGAATTTTCCATTTGGAATGATGCTCTTTTGAATGGACAGTCATCTTGGAACGCGCTTGATTCTTCCATTTGCAAGGCGGAAAACGGAACGGTTATGTTTAAGGCCGTTAAATCGGATTTATCGGCAAATCCGTTCAACTTTACGGATAAAGACGGCAACGTAACGTCCTCGTTCTCGGATTTTGACCAGGATGTCTCGACGCTGAAGAGGAATGACGCGGAAAAGGAAGAATTTGTCTCCCTGATCGAAAGGACGGTGATCTTCCCGGATCCCACATTCCATGGCGTTTTCCCGGGGATGGATCAGCACCGGCTTTCCGTGATTCTTGCAGGTCTTATCCGCTAGGATAGAAAACCGAATACATGAAAAATTTTCTCGTCTTTGTTCTGGCCTTGGCGGCATCTCTTTTCGCCGGCTGGAGCGAAGCGGGAAGCGTCCGCTGTCGCGGACTTTTTTTGTGGAACGGTCAATACGCGAGGGCAAACGCGTCGGGATGTCAAGTTTCCGACACCTTGCAGACGGATATTCTCTTTTTCGATGTCGGGCTGCAAAGATACCGGGCAAATATCGCCTGGGAAAACTTTTGGCGGCTTGAAGCGGATGAACGATTTGAAAATGCGCATTTCGGGATGCAGGGAAGTTTTCAGAATCTCTTTCTCGGCGCGAGCTTTTCGGGTGGACGCGATTTTTTGCAATCGGGAATCGTTTCGGAAATCCACACCGATGATTCCCTGATTTTCTTGGGTGCGAAACTCGATCGGGTTTCGATTGAAAATTTTTTGGCAACATGGACGAGCGAAAAGAAAAACGGTATCCTCGATACGGTAAACCTGGCCTATCGCGGAAACTTTTTGGGACGCGGAATTTTTCTGGGAAGCAGGCTGCGCAAGCATACCTTTCAAATCGAGGGAAACTTTTGGAAATCGCGCCGCGAACCTATTGGAGGCGATGTCTATGCCGTCCGGGATTCTTCGAAACTTTTTCGGATTCGTTCCGAATACGAATATCTTTCCGATTGGGGAACTTTTTCCGCAGATATTTTTTGGATAAATCTGGACGCCCGATTCTTTGGCATTCGAACCGAAGGCGGCAACTCCAAGCGCTTTTCCTTTGTTCCGGTCAAAGCGGATGTCGAAGGCTTCGATGTCTTTTGGGAAAATCCTTTTCTGAAAATTCAAGCGGGAGGATTTTTCTTACAAAGTAACTTCCCGCATCGCAAGGAACGCTTTTACGAAACGCTCGCTCCCAACCGGATTTTGGACTATTCCCTGTTGCAGGCATTTTCTTTCAGCTATTTTAAACGCGACTATCGGATTTTTGGTGAGGCGAACGGCTTTCTGTCCTACCTTGAATTGGAAAAGGAATTTACATTTTTTCCGGGGAATTTTCTCGTGCAACCGGGAATCTCTGCGAATTTCATTTATGGGCAAGGCGAATTTGACGCAATCATTGAATCGGTGACGACATCAGTCTTTTTGCGAAAGACGCGGACGACCAAGTATGACGGAAATTTCAAGGCCGCCGGCGCGATTGCGAATCTTTCTTTTGAGATGAAGACGCCAGAGCGAAAATTTTTCTTTGCGGCGGATTGCTACCAGATTATTCCGTTTTTTGTCACCAAGAATTTCTCGAAGACTTTGGAAAACGGCCATAAACAAAATGTCAGCCCGGGACATTCTTCGGGATCTGGAACATCATCGCCTTCGGGAACCGGGACTTCATCGGATAAAAATTCATCGCTCCACAAAAAAGAGCGTCTTCCGATTTTCAGGACCGGCTTTGCCGCAGACATTTCTATCGGCTTTCATTTTTAAAGCAATAGGCGAAATGTGTTTCGTCGCCGATTCGCGGCGGATATTCTGCGCACCGGGCTTCGGCAAACCGGCATCTCGCGGCGAAGCGGCAACCTTTGACAAATTCTGTCGGAGCGGGAACGTTTCCGGGGATGGGTTCCATCTTGGATAATTCGGAAAGGCCTTTGGGAATCGCAGCGATCAGCCCCTGCGTATAAGGATGTTTCGGTGACAGGATGACGTCACGGCTCGGTCCGCTTTCCACGATCCTTCCCGCATACATCACCGCGACCCGTTTGGCGTATTGGGCTACTATTCCCATGTTGTGCGTAATCAGGAGAACGGCGGTCCCGGATTTTTGAGCCATGTTTTTTAGAACCTGGAGAACCGCCGCCTGCACGGTCACGTCTAGCGCGGTTGTCGGTTCGTCGGCGATGATCAGCTTCGGATTCGGGAGAAGCGCCATGACGATGCAAATCCGTTGGAGCATTCCGCCGCTCATTTCGCAAGGGTATGCGGAGAGGACCCGTTCGATATCGGAAAATCCTGCGGAAGCGAGTCCCTCCCGAATTTTTTCCAGAGCGTCCTTTTCGCTGCATTTCGGCAAGGCTTCCCGCAGCTGGCTTCGAATGGTCCGGACCGGATCGAGCGCCTGCATCGGCTCCTGAAAAATCACGGAAATCCGATGCCCGCGAACCTTTTGCAATTCGGAAACGGAGAGCTTCAACAAGTCGATGTTTTCAAAAAATGCGCATCCCGAAACGACCTTGGCGGAAGGTTTCGGCAAAAGCCCGACAAGGCTCATCGCCGAGACGCTTTTTCCGCATCCCGACTCTCCGACGAGCGCAAAAAATTCCCCGTTTTGAATGTCGAACGAAACGTTGTCCGTCACCTGGACGGGTTGTTCCTTTCCGAATGCGACCGAAAGATTTCGGACCGAGAGAATCGTGTCATTCATAGCGGTCTCCCGATTTCGGATCCATCGCGTCGCGGACGCCTTCGCCGACAAATGTCGTGAGAAGCAGCGTGATAAAAAGGGCGAGGACGGTGCTGATAGAAATCCACGGCGCGTACAAGTTATTGAGTCCCTGGCTCATCAGTTCTCCCCACGACGGTGTGGGAGGCTCTAGGCCAAAGCCCAAAAAATCTAAGGAAGTCAGGCTGCCGATTCCGCCGATGAGCGTAAAGGGGAAAAGGGAAATCACCGGGGTGAGCGCATTCGGGAGCATTTCCCGGAAGAAAATGTGTAAATGCCCAAGTCCGAGCATTTTCGCCGCCCGGACATATTGTTGCGAACGCAACTTCAGGTATTCCGCGCGCATGTAGTAGCTGAGTGAAATCCAGTTGAAAATCGCCATGATGACGATGAGCATGAAAAAGCTTCGCCCGTAAATCGAGCCGATGAGGATGACCACATAGAGAAACGGCAGGGACGACCAGATTTCGATGCCGCGTTGCATGAAAATGTCCCATTTCCCGCCCAGATATCCCTGGATTCCCCCGATGACGATTCCGAGAAAGGTTCCGAGAAAAGTCAGGAGCAGGCTGAAACTCATGCAAATCCGAAAGCCGTGGATGAGCCTTGCGAGTACGTCGCGTCCGTTCGCGTCGGTTCCGAGCAGGTGGGAACGGCTCGGGGCAAATGGCGGTGTTCCGTCCAGGGAAAGGTCCGCTTTGAGCGGGTCCTTCGCTATCGGAGGCATCAGCGCCCAGACATTTTTCCCTTCCGACTCCGCTTCGCGGATAAATGTCGGATAGTCCGGTTCCGTGTGGTAAGTCCCGCCGAATACCGTTTCCGGGTAGGTGACGAATGCCGGAAAATAGGTCTTTCCTTCAAAGCGTAAAATCAGCGGTTCGTCGTTTACGAGCCACGGAGAAAGCAGCGAAAGCGCATACGCGACGATCAGAATGCAGAACGAGCGGAAAGCCAACCGGTTCGCTCGGAAGCGGTTCCACTTTTTTTTCATCTCGGGAGAAAGCGCAAACATTTTTACCCGAACCGAATCCGCGGATCCACCCACGTGTAGAGAATGTCGCTGAAAAGCCGCCCGAACATCGCAAGTACGCTCGAAAGCAGGATGATTCCCATCACCACGTTGTAATCTCGGTTTACCATCGAATTGTAGTAGAGGAGTCCCATGCCGTCGATGTCGAAAACCTTTTCGATAAGCAGCGCCCCGGCAAAGAGAAGGGAAAAGACTTCGGAAAGTCGCGTCACGATGGGAATCAGGGCGTTTCGGAGCGCATGGCGCACCAGGGCTTCGCGAAAGGAAAGTCCTTTGGCGAGAGCCGTCCGCATATATTCCCTGCCCAGTTCTTCGAGGACGCTGTTCTTCATCAGAAATGTCAAAAAGGCAAATTCGCCTATCATGTAGCAGAGCATCGGGAGCGTCCAGTGCAAAAGAAGATCCCAAATTTTTCCGCCGAAGGAAAGCTCCTCGAAATTTTCGGAAACGATTCCGCCGAGCGGAAAGATATTGAAAAACGAACCGCCTGCCAAAAAGATGATGAGCAAAATCCCGAGCGCATAGCCGGGCATTACGTAGCCGGAAAAAATCGCCATGGAGGAAATCTTGTCGAACAGGGAATTGTTCTTTACCGCTTTGGCTAGACCGAGCGGGACGCAGACCAGATAGCTCAGGAAAAAGGATGAAAGCCCAAAGGCGAGCGAAACGGGAAACCGCGAAGAAATCACGTTCCACACCGGAAGCCCGTAGGTGTAGGAAGTTCCCAGGTCCAGGTGAAGAACATTCCACAGCCAGATGAGGTAACGTTTCCACGCCGGTTTGTCAAAACCGAAATAGCTCTGGATTTGTGCGATCTGCTCCGGGGAAATCGAACGGGATGCCGAAGCGCCTCCGTGGGCGGATGCCGCCTGGACTTTTGCGACCATCTCCTCGACAGGCCCGCCCGGAATCAGCTGGACCAGGGCAAAGCAGACGATTGAAATCCCGAGCAGCGTGGGGATCATCAACAGGAGCCTGCGGAGAATGTAAGCCTTCATCACGGAGAAAATCTAGAATATTCCGCTTCGCAGACCGGGCTTTTTGTGGGCGGTTGTATGGGACTTTTAATTGGAATCCTTGACGCAACGGATAGACAAAGCAAAGCCCTTGTAGTAGTCGTACGTTCTCAAGCCCGTTTCGTTGTAGTAGTACAGGTTCCGGAGATAGGCGTGGTTTGCGCCGTCCTCCGTAGCGCTCCAGAAGTACGCGTACGCGAAAACAAAGTAGAACGAGCCGACGCGGCCGCTGTAACCCGCCGGGAGAGCCCCGAAGCCGAAAGCGTCCGAGCCGTTGCCGTCATCCTTCCACCCGCTAGTCGATTTCAGCGCGTAGCCCGCGGAATCAGTCGTGCCGTCAAACAGGGAACTGGCGACAAACGTCTCTAGCGCACTCCATTCCGTCGTGTCGGGCAGATGCCAGCCGTCCGGGCAAGCGCCGCGGACGGGATTGGCCGGGGAGCAAGTCTTGCCGTTGCCGCAACCCTTGCCGTTATCGCTAAATCTCGCTGCCGAATCCATCGCCGCCGCCCAAGTGTAAAGACGGCCGTACTTGGCACAGGAATCCGCAGAATTGTTGTAACAGAAGCTCAAGGTATCCGGCATATAGGCGTAGTTCAAGTTCTCCGCCATCCAAATCTGGGTGCCGATTCGGACAGCCCGGTAAACCTGTCCGTCGCGATTGTCCTCGAAGAATCCAAAAAGCCTTTCTTCATGGCAGACGCTGTCCTGCGGGTCATAAACTTCGCCTGCGCATTTTTCGTAAAGAGCATTTCCATGGCAGAATTGCGCTTCGGAATCGAATATGTCGCCGTTGCAAAGCGGATAGAGGGAATCCGCGAGACAGGCATTTTCCGTCAAATTATAGGATTTTCCACCGCACAGAGAGACGACCGAATCTTCATAGCAAAAACGCGAATCCGGATCGTAGGCCTCCCCGCCGCAGAACGCCTTGTACAAAGTAACTGTTTCGCTGCCGCAATCCTGCGTCACGCTTCCGTCGCCGTTGTCGGTAATCGTGCAGCCTTCACCCGAGATACCGTCACGAATCATCCCCACGGTGTCGCCTCCGCAAACGACAAGATAGGCGCCACGTCCAAAGTCCGAATCGAGAAACGACGATTCCTCAACCGTGCAAGAGGTTCCCGCTTTGCCGGCTTCTCCGTTTTCGCCGTCCGATCCATCCGTTCCGTTGAAAATCACGCCAACCGAGTCTCCGTTGCAGACGATTCTGTATCCCGAACTGTCGGCGAGAAGTTCCGCAGAGCACGAAACATTCTCGGCTGCGGAGACATTCTTCCAGCTGGAATCGCTGCACACATAAACCGCGTTTTCCTTGGACGCGAACTTCATCTCGCCGGAGCGTTCTGCCGTGCACTTGCCGAGCGAATCCGCGGACGCCACGACTTCCAATCCAGAAGCTTCCTGATTCACCTTGGTGACTTTCGTCACGTTGTCGCCGCAGGCGACAAGCAAAAGTCCTCCGCCCAAAACAGCCAACGAAAGTTTTACAAAATTTGAATTTATCATATATTTTTCCTCGCAAAATTTTCTCTCCAATGTCATTCTCTTGTATGGATTGAGATTATCGGATCAAGTCTGATAATGACAGGTTAGCGAGATTACCGGGTCTATGCCCGGCAATGACAGCTAGCGGTTCAAGTCCAATCAGACGCTTCTTGTCCCGCTCACCGTATCCCGCGGCCCTTCTAACCACTGATTCCTGATTCCTATTAACTTTTAACTAAGTTCTAAAATCAGGCTAATCCTTGACGCAGCGGACTGAAAAGGCGTAATCTTTTTCGTTTTTGAAAAACCTGGCCGCTTTTTCTAGATAGCCCAAATATATTCCGTATGCGACATTTCCACTTTCCGAAGCCGCCCAGAAGAGGGCGCTACCCCATTCATCGCTGAAAAATCCGTCGTCGAATCTTCCGCCGGCGGGAAGAGCCGAAAATTCGGTTGACCCGTCGCCGTTTCCATTTCCAAACCAGCCGTTCGATGACTTGAGCTTTAGGCCTGCGGAATCCATTCCTCCAATCGCTGTAAATAGGTTTTGCCATTCTGTTGTATCGGGTAAGTGCCATCCTTCGGGACAAATGGATTCAACCGCAGCTTCCCATGCATAGAGGCGTCCGTATGTTTTGCAAAATACGGCACTATTGTCATAGCACCATGATTTTCCTAGGAGGCTTTGTGTTGTTGTGCTGTCGGCGTAGTCCAGGTTTTCCGCCATCCATGTTTGGTTTCCGATGGTCGTTTTCCGATAGGTATGATTGTCGCGAAAATCGCAAAACGTTTTGGCTGGATTGTAGATTTCCTGTCCGCATGTTGCAAAATGGATTGTTGCCGTGTCTTCCCCGCAGGCTATAGAAATAAAGTCTTTGCCTTCCGCAAGCGAACAGCCCGCTCCGTCCTTGCCGTCACCCCCACTTTTGCCATCCAAACCGTCTTTTCCGTTTAAAATCACCCCGATTGAATCTCCGTCGCATACAACCTTGTAGCCTGAACTATCGGGCAAAGGTTTAACCGTGCACGAGGTTCCATCCTTGCCTGCCCCAGAAACGTTCTTCCACGCGGAATCCGCACAAACGAATACCGCATTTTCCTTTGACGCAAATTTCATCTCGCCCGAACGTTCCTCGGTGCATTTGCCGAGCGAATCCGAGGACGCCACGACTTCCAGCCCGGAAGACTCTTGCGTCACCTGGGTAACCTTCGTTACATCGTCACCGCAGGCGGCGAGGATAAAAATGAAAGTGCTTAAAACGGCTGCATAAATTTTGGTCATCGCGTCTCCTTGCTTTGCTTTTATTTAAAAATAACATTGTTTTGCTTCAATCCTTTGCTATTTCTTGCAAAAATCATTGAATGACTTTGCCGGTGTACTTCACCCTTGACAAAACGGCTAAAATTTTCTCTTTTTGTTTTAAACAAACAGAAGTTTAACCTTTTTTGGAGATAATCCCATGCCTTGCGGAAAGAAAAGAAAGCGTAAGAAGATTGCGACTCACAAGCGGAAAAAACGTCGTCGTCGCGATCGCCAGAAAAAGAAAATCCGCTAATCAGCCGGTTTCTCTTTAAGCCAACGGAAAAGGAATGCCGTCCAAGCATTCCTTTTGAATTTTAAAGCCATGCAGATCGAAGGAACGCTCAAGAACATCACCTTCCGAAACAGCGAGAACGGATTTTCGGTGTTAAGGTTTACCGTGTCCGGGGAGGCTCGGCTTGTCACCGTCACCGGGACATTTCCCGAACTTTCCGCAGGCGAAACGCTGCGCATGGAAGGCGAATGGAAAACGCATCCGAAATACGGGCGGCAATTTGTCTGCATCAAAAGCGAAACCGTTTTCCCGACGAGCGGGGAAGGGCTTGTCGCCTATCTTTCCGGGGGGCTTTTCAAGGGAATCGGCCCGGCTACGGCAAAAAGGCTTGTCGATACTTTCGGCGCGAATCTTGTTTCCATTCTCGATGGTGATGGCGATGAACTCGGCAAGAAAAAGATCAAGGGCTTTTCCGGGAAAAAGGTGACGCAGTTTTTGCACGACTGGAAGCAGATGCGCGAAAGCCGGGAAACGATGCTGTTTCTTTATGGCCACGGAATCACGGGGAGCGTCGCCTTGCGGCTGTGGCGCCAGTATTCGACGAATACGATTCGGATCCTCTCCGAAAATCCCTACATCCTTTGCGAAGAGGTTTGGGGCGTAGGTTTTGTCAAGGCGGACGAAATCGCCCGCAAGGTCGGAATTTCCGAATGGAACGAGGCGCGTCTTGAAGCGGGCATTTGCTATGCGATGTTCAAGGCTTCTTCCGGGGACGGGCACACTTATTTACCGCAAAGCGTTCTGCTCCAAAACGCCATCAAGGAACTTCGGCTTTCGATTGAAACCGATGACGATGCGAACAATGTTTTCTTTGCGCTGGAAAATCTTTTGAAACAGAACCGGCTAAATCGCGACGGCGATTGCATCGCTATTCCGAGCCTTGTCCATGCGGAAAATTTCATCGCAAATTTCGTCGCCGAAAGAATTTCCTCTTCGGAAAATTCAAAGGATAAAGATGGCGAGAAGCTGGAAAGTTTTCTTTCTGGGTTTGAAAAGAGCCAGGGTTTTTCTTACGACCCGATGCAGAAAGCGGGAATCGTCCGGGCGTTTCAGAGTAAAATCTTTATCATCACGGGCGGTCCCGGCACCGGAAAGACGACGCTTCTCAAGGGAATCCTCGCGTTGGCGGATTCAAGGGAAATCGATGTGACGCTTGCCGCTCCCACGGGACGCGCGGCAAAGAGAATGCAGGATGTCACCGGGCACACGGCAAAGACCTTGCACCGCCTGCTTGAAATCAACCCGGAAACGCGGCGGTTTATGCGCGACGAAAATTTCCCGATTGAAACGGGAATTCTCGTTGTTGATGAATTCAGCATGGTCGATTCGTGGCTTTGCGCGGGCTTGATGAAAGCGATTCCGGAACGCACGCACTTGATTCTCATCGGGGACAAGGACCAGCTGCCGAGCATCGGGCCGGGAAACGTTCTTTGCGACCTGCTTTCCGTTTCGCAGATTCCGGGAATACGTCTTGAGAAAATCTTTCGGCAGGCGGGCGGAAACGATATCGCCGAGAAGGCGACTCTCATCAACCAGGGAATGAAGCCCGTTCCGCTGGAAGGAAACAATTTCCACTACGTACCGTTTGAAAATCCGGAAACGGCGTTGAATCGATTGTCAAAAATTGTCACGCAGGAAATTCCGCAATTCCTGAAAAAATCCGATGGGGATCTGCAGGTTCTTGTCCCGATGCACAAGGGACCGCTAGGAACCATCGAGCTTAACGCCTTTCTGCAGAATCTTTTGAACGATGCGCCAAAAGGTTTCGATTCGCGGGGAATTTCCTGGAAGCGGGGAGACCGCGTGATGCAGGTTCGGAACAATTACGAAAAGAATGTTTTTAACGGTGATATCGGAAAAATCATTGCGCTGGAAAAGGATCCGCAAAAAATCACGGTGGATTTTGAAGGGCATCTAGTCGGCTATGAAGGCGAAGACCTTGAAGAACTCGCCCTTGCGTATGCCTGCACCATTCATAAAAGCCAGGGTAGCGAATATCCGGCAGTTGTCATCGTGCTGGATTCTTCGCACTATCGCATGTTGCAGCGGAACTTGATTTACACGGGGATTACGCGCGCCAAGGGTCATGTCTGGGTCCTTTCGGGAAACGGAGCCTTAGACGAGGCGATTCGGAACAACCGGATGCAACATCGTTACACGCGTCTTCGCGGATTCATTACAGATAAATTAACAGGCGACTCTGCGGTCGAAAAAAGCCCCGATGCGAAAACTTCGGGACCTTACGATAAGTTCTTGGAATTTCTAGGCGAGTAGTTTTTGATAACCTGTTTTCATATGTGTCGGGCTTAGCTCGACAAGCTCGCTAGCCTGTCAAATCCCATTCCTTAAAGGGGATTCCCCGGTCAAGCCGGGGAATGACATCATAGTGAGCACGGGAATGACAGTGCTTCCAGAAACGGTTCGTTTCGAATTCCCGCATCCCGTTTACCGCGTCCCAAAAGCCTAGATGTCTGATGCTCTGACCACTGACTTCTGACCACTGTCCACTGAATTAGACGTCTGCGGTTCCTTATAAAGACATTCTCTTACTTCGTCCCCGTGCTGCCGAAGCCTCCGCGGTTTTCGCCTTCGAGAGGCGCTTCGACGAAATGGATTTTCGGCTGGTTTTCCACGATGCGGAACTGCGCAATGCGGCTTCCCTTTTCGATGGTCACGTCTTCTGTCGCATAGACGGGATATTTCCACCAGTCGTCCTTGCCGCAGTAGCTTGAATCGACGACGCCGACGGAATTCGTCTGCAAAATTTTCCAGTTCTTGAACGTGGAGCTGCGCGGAGCGATGTGGGCTTCGAACCCTTTGGGAAGCTTCATGGCTACGCCCAAATGGATTAGACGGAATTCCCCTTTTTGGAGATGGACCGTTTCCGCGGCGCGCAAGTCGATCCAGTCGGATTTTCCACCGATATATTCAAGGCGCTGAATGGTTTCGTCAAGGTATTGGATTTGAATCGTTTCTTCTGCCATTAGAGCAGCTCCTTGCGAAGCGTTTCGTCGCTTTTCGGGGAAAGATAGGATGGCGGAACATCGAGGACGGTCTTGCAGCCAAAAGAGCCTTCCCGGTAGAAGCGCATGAGCGCGCGGGCGTATGCCACGAGGACGCTTGCCGTAAACGCCGGATTCGAATCGAGTTTGAGACTGTATTCGATGACGTTTGTAAATTCGCTTTGGAGGCCTGTCTTTCCCGAACGGATGACGAATCCTCCGTGCGCCATGCCGGAATGATTTTTTTGAAATTCCTCTTCGCCGATAAAGTGGACTGTCGTGTCGTAGTCTGCAAAGTAATTCGGCATCGTCTTGATTTCTTTTTCGATTGCATTTGCGTCGGCGCCCGCTTCGAGAACGACAAAGACTTCGCGGAGATGTTTTTCGCGGGTCGATAGTTTCGGAGCTTTTCCGCTACGGACCGCTTCAAGTGCGCTTTCGACGGGAATCGTATATTGCTTGGCGTTCTTTACGCCGCGGATTCGACGGACCGCATCCGAATGGCCTTGCGAAACGCCTTTTCCCCAGAACGTGTAGGTTTCTCCTTTTGGAAGAATCGCATCAGCATAGACGCGGTTAAGCGAAAAGAGTCCCGGATCCCAGCCAACGGAAATCATCGCAACCTTTTGGGCCGCCTTTGCGGAAAGATCGGCCGCTGCAAAATGTTCCGGGATATTCGCGTGGGTGTCAAAGCTGTCGATGACGTTGAAATGCTTGGCGAATTCGGGCGTTTGCTTCGGCAGGTCCGTTGCGCTTCCGCCGCAGAGGATCATCACGTCGATTTTCTCTTTCCAGTCTAGGACTTTTTCGATTTCGACGACCGGGACGCCTTCGGTCAAAAGCTTTACCGAAGACGGATTTCTTCGCGTAAAAACGGCAACGAGTTCCATGTCCTCTGAATTTCTGACCGCGCATTCCACACCGCGTCCGAGATTTCCATAGCCTAAAATTCCGACCTTGATCATAGATGTCCTTTTTTTTGAAACGCCCTTAATATAAAAAATCCCCGGAATAAAATCCGAGGACTTTTGTTTTGGAAAATATCCGGACTAGTTGTCGTCGGGATCTTCCGACGAACTGCTGCTATCGATTGCGTAACCGCTGTTGTTTACGATGCCCGAACCGTCGTATTGACCGCTTACCGCGTCGGCGCTGCAGGCTGCGAACAAGGAGACAAAAAGCAGGAACAAAATCGCGATTGTTGTCTTTTTCATGTTGAAATCTCCTTAGAAGTTGAGGAAAAATCCCAGGTTGGCGAGCAAGTCTTCGCCGTTGAAAGCCGCGGCAAAAGTCTTTTTGTAGATGACGTCTTCGAGGCTTGCTTCCATCGCTATCATCTTCCACTGGAAACGGAGACCCAGCTGGGCTTTCGTTTCGGAAGAATGCAGCTGCATCAGGGTCGCTTCGGAGTCGTTGCCGTACTTCACGTTTTCGTAACCGAAAAGCAAAATGTTGTGAGAGAGACCGCCGAAGGCGAGCCAGTTTTCCGAGATGGCGACGTCTGTCCAGATGTTTGGCGTCACCTGGAGACCGAATTCCATGTGTTCCTTGAAAGTCTCGGCATCCGCTGCATCGCCCTTGTCGAACATCTGTACGGCGAGCATGTTGTTCGAACCTATCATGACGCGGGCCATGTCGTTGGCTAGGACCTGCATGGCGAAGTTGAAGTACGGGTCGATTTCGATGCGGCTGTTCGGAGTGGTTACCTTGCTCGAATTGCCGCCCACGGTTGTTTCCGTGGTTTCTTCGTTGCGGAGAATCTGCGCACCGGCGGTCCAGCCGAAAGTGCTTGCGCTCGGGGAGTTGGTGAACGCACCGGATAGGGAGAGCTGCCAACGATCGTTTTCGACGTTGTCTGTTGTTTCTTCGTCGGCTGTCGTGAGCCAGTCCGCCTTGACGGAGAACGCATACGCGCCAACAGGCATGGCGAATGTTACACCGATATCGTCGCCGAGGTTTACAAGTGTTGTTTTTTGTTCGTCACCGCCATTCGGCTTTTCGGTGAGGAAGTTCTTGGAAAGTCCGATATCTACGCCGACACCGAAAGAGGGCGTCGCAACACCGACCGTCAAAAGTCCGACAGTTCCCATGGAATTGTCAAGTCCGCCGTAGAAGGTGAGTCCCTTGTTGAAGGCGACATAGCCCAAATTGCTTGTCGGTTCCACATACAGGAACTGTCCGATTGCCATCATATAGGGATAGGCGAGCTGGTCGCCGACGGTTGTCGCGGCAAGTTCGTTTCCGACGAAGTTGTAGGAATTTCCGCGGAGTACGTCAAGTTTGGACATCAGGTCGCCCGAACTTTGCGGAGCGGCGGTTTCTGCAGGTGCAGGTGTTGATGGAACTTCAGCTACGGGAGCAGCCGGTGCAGGTGCGGCAACGGTTTCCACGGAAGCGGATTCCGCTGTCGGCTCTTCTCCATAATAATCCTGCGCGAAGACGGTTGCTACGGCAACGGCGCTTGCGCTAGCCCATAATTTCAAGTTCATGAAACCTCCAGTTCGTTGAATTGAACTTGTTCCGTATAAATATAACAAGTAAAATCAAACCGCTCGCGTAGGATTCTCTCTAAATTTTAGAAATAGACTTTTAAAAGTGTTTTGCTCTTTCAAATTTCTATTTTAAGTTGTATGCATAATTTTAAATGGATCTTTTTCACTCTGGTTCTTGTGGGCGTGGCGATGGCGGAATCTAAAAGCACCAAGCTTCCACAAGGTGCGGTTCGAAATACGAAGGAATCGGATTTTTTCGCCAAGGTGATGAAGCCCGAAAAATCGACCGAAGCGTGGACTTATTCGTTTGTTTTCGATAACGGTACAAGGGCTTATGTCAATTATGCTTCGCTCGACATCCCGACTTCCGGAAAAAAAATCGGCTGCGATATTTCGTTCCAGAATTTCAAGGGAAAAAATCACAGCGTCGGGCGACAGTATCCGCTAGAGCGTTACACGGAAGACAAGGCGAAAACGCGCATTTCCATCAAGGAGGAATATCTGATGGAAGGAATGCCGGGCAAAGGCCACCGTGTACTTTTTACGGCGAACAAAAATGGAAGGTTCTTGCTCGACGTGACATTCCAAAGTGCGTTTGTGGCAAAGGTTCCGGGAGACGGCAAGTGGGAAATTTCCGGGAAAAGTTATGGAGAAGTCGTACTGATTCCCTATGGCAGGGTTGCAGGAAAAATCGCTTATAACAGCGATACGGTGGAAGTGAAAGGTTACGGCTATTTGGAACATACATGGCAAAATGGCAATGCGACGGATATCGCGAGGCGCGCTTTCAACATCAGCGAAGCGACCCGTGGAGCCTATGCCGGACGCCTCGGAATTTCTGCAGACGGGGAACCTTTCGGCTATGTCGTTCATCGGTCGCCCGAAGGCGCAAAAGTTCTTTTTCCCCGTGAGATTCTCGAAAACGGCAAGCCTTATAGCGGCAAGTCGTTCCCCAAGGCGCCGCTCCGGATTGTCTGGCAGGATTCTTCGGATACGCTTTCTGTCGATATGTCAAAGCCTCGCCAGAAATTTTCCATGCTCGAAAACTTTGACGGCTGGTTTGCGCGGAAAGCGGCGAAGATTATGCTCGGCGGGGAAATCTTTTTTTGGCGCGGGCGTTCCAAGAGCGCGGAAGGGCTGGTTTTTGACTGGAGCATCACGGGGTTTTAACTTTTGGAAAGCGTTTAGCGGGACACGGGGTTCAGAGCTTAGTTGATAGAACTTAGAGCTTAGAATAGCGAACATTTAATTTTGTGAGAAACAGTACAAGGAACATAGTCCAATGTCATTCCCCGGCTTGACCGGGGAATCCCCTTTAAGGAATGGAATTTGACAGGCTAGCGAGCTTGTCGAGCTATTCAGAGCTTAGTTGAGAGAGCTTAGTTGAGAGAGCTTAGATCTTAGAACAGTGGACAGTAATCAGTGGCTAATGGTCAGAACTGTGGACGTTAAACTTCAGAGATGCAAGAGCATAGACGTCTGCAACTCTAAGCTCTAGGCACTAAGTTCAAAGCTCTGAACATCCTGTTTCCTGACTCCTCTTAACCAATAACTGTTCCCTAATCCCTTATCCCTATTCCCTGACAAGCCCCTCGTTCCTCTCACCGTGTCTCTTGTCCCATTCTAACCACTGACTCCTGTCTCCTGATTCCTCCTGCCGGCTATCCCACAATCAACTAAGCTCTCAGCTCTAAGCTCTGACCACGGATCGCTCAGCAACCTAATCCCTGTTCCCTAACTGCTCGCTAGTCACTGACCTCTGCCCACTGTTTCACAATTTCTATAATATGGCCATGACTCTTTTTCGTCCATGCATCGATATCCACCAAGGAAAAGTCAAGCAGATTGTCGGCGGAACGCTTTCCGATGCCGAAACGCCCCTGACGCATTTTACGAGCGAAAAATCGCCCGACTATTATGCGAACCTCTATCGACATGACGGATTGAAAGGCGGCCATGTAATCATGCTCGGTAAGGGCAATGCGGAAGCGGCCAAGAAAGCACTCTCCGCTTATCCGGGCGGGCTGCAGGTTGGAGGCGGAATCAGCCCCGACAACGCGCAGGAATTTCTTTCTGCAGGGGCGAGCCATGTGATCGTTACCAGCTGGATTTTTGACGGTGAACATCTCGATATGGAAAGGGTCAAGGAGCTTTCCCGGATCGTAGGGAAAAAAAGGCTCGTTTTAGACCTGAGCTGCCGAAAAACGAAATGCGGATGGAACGTGGCGACGAATCGCTGGCAGACGGTTACCGATTCCGAAGTCTCCGCAAAACTTCTAGAAACTCTGTCCGATTATTGTGACGAATTTCTCATCCATGCGGCGGATGTAGAAGGTCTTTCTCGCGGAATGGACGAACCGTTAATCCGCTTTCTCGCGGAGAACAGCCCTGTTCCCGTCACATATGCCGGAGGGGCGAAAAACATTTCGGATCTCGTCCGGTGCAGCGAGATTTCGGAAGACCGCGTCGATTTGACAATCGGCAGTTCGCTCGATATTTTTGGCGGGTCGGGAACGCATTACGCGGATTGCGTCGAATTCAACCGGAAGAAACTTTCGGCTTGCGCTTCCCGAGTATCCGATAAACGATAAGGCACACGATAACGGAAAATAGCGAGCCGACAGGCGCGGCAAGTCCCATCGGAGCGAGCGTTTCGGGAAAGTATCGGGCGGCAAGCCATGTCCCCGGAATGCGGAAGATGACGATGGAAAGCGCATTGTGGATAAACGAAATAACGGAAAGTCCGCAGGCGCAGAAGTATCCGCTGAAACAGAAATGCACCGCGGCGACAAAGCAGTCGATAACATAGGTACGCAGGTATTCCGTGCCGTATCGGATGACCGCAGCGTCATCGGTGAAAAGCGCCAGTGCGGGCGTTGAGGCGAATTGGAAGCCGATGGCAAAAACGGCTCCGAATCCCGCAGCGATTGCCGTCCCGGCCCAGAGCGTCCTTTTCGCCCGGAGCGCTTCTCCGGCTCCGATGTTTTGTGCGGCGATTGCCGAAACCGTCGAAAGCATCGAAGAAGGAACGAGGAAGAGGAAGCCGATAATTTTTTCGACGATGCCGACCGCTGCGGCGATTTCGAGACCGCGGCTGTTCGCTATCATCGTGATGAAGAGGAACGAAACCTGGATGAATCCGTCCTGTGCGGCGACAGGCGTTCCGATGCCGAGAATACCGCGGAAGATTGTCCTGTTCGGACGCAGATCCCGCTTGGAAACCTGTACGCCAAACCTGGATTTTTTTGCCGCGGTTACGGAAACGGCGACGCTCAGCGTCTGGGCGATGACCGTTGCGAGAGCCGCGCCTTCGGCTCCCAGGCGAAATCCTCCGATGAACGCATAATCCAGAGCGATGTTGAAAAGGCACGCCAGTGCGATGAAATACATCGGATGCCTGGAATCTCCCATTCCGCGAAAGACTGCCGCGATGACATTGTAGGCAACGATAAAGGGAATCCCGGCAAAGCATACTTGCAGATAGTGAACGGTTCCGTCGATGGCTTCGGGTGGCGTCTTTAACAAATCGACGATATCTTTGCAGAAAAAGAGCAGAAGCCCGGTGAGAATCGTGGAAAGAATTCCGAATAAAGTAATCGTATTTCCGGTGATGCGCGAAACGCTCCGAAAATTTTTCGCCCCGACCGAGCGTCCGATGAGAACCGTCGCTCCCATCGCAAGTCCAACGATGATGACGGTTAAAAAATGCATCACCTGGCTTCCGACAGCGACTGCGGTAATCGCTTCGGCGCTTTCGAATTGCCCGATGATAAAAAGATCGGCGAGACCGTAGAGCGTTTGCAGAAAATAGGAAATGAAAAAAGGAATTGAAAAAACGGCGATGTTCTTGAAAATGCCGCCTTGCGTCAAGTTATATGGCATAGCGATTCAAATCTAGAAAAGAAAGAAAACGTTTCCGGTTGGTTTAATGCCTTTCTAGATTTTTTCCCTGCTAACTTGATTATTTGGCTAAAGCATACCGGGCGATTTTTTCGGCTGTAGAATGTTTTGCTTCTTCATTTCGAAATATACTGCTCAGTTTCTTTAGGTTTTGGAGAAAAGTATAATCTTGGAGAATCTGGTTGATGAAATACCGCAGGCATTTTGGCTTTACGTATTCGATATGGAATCGGTTCTTGATTCCGCAATCTTCCAGTCTCAGTGCGTTGTCCATCTGGTCCTTTCCTAGCGGCAACACAAGGAACGGAACTTCGTAATAGATGCATTCCTTGATCGTGGCAAGTCCGCCATGGATAATGGCACAGCTGTCCTTTTCTTTCTTTTCGGCAATCGCCTGAAGAATTTGCCTTTGTGGCGCCCAGCCGCAGACGGTTACGTTCTCGTATTCGTCCCAGTGGTTTTGAATGAGCGTCGATCCCACGCATAGAATCAGATGATAGTCTTTCATGTCCGATGACTGCATCGCGCTAATCATCGCCATAAACAAGGACAGTGCGCTTTCGGCGTAATCGAGCACTTGCGAACCGGCGGTTACATAAATAATCTTGTCCTTGCCCAGAATTTCTTCCCATGGAATCCCGGAGGAATCGTCTTCGATCCCTTCTAGTTCCTTGGTAATGCAAGGTTCCCCATACGAGACTAGATTTCCGTGAGAATAGTGGGCGTAATCGAATTGACGCGGACATGGAATATATTCGGGAAAGTTTCTTAGCGGTTCGACAAATTGTTCAAGTGTAATTCCATGATCAACCATGTAATCATCGGGATCGCTCAAATCTTTCGCCACCATGTTTATCAGTTTTCTTTGTTCGTCCGGCGTGAACGCCATTAGATTCTGCAAGGCGTGGGATGCGGGATTTTCGCTAGGATGTCGAAGATATGTTGTGGATATGGCAAATTTCGTCTTGCCTGTAAAGACATCGGAATCGAATTTGTGATGATAATAGATGATTAACGCTTCCAGTGCGGTGAAATAACCGGAAACCATCAAGTTCGGCTTGATTTTCTTCCATCTTTCCCTAAATTCGATCGCATTCCTGTACATGACTGAATTTTTGGGTGCGCCGGCTTTAACGATGTTGTCCTTGTTGTCAAAACCCGCATAGGCCAATGCCCATATATGGTCCGTTTTCCACCTGTTTCCCGGGGTTGTCCGGCATCCATTTGTGTAGCCGGGCGGATAAATGGATTCCTTTGTCTTTTCGGGAACATAGAATATGTTGCTGTATTTAAAATCCGTCCCGTTCTTTTTATTGTAAGAAAGAATCAATTCCTCGCAATCGGCGATGCCCATGTATTCAATGTCAAACAATTTTTCATCGTTGGAATCCTTCATTGAATCCAGACAATCAGCCCATGCGAGGGTAGGGAGCCAGTGACCCTGTTCCTTATAGACATCAGGCCAAAAGAGAATTTTTTTCGGATTTGACATGATGCCTTACTCCTATTTTAAGGTTGCCATCCGGCTCGTGCCGTTCACGCGGACGATGTAATTTCCCGGAGTCTGTAGCGTGATGCTCGTCGTTGGGCCTGTGACCGGTTTGGAAGCTACCAGGTGACCGAGAGCATCAAATATGCGGACTACGCCTCTTTGCGTGTTGGATAATGTGACCGTCAAGCCTTCCACCGCAAGATGGAACGAGGGCTGTACGGTTTTCCAAATAGCATCCGGTTCTTTTGAAGAGGAACTGCTTCCGTTTTCAGCGGAAGAACTACTCGGTGTGGAACTACTGGATGAGATTGTTGGAAAATCTAAGTCAACATCAAATTCCGGATATTCTTCACCTTGTTTCCATGAGTCAAATTCTGAACCGAAATTTTCGTTTTGGTACTGTACCCAACTGTTTAGAGCTTTGAGCAAAGTTCCAGAAGCTTCATCGCTTGCTTCCAAGTCATAAAAAGCCATTTCTTCCGATCCTTTTGCCGCCGCCTTACTAAATGTATAGGAATCGGTATAGCGATCCGTATTGTATTTGCCTACAGTTGAATCTTCTGGCAAGGACACCGCATAGGAATTAAATACAGATGTTCCTCCAATCCGACTATAGCTTTGACGACTCCAATCACCTAGAGCGCTAAAATCATTATTATCTGCAAAGACTCCTAAATTAAAACTATTGTATATCCTTCCTGCTCCAATCCCTTTTATATAGGTTACGTTATAACCATCGCACATGCCAGTATTCTTTTCACAAGAAACAAATTCAAGATAATTATCATTTTTGGATTTATAAACAGGAACAGAAAAATTGTCGATATTAAATGAATTTTGTATAAGCGATTTTGAGTGTCCGAGTGCAACAATTCCGCCATATATCGGGTTAACTAGGGCGGTTTGGTTAATATCACCAATCATGCTTTTTTTTATATGCCCTTTATTACAGGAATTTTTAATTACGCTGGTGGAATCTGCATACCCGGCAATACCCCCAATATAGTGGCTATTTGTTTTGATGTTGCCTACATTGTTGTAGGCTCGATTAATGTTTCCGCTGTTGTACCCCACAATGCCCCCTGCATATGTCGCCAAAAAAAGTAGCGAGTCCGACTCTGCCGATACCTCGTGCAAAGTTCCTGCATTATAGCCGCATATTCCTCCTGAGAATAAGGTGTCATTGTAGTACCTTTTTATCGCTATTCGTTTCAAATCATTCAAGCCTGCCTTGGATACAGATTGCTTTACGATTCCTGTCTTGAAATTTTTGGCGACAATCCCGCCTTGATATGTTTTAAGTTCGGCTGTTTTCCCATCATTAGGCGGAGCATCAGAAACATTTGTAAATACAAATCCATTTGCCGAGACGTTTTCTATCAATCCGTAATTTTTGCCGACAATTCCCGATACAACAAGATCGGTTTTGTTATATGTATCTACAAAATAGTTCCATGATAACGATGTATCCGGAGTATGTATTTCTACGGTTCCATCAAAGGAACTATTTTTTATGGTTGCCTGTGTTTCGTTCAACAAGGCTATTCCTGTGGCGCCTATACGGTTTTTTATTGTGCCGTTTACAATACAGCTATCGATCACGCCCTTGTTCTTTATGGCAACGCCCGCACCCCATGAACCGCCAAAATCAATCTCCGTCAAGGATAAAGATTTCACGGTCCCTTCTAAAACGCCAAACAGGGAACTAAAGTAAGCAAGCGTATCGGTATTTAATCCTTCGATACTCTTTTTATTTCCGAGGAATGTTCCTGCAAAAGGGTGATTGCTGTTTTCACCGATTGGCCACCACATATAAAGTTGGACGTCTTTCTTCTTTAAATCGGCAGCAAGAGTAATCGTTTTTCCCGAAAAATCATCGGCTTCGAATCCATGAAAACCATTGCTTATAACGCTTAATCCTGCCAACTGTTGAATACTTGAAATGGTAAAAGCGGATTTTGATTTAGAATACCAGGAAACATCATAATTTCCATCATCTATCCAGAATTTTCTATCAAATTCTGCATCGTCCGAAAAGATGGGCTTGTTGTTTGTATAATTCCATTTCTTATTCCCTTCGGACGAAGGTTGCTTTCGAACCCAGTCATTCAAATACGATTTTGCTTCAACAAAGATGGGTAAACTATCCCATTCGGATAATGTAACAAACGCAAGGCTGTCGCCTTCTATAAATTTAGGTGGATGATAGCTACCGAAGGTATATCCGTATCCAATTTTATGTAAGGAATTGTTTACTTCGATTTGACTTGTCTTTTGTTGATTTTGTCGCCAAAAGTTTTCATAATAGATTTTCCCATATTTCTCGTAGAGCAGCGAATAGTCAAAATTAATTCCTTGTGTACTTGTAATCGAAGAGGCGAACGAATTAATAATTTTAGAACCGGAAGAATCTGTCCTCGAAAAGAAATATCCGCCGGGCCTACTTATCCTACTGGTTCTAATTTTAGAAGAGTCTAAAAAAAGTCCTGTCATTGAAGGATAGTAGTAAGAATAAGAATATAGTTCCATAAAAACGGAATCAATTGCGATATTTTTAAGCGTAGTTCCCCGACAGACGCCGACAATTATTCCTAGATGATCTCCGATGTAAGGTTTGTCAAACATATCGACAGAGTTGGATCGTATGAATCCATAGGCATTTACATTTTCAAATCTAGCTCCCGGCAGAGATTTTGCTGCAATTCCTCCGGCAAAGAAGTTGTCTTTTGAAATGTCTTTAGAAAAATCGAAATAAAAACTTTTTGTTGTTAGATTTTTTATAATCCCACGGACATAACCGAAAAGTCCATAAAGCCCGTTTTTTGTTTCTGACTGCCTGACACAAATATTGGAAATCGTGTAGCCATTTCCATCAAATTCGCCTTTGTACGCCTTTGTGCTATCATAGGCAATCGGCTCCCAACTAGCGGCATAGTTTGTATCGAGAGAGGAATTTGTGTAACAGTTTACATTTTTTGTCAAAATGGCATTGATTTCCGTAAATCCTGAATTTACTTTGTCGCGAAACCATGCCAGTTCCTGACATTTTGAAATTTGGTAATAGGCAACTCCTTCAATAGTTGTCTTGGACGGCTCTATAGAAGTCAAGTAGGTTGATTGGGAAAAAACAAAGTTAAATCCCAAGAAAAAGCATGTTGTTAATATTTTAGCATTCATGTGATTCCTCTAATTTTTAGCTGTATAGCTTAGATAAATGATTGTGTCCTCAATGGGGTAGGTCTCGTCAACCTTATCCAATCCGGTTATTTTTAAACTCCATTCTGAAATAGCTCCGGCATCTTCAAAAATCTTTCGACTATTTGAATCGAAACTAAAATCAAATAATCGAGGCTCTTTATTGGCGAGACAGGTTGCAAATGTTCCCTGTTCTCCGGCCTGAACAAAATCGTTTTCCTTGACCGCATTTTTCTTTATATCGATAAAACATTTTGTCAATGACAATTCTGCGTTCATGAAGCAACATTTTTCGTCAGATAACTTTATCTGTAGCCGAACATCTTTGATCCGGTGGAAAAAGAAATCTTCAAAATCGGCACTAAATAGTTCCATTCCGATTTTAAAGGTACATGCGCCTGAAGAGCGTAAAATATCTAGGGCCCATTCTTCATTATCAGATGTCTTCAAATTTTTCAACGAAATGGGTTTTGTGATTTCAATTTCATGTACATCATTTTCAAGATAGGCCTTTTCCATCTGCCTCAAATCAAGCAATATTCTTTCTGGAGCAAGCAGGCCCTTACGGAAATTGTCCCAATAATCGTGATTGATAAAGCTGCAAATAGGAGTTATTTTGCCATCTATCTCAAAATGATAAACCCGTTCAGCCATCCTGGCTACATCTAGCAACAGGGCTACATAGCTTCGGAATACCTTGCCCATTTCCTTTTCTAGCCAACCATACAGTTCGTTATTCGTGAACTTTTCGCTCAAAATTTCGTAAACCTGTTCGGAGCGAAGGATTTCGTTTTCTATGCTCTTATGTTTCTTTTCGACCTGTTGCGTTTTGATTTCGTTGATGACTTCCTGCTTTTCGACTTCGACAACTTCGGCGTCGGCAAGTTCATCTTCGACGGCCCATTCCTTTTTGATGCGTTCCTGCTCCGCCTGCAGCTTTACCTTGGCGGCGTCGAGCTGCCTTTGCGCAAACCGTGCCGCATAGCTTTCCGCTGCGCTTACCAGGTTTTCGGCGAGTTTTGTTCCGCCTAGAGATTCGATGTCGAAGCGGGGGCCACCGAATGCGTTGGTAACGGCACCGTATTTGAAATCGGGAATCTTGAATGTCGCGGACGCCATGCTGCGGACTTTTTCAACCGTTTCCTGGATTTTCGCGACCTTTTCCATCAGCTTCCGGTACTTTTTCTCGGCTGCCGAAATAAGGTGCATCGTCTTCTTTTTCTTGGCGGCGTTCTGCTTCGCCGTCTTCTTTTTTTCAAGTCGGCCCTTTTCCGCTTCCAGAGACTTGATTTCCATTTCGTGCACGGTTTTGCTTTCTGCAACTACCGCCTTGTCGCACTTGGCCTTGAATGCTCTAAGCTGTTCCGCATCCTTCTTTTCTAAGATGTCTAGCAGTTCACGACCCATCTGGCAAGCATCTTTTGCCATATCGACGGCGAGCTTGACAATAACCCGGAAACGATATATCGGCAACTTTTCGTTCGTTGAATTTAAGATGGAATCGACAGATATTCCCAGCGCTCGGGCTTTCGCAAGCATTCCCGGGTCAATCGGCGGGGCGAACAAAGCCAAGGTTCGCTTTACACCTTGGATATTTAAGCTGTTGCGAATTTTGTAAAGCCTGTCGGCGACCGTGTCCCGATAAGAGAACAAGGTATCGTTTCTAGGCACAGAGAAGTAGAACATCGATTCGACGATATTTCCCGTACGCTTCGCACGTTCATCCATTGCTCGGATTTCTAGAACCTTCGCCTTGTCTTTACCGATCAGTGCCGAGTTTTCGTATTGGATAAAGGCGTTGCCCAGATCGTCGGTTTTCGAAAGTAATTGTCGAACCGTCAAAGGCGAAGTCGGTTCTGGTTCTGGAGCTTCCGGACTTTTGGGACCGAGCAGTTCTGCCGCGAGCAAGTAAAACTGGATTGCCAGGTTTACCGATTCCGTGGTATCCTTCGAAAATTCCTGATCGCCCCAGCCGATAAGAACATCCAAATACTTCATGACCACATACTTTTGGTAAGCCACGTTGCGATAACGGGCAATCAAGTGCGGGTTGAACGGATCGTTTTTCCACTTATCCACAAGCGACGAAAGTGCGGAACGGTTCGGGAGTTTGTCCTGTTTCGTCGGAAGTCCCAACATTTCCAAAACGGATTTATCGGCATCCTTGTTCGCAAAGAACGGAAGGAATTTCCAATAGCGCGCTCCCTTGGGCAGATCACGGATAAAGTCTTTGGTTCTTTCGTAGGATGAGTATTTTTTTTTCGGATCAAATACCAATTGTAGCCACAGAAGGGCTTCTTCATAATTTTGTTCCGCAATCATCTTTTCGGCGATGAGCATCGGGACATAGAAGAATAGCTCCCAATTATACATGGCGTTCGCACCGCCCCATACGAAATCCACCATGGGAGCGGGATAGGGTCCATCGACATTCGCTTTGTTCGGCCAATAGTTGTAGCGGAAAATCGTCTGCCCTAAATCCCAGGCTTGCCAGTCGCCAGCCATGTAGTAGCCGAGATAGACGCTGAAATAGTAGTTGTAATACGAGTAGGAGTAATAGTAGCTGTCCGAAATCGGCAGGGCCTGCGTTTCGCGAGTATAGAGCCACTTGGTTCCACCATCGCGATAGCGCTTGTAAAAGTCATCCACCAAGGAATGCGATAGCAATTCAAACCTATAATTCTTCTGATTTGAATTTGCCTTGCCGTCTTTCGGCACCGCCTGCACAAAGAAGGTTCGGCGACCGTCCATATAGAAGAACGGTAAATCTTCCGCCTTGTCATCCTTGTCTAGTTTCAACATGGAAAGGTTTGTCGCGACAATGCGGAAAAGTCCTGGCGTGTAGTTTAAAACCGCATTATCTTCTGGATAACTGAACCCCTTGTTTCCGCAAGTGAAATTTTCAACCTCCGCAGAAAACGGACCACCATTTTTATTGAGTGTCCCGCGAACCGTCCAGTCTGTGGGGATAGGATAAACCATCAAATCTCTCAAAAGCGATAGCAATGCACGAAATAAATATAATCTATTTTCGAAAAAAAAAGAAAAAATGTTTGAAAGTTTTGCGGGTGTGTGAAAGTTTTCGTGTAAGAAAATGTTTTTAGAAAACTTTATTTCTTCCAGAATTTCGATTTTTCCACAGAGGAAAGCTTTTGCCGTTTTCCTGATTGAAAGAACTTGAGGAAAGTCGCCTTGCCGAAAAATGACTTTTGTTGTCTTTTCGGTATTATGATTGATATGATTGTTATAATTGATAGAATGAAAAATCGCGTATCTTAGCCAAAATTTCGAAAAATATGATTTTTTCCCCTTGCTTTTTAAAACAGGCTTTCTAACTTTGTCTGCGAACTGCAGCGCGTTTGTGCCGAGCAGCAACTTTAGAGGAACGATATGAAAACCATTATGGTGAACCCCAAGACGGTCACTCGTCAGTGGAAGCTCATCGATGCCGAAGGCAAGCCCCTCGGTCGCGTTGCCAGCGCCGCTGCCCGTCTT
Organism: uncultured Fibrobacter sp.; assembly: GCA_934691725.1. GTDB lineage: Bacteria > Fibrobacterota > Fibrobacteria > Fibrobacterales > Fibrobacteraceae > Hallerella. The sequence continues at coordinate 75,492 of CAKUTF010000004.1, read as the reverse complement.
TTGATGGGCAAGCACAAGGCTATCTATTCCCCGAACGTCGATACCGGCGATTTCGTGGTCATCATCAACGCGGGCAAGGTCGGAACTACCGGCAAGAAGGCCCAGCAGAAGCAATACTTCCATCATACGGGTCACATCGGCGGCGAACGCTGGATCACGTTTGACGCTCTGATGGCAAAGCATCCGACCGAACCGCTCACCGAAGCGATTTGGGGAATGCTCCCGCATAGCGCCCTGGGCAAGAAGATGATGAAGAAACTTAAAATCTATGCTGGTGCGGAACAGCCGCACGCGGCCCAACACCTCGAAACCGTAACTCTCGATTTCTAGGACGGAGGATAAAGCTATTACTACCGCAAAATCTAAAAAGATCTACCGTGGCACGGGCCGTCGCAAGAACGCCATCGCTGCAGTTATCTTGAAGCCGGGTACCGGCAAGCGCACAATCAACGGTCGCGATTTCAAGGAATATTTCCATTCCGATGTCCAGGACATGATCGCGAACCTTCCGTTCGCAGTTCTCAACAATGCGGGCGAATGGGATGTCGAAGTCAACGCCCACGGTGGCGGAATCGCCGGCCAGATGGGTGCCGTCCGCTTGGGAATCGCTCGCGCTCTCGTGGCGAACAATGCGGAAGACAAGTCCGCTCTCAAGAAGGAAGGACTGATGACGCGTGACTCTCGCGCTGTCGAACGTAAGAAGTTCGGTCGCAAGAAGGCCCGTAAGAACTTCCAGTTCTCGAAGCGTTAATTTCCGAAAACGAAATTTTCGAAGAAAAGGCTCCCGGTTCCGGGAGCCTTTTCCGTAGGCTTGTCACACCAGGGGCGAAAGGATTTTGCAAAGCCATCCGAGCAGTCGCCGTGTGCGGGAAACCTGGCGCTTGTAGTTTTCGAGAGTCAACTCTTCGCATTGGAGGACGGTCGCTTGGAAGTCTTTTTCGATGTCCCGGACGGAATCGGTTTTGAAGAGGAATGCGCCGCATTCGAAATGGTAGTAGAAGCTGCGGTAGTCCAGGTTGACGGAGCCGACGGTGGCCATCAGATCGTCGGCGGCAAAAATCTTGGAGTGGATGAATCCCGGTTTGTAAAGATAGACGTGGACGCCGTGCTGGATTAGCGTCTTGGCAAACCTCAGACCGATGCAGTAGGTGATGAAGTGATCGTAATGTCCGGGAAAAACGACTTTTACATCGACGCCACGGCCCGCGGCAAAAATTAGCGCATTGAAAATGCTGTCGTCGAGAACCAGATAAGGCGACATGATGTGCACGTATTTTTGCGATTTTCCCAGAATGTAGTGATAAATGTTTTCGGCAAGGTCTTGAGAATTATAGCCGTCGTCTGCATAGGGGAGAACGGCTCCCTCCGCTGTAATTTTCTGCGTTCGGACATTGAGAAATTTTTTGCAATCCGATTCGATTTCAAAAGTCTTTTTGTCGTGGGAATGCCAAATCTGGAGGAACATCTTGGTGAAGGATTGGACCGAGCTCCCTTCTACTTGGATGACGCTGTCTTTCCAGTAAGCAAACCGGCAATGATCCCGGTTGATGTATTCGTCGGAAATGTTGGCTCCGCCTGTAAAGCAGATTTTTCCGTCGATATCCATAATTTTGTGGTGGTCGCGGTTGTTTAGTCCCATGTCGAAGACAGGAACCATTGGCATGAATTCCCGGGCTTCAATACCCAAGCTTTTGAGCGCACGACAAAAACGGCGAGAGGCTAACCCGACGGATCCGATGCTGTCAAAGAGAATGCGTACCTGTACACCGTGCCTGGCGCGTTCGGCGAGAATTTCCAGAACCTGGTTCCAGAAAGTTCCGATTTGAATCACAAAGTAATCGAGGAAGATGAAACGCTCGGCTTTTTTTAAAGCGGAAAGCATTTTGGGAAGGGCCGCTTCGCCGCTCGGATAATAGGTCGTGCGGTTGCCGGAAAAGCAGGGAAAATGTTCGACGCTCTTTGTGTAAGTGGCGATGTCCCGAATTTCGGGAAATGTTTCGAGTACTTTTTCGTCATGGTCTGCGCTTGCGGTGAATTTGTTTGTAATCTCCTTTGCCATGTAAAGTTTCTTGCCAACTTTCCGTTTTCCATAGTTGAGCCGAGTGAAAAAGTACATGGAAATTCCAAATATCGGAAAAACCAGGACGGGAATCAGCCATACCAGCTTGAAATCGTTTTTCTGAGACGAGTTGATGAGATAGATGATGAATGCGAAGCTGATGACGATGTTCAGACCGACCAGAAAATTGTTATACGGCGTGAGACGCAGACAGAGATAGACGTAATAGGCTAGCTGGACAAGAATCAGAAGGAATGTCAAAAGAAAGCGGCTGTAAACAAGAAATGTCCATGCCTTGTGCTTTTCAAGCCTTTTCGTTTTCCGTATCATGGGCTAAAAATAAAAACTCAGGAAAAACTATTCGTATTCATGGCTTAGGAATGCGGACGTCTAAGGGAATGAGGAATTAGCAATTGGTCTGTGAACGTCTAGGCTTAGGGGTTAGGGATGAGGGAATAGGGATTAATCTGCGGACGTTTAAGCTTTTGGAAAGCGGGATTCAGAACTTAGTTGAGAGAACTTAGAGCTTAGAATTGTGGACATTTAAGTTTCTTGTGAAGCGGTAGTTCAATGTCATTCCTAGGCTCACTATGATGTCATTCCTGTGCACCGACACTGTCATTCCCCGGCTTGACCGGGGAATCTCCTTTAAGGAATGGGATTTGACAGGTTAGCGAGCTTGTCGAGCTATTCAGAGCTTAGTTGAGAGAACTTAGCGCTTAGAACCGTGGACGTTTAGTTCAGTGTTCAGTAATCAGTGGCCAGAGCCGCAGACATTTAAGAGTATGAGGAATTAGGAGTGAGTAATGAAGAATTGCTCAACGGAGCGAGCTTTTTCACATGCTGAAATTAGATTTGTGTAGGACTTTACAGTTTGATTGCTAAATCCTAACATCTGTTTCCTGCTTCCTGATTTTTGGCAACTAATAACTATTCATTATTAACTAAGCGCTAAGCTCTCAGTTCTAAGATCTGAACATGCTCCAAAGACTATTCCCTAATCCCTTCTCCCTGATCCCTATGCAGTTCGCTAAACAGCTAATTCCTAATTTCTAATTACTCACTGCCCACTAGCCACTGAGCACTGATTCCTGACCACATCGCTGAAAAATACTCGTACCGCTTACCGTGTCCCACTCCTGCGACCTGATTTCTAACTGACCGCCGGTAGGTAGGTAGAATCCGTTTGAAGAATTTGTGGCGGGAAAAAACTATTTTTGAAAAATGATGAACAAGGGTTCTATGTCGGAAATCATCCAGAAAATTCGAAAGTTCCTGCCGGCGGCTTCCTTTTTCGGAGGTTTTACGTGGGATTCCATTACGCTCGGAAAATTGGTGCAAACGTCGGATCTGGCGGTTCTTCTCTTGTATTACATCGCTTCGCTTGCCGCGTTGATTTTGCTCTCGGCAGCTCCCGAAAAATTTTTGGACAGGTCCTGGTCGGAAAAATGGCAGGGGCGTTTTACGTACATCGTCCAATTCTGCTTCGGAAGCCTTTTCAGCGCGCTGGTGGTTTGTTATTTCAAGAGCAGCGGCTCCGCCGGAGCGATTTTTCTTGTCGTAATTCTTTCCGGCTTCTTGGTGGCGAATGAATTTTTGCAGAAAAAATATGCGATGTTCGGGTTTTCCCTTGCGTTGTTTAATTTGTTGGGAACGATGTATTTGAATTTCCTGATTCCGCATCTAGTCGATGGAATTGGCTTTGGCTGGTTTTTCGTTTCCGTTCTTGTTTCTTTTGGCGTCTGTTTTGCCGCGTTTAAGATTTCTAGACGTTCCTTTAAAACTTTGTGCGCGCCGATCGGGATTTCGGCTGCGCTGCTTTTGGCGTATCTCTTGAACTGGATTCCTCCGGTGCCGCTCGTTCTCAAGGACCAGAACGCCTGTGTCGAGTTTTCGAAGGATTATTCCTGCCTAGTGGACGAGCCGGGGATTTTGGAAAAAGCGGGAATCCGGTCGCCGACTGTGACCGTTTTAAATGGGGACGGGGTGACATTCGTGAGTTCCGTTTTTGCGCCGGCGCATATCGAGGTGCAACTGGAACATCGCTGGTTCCGGAAAAATTTCAAGACGGGAAACTTTGAACTGGTCGATAGGATTTCTTCGTCGCGGATGCGCACCCGCGGAAGTCGGGATGAAGGCTTTCGCATCTACACGAAAAAGCGTAACGTTTCCGATGGCGTCTGGAGGGTTGAATCCGCTGTCAAGGACGGTCCGGTGATTGGGTCGAAGAAATTCAAGGTGAAAACCTTGGACGATGGAAATGTGAAACGCATCGAATGGAAAATCAAGTAGGGTTTCGAGAGATTGGCTTTTCCCGCAAGATTATTTTTTTAGATTGCGTCTTATGGGCACAACAAAAAAACTCAGCCAGAGCCTCGAAGACTACCTGGAAATGGTGCACATGCTGCATTTGTCCAAGGGAATCGCTCGACTCAAGGATATCGCTTCCGAGCTGGGAGTGAAGGCGCCATCCGCGGTCCGGGCGATGCACGAACTGAAAATGCTGGGCTATGTCGATCAGGAACCCTATGGTGGCGTCAATCTGACAAAAGCCGGGCTTTCTGTGGCAAAGTCGGTTTTCGGTCGCCATACGCTACTCAAGAGTTTTTTGCTCCAGTTGGGAGTTTCCCCGAAAAATGCGGATTCGGACGCCTGCTCCATCGAGCATGTGCTTTCGAGCGAAACGCTGGACCGAATCGAGTCCTTTGTTTCCAAGAACGCTCCGAAAAAAGCCCGCAAGGTCTGACCAGGAAGTTGTAACTGCGGAAAATTCGAGTTTTGAAATTCTGGAAGGCAAATAGACAAATTTGCTTCTTTTCTTTGGTCGTAAACGAAAAATAAGCGAGATGCTCAAAATTTAGCCTTGACTAAACTTTTTTACCGTGCTACATTTAGCCTCGGCTAATTAGCTTTAGCTAAAAAAGGTAGCTGGAGCTAAAAAAGAACAGAGATAAACCAAAGGAAACACAATGAAAAAGACAATCGGCATGGTTTTGGCTTCTGCGGTTGCTGCGGCTCCGCTGTTTGCGGAAGAGGCTTCGGCGAAGGAACAGAGCGGTCCCCAGTTCTCCGTAGCGGGCGAGGTCGAATTCGAAGCGAACACGCACTTTAAGCAGGTCGATCCGCGCGACGAAGTTGCAAACAATGGAAGCGACAAGAAGTGGCTGCACGATTATTCTTCGACTTTCAACCTCGTCTTTTCGGTGAAGTTCAACGAAAAGTGGTCTGCGGAAGCGGGCATCTCGGCAGATGATGCAAATTCCGCCCCTTCTTTCGCATACGACGGCGCGTTCATCCAGTATCAGATGAACGACAACATCGCCATCAAGGCCGGTGACTTTACCTATTCGGAAGGCGCTTTCCGCTACTATGATTACGATGATCCGGGAGACGCCGCCGTGGGCATGACGGAACGCAATATCCGCGGTATCGAATTGAACGCTTACGGTCTCGTGCTCGGTGCGGGCTGGGGAACCGACGATGACGACTGCATCGATGTCTATTCGGGCGAAGAGTCCGACTGCAAGTCCTACGATGTGCATGTCGCTTACGAACTCGCTCTCGGTTCGCACACCATCCGTCCGTTTGTGAATTACCAGAGCTACCAGCAGGAAAGCGCAAACCGTCTCCGTGCCGGTGTGACTGCAAATCTCGTCTTTGGCGAAGCGGTGAATGTCCAGGTCGCTTACGGTCTTCTTTCGGACATCGTCAAGGAAGACGAACCGAAGATGAGCCACGCCTTTGCGATTGAACCGGAATTCAATCTCGGCAAGCTGAACGTCAAGGGAACCGCGTTCTACGCTTACAAGGCGGACGAAAAGGATGTTCCGACCGAAATCGAAGTTCCTGAATATATGTTCGCTTATGTCGAACCGAGCTTTGCCGTGAACGATCAGTTCACAGTCGGTGTCCAGGGCGAATACCACACGATGTCCACCAACAAGGATGACGAACTTGCCCAGGTTTTTGTCGGTCCGAAAGCCTATTTCAACCCGATGGAAAACCTCTCGGTCGAAGGCTATGTCCGCGCCTGCATCCCGGTCGGTGACGATTACAAGAAAGACAGCGGAAGCGCCTATGCCGGTCAGGACGATGTTTACTTCGGCGCCGGTGCGACTGTCGGTTTTACTTTCTAACAAATAAGGAGGTTAGGGCGATGCCTTTAACATTCTGCTCCATTGGAGAACTTTTTACGGTCAAGCGTCTGAGCGGCGATGCCGCGGTCAGGCAGCACCTGAACGAGCTGGGATTCAGCATCGGTTCACCGGTGACGGTCGTGGCGAGCCTCGGCGGAAACGTGATTGTGAAAGTGAAGGAATCGCGCATCGCTCTCGACCACAAATTGGCTAGCCGCATTATGGTGTAATGCGGTAAGGAGACACAGATGAAAACTTTACGGGATGCAAAAGTCGGAGAGACTGTCAAAGTCTCGAAGCTGCGGGGCGAAGGGGCTTTGAAGCGTCGCCTGATGGACATGGGACTGACTAACGGTGCGGAAATCTACGTGCGAAAAGTCGCGCCGCTCGGAGACCCGGTCGAAATTACGGTTCGCGGTTATGAACTCAGCGTTCGCAAGGATGACGCGGAACGCGTGGAACTGGCATAGGGAGAACTGAAATGGCAACTACAATTGCTCTCGCAGGAAATCCGAACTGCGGAAAGACTACGATGTTCAACGCTCTGACCGGGGCGAACCAGTATGTCGGAAACTGGCCTGGCGTTACCGTGGAGCGCAAGGAAGGCAAGCTGAAAAAATCCAAGGAAACGGTCGTTGCGGACCTTCCGGGTATTTATTCGCTTTCGCCTTATACCCAGGAAGAAGTCGTCAGCCGTGACTACCTGATGAGTTCCGCGCCGAACGTGATTCTCGACATTGTCGATGCGACAAATATCGAACGCAACCTTTACTTGACGACCCAGTTGCTCGAACTGGGAAAGCCGACGGTCATTGCGCTCAACATGATGGACGCGCTCAAGAAATCCGGTTCTACCATCGACGTAAAGAAACTTTCCGAAAAGCTCGGCGTTGAAATCGTCGAGACCCAGGCGCTTTACGGCAAGGGCGTTCAGGAAGCGGCGGCGAAGGCTGTCGAGATTTCCCATTCGAACGCGACACAGGCGACGGCGAAATTTGCGGACGATGTCGAAGCGGCGATTTCCGAAATCGACAAGATTCTTCCGGCGAGTGTCGATGCAAAGCTTCGCCGCTGGTTTGATATAAAGCTTATCGAACGCGACAAGAACGTTTATAACCGTCTGTCCCTTTCGGATGCGGACAAGGCGAAAATCGAAGAAGTCGTGGCGGATCTGGAAAAGGCTCGCGACAACGACAGCGAATCGATTATCACCGATGAACGCTACAATTACATCGCGAACATTCTCGACGGCGTTTTGAAAAAGTCTGGAAGTCGCTTGACATTTTCTGACAAGGTGGACCGCGTTGTCACTAACCGGATTCTCGGGCTTCCGATTTTCCTCCTTGTCATGTACGCTGTCTATTACATCTCGGTTTCGACGGTCGGTTCGATGGGGACGGACTGGGCGAACGACCAGTTGATGGGCGAAGATGGCTGGCATCTGTTCGGTATCGGTTCCTCCGCTTACGAAGAAGCCGCCGGCGAATTTGAAGATGCAAGCGTAATCGCGGATGCAGCCGACAAACGTGACGCTTACAAGGCAGCTGCCCAGAAGATTGTCGATACCTATGCCGTGCAAAGCCAGATCAGCGCTTCTGCGGCAAAGGGAGATTCGATCGTAACGATCGGAGACAAGACTTTTGCCCTGACGGATTCCGCTGTTGTCAATACGGCGAAGGCTTTTGTTGCGGAAGGTGCGGAACTTTCCGTTTTGCCGGAAGCTGAAAATGCCGAAGTTTCGGACGGCGAAGAGGGTGAAGAAGGGGAACCTGCCGAAGCAATCGTGATGACTTACGAACGCGCCGTGGCGATTCTCGCCGACAAGGATGAGGAACTCAACCCGGCGTATATCACTTTCGAGCGTGAAGCGGAAGAAGGCGAGGAGCCGACGGTGGATTCCGTTGCGTTCAACGCCGAAAACATTGCGGCTGCGAAAGCGGTAGTCGAAAAGGGCGAACCCGATCCGTCTGATTACGGGATCTTTATTCCGGGATTGACGGCTCTCGTCAGCGGCCTTCTGGAAAAGGGCGGCGCCAACGAAATCCTTTCCGATGCGCTTGTGAACGGTGTCATCGGCGGTATCGGAGCCGTTGTGGGCTTTACTCCGCAGATGTTCATCCTGTTTATTCTCCTTTCGCTCATCGAAGACTGCGGATACATGGTTCGTATTGCGTTTGTCATGGACCGCATTTTCCGCCACTTCGGTCTTTCGGGAAAGAGCTTTATCCCTCTTCTCGTGTCGTCGGGCTGCGGAATTCCGGGCATCATGGCTTCCAAGACGATTGAAAACGATAACGACCGCCGTTTGACAATTATGACTACAACGTGGATTCCGTGCGGTGCGAAGCTTCCGGTTCTCGCCTGTATGGCCGGTGTCATTGCCGCCCAGATGGGTTCCGGTTCGTGGGTCGCTCCATTGATGTACTTCATCGGCATCGCGAGCGTTCTGATGGCTGCCATCATGCTCAAGAAGACGAAGCCTTTCCACGGTGAAGCCGCTCCGTTTGTGATGGAACTTCCGCAATACCACTTGCCGCAACCGAAAACCGTCTTGCTGCACGCCTGGGAACGCACGAAGGGATTCCTTATCAAGGCGGGAACGATTCTTTTCCTCGCTTGCCTCGTGATGTGGTTCATCTCGACTTACGGTTGGGAAACCCCGGCTCCCGAAGCGGAACAGGAAGTTGCTGCGGAGGTTGTGGAAACTCCCGTGATGGCTGTCGATGGAATCCAGATTCTCGGAACGGAAAAAGCCGCTACCGCTGGAGAAACCGCGGAAGAGGAATCCTTTACCGCTTTGACGCATGATTCCGAAAACCTGGAATTTGGAATCGTTGAAAACCAGGCGAACTCCATCATTGCCCGCATCGGCGATAAGCTCCGCTACATTTTCATCCCGTTGGGTTTTGGCGGCGAACAGGGCGGTTGGCAGGCGGCGGCCTCGTCCCTCTCCGGATTCTCCGCGAAGGAAGGCATCGTCGTGACGATGGGTGTCCTGGGTGGTGTCGATGGGGACGATGCGGATGCGGCTCTCGAAGAGGAAGAAGCGACAAACAAGGTTGTCGCCGCTGTGAAGACTTGGTTCCCGACCGCGCTCGCCGCGTTCTGCTTCCTGCTCTTCAACCTGCTCGATTCCCCGTGCCTTGCCGCTATTGCGACGATGGCCCGAGAACTCAATGACCGCAAGTGGTTCTGGTTTGCAATTGTCTTCCAGAACGTTTGGGCATGGGTCATGACGTTCATCGTCTATCAGATCGGTAGCGTGGTCACAGGTTCCGGATTTACGGCGTGGACGGCGATTGCCTGCGTGTTCGTCGCGGCGATTCTCTTCCAGCTGTTCCGCCCGGATCCTTACAAGGGCAAGACGTTCGGCGCTGTCCGCTCGGTCGATGCCATTGCCGGCAAGAAGTAAAAAGAGGTGCCTATGCTCGCCAATATCCTGGTTATCGCTGTTCTCGTCGTTTGGACTCTTGTCTCGTTTCGCTACGTGCTGAAGATGACAAGGCATGCGGTGAAAAGGCGCGGTCCGGCTTGTATCGGATGCCCGGGATGTGGTGCGGGCGTAGGAAGGCATTGTAAATAACCGTTTGCCATAGACGATTCCCTCGGGGCGTAAGCTCCGGGGGGATTTTTTTATAAGGAACCGCAGACGTCTAGGCTTTTGGAAAACGGTACGAGGGACACGGGATGCGGGGTTTCCAAGCGAACTGTTTCGGTGCACTGTCATTCCCCGGTTCGCTACGATGTCATTCCTGCAATCCTCTCTTCTGTCATTCCCGTGCTTACTATGTTGTCATTCCCCGGCTTGACCGGGGAATCCCTTTAAGGAATGGGATTTGACAGGCTAGCGAGCTTGCCGAGCTAAGCTCTGGCTAGTCCTTGACGCAGCGAACGGAGTATGCGTTATTTTTGAGATTGTAGCTCTTTGAACTCAGATCCGGGTAGTTGTAATACAAGTGTCGTTGGTAAGCGTAGTCTGCAGCGTACTCCGTAGAGTTCCAGAAGACCGCACTGTTGTGTATTTCGTAAAATGTCCCGTCGCTCGAGTGGCTTCCCGCCGGAAGAGCTCCAAAGCCGAAAGCGTCCGAGCCGTTGCCCGACTTGCCGTAATAAGTATCCTCCCACCCGTATGTCGATTTTAACGCATAGCCCACAGAATCCTTGTATCCGATTTGTACGGCGACAGTGTCAGCTAGGATGCGCCACTCCGTCGTATCGGGTAAATGCCAGCCTTCCGGGCAGATTCCGCGGACCTGTCCGCTCGCGGAGCACTTTCTTTTATAGCCGCAATCCTTGCCGTTTTCCGAAAAGCGTGCCGCCGAATCCATCGCGGCTGCCCATGTGTAATGGCGACCGTATTCGGCGCAGGAATCTTCGTAGCAGAAGCTCAATGTGTCCGGCATGTAGGCATAGTTCAGGTTCTCCGCCATCCAGGTCTGGGTGCCTATTTTGACCATTCGGTATGTCTGTCCGTCGCGATTGTCTTCGAACAAATCCAAGAGGTGATTGCCGGAGCATTCTTTACTGGATGGGTCGTAAACTTCGCCCATGCATTTTCCATAAAGAGAATTTTTATGGCAGAACTCCTGTTCGGGGTCAAATCGTTCTCCCCGGCAGAGCGGATAGAGAGAATCCTTGTAGCAGAAATTCGAATTCGGGTCATAAACTTTTCCGTCGCAAAATGCCTTGTACAAGGTAATCGAATCCGATCCGCAAACCTGTATTACGGTGCCATCGCCGTTGTCCGTAAGCGTACAGCCCTCACCGTTTTCACCGTCCTTGCCTGTTCCGTCCGCACCGTCCTTTCCATTCAGAACAACTCCGACGGAATCACCGTCACAAACGATTTTATAGCCCGAGCTGTCGGAAAGAAGTTCCACCGTGCACGATGTTCCGTTTTTTCCCGCAGCCGAAACATTCTTCCAGGTGGAATCCGCACACACATAGACCGCGTTTTCTTTTGAAACAAATCTCATCTTGCCCGAGATTTCATCGGAGCATTTTCCAAGCGAATCCGCCGACCCCACGACTTCTAGTCCGGCGGTTTCCATCGTCACATTTGTCACATCGTCACCGCAAGCGGTAAGGAACATTGCGGTTAAAAAAGTGGGCAGGGACAATCTGTAAATTTTCATCGGCAATTTTCCTTCTTTGTTAAATTCAATTCGAAATGTAATTTTTTTGGATGAATGTTGAAAGCTTTCTCTTCTTATCTTGCTGAGAATTGCATTTTGAGTTTTCTTGCCGTTTAACAGAATGTGGATTGCCAAAATTTTGCGCCTAAATAAAAAAGCAAGTCCTCTCGGGACCTGCTTCTTGAAATTTGGAAAGAATGTTTGAAACTAGTTTTTTGGCTCGATGACTTCGAGACCGCCCATATACGGACGGAGAACTTCCGGGATGACAAGCGAACCGTCTTTTTGCTGGTAGTTGTCGCAGATGCCTACCATGACGCGCGGCGTGGCAAGGCCCGAACCGTTGAGTGTGTGGACGAAGACGTTCTTGCCGCCGATTTTCGTCTTGATGTTTGCCCGGCGCGCCTGGAAATCTTCAAAGTTCGAGCAGGAGCTGACTTCGAGCCATTTCTGTTCGACGGGCGCCCAGACTTCCAGGTCGTAGCACTTGGCGGCTCCGAAACCCAGATCGCCTTTGCAGAGGTTCAGACGGTGGAACGGCAGTTTCAGCTTTTCAAGCAGCTTTTCGCCGAAGCCCGTGAGTTCTTCGTGCATCTCGTAGCTGTTGTCCGGGCGGGAGAAGAAGACCATTTCCACTTTGTTGAACTGGTGCAAGCGGAGAAGCCCGCGCGTATCCTTGCCGTAGGAACCGGCTTCGCGGCGGAAGCAGGCGGAATAGGCGCAAATCCGCTTGGGAAGTTCGCTTTCCGGGATGACTTCGTTTGCGTACAAATTAGTCAGAGGAACTTCGGCGGTCGGGATGAGGAAGAGATCGTCGTCCTTGTCGCAGCGATACATGTCTTCTTCGAACTTCGGGAGCTGACCCGTGCCGCGCATCGTGTTGCGGGTGACCAGATACGGCGGCGTAATTTCTTCGAAACCGTTTGCGCGATGTTCGTCGAGGAACCACTGGATGAGGGCGCGTTCTAGGCGGGAACCTAGACCGCGATAGACGGGGAATCCGTTGCCGGAAATTTTTGCGCCGCGTTCGAAATCGAAAATGCCGAGCCTTTCGCCGAGGGTCTTGTGATCGACCGGGGTGAAGTCGCGATTCTTGGAATAATAGTCGAACGGCAGCGGGCCTTCCTTTTCGACGACGTTTTCGCTCGAATCCTTGCCTTCCGGAGCTTTCGGTGCGATATTCGGGACATGCATCAGCATCTCGGTCTGCTTGAATTCCAGGTCCTTCAGTTTCTTGTCGAGCTCGTCGATTTTATCGCCGAGCGCGCGCATTTCCTTGACCGCTTCGTCGGCGTTTTCGCCTTTCTTCTTCAGCTCGCCGATACGCTTGGATTCCGCATTGCGTTCGCTTTTCAGCTTTTCCACTTCGGAAAGGAGCGGACGGCGCACTTCGTCGATAGCGAGAATGTCTTTTAGGCTGACCGTCGTGTATTTCTTTTCTGTTTCGGCAATGAAGTATTCCGGGTTTTCGCGGATTTTACGTATATCGAGCATGAGAAGCCTCGTTAAAGTTTTGATTCCTTTATAATCTAGCTTTTAGAATTTATTTTTTGGAATATGAATCGTCTAAAAATGCTTTTTTTCTCGGTGGTTTCCGCGATTTGCCTTGCCGGCTGCTACAGCTTTACGGCGAGTACGCTCCCCAGCCATATCCGGACGGTGCAGATTCACGAAGTCGATAACAAGACGCTCGACCCGGTACTCGGAAATACGCTCCGGGATAGCGTCGTGAACCTTTTCCGGAAAAACGCGGGCCGGGTCCGTTTGGTAAACGAAGAAGCCGATGCGGATTTTGAAATGACTCTTTTGAGCTATACGAACAAGCCCGAAAACTACACAAGCGGGTCCGAGGTGGAAACTTACCGCGTAACGCTTCGGGTAAATGTCCGCTTCTACGACAATGTCGCCGAGAAGATGATTTACAAGGGCGAAAACCTTTCCGCGGACGGGACATACGATGTGCTCCAGAACGAGACGGAAGATCGCCACGGACAGGCGCGCGCCATCCAGAAATTGCAGGACTTGATTATTGCGAACGCTCTTGCGAAATGGTGAAGCGGGAAAATTTTTAAGCCGAGATGTGTTCTCGACTCCAGCCGTAGATCGCCATTTTTTCTTCTGTTGTCATTTTTTCAAAGTCATTTTTCATTTTCGTTATACCTCGGAACAATATGGGTTCCTTTTTTGGAATAGGCGACCGGACGATTTCTTTGCCAAAACTAGAAAATGTTTTTTGATTATATTATAGCGGATAAATGTGCAAGGAAAAACAACAGATTGCGGATATTAGCGAGGACTTTATCGAAGGGCTGTCATTGGACTTGCTCAAGGTTCTTTTGCAGGATTTTACCAAAAGCTCTTCCAAAAGATATGCGCCTATTTTTTGGGCGACGGATGACTACAGGCGTCTTGGACCGGATTATGCATACGACAAGCCGATTCTTCCCGAACTGATCACCGGCAAGCACGGCAAGGTTGTCCAGCCTCGCATTGTAAAAAGTAAAACCGTCCAGACGGCTCGCAGCAAGGAAATGGCGGAAGTTTTCACGCCTAGCTGGGTTTGCAATCTGCAGAACAATCAAATCGACAGAATCTGGTTCGGACGGGAAGACGTCTTCAATCGGGAAATCCTCGGTGAAAATGGAGAGCGTTCCTGGATGCCGACGACGGAAAAAGTTGAATTTCCCGCCGAAAATTCGGAAGACAACCGAAAAGATTCATCGAAGGACTGGAAAGCGTATGTCGGTGACGTGCGCATCGAGATTTCTTGCGGTGAAGCTCCCTATGTGGTAAGCCGCTATGACGCGACGACGGGAGAGTTCATTCCGGTAGAACGCCGCATCGGCATCCTTGACAGAAAACTGCGGATTGTTTCGGAAAATACGACGACTGCCGAGGAATGGTTTCTCTGGGCGGAAAAAGCGTACAAGGCGACATACGGCTACGAATGGCAGGGGGACAACTTGCTTTTGGCGCGGGAAGCCCTGCTGATAACGCTCTTGGATTATTTCGAAGCCAAGTTCGGTTCGCGCGAGCTTCCCGTTGAAAAGTTGGAACATTTTTCGGAAATCGTCAGCTGGAACTTTTGGCAGATGGACGGCTTGAAAGGCGTTGTCCCGGATAGCTGCGTCGAAAAGGAAGAACGTCTTCCCGATCTGTTCGGGGGCGACATGGTGAACAAAGTCGTTTGCGAAGGCTGCGCAAAAGGCGATATCGACAAGCACAACGGGCTGTATTGCAAAATCAAGGATTGGAACCTGGTGGATTCCCGAACGAAAAAGCCCGGCAAAGTTATCCGGTTTATCGACGCTTTGAAGTAGGCTCTATGACGCTCGATGAAGTTCTCACGATCGAAGAATCCGGTCTGCCGAAACCGGAATTTAAACAGACTGGTTTCATTCTCAAAGCTATTGTAAAAAATACTGATTTTGAAGGGGAAACTTTAGGGATTGACGCAAAAACCTTAGGAATTGGTTTTAAACAACGTTTAACAGATTTAGTAAAAGCGGCCCGGTTGAATTCCTTAACGCAAGAAAATATTTTGGCGATCGTTCGTGAAATGAAAATCAGCCAAGTTTTCGGATCAACGGATGTGCTAAAGGTTTTGGACTGTTCGCCGGCGACGGCAACGAACGTGGTAAAGAAAATGAAAAACCTTGGCGTCATAGTTCCGGTTACAGGCAGAGGCAAGGGCAAGTATCAATTAAAAGGAGGCGAATAATGTCTGTTTATCGAACATCCTTGGTGCCCAAACTTATCTACGTATTCGGTATCGCCGACAAGGCGCACGAACATTGCCTGAAAATCGGCGACGCCACGATCGAAGAAGGATTCGACTTTTCTCCGAACAGCAAAAGTTTGAACGATGCCGCCCACAAGCGCATTCGCCAGTACACGCAGACCGCCGGCATCCGATACCAGCTTCTCTATACGGAAAAAGCCGACTATGTAAAGGGAAAATCCACTTTCGGATTCCGTGATTCGGATGTTCACAATGTCCTCAAGCGGAGCGGCGTCCGAAAGAAGGATTTTAACGGGCTGAACGCGGACGAATGGTTTGTCACCGATTTGGCCACGGTAAAGAATGCGATACTCGCTGTCAAGCAAGGCAAGGAATCCCTCAACTCCAGCCAGATTTCAGAGGACAGGACTCCGATTATTTTTCGTCCGGAACAGCGCGACGCGATTGACAGAACCGTCAAGCGTTTTAAAAAGGGAAGGCAGATGCTGTGGAACGCCAAGATGCGTTTCGGCAAGACATTGTGCGCACTCCAGGTCGTCAAGGAAATGAACTTTAAGCGGACGTTGATCCTCACGCATCGCCCGGTGGTAAACGACGGCTGGTTCAAGGATTTTGGCAAGATTTTCATCGACCGCGAAGATTTCTTCCAATACGGTTCGAGGGACAAGGGGAACCGTTTCGATTTGCTAGAACGCAACGCCAGAAAAGGCCAGGGACGCTATGTTTACTTTGCGAGCATCCAGGATTTGCGCGGTTCCGAAAAAGTCGGCGGCAACTTTGACAAGAACAACGAGCTTTTCACGGCGGAATGGGACTGCTTGATCGTCGATGAAGCGCACGAAGGGACAAAGACGGAACTAGGCCAGGCGGTCATCAGCGAACTGACCAAGGAAAATACCAAGGTTCTCCAGCTTTCGGGAACGCCGTTCAACTTGCTCGACGAATACGAGGAAAGCGACATCTACACGTGGGATTACGTGATGGAACAAAAGGCAAAGGCGGAATGGGATGTTGTCCACAAGGGCGATCCGAATCCGTATGCCGTGTTGCCGCGCATGAACATCTACACGTTCGATTTGGGAAAACTGGTCAAGAATTTTAGCGACAACGACTTGGCGTTCAACTTTCACGAATTTTTCCGCACGGATGAAAACGGTGAATTTGTACACAACGGCGAAGTCAAAAGCTTTTTGAACCTGATCTGCAAAAAGGATGACGGGAGCAACTACCCGTTTTCGACGGATGAGTTTCGGAGGAACTTTCGGCATTCCCTGTGGATGCTTCCCGGGGTAGCGGCGGCGAAAGCCTTGTCCGAGATGCTTAGGAACCACAGGGTGTTCGGGAACTTTAAAATCGTGAATGTCGCGGGCAACGGCGATGCGGACGAAGAAAACGACGACGCGCTGAAAATGGTGCAAAAGGCGATAGGCCCCGACCCGGACGAAACTTACACGATTACGCTCAGTTGCGGACGCTTGACGACAGGCGTTTCCGTGCCGGAATGGACCGCGGTCTTCATGCTCAGCGGCAGCGCGAACACGTCGGCGGCGAGCTACATGCAGACGATTTTCCGCGTGCAGACTCCGGCGACGATTAACGGACGCGTCAAGCAGGAATGCTTTGTGTTCGACTTTGCACCGGACAGGACGCTCAAGGTCCTAGCCGAAACGGCGAAAATCAGCGCGCGGGTGGGAAGGACAACCCAGACCGACAAAAGGATCATGGGAGAGTTCCTGAACTTTTGCCCGGTCATCGGATTCGACGGCACAAAGATGCGGACTTTCGATGTCGAAAAGATGCTTGGCCAGTTGAAGCGCGTCCAGGTAGAGCGCGTGGTGCGAAACGGCTTCGAAGACACGTGCCTCTACAACGACGAACTGTTGAAGCTCGACAAGATGGAACTTGCGGAATTCGACAACCTGAAAAGAATCATCGGGCAGACGCGTGCGATGAAAAAATCCGGGAATATCGACATCAACAGTTCCGGACTCACGAACGAGGAATACGAAGATTTGGGAGGCGGCAAAGGCAAAAAGAAACCGCATGACCTGACGCCCGAAGAAAAGGAACGCCTGGAAAAGCTGAAAGAAGCGCGCAAGAACCGCGACGCGGCGGCGAGCATTCTCCGCGGAATCAGCATCCGGATGCCGCTCATGATCTATGGGGCGAACCTGAACGACGAAAGCGAACAGATAAACATCGGAAATTTCGAAAACCTGGTCGATGACACGAGCTGGGCGGAATTCATGCCGAAAGGCGTGACCAAGGACCTGTTCCGAAAGTTCAAGAAGTATTACGAAGAGGACATCTTCCGCGAAGCGGGAAAGCGAATCCGCGAAATGGCCCGCGCCGCAGATTCTCTGAGCGTGGAAGAGCGCATTGGCAGGGTGGGAAACATCTTCAACAGCTTCCGCAACCCCGACAAGGAAACGGTTCTCACGCCGTGGCGCGTGGTGAACATGCACCTTTCGGAAAGCCTCGGCGGCTACGCGTTTTTTGACGAATCGTTCGACACGGATAGGATGCTCGAAAGCCCGCGCCTTGTAAGCCGCGGCAGATTAACCGAAAAAGTGTTTTCTCCCGAAAGCCGCATCCTCGAAATCAACAGCAAGAGCGGTCTTTACCCGCTTTACATGGCTTACGGGATTTACCGGGCGGAACTGAAAAAGCGTTTCGGCACGATGACCGCGACGACGATTTCTGTCCAGCACAAGGTCTGGGACAAGGTTATCGCCGAAAACATCTTCGTGATTTGCAAGACGCCGATGGCGGCAAGCATTACAAGGCGCACCCTGATGGGATTCCGGCGTGGAACGGTGAACGCCCGCCATTTCGAAAGCCTGGAAACGGTCATCGCGAAAAATCCGGACGATTTTGTGAACAGCGTGAACAAGCTCCGCTTTTGGAAAGAAACTTCAAGTGCCCCTAAAAATTTCAAAGAGGACGAAATGAAATTCGATGCAGTCGTAGGAAACCCGCCGTACCAGACCATGGCGAACGGAGACGCGAACGGCTCCGACCCGATTTACCACCGGTTTATCGATGTGGCGAAAAAGATGGCTCCTTTGGGCACGCTGATCACTCCGGCGCGGTTCCTCTTCAACGCGGGCAAGACGCCGAAGGACTGGAACGAGAAAATCCTGAACGACGAGCACTTCAAGGTGGTCCGGTATTACGCGAAAAGCACGGACGTTTTCCCGACGGTCGATATCAAGGGCGGCGTCGCGATTACCCTGTTTGACGCGCAGGCGAACTTCGGGAAGATTGGAACGTTCTCCGCTTATTCGGAATTGAGTTCGATTTTAAAGAAAGTGGTTAATGAAAATTTTAAGACTTTTGCGGACTTGGTTTATCCGAGAGATCTGTATCATTTAACGGAAACCTTATACAAAGAAAATCCATGGGCTGAGTCAAGACCGAGTAAAGGTCATCGTTATGATGTTGGCTCAAATGTTTTTGAAACATTTCCAGAACTATTTTTTGACGAAAAACCTGATGACGGAGAAGAATATGCAGGTATTTTAGGGAGGGAAAAGACTTCGAGAAATCTAAAATGGATTAAGAAGAAATATCTGAAATTGCCGGATAATTTCGATGCTTACAAAGTCTTTGTTCCAAAAGCGAATGGCACCGGTGCGATTGGCGAAGTTCTCTCTACGCCCGTTGTCGGGCGGCCCGTTGTCGGGCGGCCCGTTGTCGGGCATACATTAACCTTTTTGAGTATTGGAAAATTCAAGACAAAATTTGAAGCGGAAGCCTGCTTGAAGTATATCAAGACGAGATTTGCCCGCGCGATGCTGGGAACATTAAAGGTGACGCAAGACAATCCCCGCGAAACCTGGGCGAACGTTCCTCTCCAGGACTTTACTTCGAACAGCGACATCGACTGGTCCAGATCCATCGACGAAATCGACGCCCAGCTCAATTTCAAGTACAAACTAAATGCAGACGAGGTAGCCTTTATCAGGACCCACGTCCGGGCAATGGAGTGAGGTTTGATGCAGCTGCTCTCCGAAATTAAGAACGGCGAATCGGAAACGCTCGAACTCAAGCGCTCCATGCCGACCGAAGACAAAAAATATCTCAAGACGATTTCCGCGTTTGCAAACGGCAAGGGCGGAAAAATCGTTTTCGGCATCGAGGACGAAACGCTTCGCGTAATCGGCGTCCCGAAGGAAAAGCTTTTCGTCTATATGGATTCCATCACGAACGCGATTGCCGAGAACTGTTCGCCGTCAATTGTTCCGAATATCTTTTTCCAGGCAATCGGGCAGAAGACGGTCATCGTTCTTGAAATCCAATCGGGGCAGAACAAGCCTTATTTTGTAAGGCGCGAAGGTTTGGCTGACGGAACATATGTGCGCATCGGAGCGACGACTCGGCGCGCGACAGATGAAAAGCTGCAGGAACTGATTCTGTTTGGAAAGCGCCTGTCCTTTGACGAAATGCCGTTTGGCGAAAATCCCGCTGCATCTTTCGACATAGAAAGCCTTTGCCAAACAATCAGGAAGTTTTCGAAAAAGAACGTGACAAGGAAAAACCTGGAAAGCTGGCAACTTCTCGTGCCTTACAAAAACAGGAAATTCCCGTCGAACGCGTTTGAACTGCTGACAAAAAATTCTTTCACTTTTGCAAAAATCCAGTGCGCGCGCTTTAAAGGTAAGGAAAAAGGAATATTCATCGACAAGAAGGATTTTGACGGTCCTCTTTACGAACAGATTGAAAAAGCATACGACTTTGTTCTGTCTCATATTCATTTATCTGCAAAAATCCAAGGCGTCTTGCGCAAGGAAGAATATGAAATTCCTCCCGAAGCGATTCGCGAAGTCGTGATCAATGCGGTTGTCCATCGCAATTATTTGGTTCCGTCTTTTATCCAAATCGCCGTCTATGATGATAGAATTGAAGTTTCAAGCCCCGGCTCGCTTTTCGGCGGAATCACGATCGAAGAAATGAAAACCGGAAGTTCCAGCATCCGGAACAAGGTTCTTGCCGATGTCTTTGCCAAAATGAACATCATCGAGCATTGGGGGAGCGGAATCCTAAAAGTTTTTTCGCTTTGCAGGGAAAAGGGTCTAAAAGAACCCTCCATCGTAGAAAAGACGGAAAGAATCCTGTTTTCCTTATGGCGCAAGACTACCCAAAAGACTACCCAAAAGACTACCCAAAAGACTACCCAAAAGACTACCCAAAAGCTTTCGGATATGGAAATGCGAATTTTAGAACTTGTGCGGGAAAATGCGGAACTTTCGCGCGGTGAAATCGCGGAGAAACTGGGAAACATTACGCCGGACGGTGTAAAGTATCACCTTTCGAATCTCCAAAAGAAAGGCGCCTTAAAACGCGTCGGCGGCAGAAAGTTCGGTTCTTGGTTAGTTTTGGAGAATAAAAAATGAAAAAATCAAATTTTCCGATTCTGGGATTGTTTCTGGCTTCCATCGTTTTTGCCGATGTTCCGGCGATAAACCAGCTGGGATTTTCTCCCGAATCACAGAAGCAATTTGTTCTCAAAGGTTCCGACACGGCTTCGGTTGAAATCCGGGAACTTTTGACGAACAAGCTTGCCGTCCGCCTAGCCGCTTCCCGGGCTGTTTACGATGAAACGAGCGGCGATACGGTTCAACTTTTTGACTTTTCGTCTGTCCAAAGGGAAGGTTCCTACGCCATTGTCCGGAACGGAAAAATTTTGGGTTCGCCCGTTTCGATTCAAAGAAATCCTTACCGGGAATTGACGAAGGCGTCGCTCAAATGGTTCTATTTCCAGCGGGCTGGAATGGCGCTAGAGGCTCGGTATGCGGGAATCTGGGCGCGTCCGGCGGGACATTTGGACACGGCGGTTCGGGTCTATGGGAAGGACCGGAAAATCAGCGCGCCAAAAGGCTGGTACGATGCCGGAGACTTCGGAAAGTATATCGTCAATTCGAACATCACCGTTTCGACGCTCTTAAAGTTTTACGAAGATTTTCCGGCGTATGCGAAGAGGCTCGATTGGGACATTCCGCGGGAAAACAAAAAACTCCCGACAATTCTCGAAGAGGTCAAGTGGAACTTGGACTGGATGCTTTCCATGCAGGATGCGGACTGGGGAGTTTTTCACAAATTAACGTCTCTCGATTTTTGCGGAAACATCATGCCGCACGAGGATACGCTTCCCCGTTTTGCCATCGGAAAGGGTATCACTTCTTCGCTCGGATTTGCCGGCGTCATGGCGCAGGCTTCGCGCATCTACCGAAAATTTGACAAGGCGTATTCGCAAAAATTGTTGGCGGCTGCCAAGCGGGCTTACGACTTTTCGCAAAAGAATCCGACGCTTTTCTATGAGCAGCCAAAGGATGTCTTTACCGGTTCGTATATCGCGAAAGGCGAAGACGGAAAGGACGAGCTTCGCTTTGCCGCAGCGGAACTGTTCGAAACGACAAGGGAAAAAAGATATTTGGATGACTTGAAAGTTCTTGCTTTGACGATAAACAAGAACGGCGGACTTTGGTGGGGCGATTTGAATCTTCTCGCCGTTTTTCGCGTCGCGACCTCTCCGGCTTTTGGGGATTCCCTGGTGCAAACGGCGAGAAATCTTTTGTTTGAAGAAGCGGAATCCTTGTTTGCTGTCTATGATTCTTCGGCTTATCGCGCGCCTCTTCCTTCCCCGAAATGGAATTGGGGTTCCAATAGCCACGTAGCGAACAATGGAATCATTTTGCTCCAAGCGTATCGGATTTCGAAGGAGAAAAAATATCGTGCTGCAGCCGAAGAGGCGCTCGCCTATCTGCTCGGAAAAAATCCGTTGCACCTTTCTTATGTGACCGGATTTGGTTCTCGCTCCCCGATGCATCCTCATCATCGCCAGAGCGAAGCGGATTCCGTCCTCTTGCCTGTCCCCGGAATGCTTGTCGGCGGCCCGCATTTGGGAAAGCATGATATTGGCGAAGAACCGTGGAAGTGTCCCGATTATGCGGCGAAGGGTTTCCCGGCGATCGCTTATCTGGATTCTGCTTGCAGCTACGCGACCAATGAAGTGGCGATAAACTGGAACGCTCCGCTTGCCTATTTGGCGGGAGCCTTGGATGCCCTTCCCTGATTTTTGGACGGTGGAATTTTATATTCTGCCTGAAAATTTTATCGTCATTCCTTTAAAGTTCGGTTGATATGAATTTATTTGAAAAGTTAGGACAGGTCCTTCCGTCCGTAGAAAGTCCGGCCCGCTACATGGGCGGCGAAGCGAACAGCGTTGTCAAGGATCCGGCGAAGCTTCTCGCCCGGATGGCATTCGTCTTCCCGGACCTGTATGAAATCGGACTTTCGAACAACGGCTTGCGCGTGCTGTATCATGTCGTAAACCGCGAACCGGATTTGTGGATGGACGTCGCCTTTGCGCCGTGGGACGATATGGCACGGGAAATGCGGTCGCACGACATTCCGCTTTATACCCATGCGACGTGGACGCCCGTACGGGAATTCGATGTTGTCGGGATGACGCTCCAGACGGAACTCAACTTTACAAATGTTCCCTATGTGTTAGAGCTTGCGGGAATCTCGGCCTTTGCGAAGGACCGCAAGGAAAGCGATCCGATTGTCCTCGGCGGCGGCCCGGCGATGGCGAACCCGGAACCGGTGGCGGATTTCTTTGACGCTTTCAATATCGGCGACGGCGAAGAGATGCTTCCGAAAATTCTACGGACGGTCGGCGAATGTAAAAAGAACGGCTTTTCCCGAATGGAAATTCTGGAAGCGATTGCGAAAATCGACGGCGTGTATGTGCCGGCGTTTCGCGAAGTTGTCCAGGGCGAATTTGGACAGCTCGTTCCGAAAGATCCGGCGAAAGGTTCCTATGCGAATACGAACGGCGTCCGTCGCGTCTATATCCCGGAACTTAAGAAAGAAGATTATCCGGTCAAAAACCTGATTGCCAACATGAGGCTAGTCCACAACCGTTTTAGCGTCGAGGTGATGCGTGGCTGCACACAGGGATGCCGTTTTTGCCAAGCGGGGATTTGGTACAGGCCTTGCCGGGAGCTTCCTGCGGACGATGTTATCGATTTAGCGAAGGAAGGCGTCCGGGCGACAGGCGAAAGCGAACTCGGGCTTTTGAGCCTTTCGACGGCGGATTATAAACCGATCGAGGCTTTGACAGATTCCATCATCGACGATGCGTTTTTTGACAATGTCGATGTTTCTCTTCCGAGCATTCGCGTGAGCAGTTTCGGACAGTCGCTAGCGGAAAAAGTGGCGGCGTTAAAAGGCGGTCGCAGCGGAACGTTCGCCCCGGAAACGGGATCGGAGCGCTTACGCAAGATGATCAACAAGACGATTACCGACGAGGATATGTATAACGCAGCCGAACACGCGTTCTCTTCGGGATTCAACAAGATTAAGTTGTACACAATGGTCGGGTTTCCCACGGAAAACGACGACGACATGGAAGCGTTCTGTAGGCTGATTGAAAACCTGGTGAAAATCGGGCGGAAATATCTGCGCGGTGCGCAAATCTCGGTTAGCATGGGAATCCTTATTCCGAAATCCTTTACCGCGTTGCAGTGGGCGCCTTATATGGAAAAGGATTTGGCGCTTTCGCACATCCAGTTTGTACGCCGCAGATTCTACAAGAATCCGAACGTAAAAGTCAGCTGGGCGGACTGGGAAACCTCTCGACTCGAAGCCTTTTACAGCCGGGGAGACCGCTCGCTCGCCCCGATGATTTATGAAGCGTATAAGCGCGGAATGATTTTTGAAAGCGACAGCCACCGCATTCGCCCAAAGGACTGGGAACAGATTTGGACGGATTTCGGTTATGATGAAAAATGGATTTATGCGACGCGCTCCAAGGAAAGCGTTTTCCCGTGGGACTTTATGCATGTCGGCGTGACGAAATCCTATCTGTGGAACGAATACCAGAAAGGATTTAATCCCGAAGTTTTCAAAAATGCAAAACCGGTTCCCAACTGCAAATGGGGGGAATGCCAACATTGCGGAATCCCAGGAAACGGGAAGGAAGTCCGTCTTGCGCCCGCACCCGAAAAATACAAGGCTCCCAGTCGGACTCCGGCAGAAATCAAGGAATTGGTCGCTAAGCGGCGACCGGTTTACGACAAACGCTTTGCGTACAAGTTAACATTCCAGAAAACGGGACTCAGCCGCTTTTTGCCGCACCAGAATATGCTCGGCGCGTTTGTGCGGACATTTGCCTGCGCGGGAATCCCCCTGCGATACAGCGAAGGCTTTAGTCCCAAGCCTCGAATCATCAACATGGGAGCCCTTCCGCTAGGGCTTGAAACCGTCTGTGAAATCTTAGGCGTTGAAACGCTTGTGCCGCTGGATCTTTCGGAAGATAAACTTCCCGAGTTGATGGAAAAGCTAAATGCTCCGTTCCCGATTGGAATGAAGATTCTGAAAATCGAAAATCTTTCGTACAAATTATCTTCGAAATTTCCGACATCGATGACGTATTCTTTCCGACCGGAAAAAATCCCGGAAAACCTTTTGGAAAGATTCACCGAAAAGAAATTGCCGGTTGTAAAAAATCATCGCGGACAGGAAGTGAATCTCAACGAGCACATTTTGGATTTGCAAATCCGCGACGGAAAAATTTTCGCTCGGGTCAAGTGCAATGAACAGGGGGGGACGGCTAGCCCGTATCCTCTTTTTGGTGGCTTGATGGGGCTTGAAAGCGATGCGGCAAATCTCGACGATTTATCTCGCAGATTCCTGATTCGCAAGGAATCGATGCACTGGGATTAGGCTTAATTCATCCAGGAATTGTCGAAATCAAACCCGATGGAAAACTTGATTCGCGTCGGCGAAACCGCTTTCGGTAAAACGGGAATATCGATAGGCGTCATCTTGCGTCCGCCCTTTCCGTTTTCGTCTTCCCCGATTCGGTCTAGTCCGCGGGCAAGGTTCAGCGATAGGTTGAACGGCATCGTGTAAAAAATCCGGTTGGCGAGTCGGAATTCAACTCCGACGCTACGGTCCCAGAATTCCCTCTTTGAAAATTTGGACACCGGAATCCCGTGGTCGTTCCAGGCCGCTCCGACTTGTGCGTACAGGTTTACGAACAAATCCCGGGTCGTAAAGATCCAGAACTGCTTCCGGAAATCTTCAAAAATCGGGAACAGGTAGTGGACTTCCGCCTTGGCGGTTTTCAGTCCGCTGCGGTTGTAATCCTCGTTGGTAATCAGGTAGGGATATCCTTCCAAAAGGAGCGGCGTATAATAGTAGCTGTCGAGCGTATCCTTGGAGTCCTTCGCCGTCCAGGCTCCGATGCCTTGAAGCGTTGCCCCGGCTGCAAAGCGTGCCCCGGAATGAATCGGGTTGGCGAGACTCCCGTGCAGATTGAAATAAAAACTGTGCAGCGTGTAATTTCGGTAAATCGGTTCGATTTTTCCGCTCGGAGAGATGGTGAAGCTCTCCGCGAATGTTCCCGGACGATACAGGTCCGAATTCGAAATCTGGTAACTTGCCGTGATGCCGTTTCCCGCGCCTGCCGTATTCGTCGCTGTTTCATCGTCTGCGCCTCCGTCAAAGGAAATTCCGATGGCTCCGGAGAATCGTTTTTGGTAAGTCCATTTCAAGTTGTCTTCGTACAAATTAAAGTTCGACCAATCATAACCTCCGAGCGCAAAAACGCTGTCGCCTTGCTTGAAAACGCTGTAGCTCGCACTTCCCTGAATTGCGCTGAGGGATACCGCATAATGGCTTGTGCCGACGGAATCCTCGTAGCTTCGCGGGTCTTCGTAGCGAACCGTGTCCTTGGAGCGTAAATTCATATTGGTGAAAGAAAGTCCCAGCGTAATCGGTGTCGAATGGTTTTCAAGAGACGCCAAAAATTCGTGCTCTATCTCGGGATTGATGCCGTCTCCGTTGATGTACTTCCAACCGTTTCCGAGCTCAAGCAAAAGTCCTGCCGAGAGGATGTTCTTTTTGAGCGGATCGGAAAGAGTCATGGCAAATCCCAGTTTCGGTGTCGCCTTTCCGTCTCCGTTTACGCTGAAATCCGGAGAGCGTTCCTCGATGGCGAAAATCGGTGCGATGAGAAACTTTGTCGGAATCGGCTTGTAGTTCCGTTCGCTGCCGGCAAATTCGATTTCCGAAAATTCCAGCGGCTTTTGAACTTTTGGCGAAAGCGTTCCGTTCAAGACGATTGGCGGAGCCTTGGGCTTTTTGATTGTGGAATCCCGCTTGGTAACCAGGGTGTCGATTTGGCATGTCGGAGCGAGCCTTGTGGAATCGGCAACGGAATCCGCAGACGAGGAATCCGTTTGTGCTAGAGCCTCGGACGAATCCGGAACGATTGTTGCTTCAGCAGGCGACGGGCAAACCGTATAAGTCGTATCGAAAATGGAAAAGACGGAATCCGTTGTGGCGTCGTAATCGGAAAGTTCTATCGAGTAGAGCGAAAATCCGTCCTTGTCGTAATTGGTATAGAATACGGTTCCCGAATCGACTACGGGCGAAAAGGCTCCTCCGAGAACATTTGTCAGGGGATGCTCTGCACCGCTTGGCAATTTTTTGGAATAAAGGTTAAAGATGCCGTTTCGATTGTTTGAATAGATGATGGTTTCGTCGTCAATCCAGTTGGCGTCCCGGTAATCGATTCCCTCTTGCGATAGGATTTGAAAATTCGAACCGTCGCTTTGGATACAGGCGATTCCGCGGTTTTTGTCGTCGAAAAACCCAAAGAGAATTTTTTTCCCGTCGGGGCTGAATTTCGGCGTGTAGATGTTGTAGTAGAGAAGTTTTTTGTCGGGAACATAGACGTCCTGGATTTCGCCCGGGCTTTTTTGTTTGAAATCGGGAGTTTTCACCTTGCTGAGCACAAAACGCGTCGAATGGATTTCGCGCCTTGCAAAAACGATTTTCTTGCCGTCTGGGGAAATGTCCGGATAGACCGCATCGGCGAGAAATGTCGCTTGGGCGTTTTGTCCGTTCGTGTCGGCGACCGCGATGTCGAAGTGGGCGTGTCCGTTCCTGTCGCGCTTTGCAAAGGTCGTATAGGCGAGCAGCGGCCCGGTTCCCGAAATTTCTCGGACGGAAATGCCCTTGTCAAACCACGGCTTTTTAGGCTTAAAAGAATTTTTGGCGAATCGGGAAATATCGATAATCGAATCCTGAACCGTCAAGGAAATTCCGCTCAAAGAATCCTGGACGCTAGAGGAGTCCAACTGATTTTTTGGAATTTTAAAAACGCCCCCGTCGAACCAGGGCCCGCCAAAGTTGGAAATTCCGTAGATGTTCTTGCCGGCGATGACCGGGTAGTCCTGGTAGAATGCGTTTTCCGTCCATTTTTTTCCCGTGATCAATGTTCCGAGTTTTTCCCTTTCCTGTTCATAGTGTTTGACGGTTGATTCTTTCCATTTTCTGTAAAGGGAATCTTCATCGATGCCGATGACTTTTTTTAGCGCGCTAGAAAGGGTGACCCGGTGCATTTTGGAAAGTTCATGCCAGATTTTTGGAACGGCTTCGGGACCGTATTCGGCGTCGATATATCGGACGAGGGAAAAGCCTTGTGTATAAGGCCCGAGTTCCGCTTCGAGGGAATTGTCCGCAAAATCATGCATATATGTCAGGTCGAGAATCCCGTCATTCAGGGCGGCAACGCGGAGCAGCATATCTCGGTGGCTGTCCCAGGCGTCAAAACCCATCCGGGCGGATTCGAATTGGGCGGTTCCCTCGGCAAACCAAAGCGGCTGGAGCGTAAAAGGCACGACAAGCGAAGCGTTTTGCGTTGAGCGTTCGTTGTAATAATCCAGGTAGGATAGCTGGATTCCGTAGATAAAATATGGCAGCTTGCTTCCGCTTTCAATGCTCACCAAATGGGAAAATTCATGGGTGACGACGTCGGCAATCCAGGGATGCGTGCTTCGAATCTTAAAATCCCAGTTGGAAAGAAAAAGGTTCATCGCGTTTTCGTTTGGCACCGCCGAGCCGTTCGCATACAGGGCGTTTTGCAGCGATACGTCGATTTTAAGCGGCATCTCGATATGGTAACGCGAAACGATGGAATCGTACACGGCTTCCGCTGTCGAAGCGACAATTCCCGCATGGGTGCTGTAGCCCGCCGGATACGCGAAGTTAAAGTGCTCGGAAGAAGAGGCTTTCCAGCGGATATCGCTCTGGTTACCTGAAAAGCTCAGTTCCGTTGCGACGAGAGATTTGGAAAGCGCTAAAAGCAGAAAGATTTTGTACGGTTTAATCACGGTTTCCCAATATACAAACTAACGGTATCGGTAAAAATTCCGATTCGGAGAATTTTGTGCCATTGAATTTTTTTTGGGGGGCTTTTCCACGGGCCTATTTTTCGAAAACATCAGCGTTTAAAACGTTTGTTGATTTCGGAAATGGGAAGGCGCATCAGGGTGGGGCGCCCGCTAGGCGAGCTCATCGGGTCTTGCGTAGAAAGGAGATTCGCCATCAGGTGCGTCATTTCTTCGGCTCCCAGTTTGTCGCCCGCTTGGATGGCATTGCTTTTCGCCCAGGCTTTTGCCAGGGATTCGTGCGATGGCTTGCCCGGATTTTCCCCGAGAAGAACATCGGAAACGAGCGTCTTGAGCGCTTCGACGGACCTGGAAAAAGGCAGGTCTCTGGGGGTTCCGCGGAGCTGGTAGGTATTCTTTCCGAAAATCTCCAGGTGGAATCCCAGCTGGTCGAGCATCGGGATGAGTTCCGGAATGATGCTCGCTTCTACCGGGGAAAATTCGATGATTTCGGGAAACAGAAGTTCCTGGCTTTCCAAAGCGGCTTCCGCGGAGAGGGACGCGCGAGCGCGTTCGTAGAGAATACGCTGGTGCGCCGCATTTTGGTCGATGAGCAAAAGCCCTTCGCTATCTTCGCAGACAAGATACGTGTTTGCCAGTTGGAAAATCTGTGGCGGGGTAACCTTGTCCACCCGGGTTGGCGGCCGTAAATTTTGAGGGGTCAGCGGAATGATATTTCCATTTTCGGGCAGGGAAAAGAGGTCCTGGATAATTTCGCTTGGATCTTCCGAATTGTATTTCGGTTTATATTCTTTGACATTTTTTGTCGCTTGCGAAATCGGACCGGCGGGGACCGTGCGAGCTTTCGGGGTGGCAGCAGCTGCAGAAACTTCTTGAACCGGCTGTGGCTTTGTGAAAGACGGCTCCGGTGATGGAACGGTTGAATCTTCTTGCCGCGCAGGAGTGTCTAGCGAAAAATCTGCAAGGCGAATCGACGGATGCTCTTCTTCGGATTTTTGAAAAGCGTCCCGAATGGCGTGATGGACCGCCAGGAATACATCGTTCTCGTTGGCGAACCGGACCTCTCGTTTGGTCGGATGGACATTCACATCGACCGAGGTGTCGGGCATTTCCAGAAAGAGAACGGCGATAGGCGCGTTTGTGCTGCCGTAAGGTTCATACGCCCGGATAACCGCCTTGGTCATGATGGGATTCCAGATAGGGCGCTTCTGCACATAGAAGTAGAGCTTGCTCCGCTTGTTCTGGAGTGCATCGGGAGGAACCGCAAAGCCCGAAACGCGAATGCCCGCTTCTTCGTAATCGACGGGGAGCATCGACTTGGCGATGCTTGTTCCGAGCGCTTCCGCAATACGGCTTCTTAGATTGCTTTCTTCGACGCCTGTAAAAATGTCTCTGCCGTTGACCTTGTAATCGAAGCGGACATTCGGGTTTGCCATCGAAATTCGCGTCACCGTATCGAGTACTCGGGAGGCTTCCAGCGTATCGCTGCCGAGAAAGGTTTTTCTGACCGGCGCGTTAAAGAACAGGTCTTCGATTAGAAAAGTCGTTCCTCGGGGCGAGGCGTCTGCCGATTTCGCGTCGAGGTTTCCGCCGACAAGGTGAAGCGTGGTGGCTTCGGGGGCGTCGGCTTCACGGCTAGTGATGGAAAGTTTTGATATGGCGGCAATCGATGCGACTGCTTCGCCCCGAAAACCGTTCGTCGCCAAATGGAAAAGATCTTCCGCGGACGTTAGCTTGGATGTGGTGTGGGGCTTGTAGCAAATGTCCAGATCGCTTTCGGACATTCCGCAGCCGTTGTCCCTGATGAGGATAGAAGTCTTTCCGCCATTCACGATTTGGACTTCGATGCGGGTCGCTCCGGCATCTAGCGAGTTTTCTACCAGCTCCTTGACTACCGATGCGGGGCGTTCCACCACCTCTCCTGCTGCGATTTTATTGATAACATCTTCGGAAAGGGCGTGAATTCGTGGACTTTTCATGCCAAAAATATAGAAAAGTCTCAAAAATATCATTAAAAATGCTTTTAATTCAAAAAGGGGATGGGCAAAACGCGTGTAAAAAGATAAATTATGGACATGCAGGATAATGAAAATAAAATACCGAATATTTTTCTGAAGTTGGCCTACAGCGAACTTCTCCTTTCGTTCCGGACAGAAGACCTGGTTCCTTTGGTCCAGAACGCAAGTGTCACCAGCCGCAAATTGATTGAAAACGCGTGGCAGGAAGACGAAATGGTCAGCGTGGAAGACAATGCGCTGATGATTGAAGGCTTCTCAAACTGGCTTCTTTCAAAGGGCGAAAATCTGGATGCCTTTGGAATTCGGATGTTTGAAAAGCTGAAGCATTTGACATCGATTCCCAAGCGTGCGCTCATGCGTTCCTATCTTCCCTACATTCGTGATTTCTACGATATGCAGGACCAACGACTCGGAGTCTTGCGCCTTATCGAAAAGCGCAACCTGTTCCACGAGAATTTCCATTTTGTGGAAGGTTCGGTCGAAGGAAACGAACGCCATGATTTCCTCATCAATCGCTCAAACGGTTCCTATCACCCGTCGGCGGTGTACTCGACATGGATGCTTCACGCCTTCCAGCAGAGTCCCTGCCTTTTGGATTTGCCGGCGTTTGAAAAGATCCATGTCTATGCCTGCCAGTATTCTGCAGAAGAGTCCCTGATCGGGCGTCTCATCGGCAACCAGGAAGGCGACACGTTCTATGTCAGTGGAATCGCGGTTGGCAAGGTTGTTAAGTTCGGCGAATGCCTTGAAAAGATTCCGGTCGATTTGGGACTTTCCAAGTTTGCGGACAAGCTTTGCGTTCGTGCCGATACGGATGTGGTCGATACGTTTACGGGAACGCGTCTTCTCTACAAGGATCGCTACTACGGCGCTCCGGCGTCCATTGCGGAATTCATCTACGCAAAGGATGTGAAGACAAAGGATCCGTTTGCTGGGCTGATTTCTTCGCTCGTTCAGGAAGAATACAGCGTTTGGCCTCCGGTCCAGAAAGCGCATGACGAGCTTCTTCACAAGATTAACCATGTCGCGGAAATCATCTATTACGAAACAGACGATTCGATTTCGGTAAACGGCAAGCATCTGATGCGCAATGTCCCGGCTCGCATTCTTCGCAATATCTTGCGTGAATATACGAAGACCGGGCGTGAGGAATTCGAAAACCGCGAATTTAAGCGGGATCCCGAAATTTGCATCGATCCGGTAAATCCGAACTTTGAAAGCCGTTTGAACCGCGTTGTGGATCATCTGGCAAAAGTCTCCGATGTCATGGGCTTGAATCGCCATCGTCGCGGTGGATTCCGGTTTGAACCGCACTGCCACATCGAGTTCCACGAAGAACCCGCTGTCATTCGGAAACCTCGGAAATAAGAAATAAATACTAGCCTTTTTCGATAGATTCTTCTATATTAAGGCTTAGAGTTTTGGCGGAAAGGTAAATCCTCTAACAACTCTATCATTGCTCCCCTCCTGGTAAGTTCGGGGTTCAATCCGCCACCTTTTTAATTGCTGTGAGATTCTCACAGCAATTTTTTTGTGCAACGGATTCGTTTCGTTTTTCTGGAATACAATTTTTTGTATTCAAAGGGAATACATTTAAATAAAATTTTACTGGATATTTTATTTTGACCGCATTAAATTTGAAAAATATGAAATCCGTTTTCGAATATGGAGATTTTCGTTCGTTTTTGCGCGACTTTCACGATTCGCGGAATCAAGCCCGGTTCTCTTGGCGTGCGATTGCGCAGCGGGCAAAACTTTGCAATCCCAATTTTTTGCGCCAGGTGATGCTTGGAGAAAGGAATCTAAGCGAAAAGACAATTGAAACGGTCGGAAAAGCGATAGGGCTTTCGGGGTCGGAACTGGAGTATTGGCATAAGCTTGTTCGTTTTGGCCAGGCGCGGGAAGACGCACAAAAGGAGCGTTATCGCTTGGAGCTTTTACAGATGCGCGGTTCCATCCGTCCGGTCGAAATTTCGGCGGGATTTTCTGAATATTACGGTCACTGGTTTATCCCGGCAATTCGGGAACTGATTACTTTGTTTGATTTCAAGGATGACTATGCGCTGCTTGCGAGATCCTTGAAACCGGCGATCAGTGAAGACGATGCGAGATTTGCCATCCAGGTTTTAAGCCGCTTCCATTTTATCGAAAGAAATTCCGACGGACTTTGGGTGCAGACTCATCGCGCTCTTCGGAGCGGGTGTCCCGAACATCGGGCTGCCTTGGTAAAGTACCACTGCGATATGCTGGACAAGGCTTCGCGAGCGGTTCAAAGGTGGAAAAAGGATCGCCGATTTGTCGCTGGAATGACTGCGGGTGTTTCCCGAACTTGCTTTCGGATGATTTTGGCGGAAGCGGAAAAGTTCAAAAACCGGGTTGCAACGCTTGTGCACAACGATTCCAAAAGCGATACGGTCATGCAGATTGCCTTGCAGATTTTCCCTGTTGCCGCGACTCCGACGAGTGAATTTGGTTCAGAAAAAGAGATTGTAAAATGATTCGTCGGCTTTGGATTTTTTGCCTTTTCCTCTATGTTTTTAATTCTTGCGAAGGAAATGTTGCCGGTGGGACCAGCGAACACGAAAATGTAATCCAGGTGCAGCGCCTTGTTTCGGTTAGGGATTCTGTCTTGGCTGTCGTGTTGGATTCTCGCGGTTCTCCGATTCCCTATGCGGTGGTCCAGGTTGCTGAACGGAGAAATTGGGCGGCGAAGACCGAGAAAGGGGAAAAAATTGTCCGGGATTCCGCTTTTGTTGCGGATAAGGATGGGATTTTTTCTGTGGATTCCGGCCTCTGTGCGCATGTGGGATTAATTGTCGCGCACGGCAAAGGTTTGGGGTATGCCCAATGTGCACAAGCCGGATCCATTCTGAAAATCGAAGTCAAGAAACCCTTGAATTTTTTTGGAAAG
Source organism: uncultured Fibrobacter sp. (assembly GCA_934691725.1). Classification (GTDB taxonomy): domain Bacteria; phylum Fibrobacterota; class Fibrobacteria; order Fibrobacterales; family Fibrobacteraceae; genus Hallerella. The sequence continues at coordinate 42,283 of CAKUTF010000004.1, read as the reverse complement.
GCGCAGGCGAACCAGATTGTCGCGGCTTATGGAACGGGATTTTTTACGCGTAGCGATAGGTCTGGGCGTTGGCGTTTGCCGCTCCCGGAAAATTTAGGGCGTGACGATATCGTTTTACTGGAAGATGGGAGCTGGCATCTGCTAGAAGAAAACTCCGGGCGGATTGTTGTGGACAATTTTTCGGACGCGAACTCATCCTTTACTCGGTTGCATCGTTTTAACGGCGGAGGCCGGTGGTGGGCGGCGTTTGATTCGGACTCGCTAAACGATTCGACGCATCATCTAGCTGCGCACCGAGTCTTTGCCGATGAAATCCATGGAAATGCCTTGCACATAAGTCTTGAAGACGTTTCGGGCGGAAAGGCGATGGTCGGTTTTAATTGGGGAATGGATGGAAATTATCCCGATTTGGAGCGCGTGTTCCGGGACCTGTCGCGTATGGATACGCTGTTCTTTGCGGCGAAAGGCGCGGGAATTATCCGAGTGCAATTTGTCTGTCGGGCTGAAAACCTTTTGAAAAATACGGTTTTTGAAACCAAGGTAACTTTGGATTCTTCTTGGACGGATTATGCGCTTCCTATCGAAAGATTCAAAGTGGCGAGCGGTTCTACTTTAGATGCCTCCTATTCGTGGGAAGAGGTGAGTAGGCATTGCAAGGCTACCGTTTTTTATGCGGATGGTCCTGCGGATTTGTGGTTGGACGATATAGCGATTCACGGCGCATTGTTGAAGGATATCGAATAACAGAAACCCGATAAGAATTATCTTTTGCGTATGCGACAGACAATCCTTTGGCTTTTTCTTTTATCGTGCACTCTTTTTGCTTCGAATGTCGAACAGGCGATTCTAGCGCTCCCGCCTTCTACAGAAGAGATGGTTCGTCGCGGTCGTACGCTGCTCCTAAAATCCTTGCAGGAAGGGGATTCCGTTCTTGCTCTGCAGACGGTCTCTTTTTTGGACGAAAAATATTCGGACCGTCTTTGTCCTTTTTCCCGGATGGAAAAGGGACTGGTCTATTTGCAAATTCAAAAGTATGATTCCGCGTGGGCGGAACTTGTCCGCGAACGTCGCCTGTTTGCCCCGCAAGCAAAGCGGGCGAATACGGTTGCGGAACGGTGCGCTGTCGAATCGTCTGGCGGAAGTGGCGAGATTCTCTATTTCCACGATGAGCTTTTTGCCTATCTGAAGCGGAATTTCACGTGGACGGGGCAAAAGTTGGACAGCCTGTTTGCATTGGTTCAAAAGTCTTCGGTGGATGCGTTTTACAAGGAAGCGATTCCGGCGTTTTTCCCGGTAATTTTTTCGTGGGAACAGCGAAGCGATTTTTATTCCCGGACGTTTTTCGAGTCGGGAAAAAGCTTTGTCCAAAAGTATCCGAATGATGAAAACGGAATCTGGCTTCGGGAAAATTTTTTGACCGCGGAACAAAAAAAGGAGACGGATCGCTCCGAGGATGTCTTACAGGCGCATTTATACGGCAATGGGGTAGGCTTTGAATTCTTGACGGGACTTGGATTTTTGACATCGGATTTCAAAAAGGAATTTCACCATAAATATCGGGATTACTATGTGGCGCTTCCCATCCAGCTTTTTCGGATGACTTTTACGCCTTTCGTCTCGTTCGGAATCTTGGAAACGCGGAAAAACCGCCAATTTGCCGATGTCCTTTGGGAGAAAAACAGCGACCTCGCCATTTTAGAAGGCGGGATGACATTCGGCTTTGTCGTCTTGGACAGTCGTTTTTTCAAAGTGGAACCGTTTCTAGGAATCGCTTCGGCGGAGCTTGCTCTGCCCGATAATTCCGCGGATTATTACTACTATGCGGATAAACCGAACAACAATTATCATCGACTCAAGCGCTATGTGGAAGACAACCATTCCGTTGCTTATCTTGCCGGTATTTCGGGAGAGTTCCGCTTGTTATCGATTTGCTCGCGCCGAACCGAAGCGCCGATATCTTCGATATCCTTGCGCTTCAAGTACATGGCGAATTTCCTAGACCACGATCTGGGCTTTCAAAAGTTAAAGGGCGTTTCGCACCAGGTTTTGGCGGGCATCGGATTTTTCATCTGGTGACGCGTCGGTCATTCATCGATGAATTGGTAAACAGTCTCGTTCTCTTTTGCCATGCCGAATTTTGTACGGGCAATCGATTCGATATAGAAGGAATCCTTGAGCAGTCGTTCCCCTTCGTGGTTCCGGGCTAAAAGTTCGGCCTGGAGGGATTCTTTTTCCTGTTCTAGGCGGACGATTTGGTTCTTTAATTTGTGTTGATTCCACAGACCGTTTTCGCCTAGGATGAAAGACCAGAGGAACGCTCCGGTTGCGACCGCCAATACCGCGCCTAAAACTTGAAAAACTCCGATTTTCCGAACGATCACTGTGACCCCGCAGTCAAAAAGTGAAATTCATTTCCGTCCTTCGAATGGACAAGACCTGCAATTTCCAGTTCCGTCAATATAGCTAAAAGTCTTGAAATCGGAATCCCCGAATTCTGTCGGAGCGTTTCTAGCGGATGGGTAAAACCCGCACATTTTCGGAAAAGGTTTTTGGCGTCGCTTTCGAGCCGGATTCCCGTTCGAAACAAATCCTCCGGCGTCGGATCGGACAAACGTTTCGCTCCGCAAAGATCCGGAAAGTCTTCGGGGTTCCAGATGGGAAGGGCTTCTTTCTTGGCGATGCAGCGATTGGTGCCTTGTGAAGTTTTCGCGAGAATGTTTCCCGGGACGCAGAGAACCGATCGCTTGAGTTCCCTGGCAAATCGGACGGTTAGCATTCCACCGCCGGATTCCTTGCTTTCGACAAGGGTTGTGCTTTGGCAAAGGCCTGCGATGATGCGATTTCTTTCGGGAAACATAAATTTCAGGGAAGGCGTCCTGCCCGCATATTCGGAAAGAACCGTTCCGCCGTTTTGTAGAATTTGTCTGGCGATGTTTCCGCGAGAGCCTCCGATGCTCGCTTCGATTCCTTGGGCGATAACGGCGACGGTGGGGATACTCGAACGGATCGCGTGCATGTGACAGAAACTGTCAATTCCTTGGGCTAGCCCGGATACGATGACGGCATCGGTTCCACGCAGACGGGCGATTAGGCTTTGGCAAATATCTTCGGCGTAAGGACTTGGCCGCCTTGTCCCTACCATGGCTATCCACGATTTGCCAAAATCCGGCAGGGCTCCGCGGTAGTAAAGCCTTTCTGGCGGCTTTGGAAGTTCAAGTAGCTTTTCGGGAAAAAATTCCCGTTCGAGAACCTGGACCGGAAAATTGCTAGTTTTGCATTCCATGAGATATTCCTTTGCTGATCTTGTGGATATTATGAAACGGCTCCGGGCGAAAGACGGATGCCCATGGGACAGGGAACAGACGACACAGAGTCTCTTGCCCTATCTGATCGAAGAATCTTCGGAGTTTATCGATGCGGCTCAGGCAGGCGACAAGGCGCACATGTGCGAGGAACTCGGCGATGTCCTGTTTCAGGTCGTTTTCAATGCCCAAGTCGCCGATGAACGTGGCGATTTCAATATCGACGATGTTGTGCAGGCGGTGAGCGAAAAGATGGTTCGTAGGCATCCGCACGTATTTGGGAACGCCCATGTGAGCGGAACGGGTGAAGTCCTTGCCCGCTGGGAAGAGATCAAGGCGACCGAGAAGAACAATGCGGAGATGAAGGAAAAGTCGGCGATGGACAAGGTTTCCCGGAGCATGCCGACGCTTGCGCGGGCGCAGGAAATGGGTCGCAGGGCATGGAAGGACGGTTTTGACTGGAAGTCCGACGAAGCGGTATTTGAAAAGGTTCGCGAAGAGTATGGCGAATTCCTCGACGAATACGGGAAGGCGACCGCGGAAAACCCCAACAGGGAACGCATGGAAGAAGAGTTTGGCGATCTGCTTTTTACGCTCTGCCACTTGGCGCGACATCTCGGGCTGAATGCGGAAACGGCGCTGCTTCGTGCGAACACCAAGTTTGACGCCCGCTACCGGGAACTTGAAAAATTGGCGAAAGCGGAAAATTCCCGAAAATCCCTCAAGGAACGCTCTCCCGAGGAACTGCTCGCCCTGTGGAGCGAAGCAAAGAAGGCGGTCAGTCAAAAATGAGGTTGTTTACCGAAAGACCTACGAAAAATACGAGCAGGTAGCCGTACCAGAGAACGGTGAGCGGATAATTCAGAATCCGCTTGGACTTGCTTTCGATAGACTTGTTCTTTTCGGCGATACGGACTAGGTTCCGCTTGAAATAGAAAACGGTCCCGGCTGAGCCGACAAGACTGATGAGGATGAGGATGAATCCGGAAAGCATGGCGTAAAAATACAAAATTTCGCCATCGGATTCCCTGGGCTTGGGATCTAGTGCGAGCAAAATCCCTGGTTTTTTGGGACTGTCGGTTGCCCGATGCGTTCAAATTTTCTCTATTTGACAAAGCCCATGGCTCGTTTATGTGAACGATCCTTTCTTTTATGAGGTGTATTTGGATAATCGGGAAAAACTGGATTCCCTGATCGCCGAAGCTTGCGAAGCTTCCGGTGTGGAGCTTGTCGAGTTCGACATGTTCAAGGCTGGGAAGCGCGAGATTCTTCGCATCTATATCGACAAGGCGGAAGGCGTCGATGTCGAGGATTGCGCTGCGGTCAGCCGTCATCTTTCCGATGCGATGGATAATGACGAGACGCTGATCGACGGAGCTTATACGCTTGAAGTTTCTTCTCCGGGGATAGACCGTCCCCTGAAGTCCTCTCGGGATTTTGAGCGCAACTTGAACCGTCTCTTGCGGATTACGCGCGAATCGGGAAAGCCGCTTACCGGAACGCTGGTCGCTTTTGACGAACAAAGTTTAACCCTGTCGGTAAAAGGCGTGACAGAACAGGTCTTGGTTCCTCGGTCCGAGATTCTCTCTGCCAAAGTAGAAGTTCAATTCTAAAACAAAGGCTCTTATGACAACGAAGAACAAGGAACCCAAAATCAATCTGATCGAAGCCCTGAAGGCCGTGGTCGATGTCAAGAATATCGATGATTCTGTCGTGGAAGAGGCGCTCAAGGATGCGCTGATCACCGCTGCCCGCAAGTACTTAAATATCGATAAGCATTTCGACGTACATATCGACAAGGAGACGAACGAAATTTCAATCGCCTTGGTGGTCGATATCGTCGATGACTATCCGGACTACGACCCGTCGCTCGATGCCGCTACCGTCCAGGAAATGGATGAGCACTACATGCTTGTCGAGCAGGCGCGCGACGTGAACCCTGATGTCCAGGCCGGCGACCATCTCGAAATGGAACTTCCGATTTCCGCATTCGGCAGACAGGCCATCCAGACGGCGAAGCAGTTCTTAATCCAGCACATCCGCGATGCCGAACGCAATAAAATCGTGGAAACCTATCGGGATCGAATCGGTTCGATTGTCAATGGCGAGGTTCTCCGCGTCGAAAGCCGCAATGCGATTGTTTCTATCGGGCGCCAGACCGAAGCCGTTCTCCCGCTCAAGGAGCAGCTGCCGAAGGAACGCTTCCAGCAGGGAAGCTCGGTCAAGGCGGTCATCATGGCTGTCGCAGAATCCTCAAAGAACGGGGCGCAGGTCATCCTTTCGCGTAAGAGCGAAATGTTCCTCTACGAACTGTTCCGCCAGGAAGTTCCCGAAATTTTTGACGGTTCCGTGGAAATCAAGGGTGTCGTTCGCGATGCGGGCTATCGCGCAAAGATTTCCGTGTCCGCTCACGACGCCCGGATTGATCCGGTCGGAGCATGCGTCGGCATGAAAGGGGCGCGCGTCCAGGCGATTGTCCGCGAACTCGGAAACGAGCGCATCGATATCGTCCACTGGGATCCGGATCTGATTACATTTATCCGTCACGCCCTTTCCCCGGCGAATATTGTCAAGTACTTCGAGGTACCGGGAACTTGCCGTGTTGTCGTGGTCATCGCCGATGAAGATTTAGCCCAGGCGATCGGCAAAAACGGGCAGAACGTCACCTTGGCTTCCCGTTTGGTGGAACACGACCTAGACGTCTTCGGGGAAAAGGAATGGTCCGAAAAGAGCGACGAGGAGCGCCAGCTGATTATGGCTGCGCGTCCGAAAGACATCGCCAAGGCGACCGGACTTCGGCCGGAGGACGCGTCTCCCTTCAAGGAAGAGGCTTCCTCCAAAACCGAACCGCCTGTGGCGGATGCTCCCGTCTCCGAAAATGAAAATACGGACGTGGAAGGTTAAGGAAGTCTAGAAGTTCGCTACATTGGAGCAAAAGCATCGATGAGTAATGAAGTTATGATCACCCCGGGCGAATGGGCCAAGAAGCATGGCGTCGATCCGAGCCGCGTTGTTGCACTTCTGCACGAAAATGGCGTGCAGGTCTTGACACCGTTTTCCCCAGTTCCACAAATGTCTTTTGCTTCGATTGAAGCGCAAGTGATGGACGAAAAGGCAAAAGCCGATGCGCGGCGTGCAAAAACTGCCGGTCTGCGCAAGAACCAGAAGAAAATCGCCGACGAAAAGGCGGCCTCTTCACGTCCGGTAACTGCAGCTCCTGTGGCTTCGACGGATTCCCATCGGGTTGTCAAGGGAAAGTTCGGAAGCGTCAAGCTTTCGCGTCAGGAGAACGCGCCGCGGACAAACCCCAAGCCGGTCCCCCCGAAACCCGTAGAAAGCTTGCAAGCCAAGGCGGCTTCTGTGGCAAATACATCGATTGAAACGCCCAAGGCAAATTCGCCTGTAATAAAAACAGCGGAGAACAAACCGGTTGTCGCTCCTGCCGAAAAGCCCGTCGTTTCAACGCCTATGGCAAAATCCGCTCCGGTCGAAACCAGGCCGGCGGAAAATAAACCGGCGCCTTCGGTTCAGGTCTCAAAGACGGCGGAAAAGCCTTCTGTTGTTTCGGCTAAGCCCGCAGCCTCGCAAGCTGCTCCGATGTCAAGGCCTAGTCCTGTTTCAAAGCCGCAGACGCCTCAGGCTAGGCCGCAAGTCCATGCGGTTCCGGTCGGGGAATTGCGCCAGGTGGAAATGAAGGCGCAGGTTTTCAAGCCGGATGCGGCGATTCTTGCCCGTATCGAAAAATCGAGACAGCAGGCCGCTGCGCAACACCGGAATCGGAATTCCGGTTCGAGCCAAGGCTACACGGGGCATTTTGGCCCGAATGCGGGGCGTGGCACGGGCGGTTCGTCGCATTATCGGAACGGAACTTCAGGTTCTGGGAACGGTTCGCGTTCTTTTGGCGGCCAGTCGCGCGGCGGGCATTTTTCCGGCCAGGCGATGCAGGATGTCTTTGCGAGTGCGCAGAACAATGCGAACGGAAACAACCGTTTCGGCGGTGGCAAGGGCGGGCCTAGTCACGGCGGAAACCAGGACCGCTTCAAGGGCAAGCGCTGCAAGAACGGGCGGGACAACAAGGACAACCGCTTTGAACAGGGCGAGCAGCAGGATGCGATTCGCCAGAATGTCTCGCGCGTGATGGCTTCTCTTTCCAAGAATCCGGTCAAGAAGGTTTACCACAAGGACAAGAGCGCTGTGACGGACGGTGAACAGCGCAAGATTTTAAAAACGTCGGATTTCATCACGGTTGGCGAACTCGCCGGAATGATGGACCAGATGCCCGCACGCGTCATTGCGAAGTGCATGGAAATGGGCATGATGGTGACGATTAACGCTAGGCTCGACTTTGATACGATCCAGATTCTCGCCGATGAATTCGGCTATGAAGCGCAGCTGATGGAGGAATACGAAGAGGAATCTCTCGGCGGCGTGGAAGACGAAAAGTCGGATGATCTGGAACCGCGCCATCCCGTCGTAACGGTCATGGGACATGTGGACCACGGTAAGACTTCGCTTCTAGACTGGATTCGCAAGACGCACGTCGTCTCGGGAGAATCCGGCGGCATTACCCAGCACATCGGCGCTTATGAAGTGACGACTTCCGTTGGAAAAGTCACGTTCCTCGATACGCCGGGCCATGAAGCGTTCAGCGCGATGCGCGCTCGCGGTTCCCAGGTGACGGACGTTATCGTCCTGGTCGTCGCTGCGGATTCGATGGTGATGCCCCAGACGGTGGAATCCATTGAACTCGCCCATCGGGAAAAGGTTCCCATTGTCGTTGCGATTACCAAGATGGATCTGCCTACGGCAAATCCGGACAAGATTCGGACGCAGCTTGCAGAACGCGGTGTCGAAGTGGAACAGTGGGGCGGCAACGTGAGCTGTATCGAAGTTTCGGCGCGGACAGGTGCCGGTATGCCACAGCTTCTCGAAACGCTTGCGCTCGAAGCGGAAGTTCTGGAACTCAAGGCGTCGAAGTCGGCGCGCGCTCGCGGTGCGGTCGTGGAATCGAAGCTCGATCCGGGCAAGGGCTCCATGGCGACGATTCTCATCCAGAACGGTACGCTTCACGTGGGCGATCCGTTTGTCTGCGGCATCTATGCCGGACGTGTACGCGCGATGTTCGATGATCGCGGCAAGCAGATGAAGGAAGCGGGACCTTCGACTCCGTGCCAGGTTCTAGGCTTTGACGGAACTCCGCAGGCAGGTGATGAACTCGCCGTGGTCGAAGACGAAAAGTCCGCACGTGAAATCGCTTCCAAGCGTCGGATGGCTGCACGTGAACGCGACCTGCGCGCCCGCAAGTCGATTTCTCTCGAATCGACCTACGAAGGCGTCAAGAACGGAACGATTTCCGAACTCAATCTGATTATCAAGGCGGACGTGGGCGGATCTTCCGAAGCGATTGCCGCTAGCCTCGAAAAGCTTTCGAACAGCGAAGTCAAGGTCAACATCATCCGCAAGGGCGTCGGAGCGATTACCGATTCCGATATTCTGCTCGCATCGACTTCCCAGGCGGTAATCATTGCGTTCCATCTGATGCCGTCCCTTTCGATTCGCGAAATGGCGCAGAAGGAAGGCGTCCAGATTAAAAATTACCGCGTCATTTACGAAATCATCGACGATATCAAGAATACGGTCGAGGGACTTCTCAAACCGACGACTCGCGAAGAGCTTACCGGCGAAGCGGAAATCCGTCAGGTGTTCAAGATTCCGAAGGTCGGCATTATCGCGGGCTGCATGGTTACGGACGGCGAAGTCGATCGCAACAGCCGAGTCCATGTCTATCGGAACGGCGTGGAACTCGGGCAGACCGAAGTCCAGTCTCTGAAGCGTCACAAGGACAATGTCAAGTCCGTTGCGCGCGGTTTCGAGTGCGGTATCGGCCTGAAGGGTTACGACAACTTGCAGGAAGGCGATACGCTGATGTTCTTCAAGGAAGTCACCGTCGCCCGTACGCTTGCCGATGTCGCTCGCGATGAAGCGCTGGCCAAGGCGAAAAAGGACGCGGAAGAAAAGGCGAACGCCGAAAAGAAGGATGCCTGATGCCGAGAAATTCCCACAGCCACAGCAATCGTCGCGTGCCGCGGACCGTGCGGCTGGACGAACAGTTCCGCGAAGAAATCAGCAAGCTCTTGATGAAAGGGCTTAAAGATCCGCGGGTCGGTTTTGTGACGATTAGCCGTGTGGAAATCACGAACGACCTGAGCTATGCGAAAGTCTATATTTCGGTCCTTGGATCGGACAGGGAAAAGGCTTCATCGTTGATAGGCCTTCGGAATTCTTCGGGATTCATCCGCACCTACCTGGGCAAGGCGCTCAAGATCCGCAAAATTCCCCAGCTGAATTTTGTCCTCGACGAAAGCCTTGACCATGCGATGCATATCGAAGAAATTCTCGCGGAACTAAAGGATTCGGGTGAACTCTAATCCTTCTCTTTCGGGATTGATTTTGCTCGACAAGCCTTTTGGCGTTACCTCGTGTAACGCTCTCTTTCCCTTGCGGAAAATTTTCAAGACGCGGCGGGTTGGCCATGCGGGGTCGTTAGATATGCGGGCTTCGGGCTTGATTGTCGCTGCGGTCGGTCGGGCAACGCGGCTCTTGCCTTTTGTGGAAGCTGGCGAAAAATCCTACACTTTCTGCGCGCACTTTGGCTATTCGACCGATACGGACGAATGGGATGGAGAGCTTCTCCGGGAAGATGCGTCTTCCGATGCGATTTCCGAAGAGGGCGTTTCCAAAATTTTGCCGAACTTTATCGGGGAAATCGAGCAGGTTCCGCCGGGATTCAGCGCTGTCAAGCTCAACGGTCGCCGGGCTTCGGACCTTGTCCGTAAAGGCCATTCCATCGAGTTGAAGGCCCGGAAAATTTTCATCCGGAACTTGCGCCTGGAAGGACCTTGCGAAGCTCCTCCGAATGCGTCTGGAAAAATCCGTTCTTCTTACCGTTTTTCTTGTGACTGTTCCAAGGGGACGTATATCCGTTCGCTGGTGCGGGATATGGCGCTTTCGCTTGGGACTTTCGGTGCGGTCTCCGGAATCCGTCGTACGCGAATCGGGCATTTGAAGTTGGAAGATGCCGTGAAACCGGAAGAACTTTCCGAGACATCCCTTTTAAGACCCCAGGACTGCATGGACTTTCCGGTGGTCGAGCTGACGGACAGGCAGGTTCGGGCTTTTCGGAACGGGCGCGCGATAACGTGGAATTCTTCTGAACTTGCCTGCTCGGACTTGATTTTTGCGGTCGATGGGAGCGGGGAGCTCAAAGCGGCTTGCGTTCTTTCCGAGGGAATGCTCGCTCCGAAATTTTATCTGGGGATGGAAAATGCCTGAACCGAGAGCCATTACGGTGGGAAATTTTGACGGTTGCCATTTGGGACATCAGGAAATTTTCCAGATTCTTCGAACGGAAGCCAAGGCGAAAGGGTTGTGTCCTACGGTCGTTTCCTTTGAACCGCACACGCGCCATGTCCTAGGAGTTCCGGGGCATCCGGCGCTTTTGACGACGACCGAGGAAAAGGAACTGTTCATCCGTTCTTTAGGGCTTGATTTTGTCGCGTTGCCGTTTTCCCGGGAAGTCGCCGAAGAGCCTTTCCAGCGTTTTGTCCAAAATGAAATTTTAGATAAGTTAAATGCAAAATTTCTTGTCCTCGGTCATGACCATCGCTTTGGCGCCGCAGGCAAGGGAAGTTTTGAAGCGATTCTTTCTGCGTTTCCTGAGCTTTCCGCCATACAGGCTTCCGCCAAGTACAAGGACGGAGAAATACTGAGTTCGTCGAGAATTCGGAACGCCTTGGAAAATGGAGCCATGGAGCGGGCGAATACTTTTCTCGGGAGACCTTATCGAATCTGCGGAAAAGTCGTTGTGGGAAAACAGCTGGGACGGACGATCGGATTTCCGACTGCGAATGTCCAGACGGGTTTATACAAATTAATTCCCAAATACGGTTCTTATGCGGCAATCGTTCGCTTGGAAAACGGCGAAGCCCATAAGGCTGTCGTGGGAATCGGGCTTCAACCGTCGATAGGAAACTTGCCGCTCGCCGTTGAAGCGCATCTTCTCGATTTTTCGGGAAATCTCTACGGGCAACGGATTAGCGTGGATTTGCTCACGTTTATCCGTCCGGAACAGAAATTTGCGTCGATTGATGACTTGAAACGTCAAATCGGGATGGATGCGGACTTTGTACGAAATTATTGAGGAACTTTTAGGCAGCGGATCGCATTGAGAACAGCGAGAATCATCACGCCGACGTCTGCAAATATCGCCATCCACATATTGGCAAAGCCAAACGCACCGAGAACCAGGCATATCGCCTTGACCGCGATGCAGAAAGAAATGTTCTCCTTGACGATTCCCATGCATTTTCTGGAAATTTTAATCGCGGTAGAGATTTTTAGCGGATCGTCGTCCATCAGAACAATGTCCGCCGCTTCGATGGCGGCATCGGAACCGAGCGCGCCCATGGCAATTCCTAGGTCCACCCGGGAAAGCACCGGCGCATCGTTGATTCCGTCTCCGACGAATGCGGTCGTTTCTCCGCGGGATTTTTTTTGTTGCAAAAATTCTTCGACTTTTTTCACCTTGTCTGCGGGAAGAAGCCCGGCGAAAAAACGGTCGATGTTTAGTTTGTGCGCAATATCCTCGGCGACTTTGGGGGAATCTCCGGTGAGCATTACCGTTTCCTTGACTCCGCATTTCTTCAGTTCCTCGATGGCTTTTTGGGCGTTTGGCTTGACCGTATCGGAGATGACGATGTGGCCGGCGTAGATTCCGTCGATGGAAACGTGGATGACCGTTCCGGCATGGTGACAGCCGTGCCATTTGACGCCGAGGTAGTCCATCAACTTGCTGTTTCCGGCATAGACCTTTTTCCCGTTGACCGTAGCGGAAATGCCGCGTCCCGAAATTTCGGAAATGTCCCCGACCGCGCATTGGTCGTTTTCCTTGCCGTAGGCTTTTTTGAGCGAAGAGGCAATCGGATGCTTGGAATAGCGCTCGACGTGTGCCGCAATATGCAGAAGTTCTTCGCGGGAGAGGATATCCGGGTGGATGGTGGTAACCTCGAAATTTCCGCAGGTCAGCGTTCCCGTCTTGTCAAAGAAAACCGTTCTTGTCTTGGAAAGGCTTTCTAGAAAGTTGGAACCCTTGACGAGAATTCCCGAACGGGAGGCGCCGCCGATTCCTGCGAAAAACGAAAGCGGAATGCTCACGACGAGCGCGCACGGGCAGCTGATGACTAGAAAAGTCAAGGCTCGGTAAATCCAGGTTGTCCATTCGGGAGATTTTCCGAGAAGAAGCGAGATGACGGGAGGGAGCAAGGCGAGGGCGATGGCGGAAAGCGTGACGATTGGCGTGTAAACCCGGGCAAACTTGGTGATGAAGTTTTCCGATTTCGACTTTTGGGAGCTGGCGTCCTCGATCAGGTCGAGAATTTTTGAAGCGGTCGATTCGCCGAATTCCTTTGTTGTGCGGATTTTGAGAAGCCCCGACAGGTTGATGCTTCCCGAAAGAACTTCATCGGATGCCGAGACGTCGCGGGGGAGCGATTCTCCGGTGAGAGCGACCGTGTTGATCGCCGAAGAACCTTCGAGGATAACGCCGTCGATGGGAATTTTTTCTCCGGGTTTGACAACGATGGTTGCGCCTACCGAAACGTCGTCCGGGGAAACTTTTTCGAGAGAACCGTCTTCCTTTTCGATGTTTGCGTAATCCGGGCGAATGTCCATCAGTTGCGAAATATTCCTGCGACTCTTGCCTACCGCATAGCTTTGGAACCATTCCCCGATTTGGTAAAAGAGCATTACGGCGACCGCTTCGGCGTAATCTCCCGTTTTAAAGAATCCGAGTAAGAGCGCTCCGACGGTTGCGACGGTCATCAGAAGATATTCGTCGAAAGGCTGCCTGTGCCAAATGCCTTTGAGCGCCTTTTTGAGAACATCGTAGCCGACAAGCAGATAGGGAACCGCGTAGAATAAAAAACGGAAATAACCATCGGCAGGGATAAAGTGCATGGCGACGAGAAGGATTGCGGCGACTATTATCCGGCAGAGATTTTTCTTTTGTTTTCTGTCCATCGTTAAATTCCTGGTTTGTCGGGAAAAGTTCTAGAAGAACACTTCGCAGTCGGATTCGACTTTTTTGCAGTTGTCGCGGACAGCGGTCATCACGGCGTTTTCGTCCGCTCCATTGTCGAATTCCACTTTCATCTTGAGCAGCATAAAATTGACAGTCGCTTCTTTAACGCCTTCGGTTTTCCTTGCTGCGTCTTCCATCTTTTGAGCGCAAACCGGGCAATCGACGGAGATTTTGTAGCTCTTTTTCATCATGACCTCTTCGGATGAATTTTGTTAAACGATTAAGTAATTATTTAATCGTTTAATTCAAATATAGAACGGCTCGCGCTTGTTTGCAAGATGATGGTTTTGGAATTTTCTATTTTTTGGAGAAATTTTCACCGGAAGGATTTTGAAATTGCCCCACAATCATCCTGTCACCGAAAAGGAACTGATTCTCGCCAAGCGAATGCCGACGGAACGCGCGGCGACGCAAGTTGCCAATGCGATGAAGCAACTAGGCGATGTTTCCCGGCTGCGAATTTTTTGGCTGCTCTGCCATGCGGAGGAATGCGTGACGAATATCGCCGAGCTGGTGGGAATGTCTTGTCCTGCGGTGTCGCACCATTTGCGCCTTTTAAAAGCGGCGGGGCTTATCGAATCGAACCGGTTCGGGAAGGAAATGTTTTACCGGGCGGCAACGACACCGCTTGTCAAGCAGCTCCATGTCACGATTGAATCGGTTGCGGAAATTACATGCCCGGAAGGTGGACGCTGATGGAACAGTCTCACGGATTTTTGCCGATTTCCAAGGAAGACATGGACGCCCGCGGTTGGGACTTTGTCGATGTCGTTGTCGTTTCCGCCGACGCCTATGTCGATCACCCTTCGTTTGGGCATGCGGTTATGTCTCGCTTGATTGAACATGAAGGATACCGTGTCGCGATTCTTTCCCAGCCGAACTGGCGGGATGACTTGCGGGATTTTAAGAAGCTCGGAAAACCGCGACTGTTCTTTGCCATATCGAGCGGCATGGACAGCATGGTGAACCATTACACGGCGGCGAAGCGGCTCCGTAGCGACGATGCGTTCACTCCTGGCGGCAGGGCGGGATTTCGGCCCGACCGTGCGACAAGCGTCTATGCGAAAATTTTAAAGCAGCTCTATCCGGATGTTCCGATTGTCATCGGAGGGCTGGAATCGAGCTTGCGGCGTATCAGCCATTACGATTACTGGGACGACCGTGTTTTTCCGCCAATTCTCGCGACGACAGGCGCGGACTTACTCATCTACGGAATGGGCGAAAAGCCGATGAAGGAACTTTTGCACTTGCTGAAAAAAGGCGTCCCGTTTTCGAACATGAATTCCATTCCGCAAACGGCGTTTCTCGTTCCCAAGGGACATGTTCCGAAAAATCGCGGCGTGGAGGATTTGACGCTTCCCAGCTATGAAGAATGTGTACAAAGTAAGCGAAAACAGTTTGAAGCGTTTCGAAAGACGGAAGTGGAATCCAACCGGATCCATGCGCGCAGAATCTTGCAGGATGCAGGTGAAGCGACCGTTGTAATCAATCCGCCGTATCCGCCGCTAAAAGAAGGCGAACTCGACGAAAGCTTTGAATATCCCTATATGCGGGCGCCGCATCCGCGCTACAAGAAACGCGGCCCGGTTCCTGCGTTCGAAATGATCAAGTTTTCCATCAATACGCATCGGGGCTGTTTTGGCGGGTGCAGCTTTTGCGCAATCAATGCGCACCAGGGAAAGTTCGTGGCGAGCCGCAGTCGGGAAAGCATTCTCCGCGAAGTGGAAATCGTTACTCAAATGCCCGGGTTTGCGGGGACGATTACGGATTTGGGCGGTCCTAGCGCGAACATGTACAAAATGCGGGGAAAGGATGTTTCCCGCTGTGAAAAATGCGCACGTCCGAGCTGCGTATTCCCCCGGATTTGCGACAACATGAACACGCGGCATCACGAACTGACGGAGCTTTACCGCGAAGTTTCCAAAAATCCGAAAGTCAAGCATCTCTTTATCGGGAGCGGTGTCCGTTACGATTTGCTCCTGCAGGAAACGACGGACAAGTCGCTTCAAGAAGACCATTTGGAATATACGCGCGAGCTGATCTGGCACCATGTGAGCGGTCGCCTAAAAGTCGCTCCGGAACATACGTCCGACAGTGTGTTGAGTCTTATTAGGAAGCCGTCGTTTAGTTTGTTCTACAAGTTCAAGGAAATTTTCGACAGGGAAAGCGCAGCCGCGGGAAAGAACCAGCAGATAATCCCTTACTTTATATCGAGTCATCCGGGCTGCACCGAAAAGGATATGGCGGAACTTGCGCTCGAAACGAAACAGCTCGGATTTCGGTTGGAACAGGTCCAGGATTTTACGCCGACGCCGATGACGATTGCGACGGAAATGTATTACGCGGAAATGTACCCCGACGGAAAGCCTCTCTATGTGGCGAAAACCCCCGCCCAGAAAAACAACCAGAAACGCTTTTTCTTCTGGTATATTCCCGAAAACCGCGTCTGGATTCAGCAGACGCTTGAACGCCTGAAGCTCGGAAAGATTTCGAGGCTGCTTCTTTCCCGAACGTCTTACAAGGAAGGCCGCGTTTACGAACCGAGCAAGGAACGCGCCTTGGAGCGAAGCCGCTTTAAAAAAGAGCGGAACGAAAGGCGTCGCGGACGTTCGCGTTAGACTATTCAACGCCTTGGAAATCAGGATGTAATCCGTAAAACGGATTTTGCGAAACCTTCTGAAACGCAAATCGTTTCAAATGATTGACAGGATCTTTCTTGATTCTTATTATTAAATGGATGTTTTGTAAAATACTTGAAAGGAAAATGTAGATATGGAGAAAAGAACAAATCTTTTGCTTGCAATTTTTGGAGGTTCGGTATTCCTTGCCTGCGGCGACGACGTGACCAAAGTAACCCAGGTAACGCAAGAAATCTCTGGACTGGAAGTTGTGGCGTCCGCGGACTCGCTCGGCAAGTGTTCGTCGGAAATCTCCGGCGAAATGAAGTTCGCGCGAAAGGAAAACGCGGTCTATGTCTGCGCTGACTCCGCTTGGCAAAACGTTTCGGAAGCGGGCAAGGACGGTTCCGATGGAAAAGACGGGACTTCGTGCACGGTGGAACTTCTTGCAGACAGCTCGGGCTACAAGGTTATCTGCGGAGGGGATTCGGTCGGCGTGGTTTTCAACGGGAAAGACGGGAAGAAGGGCGAAGCCGGTAAGGATGGGGTTGATGGTTCAGACGGAGAAAACGGCAAAGATGGTGCAGGCTGCACGATTACCGACAACGGCGATGGTTCTGTGACGCAGGTTTGTGGAATGGATTCGGTTACTTTGTACAAGGCGTTTTGCGGGAATAAGCCTTTTGACCCGGATTCGAGCTTTTGCTACAACGAAAGAATTTACGGATACTTTTTCGAGGATACGCGTGACGGGCAGGTTTATCGGACGGTACGAATCGGCGAACAGATCTGGATGGCGGATAATTTGAACTATGCCTACATGCCGGATACCTTGAGTTCCTGCTACGACGACAATCTTGAATACTGCGACAAGTATGGACGTCTTTATACATGGTCCGCGGCGATGGATTCTGCCGCACTCTTCAGTGAGGGCGGAAAAGACTGCGGCAACAAAAGACTGTGCTCTGCAAGCGGACGGATCCGTGGAGTATGTCCCGCGGGTTGGCATCTACCTGATTCAACGGAGTGGAGTACTTTGAATAATTTTGTAGCCGAACAAATCGGAGGCGTGGATTCTGTAGGTTACGCTTTGAAATCGACAAGCGGTTGGAACGATAACGAAGGTGTGTCGGGCAACGGCTCGGATGCTTTTGGATTTGGGGCTCTCCCTGCGGGTAACCGCTTGTCAGTAACTGGGAAATCCTTCGGTATGCTTGAGGGTTTAAGTTTTTGGAGTTCTACGGAATCCTACGAGGGCGCGTACTACGCCTATTCTTTGGAATTGTTCTACGAGAACGCACGCTTGTTTATGTTCAGAGGTGACAAGAACTACCCGCAATCTATTCGTTGCATCAAGGACTAGCCAGAGCTTAGAACCGAGAGCTTAGTGCTTGGTTGATAATTGTGAGTTGATAGAACTTAGGAAACAGGAATCACGAAATAGAAAACAGGAGACTGTGTATGGAACAGGCGTTTCAAGAATTAAAAAAGCTCGGTCATCAAAAGAAAAAGCCGATGAAAATTTTCAAATATTCCCTGTGCGGACTTTTTACGGCGACATTTTTCCTTGCCGCCTGCGGTGACGATGTGACGAAAGTTACCCAAGAAACTTCTGGATTGGAAATCGTCGCTTCTGCGGATTCGCTCGGCAAGTGTTCGTCGGAAATTTCCGGCGAAATGAAGTTTGTTTCGAAGGAAAATGCTGTTTATGTGTGTGCGGATTCCGCTTGGCAAAACGTTTCGGCTGCCACAAAGGTTTCATGCGCAGCGGAACTTCTTGCAGACAGTTCTGGCTATAAAATCGTCTGCAGGGATGATTCTGTCGGCGTGGTTTTCAACGGGAACGACGGCAAAAAGGGCGAAACCGGCATGGCGGGAACCTCTTGCACGGTTACGAAATCTCCGCTTCTCGATTCCGACTTTGGCGGCGGATACTTTGTCGTGTGCGGGAGCGATACCGTGGGGATGCTCGTAAGCGGTCGCGAAGGAGAAAACTGCTCGCTCACCGACAACGGCGACGGCACCGTGACGCAGGTCTGCGGGGCATCGGAAGTTATTTTGTATAAAGGCTTCTGCGGCGGAAAGCCTTTTGATCCGGATTCGAGCTTCTGTGTTGCAGATTCTCTCTATTCGCTTTGCAACGGCGACTGGTTCGAACCCGAAGAACAATTCTGTCATGAGAAAACTCTTTACGAAAAATGTTTAGGCAAAGTTTATGACCCGCAGGACAGCGTCTGCTATGAAGAAAGGCTCTTTGGATTTTTCGAGGATAATCGCAATGGACAGGTTTACCGAATCGTCACAATCGGCACCCAGACTTGGATGGCGGAGAACCTGAATTATGCCTATATGCCGGATACATCGAGCTTCTGTTACAACAATTCTGCGGATTCCTGCGCCAAGTACGGTCGCTATTACTTATGGTCCGCGGCGGTGGATTCGGCTGCACGCTTTACGAAAAATGGCGAAGGCTGCGGCTTAGGCAAGACATGTTCCCCGACATATCCCATCCGCGGAATTTGCCCGGCAGGCTGGCATCTGCCGAGCAATGCAGAATGGGACACGCTGGAAATGTTCGTGGCGGATTCCCTTTTCGGCGGCAATAAGGATTCCGTGGGCTATGCGCTGAAATCGACAAGCGGATGGAATGATTACGAAGGCTCGTCGGGCAACGGTTCGGATGCTTTCGGCTTTGGAGCTATCCCGGCGGGCCGCATTAGTAGTGGTTTTGCTAGTAGAGGTTTTGTTCTCGATATTTTTAACGCTGCAAACTTCTGGAGTTCTACGGAAATGGGTGGAGGTGGAGTTTACGACCGCTATCTGTCTTTTAGATTCACGAGCTTGTTTTTGGGTGGCGTTGGTATGTACGAAGCGATGTCCATCCGCTGTATCAAGGACTAGCCAGAGCTTAGCTGAAAGTTAACAGGAATCAGGAAATAGCTAAGCCAATCGACCATTTAAAGTTTTCAACTCAATCTTCAAAAGGAGTAATCTAGATGAGAACATTCAAACGATCCCTGCTCGGACTTTCTTCCGCAATGCTGTTTTTCGCTTGCGGCGATGACGTGACCAAGGTGACCGAGGTGACTCAGGAGACTTCCGGTTTGGAAATCATAGCGTCCGCGGACTCGCTCGGAAAATGCGTGCCGGAAGATTTCGGCAAGACGGTTTTCGTTTCCGATGAAAATACCGCTTACATCTGCGCGGATTCCGCCTGGAAGAAGCTTTTGCCGGCAAGCGGAGAAAAATCTTCGTGCGAAGTGAAAGAGCTTTCGGACAGTTCGGGATTCAAAATCGTCTGCGACGGAGATTCGGTCGGGGCGATTTTAAACGAAAAGACTTCCGGCTGTAAACTTTTCGATGGCGAAGACGGAACGCTTGTGCAGGTCTGCGGCGACGATTCGACGACTTTCCACATCGCGCTCTGCGGTGACGTTCCCTACAAGACGGATTCCGAATTCTGTTACGAAAATACGGTCTATGCCAAGTGCGGCTCAGAAATCTATTCGGTCGGGAAGGATGTCTGCTATGATAAAAAGGTCTATAAGAACAAGGCGCTTGCCTGGAAGGACATGAATCCGGATATCGATTATGAAGTGTTTACCGATGCCCGTGACGGACAGGCTTATCGCTCGGTTCAAATCGGCGAGCAGACCTGGATGGCGGAAAACCTGAATTTGGGATATACCGCAGGGCAAGGAAGCTCGTGTGCGGATGGTTCGGAAGAAAACTGCGACAAATTCGGTCGTATCTATTTGTGGTCGTCTGCGATGGATTCGGCTGCCGTATATGGAGAAACCGGCAAGGGATGCGGTTCTGGTGATACAGTGTGCGTGGATACTGCCGCGGTTCGCGGGATTTGCCCGGAAGGATGGCACTTGCCGGATACGACGGAATGGATTCAATTGCTGGATTTTGTTGCCAGCGAGCTGAAAGATTCCATCGTTCACGTATCGTCTGGAGACTATGATGAGAATGTTTCTAAAACTCTAGTGTCCAGGGCTTTGGGTGGCAATGATAAATATGGTTTTGGGGCTGTTTTGGCAAAGGTTTATGCTAATCCAGTCTATTATTCGCACACTTTATTTCATTCTTCATCCAAAGATGCTCAAGCTGAAGATTTCATGGCTGTGGCTATCTCCGACATGAATGCCTCCTATACTTCATATTTGACTAAATCTTCAATGTACGGAATGATGATTTCCGTCCGCTGCCTCAAGGATTGATAAAAATCATCAAAGCAAAAACGAACGCACTGCCGTGCGTTCGGTTGCGTTTTTAAAAGTTCCGGTTAGATTTTGTCGAGCGCCTGCGAAAGGTCCTCGATGATGTCTTCGGCATTTTCCGTTCCAATCGAAAGGCGAATCGTGTTCGGCTTGATTCCCTGGTCGAGAAGCTCGGCTTCGGTCAGCTGGGAATGCGTCGTAGATGCCGGGTGGATGACAAGGCTCTTGACGTCGGCGACGTTCGCAAGCAGGGAGAAAATTTCGAGGCTGTCGATAAAGCGGAACGCTTCCTTTTGCCCGCCCTTGACTTCGAACGTAAAAATGGACGCTCCACCGTTCGGGAAGTATTTCTGGTAGAGGGCGTGATCCGGATGATCGGGGAGTGACGGGTGGTTCACCTTTTCCACTTTCGGATGGTGCACGAGGAATTCGACGACCTTTTTCGTGTTTTCGATGTGGCGGTCAAGCCGGAGCGAAAGCGTTTCGGTTCCCTGCAAGAGGAGGAATGCCGCAAACGGGGAAATCGTCGCACCTTCATCGCGGAGGAGAATCGCGCGGATATATGTCGTAAACGCTGCCGGGCCTACCGCATCCGCAAAGGAAATCCCGTGGTAGCTCGGATTGGGCGCTGCGATGGGAGCGTACTTGCCGGATTTTTTCCAGTCGAATTTTCCGGATTCGACGATGACTCCGCCGAGAGTCGTGCCGTGTCCGCCGATAAACTTTGTCGCCGAGTGGACGACGATGTCTGCGCCGTGTTCAATCGGACGGATCAGATAAGGCGTTCCGAACGTATTATCGACGACGAGCGGGAGACCGTGCCTGTGGGCGATTTCCGCAATCGCATCGATGTCGGGAATATCGGAATTGGGATTTCCCAGCGTTTCGATATAGACCGCTTTCGTGTTTTCCTGAATGGCCTTTTCGAGTTCCTGCAGGTTATGCGCATCGACGAAAGTTGTCTGGATTCCGAACTGGGGAAGCGTGTGTTCAAGCAGGTTCGAGGTTCCGCCGTAAATCGTCTTCTGTGCGACGATGTGGTCTCCTGCCTGTGCCAAGGCTTCGATGGTGTAAGTAATCGCGGCGGCACCGCTTGCAACGGCAAGCCCCGAAGTTCCGCCTTCCAGAGCGGCGATGCGCTGTTCAAAGACTCCCTGGGTGGAATTGGTCAGGCGTCCGTAGATGTTTCCCGCATCGCGGAGGCCGAACCGGTCGGCGGCGTGCTGCGCATTGTGGAAAACATAAGAGGTTGTCGCGTAGATGGGAACGGCGCGGGAATCGGTGACCGGATCAGCCGTTTCCTGGCCGACATGGAGCTGGAGCGTTTCAAAACGGTATTTCTTGTTTGGAATCGTCATGGTTAATTCTCCTTGGCGTTTTCGCCGTTGATTGTTTACGCGCTATAAATTAGAACGCTTCGGGCGTTTTGTCCAATACTGTTTTTTGATATTTGGTTATAGTTTTTATCTATAACTTATAGAATGGCGAGAAAATGTTTGCAGCCGTCTAGAATGTCGTTCCAGGTCGTTTCGAAATCGCCGGTGTACCAAGGGTCCGCGACATCGCGTGGCGTTTCCGTATAATCGAGCAGAAGCGAAATTTTTTGCAGCCGCCGGGAAAAAGGCTCGTTCATTTTTGGAAGACATTCCTTGTCGTAAACTTTTTGGGGCAAGATGCTTCGCAGGTTCCTCAGGTTGTTCTTGTCCATCAGCACGATGTAGTCAAACGTGTCGAAGTCGCGGGCGGTCATCTGCCTTGCTGTTTTTCCTTTCGGGTCGATGCCGTGGCTTTTAAGGATTCGCCTTGCAGGAGGATAGACGGGGTTTCCGATTTCCTCGGAGCTTGTCGCTGCGCTTTCGATGAAGAATTCGTCTTGCCGACCGGCTTTCTTGACGAGCCGTTTCATGATAAATTCCGCCATCGGGCTGCGGCAGATATTTCCGTGGCAGACGAAGAGAATTTTAGTCATTGGCAGTTGTTTCCGCATAATGCAGGTGGGACTCGGCGGCCATCAAATGCGAAATTCGGTTTTCATTTGCGTTTTCGTTTGGCGGCAAGAACGAGGAATGTACACCAATACCGAAGTATTTCTCAAAGAACGCTTTCAGCTTTTCAATGATGCCCTGCTTCTTTTTGGCTCTGCCGCCACCGCCGAAGCGGGATACAGGGGGCATAAGCTTGTCAATCTCTGTTCCTGTAGTTTTCAATGCCCCATCACGGAACGCATTCGCAACGAATTTGCGCGTTTCCTCATTTTTGAGCTTTTCGGTCGTGATGATTTCGGTCAGGTCGCTTTCCTCTTGCTCCAGAACAAATCTGCGCCAATCGTCAGTAACCTGCGTATCCACATTGACCTGGCTAATGAATGCTTCGATAAGCTCTTTCTTGCTGCGGAGCTGCATACTTGCGTCAACCGTCTTGCGGATGGAAGCAAGGATTTCCTTGTCCTCGCAGTTTCCGTCATGGTATTTCTCAACCAACATCAGTATGTAGTCGATATTGATTTCCACCTGCTTGATAAGCTCGATTTCAAATTCAATATCGTCCGTAATATCTTCCTTTTCTGCATCGCCCTTTTTGCGGTACTTATCGTAGAGGTCAAGATAGATGCTCTGATAATTCTGTAAATCCCTTGCGGCGATACTGTCCATTTCCTCAAACTGGTCAAAGGACGAGAGAATATTTCTCATGCTGAGGATAGTGCCAAACAATCTGATAAAATCTTTCTCTGCCTGTTCTCCGACAATTTGGGTGCCAAGAGGATATTCAGCTTCCAGTTTTTCAAGCAAATCCACATAGCCGGGATGATATTTGCCGTCATTATCCTCGTAGCCGTTCCAGTAATCATTGAAGCTCTTTAGAAGCACAATGCCGCTTGCGTTCTTATCTCCAAAGAGGGCGATTGCATCATCCGTAGCCTTCTGCAAATCACGGAAGCAGACAATGTTTCCGTAGGTCTTGACGGAGTTCAGAATACGGTTGGTTCTGGAATAGGCTTGTATCAGCCCATGCATTTTCAGATTTTTGTCCACCCACAAGGTGTTGAGCGTTGTCGCATCGAAGCCTGTGAGGAACATATTCACGACAATCAGCAAATCCACTTCCCGGTTCTTCACTCGCATAGACAAATCCTTGTAGTAGTTCTGGAACTTATCAGAGGACGTATCAAAGTTCGTGTTGAACGCTGCATTGTAATCCTGGATTGCGCTTTCAAGGAAGTCACGGGAAGTCTGGTCAAGGGCATCGGTGTCGAAGCCTTCTTCTTGCAGAACACCTGCCTGTCCGGCAGACAGGTCTTCCGGGTCTTCCTCGTTTGCGGCGTAGCTGAAAATCGTGGCAATCGTAAATTGACGGTGGCTCTCCGCAAGCTGTCTCTGGAACTCCTTATAATACTTCATTGCCATAGGAATGGAGCTGACAGCGAACATGGCGTTGAAGCCCGCCATACGCTTGCCCTTCAAAGAATAGAAACTGTTGCGTTTGGTTTTTTTGTCGAAATGCTCCAGCGTGTACTTGACGATTTCCCGAATACGCTCTGGCGCTCCCATCGCCCGTTCCATGTCGATTGCTGAAACATTCTTGTCCTGGATGTTTTCTTTTTCCTTGACCGTGTTCACATAGTCGATACGGAACGGAAGCACATTGTCGTCATTGATAGCGTCCACGATGGTGTAGGTGTGGAGCTGATCGCCAAAAGTCTGCGGCGTGGTCAGCAATTCCATGTGCTTGCCTTTTCCTGCATTGGCGGCAAAAATCGGCGTGCCGGTAAAACCGAACAGGTGATATTTCCTGAATGCCTTAACGATCTTGGCGTGCATATCTCCGAATTGACTGCGGTGGCACTCGTCAAAGATGATAACGCAATGCTTGTTGAATACCTCATGTCCTTTGTTCTTGGTCACGAAGTTGTCCAGCTTCTGGATGGTCGTGATGATGATTTTATACGGATGATAGCCGCCTTTTTCGTCCCTGTCCTCAAGCTGCCGCTGCAATATCCTTGTGGAAGCGTTGCTGTTGGCAGAGCCTTTTTCAAAGCGGTCATACTCCTTCATAGTCTGATAGTCCAGGTCTTTTCTATCGACCACGAACAGAACCTTGTCCACATAGGGAAGTGCGGATGCAAGCTGTGCGGTCTTGAAAGAAGTCAGCGTTTTTCCGCTTCCTGTGGTATGCCAGATATAGCCGCCTGCGTCAATCGTTCCGGTCTTTTTGTAATTGGTGGAAATTTCGATGCGATTTAAGATGCGCTCTGTTGCCGCAATCTGATAGGGACGCATGACCATCAGAATTTCTTCCGTTGTGAAAACGCAATACTTCGTCAGCACATTCAGAATGGTGTGCTTGGCGAGGAATGTTTTGGTAAAATCAATCAGGTCTGCGATAACCTTGTTGTTGCCGTCTGCCCAGAAGGAAGTAAATTCAAAGCTGTTGCTCGTTTTCTTCGATTTCTGCTTTGCAGATTCGCCCATTTCCTTGATATGGCTGCTTCTGGTGGTGTTGGAATAATACTTGGTGTGCGTTCCATTGGAGATAACGAAAATCTGCACATACTCATACAGCCCGCTTGCCGCCCAAAAGCTATCTCTCTGGTAGCGTTTAATCTGGTTAAAGGCTTCCCGGATGGCAACGCCCCGGCGTTTCAGCTCCACATGGACAAGGGGCAAACCGTTCACCAAAATGGTCACATCGTAGCGGGTATCATGGTTGCCCTCAGTTTCCTCATACTGATTGATGACCTGTAAGCGGTTGTTGTGAACGTTCTTTTTGTCTATGAGCTGAATGTTCTTGGAAGTTCCATCATCCCGGCGGAGCACCTTTACATGGTCGGTCTGAATGGTGCGGCTCTTATGGGCGATGCCCTCGTTAGCGTTGGCAAGCGTTTCCGTGAAGAAGCGTTTCCACTCGCTGTCAGTAAAGGTGAAGTCGTTCAAAAGCGTGAGCTGCCGCCGCAGGTTGGTAATCAAGCCGCTTTCATCGTGAACAGAAAGATTCTCATATCCTTGTTCACAGAGCAGCCGGATGAACTCCTTTTCAAGAGCGGCTTCGCTCTGGAAGCTGTCAGAGCGTGCGCTTTCCGGCGTATATTCAGCGACAACGGTACTCTCGTTGCTGGCGGCAATGGTTTTATACTGCATAGAATTTTATAGTCGAGGCAAAAAAAAAAACTTGATACAGCCTTTATTGCGAATACAAACCTGGATATGGTTTTTATCCCCAAACTGCGTTCCCGGATTCGGTTTTCCCCTAAGATCCGTGTTTTGCGGAACGGGTGTCCCCAAAGAGTTCAAGTCGTTAACAAATTCAGGAAAATCTTTAGAAAGCAATTCAATAAAATGCTTATCCGTCAAGTCTAGGCATTTTTCGAGTGTATAGACAACGCCGATAGCGAAGGGGTCCTTAAACTTTGGATAATGATTGGTCGCCCAGTCCAAAGCTCTGTCCAAGTTGTTTTCCCAGACATAGAATCCATGCCCTAGCCATTCATAATCATGTTCGCTCAGATGAATTCGGCTAGGGTGAAGAAGCAGCTCCATTCCCGTTTTCTTCTCACACCCATGAAATCCGATATATAGATTTGGACGGTCAAGGTATATGTCGTCCATTGACCTATCCCTTGAGTGACTGCGCCTTGATGCATCTGCGGTACAGGGCTGTCATTTTACCGGACTTCGTAAGAATGCCCGCCTTTTGCAAACGGGCAATGGCGGCGGACTTGGACCGATCCATCTCCTTTATCGAACGCAAAGTTTCTTTGACCGTGTTAATCGTCATGCCGATACCTCCGATTTAAATATATAAATTTTCCCTGCATGGCTCCTCTTAAACCGGCTTGAACGCCAGCAATTTATCCCTGTAAAACTCGTACTGCTTTCTGCGCATTTTGATTTCTGCGGGAAGCCCTGCGGAAATGTCGTTGCAGAGACTTTCAAAGCGGTCTAGGATAGAAACGATACGTTTCTGTTCTTCAATGGTCGGGACGGTAATCCTCGCCTTACTGATATCATCGTTGTATAGCCTTGCGATTGTCCCGCCGGTGGAGACATTCCACGGTTGCAGTTGGTAGTAATAATATAGATAGCGGTTTAGAACAACGCTCTCATCATTCGCAATCCAAACAATGTTGGAGTCCTGATAGTAAGCATCTTCTCCGTTAAAAATAACTGTTCTGCCGATTGTACCAGCGGCAGAAATCAAAATGTCGCCTTTCCTCGGATAAGCATAGGTTGCTTTATATTCCTCAAATTTCTCTCTGGAAATATAGGCATCAGGCTCTTTGCCGAATGTTCCAATCTTAAAGAAAGGCACATCACCAGTAGTGCTTGTCTCGGCTTTCATGATTCTCTTGCACATGGAAACTTTTCCAATAGTGCCAAGTTCAATACAAACATAACCGAAAACATATTGACACTGCCGAATCAGCGCACTATACTCGTCTGTCTGTCTGTCAAGATTGTCCTGCCGGTTGCCGCATAAGTCAAGAGGGCATCACGATAAAACTCATATTGTTTCTTGCGGGCTTCAATCTCCGCAGGCAGACCGATGTTCAAGTCAGAACAGATGGCGTCAAAGTTGTCAAGGACGTTGACAATTTTGTTCTGTATTTCCAATGATGGAATCGGTATCTTGTACTGCTTGATTGTTTGAGCATTAATGTTCGACTGTGACCCTTGCCCCAATGCTTTTAACGAAAGGTACTCCTTGCACAGCCAATGGAAGACATAGCGATACAGAGCCTGATTCTCGTCAATTTCAAGGTTACAACAGGCTTGATTAGTTGTTAGCGGAATCTTGTTGATGGCAACCTTTGCCGCAGTAGCTCCGTACATCGCAACAATGACGCAATTTTCCGGAATCCATTTTGCTGACGATGCGTTTAGCCCTGCTTCGGTAATTTTCACAACCGTATCTGTGATATCTTTCCAGTCAACTTCCTGAGTGCGCAGCCATGGAATAGTCCCTCCATAATATTCCGGATTTCCTGCTTGAGGCGTTCCGCCAGAAACAACTTTCTTACATATATCTCCAAGCGTCCTCCATACAACGTCACTTGTCGCCCCTCCTCGGACATCCCCGAAGGTCAGCAGCCTATCCCGATAAAATTCATACTGTTTCTTCCTCGCTTCTAGCTCCGCTTCTAGCTCCGCTTCTAGCTCCGCTTCTAGCGACGTAAATTTGTCAAGAATCCGCACGATTTCCTCCTGAACCGGAAGAGGCGGCACGGGGATTTTGAATTGAGAATAAATTGTAATCCATAATCGTTTATGCTCATTTGATGAAAAATTCAAATTCTCCATACAATGAAAAATATATCTCAATAAAGCTTTATTTTTGTCAGAAGTGATGATTTTTATTGCAGATGACTTTACTTTAAATGGAAAGTCAACCCACTTTAAAGCTCCTGTAAAATCATCAAAAATTATGACAGGTTTATTTTTTGTTGCTTTAAAAACGCCTTCTATTTCGTTTGTGTAACCAAGAATAAATGTTTGCCCTGCTGTCAAAACAGGAATTTCAAATTTATCATTATAATTTGTGCTTTGAACTATATATTTTCCAGGTTGTTCATAATCACACACTTCCCCCAGCGTCTTATATTCCACACCTTCCGGGCAAAGCTCATTTATCAGTTCGTTCAGTTTCGTCATTTGTCTTCCCCGCCTTTTTCCAGCATCTTTTTCACTTCCTTGTCAAAGTCAGAAGTTATCTTTTGCGTCTTATTGAATTCTGCATATTCAGCAGCTGCTTTTTCTTTTGCCATTTTTCCGGAAATTTTCCCTTTGTCACGCAAAATATCATATTTGCGGAAAGCAAGAAATTCGTTCACACTTGCGGCAAATTCTTCCATAGTAAATGTATTTTCTCGTTCTATCAAATCTTCAATATAATCAAAATATCCTGTCACTGCTCGTTCCAGTTGCCGGATTTGTTTTTCTTCCAAATAATTTTTGGCAATCAGCACATCTGATTTCAAAATGCGGCCTTCCGGAGCATGTTTCCAGGTAGTCAGCCCCATATTCTCCTTAGTTCTGTCCGCTTTTGTATAAACAATTTCTGCCGCAGTTTGCCCTGCAATAGCATAGTGAAATTTATTTTGCACCATCGCATAAAATTCATGAGTAACCTGTGCATCCTTGTCATAGTCGATACTGCATTCCGCAAAAATATCCGTAATCTGCTGCCAAATGCGACGCTCACTTGCACGGATGGAACGAACTCTTTCCAGCAACTCACGGAAGTAATCCTTTCCAAAAACGGTTTTCCCCTGCTTTAAGCGTTCATCATCCATAGCAAAGCCTTTAATCATATATTCTTTCAGAACGCTTGTTGCCCAGATTCTAAACTGAGTCGCTCTACGAGAATTGACACGATAGCCTACGGAAATAATCGCATCCAGATTATAAAAATTCTGTTCTCTTTTTACCTGGCGATTGCCTTCCTGCTGAACTATTTCCATTTTGGAAATAGTTGAATCGTGCATCAATTCTCCCTCATCATAAATATTGGACAAGTGCTTGGATATAGCCGGAACATCCACATCAAAGAGCTTTGCCATTGATTTTTGTGTCAACCAAATGGTTTCATCACGGATGACGGCATTTACCGAAACATCCTCATCGGCAGACTGGTACATTAAGAATTGAAATTCTCTACTCATGCATCCACCTCGATTTCTGCGATAATCTTATCAATTTCATGCCCCCTATATCCGGGCAAAGTTCATTTATCAGTTCGTTCAGTCTGGTCATTTAGATTCCTCGGAATTATTTTCATGCTGAGAAGCAAATATCGCCTTTTGCTTTTCTATTTCGATTTTAAGCTGCTCTTTTGTTGGCAAATATGTAAGATATTTTGACATAAAAAGCCTATTGTTGTCATGAAGAACGGAGTATCTTGCAATATCTTCGCTTGTTTCCGAGCAAAGCAAAATTCCGATAGTAGGATTGTCTCCTTCTTTGCGCTTTAGCTCGTCATACATGCGAACATACATATCAATTTGTCCAACATCCTGATGTGTAATTGTTCCCATCTTCAAATCAATAAGCACATAACATTTTAATTCAATATTGTAAAAAACAAGGTCTATATAATAATCCTGCGTATCTGTAATTATATGCTGCTGCCGGGCAACAAAAGCAAATCCATTTCCCATTTCCATTAAAAAGTCTCTGATATGGCTTAAAATGCTTGATTCAAGATCATCTTCCAAAAATGAATCTTCTTTTCTAAAACCTAAGAATTCCGCAACGACGGGATTTTTTATTATCTCAAACGGCGTTTTCTGCAGGTCTTTGGTTTTCTGCTGCATTTCTGCTATGATTTTTTCTTTTTCAGGAGTTTGCAAAAGCCTGTAATAATACTGAGTGCCAATATTTCTATCCAATGTTCTTGAGCTCCAGTTTTCTTTTGCAGATTCTTTTAAATACCAAAGGCGGGCTTTTTCATCTTCTACCCGAAGAAGACAAGAAAAATGCGACCATGTCAAATTTGGCAGACATGCCTGCCAAATCTTATTGTCTGGAAACAGCAAATAGAATTTTCTAAAATTACGCAGATTTCTTTCTGAAAAGCCTTTTCCAAATTCTTTTGAAAGTTCTTCTGACAGCATCTTGATTAGCTTTATTCCATATTCCGCACGCTCTTCGCCCCTCTGTTCATGTTCAACAATCCGTTTTCCGATTTGCCAATATGTCATCACAACTAGAGAGTTTACGGATGAGTATGCATTATTCCTGCCAGTCCGAATTATTGTTTTGATTTCTGTTAAAAAGGTAATGTCTGCTTTTGTTTCAATTGTTTTCTTCATTTGTCAGTTTCCTCCAGTTCATTATCAAGCAAAAATTTCAGGTGAGACTGCAAAACTTTGAAAAATAATAAGATTGTTTGTCCAAGACAATTCTCTCACCAGCGGCGAGAATTTTTCATCATCTTTGTAAGTTTCGTAGAACTGCTTCATCCGCCACAAATTTTTGTCAGAAAAGCCCTTTGCCTCCGGCGTTGTTCTTGAAATATACTCTGCAAGTTCTTTTACAACACCTTTTCCCCAATCTGAATCCTCAATTTTTTTGCTGATATATTGTCCTATAGTGAAATATAAAGTTATCAATTCCCGGTTTACCGATGAATATGCTTTCAGCTGCGACTGTTTTATTAAAGCAATGATGTCTTCAAACTCATTTTCTTTTATTGTTTTTATTTGTCTGGTCATCTGTCAGTTTCCTTTTTATCGATTTGAGTTTTATTCATCTCTTCAAGAATCAAGGTTTGCAGTTCTTTTTTAGGAATGAAAAGTTCATAGTCGCTTACTGCAATCGGCTTGTTTATATCTTGCAATGCAAGCTCCACATCAAGATGGTCTTTTTCCGCACATAGAATAATTCCGATGGACTGATTTTCGGTTTTCTCTTTTTCCAGTTTATCCAGCAAAGAAAGATACATATTCATTTTTCCGACATACTCGCTTTTGAATTCGCCAATTTTCAATTCGAGTGCGACAAGGCAGTTCAGTTTTCTGTTTGAAAAGAGCATATCCACAAAATATTCTTTGCCGTTGTATTCCAATCTATACTGATTTCCTATAAACGCGAAGCCTCTGCCAAGTTCAAGCATGAAAGTCTTTATCTTTTCTATAAGGCGTTTTTCAAGCTCCAGTTCTGCGACAGGTTCTGTTATTCCCAAAAATCCCAGATTGTAGAAATCCTTAAGAATTTCATTTGCCCGTTCAGCCTGAATCGTGGGCAGGGTTTCAGAGAAATTATTATCTTTGAATTTGTTTTTGTTAAGAGCATAAGAATTCATTTTTATGGCGTTCAGAAGTAAATCTCTGTTCCATTTTTTTGTGATACATTCTGTGGCGTAATAAAATGTTTCCTCATCAGACAATTTTTTGTTAATCAATAAAAGATTATGTCCCCACTGTAAAAGTGCTACAGCCTGTAGCAGTTTTTGAGACGCTTTTTCATATCTTTCGTAAAAAAGCTTCATGTTCCATAAATTTCTTGGAGACAATCCCATATCAGGAAATTGATTTTTCAAGTCAACCGAAAGACGATTTATTATGTTTGAGCCATAACCGTTTTCAATCTTTTTATCATGCAAAAGTTTTCCAAGATTCCAATAAGAAGATGTTACGGTGGTGTTTATTTGCAGTGCAATCGAATTTTTTGCAGTATTTATCTGAGTTACAGCAGTATTAAGCAAATCCGAATACTCTTTTTCGTTTATCAGTTCATTCAGTTTCGTCATTTGTCCTCATCGCCTTTCGGGTCGATAGCAGTGGCTGGCGAATTGTGAACGCATGAGTTCGCAATTTCACCCACCTCGATTTCTGCGATAATCTTCGCTATTTCGTCACGCTTTATTCCAGAGCCACGAAAAACATCCGTTGCTATATCACCGAGAGCTTTGTACTCCCCTCTATTCGGGCAGTATTGCTGAATCAGTTCATCCGACTTGCTCTGTTTTCGTTCATTGCTCATTGCTAATTGCTCGTAGCTCATTCGTCCTTACCGCTTTCCTCATATTCCGCTTCATTCAGCATCTTCGGTACTTCTTCAATGATTGGGGCAAGAACTTTGTAGCTGACAGGCAGCTCGTCCGCTGTGCGGTAAGTCGCTACGCCCATCGGTTTGGAATAGTCACGAATTGCCAGCTCCACAACGCTTTTATTTGCTTCACGGCAGAGAAGAATACCGATAGCCGGATTTTCTCCGCTCTTGCGTTCTTTCTCGTCCAGAGCAGACAAATAGAAGTTGAGCTGTCCCAGATAAGAGGGTTTGAACTTTCCTTTCTTCAGTTCAATCACAACTAATGCTTTCAAGTCACGCTGGAAAAACAGCAAATCGGCAAAAAATTCTTCGCCATCCACTTCAATGCGGTGCTGATTTCCGACGAAGCAGAAGCCAGAACCAAGGCATTGAATGAAATTGCGGATATTGCTGATAATTTCCCTTTCCAGAACACGCTCGTCTAAATCCTGTGGATCAGTTAAGTCAAGTTCTTCAGTGTTGATAAAATCCAGAAAATATTCATCCTTAAAGATTCGGATTGCTTTCATATACTGCTTATCGTCCGGCAAGGTCACGGAAAAATTGTTGGGCAACGCACCTCTATGCCGGTAAAGATTTTCTTTCAGTCTGGTACGCAGGGCGATTTTGCTCCAATGGCCTGTTGCGCATTCTCGGATATAGAACAGCCTTTCGTCCAGTTCTTTAGTTTTATGCAGAATTTCCATATGATGCGTGAAGCTGATTCCCATAAACGCTTCCATTGGAAAATCGGTAGCCGCTGGCAATCGTTTTTGCGAAGTTGCCAAACCTACATCATCCGCCTGTTCTGATTCGATAGCTGTGGCTACCGATTTGCTTTCCAGAAAAAACTCATCGTTGGTCTGTAAATACGGCTGCCAGGCTTCAAAAAATTGACGCATCAGCTTGATGTTGCCAGAAGAAAAGCCTCGCAGACCCGGAAGTTCTTCACGCAGACGGGCACTGATTTCATCAATCGCCCCTGTTCCCCATGTCCCCTCTCTGGAATTGCCGGAAACATAACCGCCAATAGTGTAATAAAGCGACAGCATTTCTGCATTTGTAGATTTGGCAGCTCTGCTCTGGCTTCTGAGAATTGCTGTTTTTATGGTTCGTACTGCTTCAAGATATATTTCGTTCATACGTTCACCTCGATTTCTGCGACAATCTTCGCTATTTCGTCACGCAGCACCTGCTCGCGGGCAACGATTTCTTCAATCTCGGCATTGAGCTTTACAATATCGATTTTCTCTCTGGTGTCCTCGGCTTCCACATAGGTTGACACGGAAAGATTGTAGTCGTTTTCTGCAACTTCCTCATAGCTTGCAAGATGGGAAAAGTGGGCTTCCTCGGCACGCTTGGCGAAGGTCTCAACAATTCTTTCGATGTTCGCCTGTGTCAGCTTGTTGTTGTTCGTCACCTTGATGCACTCGCCGGAAGCGTCGATAAACAGGGTCTTATTGTCGGCTTTGCCTTTCTTCAGAACCATAATACAGGTCGCAATGGAGGTTCCAAAGAACAGATTGCTCGGCAACTGGATGATGCAGTCGATATAGTTGTTGTCAATCAGATACTTTCTGATTTTCTGCTCCGCACCGCCACGGTACATAATGCCGGGGAAGCAAACGATAGCCGCCGTGCCGCCTGTTGCGAGCCACGCAAGGGAGTGCATGATAAAGGCAAGGTCGGCTTTAGACTTCGGCGCGAGTACGCCGGCAGGAGAAAAACGAGGGTCGTTGATCAGCACAGGGTTATCATCGCCTGCCCACTTGATAGAGTAAGGGGGATTGGATACAATCAACTCAAACGGTTCATCGTCCCAATGCTGCGGTGCGGTCAGCGTATCTTCACAGGCAATGTCAAACTTATCAAAGCCGATGTCATGCAGGAACATATTGATGCGGCAGAGGTTGTAAGTCGTGATGTTGATTTCCTGTCCGAAGAAGCCGTTACGGACGGCATCCCTGCCAAGGATTTTTTCAGCTTTCAGAAGCAGAGAGCCTGAACCGCAGGCAGGGTCATAAACCTTGTTGATTTCCGTCTTGCCCACTGTGCCAAGACGGGTCAGCAGCTCGGAAACATCGGCGGGGGTAAAGAACTCGCCGCCGGACTTGCCTGCTCCGGATGCGTACATGGTCATCAGGTATTCATAGGCATCGCCAAAGGCATCAATGTCGTGATCCTTTACATCGCCGAGGTTCATATTGGCTACGCCATGCAGGAGTTTTGCAAGGCGTTCATTTCTCTTTGCAACGGTAGAACCGAGCTTGTTGCTGTTTACGTCAAAATCATCGAACAAACCGGCAAAGTCGCTCTCTGCCTCACTGCCTTTCGCCGATTCCTCGATGTGACGGAACACTCGCTCCAATGTTTCGTTTAAGTTTTCATCATTTGCGGCATTGGCGCGGACATTGCAGAAAAGTTCGCTCGGAAGGATAAAAAATCCTTTTTCCTCTACCAATTCTTTTCTTGCTTCTTCTGCATCCTCATCCGGCATTTTTGCATAGTCAAAATCGGTGTCCCCGGCTTCATGTTCGCCGGAGTTAACATAGTTTGTCAGATTTTCGGAAATGTACCGGTAGAACATCGTGCCAAGGACGTAGTTCTTGAAATCCCAACCATCGACCGCCCCGCGCAGCTCATCGGCAATCGCCCATATCGCACGGTGCAGCTCGTCCCGCTCTTGTTCTTTCTTTGTATCAATCATTTTGGAGTCTCCGCATATCAAAAAGATAATTTATTTTGATTTGGAATGATTGATTTGGATTTCTCTCCTTTTTGATGATGGGAAAAAATTTTCCCAAAAAAGCTATACTTGTTCTAAAACTTCAACAAGGACACTCTATGAGCCGTTTGACCGAATCGAAAGAATGGAAAGCGCTCGAGGCGAAAGCTTCCGAAGCGAAAACCTGGAATATGCGCGAAATGTTCAAGAAGGACGCGCAGCGTGCCGAAAAGTTCAGCGCGGAAGCTTGCGGAATTTTCCTCGACTATTCCAAGAACCTGATCGACGACGATGCGATGGCGAAGCTTCGCGGACTTCTTTCGTTTGCGGGCTTTGACGCTATGCGCAAGAAGTTTTTCTCGGGCGAGAAAATCAATACGACGGAAAAGCGGGCGGTCTTGCACACGGCGCTCCGCTACAAGGGAAATTCTCCGATTCTCGTCGATGGCAAGGATGTCATGCCCGAAGTCCGCGCGGTGCTCAAGCACATGGAAGAGTTTACGAACCTGGTCCGCAGCGGAAAGTGGCTAGGCTATACCGGCAAGAAAATCCGCTCCGTGGTGAATATCGGCATCGGAGGTTCCGACCTGGGACCGGTGATGGTGACGGAAGCCCTGCGGCACTTTGCCTCTCCGGATTCTCCCGAAGTTTACTTTGTATCGAATATCGACGGAACGCATATCGCGGAAACGCTGAAAAAGGTGAACATCGAGGAAACGCTTTTCATCGTCGCGTCCAAGACATTTACGACGCTCGAAACGATGACAAATGCGAATACGGCAAAGGATGCCGTGCTCAAGGCGTTTAACGGCGACAAGAAGGCGATTGCCAAGCATTTCGTCGCCCTTTCGACGAATGCCGAAGCGGTTTCCGAATTCGGAATCGACACGGCGAACATGTTTGAATTCTGGAACTGGGTCGGCGGTCGCTATTCCCTGTGGTCCGCTATCGGGCTTTCCATTGCGCTCCGCATCGGTTTCGACAATTACATGCTGCTCCACCAGGGCGCTTACGAAATGGACGAACATTTTAAAAACGCTCCGGTCGAGAAGAATCTTCCGGTGATTCTCGCGCTAATCGGAATCTGGTATGACGATTTCATGGGAGCGCAGTCCTATGCGATTTTGCCCTATGACCAGTATATGCACCGCTTCACGGCTTATTTCCAGCAGGCGGACATGGAATCGAACGGCAAGACGGTCGATCGCGATTCGAAGCGTGTCGATTACCAGACAGGCCCGATTCTCTGGGGCGAGCCGGGGACGAACGGCCAGCATGCTTTCT
This sequence comes from uncultured Fibrobacter sp., assembly GCA_934691725.1. GTDB lineage: Bacteria > Fibrobacterota > Fibrobacteria > Fibrobacterales > Fibrobacteraceae > Hallerella. The sequence goes on along the minus strand of CAKUTF010000004.1, from coordinate 6,465 downwards.
ACCAGCTGATTCACCAGGGGACGAAGCTCATCCCGTGCGATTTTATCGCGCCGGCAAATTCCCTGAACCCGGTCGGCGATCACCATCGCAAGCTCCTTTCGAACTTCTTTGCACAGCCCGAAGCCCTGATGAACGGCAAGACTCTCGCCGAGGCGACAGAAGAACTCCGCGCGGCTGGCAAGTCCGAAGAAGAAATCCAGATGCTCGCTCCGCACAAGGTCTTTGAAGGCAACAAGCCGACAAACAGCATCTTTGTCGATACGATCGACCCGAAGACGCTCGGCGCGCTGATTGCCCTCTACGAGCACAAAATCTTCACGCAGGGCGTTGTCTGGAACATCAACAGCTTCGACCAGTGGGGCGTTGAACTCGGCAAGCAGCTCGCGAAGAAGATTATCCCGGAACTCGAAAAGGGAGAAAAGGACCCGAACGTGGAGCTTTCCCACGATTCGAGCACGAACGGTCTTATCCGCTGGTATTTCAAGCACCATCGCGCCTAAGCGTTTGGAACGAATAAAGAGAGCGTCCGTCTTTTTCGGCGGGCGCTTTTTTTGTTTGTCGCGATTCGGTTTCTATTTTCTAACTTTCTTCCCGATGCATAACGTTGAGCAAATCATCCGTGAACGTTCCCCGCTTTTGAAATGCGATTCGGCGGTGTTTTGCGAACTGGTGAATTTTTTTCGCGGTGATGCCCGGATTGCAACGGATGTGCGCGATCTTCGGGAATTTCTCTCGCCGCGAAGGCTTTATAAAGTGGTACAGACTATCGAAAATTCCTGGATGAAATGCGCCTATTCCTTTATCGACCGCTATCCGGAATGTTTGGACGCTCTCGGGATGCTTCGCTACTATTCTTCACCCGGGAAAATCTTTTGGCAGGACGTGGAAAAATCGGAAAACATCGTGGCGAACGCCTTGACGTCGGGTTCCTATGGCTGGGCACCGGATGCCTTTACCGTGTTCGAAAATCCTCAGAGTGAAAATTTCTCCCTTACCGTAATCGTTGCCTTGTAAAATTATAGATAAAAATGTTTTTTTTGTATATTTTTGTTAAAACCAACAAAAGGATGGTAAATATGTTGAAAAAGATTTGTCCGGTTGTTTTCTCCGTTTTGCTTGTCGCTTGCGGGGACAGCGGAAGTTCGAGCAGCGCAAACGATGCGGAAACGTCCAGCTCGTCTTTGGCGGAGAATGTTTCCAGTTCTTCAAAGGAAAATCTTTCCAGTTCTTCAAAGGAAAATCTTTCCAGTTCAAGCACCTTGCCGACAACGGCGAATTGCGCTTTCGAAGGCGAAGTGGGCGATTCCGAATGGATAATCAAGCAGAAACAGCCGTCCGAGAACTTTTGCAAGACTGTCTTGGGCGTTTCCTCGAATACGGAGGACATGGAGTTCCGTTGCGAAGGCGAGTGGCTGGTGACAGTCTATAAGGGCAGTGCGCTTGGTGCCGATGATGCTTCGCGAAAAGTGCTGTACGAACAGTTAAAGTCCAGTTGCAAGTGAAATTGCCGCCTTTCCGTTCATACGGTCTGATATCCCCGCAGCCCGACCTTGCAATGCGAATGAATTGACGCGGCATCATGCCGGGTGGAGAAGGAATCTTGGCTGATATTGGTGTGGTGTGACAGACAAAAAGGACCGGCTTGCCGGTCCTTTGCTTCGTTATCGATATCCGCTGTTATTTTGCGGAATCGGCTGTCTCGCTCGGAGCTTCGTTGGAGAGTTCTTCGGAAGCCTTGTGGACGATGAGGGAATCCGGCGTGTATGTCGGAATCGGCGCTGCCGGTACGACTTCTACGGAGATGGGCTTGTCTGCCGCTGCGGGCGCGTCAAAGAAATTGACCTTGGAAAGCCCGAACATCATCAGCCAGGAGAGGACTAGTCCGCCGATTCCCATGACGATGCCCGTTTTTGCCATGCCGTTTGTATCGGTGTAGCCTGTCGCATGGGCTAGAGCGTTTGGAGGCGTCGAAATCGGAAGGCACATGCCGAGCGAGCTGGCGAACGCAACGGATACGAGCAGCGCGGTAACGCCACCGAGAGGCGCGAGATTATCCTGGCAGGCGACGGCAACCGCGATAAAGATGGGGACGAGAAGGCTCGCCGTGGAAGTGTGGCTCATGAAGTTCGCCATGAAAAGGCAGATGAGTCCGCTGCCGATCATCAGCGCGAACGGCGACCAGGTGTTGAACGGAATCGCATTGATGAGGTGTCGCGCAAGTCCCGTTTCCTGCAAACCGAGACCGAGCGCAAAGCCGCCGGCGACAAGCCAGAGAACGTCCCAGCTCATGCCGTTCAAGTCTTTCTTCGTGATGACGCCCGTCAAGGCGAATACCGCCATCGGGATCATCGCAATCACGTTGTCGTTGATGCCGTGAACCTTGTTTCCTGTAATCCAGAGGACAACGCAAAGCGCAAATGTAATATAGACGATAATCGCCCGCGGAGAAGTATCGAACTTGTTCGCCCCTTCGCCTTCGATTTTCAGAATCATCTCTTTCATCTTGATCGGGTAAATCTTCAAGAGAAGCACCCAGGCGATAGCCATCAGAACGATAACGTACGGAATGCCGAACATCATCCACTGTCCAAAGCTCACGTTGAAACCTGCGTTCTGGAGTGCGCCTAGCGCAATCGCGTTCGGGGGCGTTCCGATTGGAGTCCCCATACCGCCGATGTTCGCTCCGAGCGGAATGGCGAGTGCAAAAGCGGCTTTGCCGCGATCGTCTTCGTCAAAGAGCTTGAGGACCGGTCCCAGAATGGCGAGCATCATCGCGGCGGTCGCGGTGTTGCTCATGAACATCGAAAATACCGCGGTAATCATCATCAGCCCCAGAAGCACGTATTTCGGATTTTTGCCGAACGGCTTGAGGAGCACGCGGGCTAGGTTCTTGTCCATGTTGTACTTTGTCGCTGCGGCGGCGAGGAAAAATCCACCGAGGAACAGCATGATAATCGGGTTGGCGAATGTCGCCATGATGGACTTGAACTGGAGAGGCGTTACGCCTTCGACGCGGAAAGGGAGCAGGGCGGAATTCGAAAGGGTAAGGATCATCAGCACGATGACGAGCATCGAGGTGGACCAGATGGGGAACGGTTGCAGAATCCAGAATAGCGCAGCCATCACGAAAATGGCAATCACGCGGATTTCTAGCGGGTTCAGGAGGTTTTCCCCGGTGAGGCCAAGAGCCTCGTAGGGAACGAAAAGCGCAGCGATCGCTAAAATCGATGCGATAATCAGTTTTATCAGTTTTGCTTTAGTCATGATTTTTCCCATGTTACGGATAGGGTAACCCTATCGGATGATTGCGCAAAGTTAGTAAATAAACGTCCAGGAAAAAACTCCGTTTGAAATTAGGAAACGAGAGAAACGAAAACATTTCTTTACATGTTGCTTTTACGGATAAAGCGTCTTTATCGGGGAATCTCCTGTCGGGATGCGAGACTATCGATTTGTATATTTTCCGCATGGCTACGAAGCAATCCTTGATAGAAAGATTTTCCAATTGGTATATTCCCCTGATTTGTCGGAACAAATTTAAAGCGCTGGCTTTTTATCTGGTCCTTGCGCTTGTTCTCGCGTTCCCGATTTTGGTCTATCCCGGATTGAAGCTCGATGCGGATCTTTCGAAACTTTTGCCGGAGAACACCCCGAGCGTCATCGCCTTGAAGGAATCCTACGAGCGTTTCGGCAGCACGGACCGCTTTATGATAGCCATCCAGAGCGAAGACCCGGAGCTTGTCGCCGCGTTGCAGGATTCGATCAGCGCCTATATCCATAAAAACTGGCAGGGAGATTTTGTCTCGACGCAGGTCGATAACGATAACCAGTTCTTCAAAGACAAGGCTCTTCTGTATCTTCCGACAAAGTATCTGGAAAACATCCGCGATAACCTGGAAGATGTCCAGCTTGAAATCGGTCGAAAGAATGCGCCGCTGACGGTGGATCTGCTCGGGGACGACGCTCCGAAAAAGAAGCGCGTCTGGTTTGACGCGAGCATTCCGCAGGAACTCGGGCTTCCCGACGAAGCGGCTGGCGCCTTTGATGCCTTTTTCAAGAAAGATTCGTCAAAGAAAGATGAAAAGTTTGCGGAATGGGACAACAAGGCGCCTGTCCCTGCGCACCTGAAAAACCGCCTGATCGGTTCGCCGAAACCCGACAGTACGGGAAAAATTCTTTTCAACGGCGTCGTCAACGCGAAACTCCTCAAGCCTTCGACCGATTACGAATTTGTCACCCACATTCTCGCCCGCACCGATACGCTGCTCTCTTACTTCAGCGGCAAGGAATATTCGGTTCCCACGCGTTTTACCGTCGAAGGAACTTACGAAGGCCTCAAGGAAGTCGATGAAGTCGCAAACGACAGCATTTCCTCGTTTGCCTTCAGCCTTGTCCTGATTCTTCTTTTGACCGCTTTCTTTTTCCGCAGCGTCAAGGGGCCGGTCCTCGTTGTTTCTTCGGTTCTCTACGCGTGCATTCCGACTCTCGCCTTTACCGCGCTTTTCTACGGGCGGCTGAATCCGTTTACGGTTTTTGTAGCCTCCATCATTTTGGGTATCGGCATCGATTATTCGATTCACATGTTGGGAACGGCGCAAAAGCTTTTGCGGAAGTATGCGACGCTTGAAGAGGTTCTCGAACATGCCCAGAAGAAAATGATCAAACCGTTTTTCCTAGCGAGCCTTACGACCATTGCTGCGTTCTTGACGTTGCTTGCCGCGCATTTCCGCGGATTTTACGAATTTGGCGTTGTCGCTTCGTGTGGCGTTCTGTTCAGTATGCTGACTTCGGTTCTCGTTTTGCCTGTATTTGTCAAATGCCTCGGAGGAATCCCCGCCGCGCCACAAAACAGTTTCTTTCCAAAGTCCTGGAGCGAAGAAAAAATTTTCAAGTTCTTCAAGTGTGCTGCGGTTATCGGATTTATCCTTGGCGCCGTTTCGCTCTGGTTTGCCCACGACGTGGATTTTGAGCATAATCTGAAAAATCTCCGTCGTGTTTCGACTGCGCAAAGCGTAGCGAAAAACAAAATTTCGACGAAGGTGACCAAGGCTTCGAACAAGGCGGTCACATCGACGCCTGCCGCCGTGATGGGTTCAAAACCGGAACAACTCGATAAACTGTATGACACGTTGATGGTTCGCCTGCGGGACGAAAAGGATCCGATGCTCGGAAGCTTCCTCACGCTTCGGACATTTGTGCCACCGCTCGATTCGCAGAATGCGCGGCTTGAGATCATCGATGAAATTCGGGAACTGGCGAATTACAAGGTCTTTGACCGGGCGACTGGCGAGGATTCGGCAAATATCGCTGCGCTGCGAAAGCTTGCAGAGGTCGATGAGTCATTTACCGCCGAAGATATCCCGGCTTGGTCGCTCGACCTTCTCCGCGAAAAGGACGGTTCTTACGGAAAAATCGGCTTCATCTACGGAGACTTTCCGAGCTGGGACGCAAATGCGCTTCACGAATTCCAGGAACGTTACGGGCATTGGAACTTCGACGGAGAAGAGTTGCGCACGTTCTCGTCGCAATTCATCCTTTCCGACGTGATTGAATCCGTAAAGGCGGACAGCTTCAATCTGGCTCTTCTCATCATCATCGTCATCTTTGCGACGCTCCTGCTTTCGTTTAGGAAACCGAAGCTGTTTCTCGCCGGGAGCATTTCGTTCGGGATGGGCGTTCTCCTGACTCTCGGACTTCTCGGATTTCTTACGCATTTCTTCGACTTCGGAAAAATCAGCATCTATAACGTGATTGTGATTCCGATGACGCTTGGAATCGGAATCGATGCGACGATTCACCTCATCAGCGCCTGGACTTCGACCAAGGGGATTACCCTGCGGGAACTTTTGGATACGACCGGTAGAAACGTGATGGCGAGTTCGACGACGACAGCGGCTGGCTTTGTCGGGATGCTCTTTACGACGCACCGTGGGCTGAAGGGAATCGGGGACCTGGCGTGTATCGGGATTATGATGTTTCTTGTCACGAGCATCGTGTTCTCGGTGTTTTTCTGCAAGCTTTGGCTTTCGCGAACATCTAAGGGAATGAGGAATTAGCAATGAGAAATTGGTCTGCGGACGTTTAAGCTTTTGGGATTAGGGAATAGGGACTAGGGATTAGTCCGCAGACATCTAAAAGAATGAGAAATTAGGAATGAGTAATGAGGAATTGGTCGGCAAACGTCTAGGCTTTTTAAAATGTCATTCCCCGGCTTGACCGGGGAATCCCCTTTACGGAATGGGATTTGACAGGTTAGCGAGCTTGTCGAGATGTTCAGAGCTTAGTTGCGAGAGCTTAGAGCTTAGAACTGCGAACGCCTAAGCTTAGTGGGCAGTGGCCAGCGCCCAGAGGGCAGAACCGCATACGTCTAAATTTAGGGATTAGGGAATAGGGAACAGGGATTAGACCGCAAACGTCTAGGCTTTTGGGAAGAGTCAAGCGGGACAAGGGCCTTTGAAGAGAACG
>CAKUTF010000003.1 GCA_934691725.1 uncultured Fibrobacter sp. | reverse complement strand
CTCTTGCATCTCGGAAGTTTAACGTCTGCACTCTGACCACTGCACACTAAGCTTAGACGTCCACAGTTCTAAGCTCTCTCAACTAAGCTCTGAATAGCTCGACAAGCTCGCTAACCTGTCAAATTCCATTCCTTAAAGGGGATTCCCCGGTCAAGCCGGGGAATGACATCGCACCGCATCCCACTCTCCGCTTTCCAAAGTTTAAACCGTCTGCAGTTCCGCCCACTAAGCTTAGACGTCTGCTAACTACTCCCTATTCCCTCATCCCTAATCCCTAAACATAGACGTCCGCGATTCTGACCACTGTCCACTGAACTTAGACGTCCGCAATCCTAAGCCCGGTCTTGCATTTTCAATTCTCAATTGCTATAATTAGACAAAGCTAACAAAAGGATAAGATGCGAATGCCCGAAGCCCAAAAACTCTCCCAAAGCCTCGAAGATTACCTCGAAATGGTACACATTCTCTGCCTAGAAAACAAGGATGTCGCCCATGTCAAGGATATCGCGGAAAGGCTTTCCGTCAAGATGCCCTCCGTAAACAAGGCGATGAACGAACTGAAAAAGCTCGGGCTGGTCAATCAGGAACCTTATACCGGCATTTCGCTTTCCCCCGCCGGGAAACAGGCCGCGGCAAAGGTTCTCGCGAGGCATTTTTTGCTTCGAAAGCTCCTTTTGAAATTGGGCGTCACCGAAAGAATCGCCAACGAAGACGCCTGCAAGATGGAGCATATCCTTTCCCAGGAATCCCTCGACCGCATCAGCGATTTCGTCGGCGGATAGAATCAAGAAATTAATTTGTACGGAAAAAGCCCGCTTAGCGGGCCTTTCTGTTAGCTATTCGGGAATTACCTGAGCGAAAGCATCTGCGCGGAAAGCGTTTTCCCATTTGCCGAAACGACCTTGGCAAGCCATTTTCCAGCCGGAAGCTTTTCTAGCGAGACATTCATATTCATCCCGACGTTTTGCCGTAGGCAAAGTTCCCCGTTCGCGTTAAACAGAAGAAGCGTACTTTTTGCCGGAGCGTTCACATAAAGATTTTTTGCATCCAGCCGCATCAAAACCGCCGGATTTTTAATCGGGAAAACCGATGGAATCGGCAAAATGGAACCTTCCGGAGCCCCGACAACAAGCCCCCTTCCAATCGTGCTCATATAGACTACGCCGAAATGGTTCATATCGCCCTGCACAAAGTTTCCGTTGCCCGGACCGCCATACTGGTGAGCGTCATCGTTTACGCGAATCCAGGTTTCGCCTTTGTCCGTCGAGCGGTAAATCCCCAGCGGATTGTCCGCGCCTCCCGCGATTCCCCAGATGAAAATCGTCTCGTAGGCAGAGCCTTCCTTCGCCTTGCCGATTCCCACGGCAATCGCCGTCGAAACGCCGATGGCCCGGTTCCATGTAGCACCTCCGTCTTCCGTATAGGCGAGACCGTTTTCCGAATAGCCTTTGGCAATCCATACCTGCGCCTGGTCCAGCGGGACCCACAGGTGACCTTCCCTGCCGGGTACCGTGCGAATCAAACCGCCACCGTTATAATACTCGCCCGACGCATCGTTTTTCAAGCGACTTCCCGCATTGGCAAAAGTCGCCCCGCCATCGGTGGAAAGCTTCAAATATCCCTGGTCATCCACCAGGTAAAATTTCTCAGGATTTACCGGATCGGGCGTAATGCGCGCATATTGGCATTGCCCGTCGAGACCTTTCACTTCTGTCCACGTCTTGCCATTGTCCGCTGAGCGGAAAACACTGCTGCTGTTGTCTGGCCGATGAAGAATCACCTTGCCGTCCGCCGACATGGCAAGCGTCCCCTGCGAACCTTTGAGGGTCGTTTCGAGCTTTGTCCAGGTCAAAGCCCCATCGTCCGAACGATACATCACGTCCGAACTGATGCCCGTTCCCGATGAATAATCCGTCACATGCCCGGTGCGGACAAAAGCATTCGCAAGCGGAGCGTAACCCAGGCTGTTCGTCGTACCGATATGCGGAGAATGCCGCGGAGTACTTTCTTCGATATTCGTATAGGCCGCGCCGTCATAGTCTCCGATCGCCGTGACAAGCGGGCCGCCAGGAACGCTTACGATATCAAGCGGAACCGTTTCCTCGATTCCCACCGACTGGAATTTCCACACCGGAACTTTTGCCGTAATATCATCCGTCCGAAAGATTCCGTTTCCGCTCGTGACCCAGGCTTCCTTGGGATTAAACGGATTGAATTCGATGGAACCCGCCCAGTGAATCGCATTTCCCGGAATCCACGCGGTTCCGTTCGCATCGACATTCACACCGGCTTCATAATCCTGCCCATGCGTCCAGGTTTTCCCACCGTCTGTCGTCACGTAGATGCGATCTCCCCAACCGTCCGAGCCATCCGCAAAGAGATGCCTGCCCCCGTAAAAGCAGAGCGTCGAAACGATGATGTGGTTCGCATCGTTCGGGTCGATGGAAATTCCGCCAAAGCCATGGCTTGCCGACTGGCTGCCGTCACCCATCCGCGCAGTCGTACTTCCGTCCTGGTAAGGCGTGATGTTCGTCCAGGTTCCGTTTCCGATTGCGTATTTATAGACCGCGCCACGGCTTACGGAATGAGGGCCTTCCGAACTCGAATAGGTCAGGAACAGGTTGCCGTCGGCGATTTTTGCGCGGTGCGGCATCAGGTTTTCAGGACCGCCGGAAACTTCGCTCCAGGTTTTACCGCCGTCATGGCTTACAAAAAGGTTCTCGCTCGTTGCGGAGATTCCCATGTAGAGCGTTTTCGTCGAACCGTCGGCAAGCGTTCCCTGCGAAGCATCAAAAAGGACAAAGCTGATTCCGTTTACATTGGTAAGACCGTTTCCTTCCGCACTCGAAAGGGCGATTTCGTAAACGCGCGTCCAAGTCTTGCCATAATCGGTACTTTTATAAAGTCCCTTGGTTCGGCTTCCGCAAAAAAGAATATTCGGCTTGTTCGGATCGACGGCGAGCTTTTCGCCCGTCTGTCGCCCCATCCCGTTTCCGTGGGCGAGCATTTCCACGTAGCTCGTGTCCCAGGTTGCTCCAAAGTCTTCGCTCCGGAGAATCGCGGTGCGCCCTTTGCTAAAATACCCGGTTCCCGCCAGCACGTAAATGCGTTTCGGGTCCGTCGGGTCGAGTGCGAAAGCTTCCGTGCCATACAGGCCTTTGTCGTTTTCGGAGATCCAGTCCATCAGCGGAATCCAGCGGGAACTCGAAAAATCGAATCGGTAAATTCCGCCGACATCTGTCCTGGCGTAGAGAACGTTTTCCGCCTTTGGATGAAAAATGACCGCGCTGACGAATCCGCCGCCGTCAAAGCGCACGTTTCCCCATACATAGTTTTCCGCAGCAAAAGCGTTTACGCCAAGTCCAAGAAAGATCGGGGCAAAAATTTTCAAGAATCGCATAGGGATTTCCTTTTTCCTAGGGAAAATATATTTCACATCCCCATTCTGCAAGGAAAATACGCCTCCGGCCTCAAAAGCCTTTGCAAAAAGAATTGCAAAGCGGCGTTTTCATCCAGATTCCCGTATCGCGCTCTATCCGTGTTCGTCGCGCTTCGAGCAGGCGAGCCTTGGAAGCGACCAGCGTCAGACTGCCGGGAACTTTTGCGCCCATTTTCACGCGGGTGACTCCCGTATAGAGGATTTGCCGATTCAAGAGAGGATGCCCGCTTTGTAAAGGGAGGAACATCAGGATGTTGCCATAGCCCGAACCTTGCGACTTGTGAATCGTAATGGCAAAAGCCGTTTCCAAAGAATCGCCCGGGAACAGCGAAAGCGGATAGCAGGGAAACTCGTCTCCTTTTTGGATCATCAGATAATCTAAGCCTTCGACGCTTTTGACGACAATTCCCGAATCCCCGTTGAAAAGTTTAAAGTCCGCCTGGTTCCTGGTGAACATCAAGACTTGCCCGGGAAAATACCGGGACGCAAAAACATTTTCATTGCCCGAAAATTTCCGTCGGATTTTGGAACAGATAATCCGGTTGATGGTTTCCACACCTTGGATACCGCGGCGTTCCGCAGAAAGAATGCGCGCCATTTCGGCGGCCTTCCAAAGTTCCTGGCGAACCTTGTATTCAGAGTTCTCGCCGATTTCCCCTTCGGCAATTTCCTTCGTGGGATTCACAGCACTCGCCAAGTTTACCAAATCCGCGCAAAAGGCGTCAGCCCACTTTCCGAGAATCTTTTCCACCAAGGCTTCGGCATCTCGCTTTTTTAGCGAAGCGTCATCGTCGGAAAGGGAAACAAAGCGGACGGCATTTTTCGTCACAGGCCAATCGATATCCGCCTTTTTCCAAGAAAGAATTTTTCCCCGCTCATCGATTTCCAAAGATCGCTTCGACAAATTTTCCGCACATTCCAAAAGGGAATTTTCCAGCGCCTCGTCCGTTTCCGCCTGAATCGCCTTGGCAAAGCGCCCAACCGGCGAATCGTCCGGAAAACGGTTCGACTCGGTAAGTTCCACAGTCGCATCCGGTCGAATTCCCAGGACTTCACCGAGAACCGCCCCCGCTTCAACAGACGGCAGCTGGTTTTTGTCGCCCAAAACGAACAGCCGGTAATCTTCCGTCCTTTCGGGCAACGCTTCGAGGAACGCGGCAAAAAGCGTTACATCGATCATGCTCGCTTCATCGACGACAAAGATAGAACGGTTCGGCAACCGATTATTTTTATTGTAGCTGAAAGAGTTTTTCGATGGGTTGAACTTAAGCAAGCGATGCAAGGTCTGCCCCTCGACATTCTTGAATTTATCCACAATCTCCGGATGGGAAGTTTTTTCCACCTCGGATATATCGTCCAGCTTTTTCACGTCGCCCAAACGATTCGCCGCCTTGCCGCTCGGAGCGACGAAATAAAGCGACCAGTTTAATTTTCCGGGTTCCCGCTTAAAAAGATTCCAGAGCAAGAACTGGACCACCGTCGTCTTGCCCGTTCCCGGGCCTCCCGTGATAATCAGGTTGTTTTTCTCTCCGCAAAGGACGGAGTTTTCTTGCGCGAACTTTAACGGAAATTTTCCAAACTCAAAAGAGCCTTTTGAAATTCCCGCAAAAACGTTAGCGTCCTTTTTGAAAACAGCTCGTTCCGAAGTATCTCCGAAAACATGAAGAATTGATTCCTTTGCCTGCCAGTATTTATCCGCAAACAGGAAAGGTTCGGTTTCGCGACATTCCACGCAAAGAGGCAACATTTCAAATCGCATTCGAGTCGATCCATTTACCGATTTTTCTTCAACGGTCGCCAGAGCGTTTAGGTCCGAACAGCCCTTTTCAAAAACCGGAGCGAACTCTTCCGCATCCAAAAAATTTTTCGCTTCCCCTTCCGCGAGATGCGTTTTTTTCTGCGTTTTCAAGCCGTTCCATTTGAAAGTCCACTTGGCGAGCAGCTTTCGAGGATTTAACGAAATGCAGGTATTGCCATCACTTAACAGCGAAAAGTAAACGAGCAAAACCTTTTGCGCCTCCAAGGAAAGGGCCGGTTGCAATTCCGCGAGGAGCGTCACCAGTTTCAAATCGAGCGGTTGCGTTCCGCGCATTTCACGCAGCGAATCGAAAAATTCTTCTAGAGTTTCTGTAATCATTGCCATCCAAAATCTCCCTATCTTGCTTTTGTCATCAGCGATTTAACATTTTCAAAAGCAGCCGAAAGTTCCGCATAGTTTTTCCACGTCTGCGCATAAAGCCCGCTCGATTCCCCCGCACGGCATCCGCGGAAAAACACATAATAGACGCCGCCGAAATGTTTCCGGAAAATTTCCTCTTCGTCCGCACCGAATTTTCCAAACGATTTAAGCCATTGGACAAGAGAATAAGAATACAGCACGCGTTGCACGGCATATTCATCATCCACTTTTTTCATCGTACCATCCACGGTTTCGTTGCCGACGGTATAATTTTCCAGCACATCCGATTTCCAGTCAAGGATCGAATAGTATTCTCCGCGGACAAAAAGCAAATCCATAAAGCCTTTGCAGAAATTTTGCAAAACATTTTCGCCAAAGCCCAGAGCATTCATCTGGAATTCCATTTCGGCGCGACGACTTTCCGCAGGCAATTCTTTCAGGGAAAAACTCTTGCCCGAGAAAGCGCCACCGCAAATTTCCGGTAGCTTCGCATTCATCGTATTCCACACGAAATGCGCCGACTGATCGACCCAATCCGGATGTTTTTCGATTGAAAAAGCTTGCGAATTGAACTGCTCTGCAATCAGAATTCTCAGTTCTGCGCATTCCTTGGCCACCGCGACATTTTCCATGGAACCGATTTTTTCAAAATCCATCAATTCAAAAGTCTGGTGCAGCGCATTGCCGAGTTTGCTGCCACGGGGAAAATCCACGACACCGGAAACGGCATTTTCCAAAACAATCCGAGAATCCCCGAAAAGAATCCGGACGGGATTTGGATCGATGGCAAGGGTTTTGACCGCGGCGCTTGATTCCGCTTCATCCGATGCTTGCCTGTTCAACAACTTTCCGTTTTCAGTGGTCACGCTGTCTTCGTTTTCTCGCAGCTTTCCCGCCAAAGAGGAATACGAATGCTGGAAGATGCTTTTGGAACCGAGGGATGCATTCAGCTCGGCGATAGGGGCTCGAGGGGATTCTCTTTTCGGAGAAGAAATTTCGTTTAGATAATCGGCTATTTGAGATTTCCACCGGGAAGAACTTTTTGGATTTTCCCAATAATCCGATTCATTTACAAAAGCACCAAGATCATCCCGATTCAAAGCTCGACTCAAAAATCCATACTGTTCACTCTCTTTTTCCCATTTATCTTTATAAACCGGTAATATCAAAACCGATTCCGCACGCGTATAATCCACATAGAACAAACGATGCCATTCATCCAAAATAACAGCAAGGTCTTTTTCCTTTGAACGAGTATCAAAGCCCAAGACTTTAGCATCTCCGTCTCGACTCACATAAGCGGATTGCGGCTCTTGATATGCGGACTTAAAACCCGCCACAGAAATAACGATTGGGAACTGCAATCCTTTGGACGCATGGATCGTCATCACTTGAACCGCATCAAAATCACTTCCTCTAGCAACCAAGTTTCCATCTTCATCATCCGAATCTTCCGCGCCAAGAGACAGTCCTTCCAAATGTTTAATGATTTCTTCTAAGCTCACGTGATTATTGTACAGATAGTCAAAAATGTAAGCCCCGATTTGCCTTACTTTGGCAAGTTGCTGCAACTTTGATGAATCGCAAAGGAATTTGTCAATCTGCGTATCCGCATAGATACGCTCCTGAAGTTCCGCATAGCGATAAGCTTTCAACAGGCTTTTCCACGCTGCAAAATACTTAAGGACAGGATTATTCGGTTTTTCAAAATCAGAACTTTCCACATTCTGAGGATTATATCGAAAAAAGTCCGAAACGAGAACCGCATTGAGCAAGCCCCGATTTCTTCCGGCGAAATCAGGAGCATTTAAGGCCTTTAGCAAGGTAACCCATTGAGCCCCTTCGCGGCTTCTAAATAGATTTGAATCTTTATAGCGAACAAACGGAATTCCCGCAAAAGTCATTTCCTTTTCGATATTTTCCATTTCGCTGCGAGTCCTAGCCAGGACTGCAATTTTAGACAGTTTCAAATTTTGATATTTCTTTTGATCCTTGTCATAATACTGTAACGCGGTCTGTTTTTTCCCGTCCGCTCCAACCACTATCTTTGTAAAATCAGCAATTTTTGAAACCGCATATTTTGCAAAAAATTCTGGAGATATATTCCTTGCCAGATAGATCGGTTTCACTTCTAAACCATTCAAAAGAACAGGCTTTACTTTACCCGATGAATCGGATTCTTCAAACTGAATGTTCTGGTTTAACGAACTTGTGAAAAATTGACCGACGAATATTTTCCCACAGGCACGAACCATTTCGTCTGTAGAGCGGAAATTCGTATTGAGCTTGGCATAAATGCCGCCATTAGCGATGATCTCGTTCTTAGCCTGAAGATAGACATTTAAATCCGCACCTTGAAACGAATAAATAGACTGTTTCGGGTCACCGACAACAATGATGTGATTTGACGAACTGTCTAGGAATACCGTTTTGAAAATGTCCCATTGATTCTGGTTCGTATCCTGAAATTCATCGATGATGGCATACTTATAGGTACTGCGCAACTTTTTGCAAAGCGCAGAATATTCGCCCTTTACCACCGCATCGCGAACCTTCGCAATCATATCGTCAAAGGAAATCTGCTTATTATCCAGCTTCTGTTTTTGAAAAGCGGTATAAACATCTTGAAGTTTACCCTCCACAAATTGAAACTGGGCACAGTTTTCTGGTTTTTCCAATTTGAAGATGTCTTTACCTTTGATGCTGAAAAAATATTGTACGGCGTCGTTCAACTCCGCAGGAATCGCCGAGACAGGCTCCTTGCCACAATTCTTAAACGCTGAACTTTTTTTTGAAAGGATTTCATCGATAATCTTTTGAACGGGAAATTCTTTATTCTTTTCTTTATATATAGCGGTGAAAACGGCGTTTTTCTCCGCGTATTTTTTCAAAACATTCCAATTTGCTTCAAATTCAGGATTTGTCGGAATCCAATCTTCAAGCGTTGAAATCGGCTTTACAAAAGACATCCCTTCTTCATAGTTTTTTACGCCATTGGCCACCAGTTTTTGAATGACAGACGCGTTAATTCCAAGCTCATTTAATTCGACCGACCATTCGTCTCGAATCTTTCTATCGACAAGATCTTCTATCGCATCATCGCTAGCCATTGAAAGCGCAAAAGGCATACCCGCTTCATACGCAAAATCATGGAGCGTCTTTTGGCAAAAAGAATGAATCGTTCCGATTGCCGCATTATCTACTTCGGCAAGTGCATTTTCTATCCGCTTTCTTTTTTCACCCGTCAGCAAAGGCTTTTTAAATTCATCTTTAGCTTCTAGCTGTTCCTGCAATTCTGCACGAATGCGGTCCCGCAACTCACCGGCAGCCTTTTCCGTGTAAGTCACCAGTAAAATTTTAGACAGCGAAATCTTTTCTTCAGATTTTACCAATTCCGCGACAATTTTCTTGATGTTGTAAGTTTTACCCGTTCCTGCAGAGGCTTCAATGCAGTAATTTTGATTCAGCAGGAATTTTTCAATCTGAAACGGAATCGGTTCCATCATGATTTTTTCTCCTTTGGCTTCATATAATTATCCAATTCAGGAAGCATCGCTAACATTTTTCTAGTTTCCGAATTCCATCCATCTTTTTCGAGTTCTTCATTTGAAAATCCCGACACTTCCGGTTTTAACACATCGAATAAGTTTTTCGCCGGGAAAAAGCTCCAAGCCTTTTTCTCTATGACTTTTTCCTTCAATGCAGACAAAGAAGAAATTTTTTCTTTGTACAGTTTAAACGGGACAATCTTCCAATTTTTCAATTTCCCATACATTTTATCATAGATGGAATTCAAGAGTTCCTGGGCTTTGCCTTTTGTCTGGCAAACTTCAATTTTCTTTGGTTCTTTCGTGGTGTCAAAGAAAGCTAACGTGACGGATTTTGCTTTTGCCGTGGCAAGCAACGCCAAAGCCGCAATGTAGCTAGCGATAAATTCTGTTGCTCCATTTCTGATTGAATCTTCTTTCACGTCAACCAGCGCGACCTGTTTGTCATCTAATCTGTTTATCGCCATAAGCCGAATATTTCCGTTGAGCGTCCACGTTGTCGTCTTTTCTCCATCCGCTTTTTCAATCTGGATCTCCAATTCGTGCGAAGTAAAATTCCAAAAATCTTTAGGGTATTCGCTCGTGATTCTTTCTGCAAATTTGTCAGCACTCGTATTCAAGTCTTCCCAAATTTTATCGCCAAATGGTCCTTGTGGCAAAGCGCCTTTTTTCTGGAGCAGATTTTTGTCTAGCTTTTCCGTCTCTTCTAACTGGATTCCCAACTTTTCTGCAATCATCGCCTTAAGCCAAACACTTTTATCCAAAGCAGAGAGTTCAATCGGCTCTATAGCGATCTTTTCAGGATCCTCTTCCACCTCATCAATTTTCATGATGCGATTCACCTGGAATTCAAACGGATCTTTAAAGAAATCCCGAATTTGGTAAACAGAAACCCGAGCCGGCAACCGATTTTCCATTTTTTCCGGAACAAAAATCGGTTTTACTTTTTTATCTTCCGCTTCACGAAAAACAGAAAGGGTATCCTTATTCCGATTTTCCCTTGCCGTAAACAGTTCACAGCGCGGACGGTTTTCGTCAATCTTCAGCTCTATTTTCGGAATGTAATCTTCCGCCTTTTCGTTTTCCGGCAAAGCCACTTGCAACGCATTCTGCAAATCGTTTACAATCGACGAAGGATAAAGTTCCTCATCCTTCGGCAAATACATGCTTAAGTAACTAATGTGGAAGCTTTCACTGGTACTCATCAACTGGCAAAGGAACGCATAGCGGTTTTTGTCAACCGCAGTATCATCGCCAGGCCATCGAGCAACAGACTTGCGCAAATCTAACGAGTCAAAAGATTTTACGCCCGGAAAATCCTTCGCATTCGCCCCCATAAAGAACAAATGTTTAATGGGAATCGTTCTATTCGGCACAAACTTCATAAATGTGATGCCATTAATCAATGGACTGCCGCAGCTGTATTCCGAAGTTTGAGCCGCCTCCATCAATGTTTGCCCCACCATATTCCAGGAAATTTCAAAAAGTCCCGCAGCCAACTGGCTTTTTAGACCTTCCAGAGCGTTCTGGACATTTTCAAAAATGATCGCTTCCCCGCCAAGACCGCTCGGCACATCCCGCATCGAAAGCCAACCGTTCAAAAACTCATGCATTTTGAGAAAATCTGCATCCGTTTTTAAAACGGGAGTTTCCGTTTCATCAAGCCAAGTTTCCAGTGAATATACCGCGTCGATAAATCGGTTCAGCTTTGCATTATCCGCACTTTCCATATCCGCATAAGGCAGATATTCATTTGCGACGCAGGAATTTGTAAGACGAGCCAGCAGCAAGCGCTTTACACCTTTCAGCCAATCCTTTTGGGCATTGCTTTCTGCCGTATGATCACGATAGATGTTCATTCCACTGATCCAAGCTTCCCAATCGGAAATATCGTCGGAAGCAATTCCGCGAGCTTCTTGTACAACGGGATTGCGAACAAGAGCAAAGAATTCCGTTCGACTCAATGCGCCTTTCTTTTTTATGGCAAACAATTCCTGCAAGGCTTCCCCGACAAGAGAAGCCTTCGCCGCAGAATCCACAATGACAAACTTCATGGCGACATTTGTCGCAGTTCCGCTTTCCGACTGATCAAAAACCTGATAGATTGCAGAACGATAATCCGCCAAATTTGGACAAACCACAAGTATATCGCGGATGGCCGCTCCCGCATTTAGTAACTGGCAAATCTGAGAATGAACCGCTTCCACTTCCCGAATGCGATTCGGTGCGGCTGTAATCGTAAGAGACTTGTCTTTCAGTTCTCCAAACGGAATTCCCTTTTCGTTTTTTTGCGGAAGATACCCTTCCGAAAATTTATTTGTTCGATTCGCAACCATCCATTGGATTTCATGAAGAAGAGAATCCTTGTCCTGTTTTTGCATTTCCTCGGCATAAGCGGAAACCTCTTTGTCGGTGAAGCCTTCACAATAATCATTTGCCATGCTCCAAAGCCGAATGTTATCGCGTCCCGCACGCCCCCAAGCCTTGAGCAAACTATTTTCAAATTCGCTGACATCATCCTTTTCTTCTTCCGGATCCGCATCTGCTTTAAACGTGGGAGTAAGGTCCACTTTTGAATTTGCATAGCTTGGGATATCTTCCCAAAACTGCATGCAAGGGTTTTGGATGTAGGCATACACATCGCAGTTTTTTGAAAATTCCTGCAAAACGACGCGATAGAACTGTCCCATTCCTGATAACCCTAGAATAAAGACAGGACGGTTTGGTTTATACTGGAAAACAGGTTTTCCGTTTACTTTACTTGCTTCATACATGAACGGAAGCGTCAAACAGGTACGGGCACTGTCTGTTTTCTTAAACACCGTCGTCAGCAAAGAATCACTGCCATCATGCGAATGGAATATCGCCGAATACAGTTTTCGCTCCCATTCTTCATTTTCCGCTTCACGACCATTTCTATCGACAAAGAACGGTTTCAGATTCCCCTGTTTCCAGCAATCCAGAATGCCGGATTCCCACGCCCCATTCGCCTTTTTGATGAATTCGCTCGGACGACTCGTTTCATATTCCAAAAAAAGACCTGCCAGTTTATTTGCAAAATCAAACAAACGCATTTCATCAATCGTGTCTTTTTCTACAAAAAGATAATTTGCCACGCGGACATTCAATTCATCCACAAAAGCATCCTTTCCTTTCGATGCAAGAGTCTGCAAATACGCAATAATCACATTCCGAACCATATCGGTCGAAATTTTCTTGATATTTTTATCATCCCCGACCAAGATTTCCATCAAGAACTTGTCGATAGACTTCCTGTTCAGATTGGCAAGGACGCCCCGCTTTTCTAGCCAACGCAAGCGGAACCACTGCTCCAGCTTGTATTCCGAAAAAATAACGGTCGGCGCGTCGAACGGAGAAGTCCATTCTTCCGCCACCTTGTCAATCATCTCGTCAGCAATGGTTTCCAAGCTCAGCGCAAATTTTAAATGTAAAGCCATAAAATCTCCCGGGAATCAAAATCGATATAAATTATCGTTTAGAGCGATATTTTAATGAAATAGCAAAAGTCATCCGGATCCATCTTCAAAGCGTCCTGGAAACTGTAATTTCCCCCGAAAAATTTGTACATCAGATAGCTGATATGTTGACCGGCAAATTCCGGTCTATCTCTAAAGGCTCCAGTAATATTCCAGTTCATGTCAAACAGCATTTCCTTTTCATTCGACAGCGAAGGATTTCCATCACTCAGACAAAAGCCTATCGTCTCATCCTGCAAAGAATCTCCCGTGAAATACTCGGAATCCGGCCAGTCCCCTTCATACGAAAACGAGAGGTCAACGTCAAAATCAACATAATCCTTTTTTCCGGAATCGAGCATCCGCTTTAAATCCCAATAGACCCTTTCAAACGCTTCGAGGCCTCTATGGGAAAGCTCCATCAAGGCTTCGTTCATCGCCAAGAGTTTCTGGACATTTTCCTTGCTCCAGACAAACGCCGCATTTTGCTCTTTCCAGCGTCGATGAATTAAGCGTCTTCCCTGAAACTTTTCTTCATTCTTTGTCCTGAGCTGTATTTTGGAAATTTTTTCAAAGCAAGCTTCGTAATCCATAACGCTCCTATGGTTATTATAAAGATAGATTTATAAATAGACAAAATTTGTCACTTTATAAAATTTTTATGCGCAGATTTGGCAGAAACGGTTCTCTTTTCGGGTTTCACCTAAATAACAAAAAAGCCCCGCGTTTAACGGAGCTTTTCGTGGACGATACTGGACTCGAACCAGTGACCCCTACCATGTCAAGGTAATACTCTAACCAGCTGAGCTAATCGTCCGTAGGGTTTCCCAATAGTAAAAACTTTTTCGAATTCTGTCAAGGGATTTTCCTCAATAATCGTCCGGATTCACCCAATAGCGCATCCTTCCGGTCACAAGGACCCGCGACGTGTCGCATTCCTCGATTCCGCAATGGTTAAAAACCAGATGCAGATCCGCGCTCCACAGCGAAGAATCCTTCTGGTCGAAAACGGCGACGCTCGAATCGGCATCGACAAGCCGTGCCGGAGTGCTGCCTTCTACCACGAGAAACGTATAGTTCGGATTTGTCTGGGGGGAATTTTTCCCGAGTACGGGTTTGTTCACCAGAATCTGCAACTGCGTTCCCTTCCCGTCCTTTCCTAGAAACCTGACAAAATGCTTGTTTGCACGCAAGCGGACATCGCCGTCATCGGGCGCAATATCCAGCCGATACTCGATTCCGCCGATGGAAAGCTTCATGTAGCCGCCGCCGTCGGCAAGCCAGCCGTTATTCACGCCCCCGCAGGAAGCAAGAAACAGGGCAACCAAAAACACCAGCAATCGCATAGGCATCAAACTAGAAAATTTATATTCTGGCAAAATGGCAAAGCATGAAGAATTGAAAACGCCGCTTGGATCCGTTTTCTGGTGTCTCGTGCCGCTCAAAGACCACCGCAAGGCGATTCTTTCCGAGCTGTCCGAAGCTTCGGGCATGGAACTTTCCGAATCGGACATTTCGATGGCACCGAACGGAAGGCCCGAATTTCCAAACTGCGGCTTCGACGCGAACTGGACCCACAGCAAGGGCGTCTGCGTTCTCGCCTACTCGTTTTCGCTTCGGGTCGGCGTCGATACGGAAAAGCTCCGACCGAGAACTCTCCGAATCGCGGAGCGTTTCTTTTCGAGCGAGGAAAAGGAAGTTCTCCTTCAAAGCGAGCTTTCTTCGGAAATCGCCATCGCCGAATTTTACCGTCTGTGGTGCCGCAAGGAAGCGCTTTTCAAGTGCACCGGCGGATCCTTCTTCGAAGACGTTCTTCCGCAAAGCGTGATTCCCGAAAAAATCGGCGAAACGATTCTCTGCGACTTTCCGCTTCCGCTTCCCGAACCTTTTGTCTGCGCAATTGCCGCCAGGCGAATTGATTCAGCTCGCTAGCGGGTTCGGTTCCTGCGGCGTCAAGTCGTGGACGTAAATCGGAAGCGTCGCTTCGAGAAGAACTTCGTCAATCCGCAAACGGAGCTGGTACTTTCCACCGTCCATCACGCGCATCCGGTTCATGTTCAAAATCAGGTTGACCGCTGCCGAATCCATACTTTCAGGAATCGGGAGAAAATTCACCGAGCTTCGAATCGGCGGAATCAGCTCCTTTTCGTCGAGCATATTCGTAATGGTCACTTCCAGGTCATGCGGAGAAACTTCCGACCGGGTATAGCGCACCCGAAAGACGACAGAGCATCTCGGGATGACGATGGGAAGTTCCGCTTCGATGTAGTCGAACACGCCGAGCATGTTGAGCTTTCCGCTCTGATCGGTCGCCGCATCGCAAATCGCCGCCACTTCGATTTTCATCACCAGTTGTCCCCCAGGAATTCCATGACCAGCGGACCGTTCTTCGTCCCCGGAAGATTTGACCCCGCGCTAGAAGCGGTCTCCTGCGCACGCATCGAAAGGAAAATCTTTCCGCTTGGCGACACGACCAGCTGCGGACGGAAGCCACGGACATAGTAGGAGTTCGCTGCGGCAAAGAGATTCTTGAAATAGGGCAGTTCGTTTTCGCCCAGTTCGAGCCAGCGGTTCGTGTAGCGATAGACGTGGACATGCGAATTTCTCGCAAAGTAGGCGTCATCGATGGCGAGGATGGGGTTTCCGTTTCCATCGACCGTGAAGAACGTGTTGAAGCAGCGATGTCCGAACGCTTCGAATTCCGTACCACTTGTCGAGAACGTCTTGTTCGAAGAGCCGGAAGAGACGGAGCTAGCCGAAGCACGGGCGAGGCGCGGGAGACCGTCATCATCGCGGCTGCGGAAGCCCACATAGTAGTAACCGTTTGCATAGAACGCCTGGATGGATTCCGCATTGATGGCAATCTTGTAATTGCCCCGGCTCGAAGTCCTCGTCTGTCCGCTCGGAATATAGTAGTAGTAGATTTGATAATCTTCCGAAGCGTAGCCCGTCACAACGACCAGTCGGTTTCCGGAATCGTCAAACGCCATATCGATTTCGCGATTCTGCCAACCGGAGGAATAGAGCGGATTGAAGGCGCTCCCCCACGAAGAGGAATAGTCCTGGATGCGGGCGACATTCGCTTGGCCGCTGACCGTCCCGATCCACGCCACCGAGGGACTGTTCGTCTTGGGATTGATCCGGAGCTTGAACATCGAAAGTTCCGTTCCCAGTCCCGAACCGAGTTCCGTCCACGCTCCGGTCGAACCGACGGACTTATAGACATGTCCCTTTGCGTCCGAAGAACCGATGAAGGAAAGGTAGAGATTGTCGTTTCCGTCGCAAGCCATGTAGAGAGTCTGGGCCTTGACATTCGAAATGTTCGGGTTTCCAAACGCCGTCCAGGAAGCTCCCGTTCCATTCCGATATTTCGTCGCGACCGAGCCGTCTTCCTTCACATAGGCAACGACCAGACGATCCTTGCAGTAGGCAATTGCGGGACCGTTTTCGTCCGTGCTCTTTTCTAGAATCGAATCCTTCGCGCTTGAAATGTTGTTCCACGCCTTGCGGAAATAAACCGTCTTGGAAACCGTTTCCGCCCGATGCCTATCGACAAAGTTCTGGTCCATGCCGACCTTGGAAGAATCGTAGTAGCTCAGCTGGACCGTCATCGAACCTTCCGCGGACTGCCGGAGAAACGCCGTGTTGAATTCCGCGATGTTCGTGTCGAGCGTTCCATCCGAATTTCCTTCATACCAGTAATCGGTGCTCACATTGCTGAAATTCCAGTAAAAGGCCTGCGCCTTTCTGTCGCCTAAGGTGCCGAGCTTCGAATCGCTTCCGCCGTACTCGGGCATATACCAGTATTTGGAAATATCCGAGACAGAAGAATCCAGGCTCCACAGGTAAGCCGTATCGGGCATCGTGATAACGCCCACTGGGAGCGACGTCATCCGGCGAATCACCGTCGTATCGGTTGCGACAAAATTTGTCCCGGTCTCTTCGGCAAAGACGATGCACAGGAATTCATCGTTCGACTTGGAAAGCTTGCTGACCGTACTGTCCGCCTTTCCTTTCGCATCAGTATCCCAGAAATAGAAATCCGACGAAGAATAGTCCGAATCGACGCCCCACCAGACATGATGATCGTTCTTCGAAGACGTATCCGAAAGTGCGGACGAATTCTTTGCGCCGCAAGTCCACGTGTAACGCTTGATGCCCTGCCAGGCCTTGTTCACATGCGCCGTCAAATCGGTTGAAGTTCCCGCAAGGATATAGACCAAATCATGATCGACAGAGATAACGGGGATTTCCGTCGTAAACGAGATGCGAACCGTATCTTCCGCCGTATTGCCGTCGTCATCCGTCGCCCGCGCCACGCAATAGTACAAAGCCGAAGGATTCTTGGACGTAGTCCATGTCGTATCGTAATCGGAAACCTTCTTCCAGTTGTTCGCAATTTCGGACGGACCGCCACAGCTCCACTCGCGCTTCACGATGTAGCCGAGCCAGTCGGAAGCGGTCGCGTTCAGGTGCACAGGGAATCCCGGGCGCGCCGTAATCGATTTTTGAGCGACCTTGACCGTCGGCGGATCCAGAAGAACCGAAATTTTTGTCGTATCGTTCGCCGTGTTGCCGTCATCGTCCGTCACCCGGATAATGCACTGGTAACCGTTCACCGGCGAAGAAGGCATGATCGCCATATAGCGAGGCGTCGTCATCGAAGAGACAAAGCGGTTTCCCGCCACACCGGAATTTCCGCAGCTCCATTCATACAGGACAATCGAACCCAGCTTATCGTTTGCAATCGCATCGAGCGTGACCGTGTCCTTGATGCTCACCGTCAGCGTATCTTCGCTGACCCTCACCGTCGGAGGATCCAGAAGGACATTGTAAATCGCCGTATCCATCGCGGTCAAGTTGTCGTCATCCGTCACGCGCATCACGCAGTACCACTTGCACGCCGAAGACGGCATCGTCAAAGTCGTATCGGGCTTTGAAATCGGAATCCACGACGGATTTTTCGCACTTGTTCCGCAATACATTTCGTAGCCGACAATCGTTCCGAGCGTATCGACCGCCGAACCGGCAAAGCGAACCTTGGACTTGATTTTCACATCGGCGCTCGACGTAAAAAGCGTTATGGAAGGCCTGTCCAAAACAGCCCGGAAATACAGCGTATCGAAGCCCTGTTCGCCGTCATCGTCCGTTGCCCGAACAACGCACTTGTAAGCGTTCGTCTCCTCTTTCGGGAGCGTGACTTTTATCTCTGCGGAAACGCTCTTTCCCGGCTGGATGCTTGCCGAAGAATCAAAGGAAATTTTCGCCGCATTCGTTCCGCAGCCCCATTCTAGGGAATTCACCGTCCCGAACTTGTCGGAAGCCGAAACCTGGAACTTCAGGTTCGCATTGATCTTCTGGCGAACCGTATCGACATCGGCCTTGATGGAAACGCTTGGCGGATCCGAAACGACACGCACCGTCATCGAGTCCTTTGATGTTCTTCCCTCGGAATCGATAAGCGTAACGCGGACTTTCTTTTCCCCGACCGTTTTCCAGGCGAGCGTTACGGAATCGGCCTTTGCCGCCGGACAAGCAAAACCGTCCGAAAGCGTCCCGTCACAATTCCAGCCAATCGATTGAACCGTTGCATCTGCCCCCGGGAACGCTTCGACGCTAAAGAACAGCGGATCGTTCAAGGAAACCGCAGTGTCGCGCTTCGGCGTTAAGAAGTACACGTTCGGATTTTCACCCAGAAATCCAAACCGGACGCTATCCACGACGGTTCCTTTCAGGACAGAAGCCTGCATCGTGTAAAGGTTTCCGGGAACCGCACCGCTATTTTTTACATCCGCGGCGGAGAGGGTTACCCTGGCAACGCTATCGGCTCCTACCGGTGACGGCAAGACCTTGAATTGCGCATTTCCAATCGTACAAATCCACGAAACGGAATCCGGCAAGGGCAACACGTTCCCGACAAACGCTTCGAAGAGGAAACTCCCGTCTTCCGAAATCATCGAAGTCGCCTGGCCATTGACTTTCAAGTCAATCGACGAAGCCTTGACGCGGAACGAGATTTTTGCCGTATCCGATACATTTTTTGCGCTGTCGAGAACCACAAAGCGGAAATCGTGCTTGCCGTCTGTCAGGTCGTTAAAGTTCATTCCCCATTCATTCACCTTGAGCACGGAGAGAGAAACTTCCTTGCCATCGAACCAGGCGACAGCCTTCGCGATTTGCGAACCCGAGTCCGAAAGGCTTCCCGCAAAGCGGACGCTCCGGGATGAGACAAGCGTATCGTAACTGTCGATGCGGATTTTCGGAGCCATCGTATCCTGGAGGAGCATCGTCGCGACAAGCCTTTCATCGCCCATTTCCACATACTGGCTGTCGAGAATCATGCGTTTGTAACCGAGTCCCGTCGTATCGCGGGCATAAATCCGGTACATTCCCGGATCGACTTTCACGCTGAAATAACCTTTTTCGTTCGTCCGCGAAAACGTATAATTTTGGTTTTCCAGATTTTCCATCACAATCTGGATGCCGTTGTGCGCCGTGCGCCCCTGGAACTTCGCATAGCCGTAGAGCGTTCCCGTCGTCGCATTCAAGTCGCCGAAGAAGAAATTCCACGTCGGCGATGTCGCCGTATCCAGGCCGTCCGTCACGGAAACCTGCCAATAGAGCCGTCCCTTCAAGTTCTTGTCCATGTTCCAGACGGAATCGGTAATCGCTTCCCAGCTTTTTTCCTTGACATTTGACGCCACAAGGTTCGCATCGGTCAAAACAGGCGCAGTTCCCGAATTGTCCGGGCTTTTTCCCACGCGAATCGAATAGCGCAGATCCGTCGGGTTGTCCTCGTCGGAACCGGCATAGTAGAACGCAAAGCGTGACACGTAAATGCTTTGCCTGCTAGCGGAATCCGGCTGCAAAAGCTTGACCGTCGGAATCTTGTTGAAATGCAGAACCGCGGTATCCGTCGAAACGTTTCCATCCTCATCCTTCGCCCCATAGACATAGCGAATTTCATTGTTGGCATCCAGATGGGGCTTTGCGTTTTTAAACTTGACCGTCGCCGTAAAGGTTCCCGAATCCCCGGCGGGAGACGCCTTGACGGTTTCTAGAGCGGCATTTTTCCCGGAAAGCAAAACGAGAAACGCGCTGTCGATTTTTCCGAACGAATCCGTCGCAAAGAACGAAACGTCCGCATCGCGCTCACCGCGAACCCAGAGCGTATCTTCCGCGACAGAAACGTCCGGCGGCGTATCGATTACCCGGATAAACTGCCCGCGTCCCGCCGTGTCCCGAGCGTTCGCCCCATCGACCGCAATGAAAAGCGGCGAATAGATACCCACGGAATCATACGCATACGAAAAAAGCCCGCCGTTTGCCCCGCTCAAAAGCGTATCCCTATCGCCCATCTTCCAGGCATAGCGCAAAACCTTATTCGCGTTGTACTTGAGAAATCCCATCAGATACACGGAATCGTGAACCGTCACCGTGAGAGTGTCAAAGGTATAGACGGAATCCAAAGCGGCGATGGAATCCACAAAGCTTTCGACACTGTCGGGACGCTCGGTAAAGGCAAATACGACGGAATGGTTGTTCCGCAAGGAGCCGTTCACCCGGATGTCGGACTCGCGGGAACAGCCGGCGAGAACAAGCAAAAGCAAAGCAAGGAAGATCAAATGTTTTTTCATACGGTTTCCTGAAAAGACAACTTATACGGTAAAATTAAATTCTAAATCCCGATTTTCAAAACTATCTTTAGAATATGCAAGAAATTCCTGTCTGGTATGCCGCAATCCTGTTCGCTATCCTCGGCGCATGCGTCGGGAGCTTCTACAATGTCATCGTCTATCGGATGCCTCGCGGAATTTCGCTTCTGTCTCCGCCGTCCTTTTGCCCGCACTGCGGGAAACATATTCCAATTTGGTATAACCTTCCGGTCATCGGCTGGCTGATCCTTCGCGGGAAAAGCGCCTGCTGTCACAAGCCTATCAGCATCCGCTACCCTTTAGGAGAAGCCTTTTCGGGACTTGTCGGCGCATTTGCCCTGCTGCTAGCGAACCATCCCTTTTCGTGGAACGCTCCCGTCGGACATTTGGCGGATTCCTTCGCCCTATTCTGGCTTCTTCTAGGCATCTACCCGGTCGTCGCCATCGATTGCAGGCACAAGCTAATCCCGGACTCGATAAGCATCGGAGGAATCGTCGTCGGCTTTTTGCTGTCCTTTTTTCCGGGTGGAATTTCTCCGCTCCAGAGCCTTCTAGGCGCACTCTTTGCCGGAGGCGGACTTTACCTCATCGGATTTGTCGCTGGAAAAATCCTCAAGCGCGACGCAATGGGCCTCGGAGACGTAAAACTCATCGCGGGATTCGGCGCGTTCATGGGTTTCGGCAAAGCTTTTGCGGTATTGGTCCTCGCCTCGTTTCTCGGCATCCTCGTGATGATTCCCTACCGGGCGATTAAAAAGGAAAAATCTCAGGAAATCCCGTTCGGACCGTTCCTGATGATCGCGGCCCCGATCGTCTATCGGTTCGGCGACTTCTTTTTCGCCCATTACTTTGCGCTCTTCGGGATTGTCGAATAATCCTCTGCCATCTTGACCGCAAAAAGCGCACTTTCCATGGCGGGCAGCATTCTTTCCAAACGCTCCTTCGGGGGCAACGCCAACAAGCCAAAAAATTCGTCATGTTCCTTTTCTATCGCATCCGCTTCACCGAGAACAAGCGGAGCGTCCATCCTTTCTTTACATAGAAATTCCGAGCCGTCTTTCCGTTCAAACTTTGCACAAACGAATCGCTCCTCGAAAACGGAATCCCGCGAAAAATCAAAATTCACCGCGACATCTTTCCAGGAAACGCCCGGAGCGAGCCGTTTTAACTCATCGAACAGTTCAAAATCGTGGACGCCGATGTCAAGAGCCGCCGAGACGTCCCTTCCACGGACGGAAAATCGATTGTGCCGGACAAAATCGATCGATTTCAAGGTTCCGCGCAAAATTTTTTCGCAAAACATTTTTCGGAAGCGTTCAAAAGACGGATTAAAACGCTCGCTGTGCCCGACAAACAAAAGCCTTTCTTTTTTTTTCGCCAGGGATACAAGGCTCTCCGCATCAGAGGAAGATGCCGCAAGCGGCTTTTCGACAAAGACATTCTGACCGAGTTCTAAAGCGCGCATCGCATATTCAAAATGGGAACTCGCCGGCGTAGCGACCAGGACAAAATCAAACGCGAAGATTCCCGGTTCCCGAAGCATTTCCAAGCAGTTTTCACGCCCATCGACGCAGACGCATTTCACGCCGCGGTTTTCCAAATGGCGCAGATGAATTTTTCCGATATGACCCGAACCGAGTACCAGTCCCAATGTATCCATGCGGTGAAATTATTATTTTTCGGAAAAGCAAGGAATCGCGCATGCCTTTTTTTATATCGATTTTAGCCATTCTTTTTTTAGTCTCCTGTTCCTCGCAGGACTCCGAAAAACATTTTCAAAAAACACTCTTTTCCAGTTCTTCCGATTTGTCTCAACCTGCAGATTCCAGCGTGAAAAATTCCGCACCGAAGCAAACGCCTGTTTCAAGTTCCTCCGAACAAAGCTCTTCGTCTCAAAGAAAATATCCCCTATCCGTCAAGAACGCTAGCGGATCTGGCGAACATAGCGATGGCGAGACCGTTGGCGTCGCACCAAAAAAATTTCCATCCAGCTTTTCGAATGTTCCGAACACGGTTATCGGGAACTTGCGCTGGATGACGAAGAATGTAAATATTCCGACGCCAAACGGATCGCTCTGCTACGGCAAAAAAAACTCAAACTGCAAAAGATTCGGACGGCTTTACGATTTTAAAACCGCTCGGGAAATCTGCCCGGACGCCTGGAGGCTCCCGACAGACGCCGAATGGACCGCCATGATAGAGTTCCTAGGAGAAAATGCCGGAGAAAAGTTAAAGGCGAAAAACGGCTGGGCTAGCGACGACGAATCATCCGGCAACGGAACGGACAGCGTCCAATTTCACGCACTCCCTTCGGGAATCGTCTATGAAAGCGATTTTATGTATCTAGGGCATCACGCCTATTTTTGGACGGCTACGGAACGGGACGAAAATACCGCCTACTATCGAAGCCTGAGTTACGACTCCCCGGAAATCTATCGCTACTACAACTTCAAGACGGCAGGATACGCCGTGAGGTGCGTTCAAGATGCCAGGTAAAAATTCAAGATTTGCGGCAATTCTCCCCGCAGGCGGTCTCGGAAAACGCATGGGATCGAAAATTCCGAAACAGCTTTTACCGCTCAACGGAAAACCCGTTTACCGCTATGCGCTCGAAACCTTTGCGCAAATGGACAAAATTTCGGAAGTCGTTTTGGCGGTTCCCGCAGACTGGAAATCCCACTTCGAAAAAGAGTTGGAAGACTTTCGGTTTGCGAACAAACTAAAGCTTGTCATCGGCGGCAAGGAACGCTGGGAATCCGTCCGAAACGGCATCGAAGCGCTGTCGAAGGAAATCGATTTTGCCTTGGTCCACGATGTCGCGCGACCGCTCATTTCGCAAAGCCTCATTTTACAAGTGATGAAAACGCTCGAAACGAAAGGCTCGTGCCTCGTGGCACGCCAGGCAGTCGATACGGTCAAAATCGTAAAATCGGAAAAAGTCGAACGGACCATTCCCCGAGAAGATGTCTATCTGGCCCAAACTCCCCAAGCGGCTCGCGTTGAAATTTTCAAGGAACTCTATAAAAAGATCGACGACAATCCACTGGATTTTTTACCGACCGATGAAGCTTCCATTTTAGAACATTTCGATGAACCCGTCTATATCGTTCCGGGAAATTCGCAAAACGACAAGCTTACGACTCCCGCCGACCTAGAGCGTTTCGAACTTTTCCTCGAAAATCTCCCAAAAGAAAACCGCGAACGATGAAGCTCCCTTTTCGAGAAGAAGATTCCAACAAGGCGACATTCGGCAACGTCCTGAACATCGCCGGGTCCCTGAACTACCGGGGAGCGGCCTACCTGTCTTCGGTGTCCGCGCTTCGGGTCGGTGCCGGATACGTCACGCTCGCCGCGATTCCTCCTGTCATCGAAGCGGTCGCCTCCCAGATGCCCGACGCTGTATTTGTACCGCTTCCGCAGGCCGGGCCGATTCTTTCTAGGAACGCCCTTTCCGTCATTGGAAACATTTTAAGGCCTTCGACCGTTTGCTCCTTTGGATGCGGGATCTCCGCCATCGGAATTCCTTTTAATGATTTGACAAAAATTGTCAACAAAATCCTTCGGCTGCTCATCGAACAAAAAACGTTTTGCGTTCTCGATGCAGACGCTCTCAATGCGCTTTCCCAATCTTCCGAGACGTTTCGGTTTGACGGTCGCGCGGTGATGACGCCGCATCCTAAAGAACTTTCCCGCCTGCTGCACACCGACCTGGAAAGAATCCAAAGAAACCGCATCGATGCAGCCCGGGAAGCCTCCCAAAAATTTGGAGCAATCGTCCTTCTCAAGGGACATCAAACCGTCATTGCAAACGGAAACGCCTTTCACATCAACGACAGCGGGAATTCTGCGCTCGCCAAGGCGGGTTCTGGAGACTGCCTCACCGGAATCATCGCCGGGCTTTTAGCCCAAAAAATGGAACCTTTCGACGCGGCGATTCTCGGTGCAAAGCTCCACGGCATCGCCGGAGAAATAGCCTCCGCCGAACTTTCGGAATACGGAGTCCTCGCATCGGATCTACCGCGCTACATTCCACAGGCGATCAAGAAAATTCAAAGCGAAGAAATCAACTGATCCATCGCCGAAAAACAGGCATCGGCGCGTTCTTCGTTCTGTTTAAAATTCAGGGCCGGTTCTTCAATTCGGAACATCGGAAATTCCCCGAAAACGTCTTCGCGATTTCCCGGATAGACTCCTTTACGCACAAAATAAATCCCATACAGAACAGGAAGCACTTCCGAATTCAATTCAATGAAATAGTCCATCGGGGAAATTCCAGCCTGGACTTTTGTCCATTCCCCGAGCAGATGCAATCTTCGATTTTTCAATTCCCGTTTACATTCCAAACGCAAAGAAAATTCATCCGGTGTGAAATCCGCTAGCGGAGGCGCGCCAAACAAAGGAGCGTTCTTCTTTGAAATGTGCAAAAATTCCAGCGGATAATCCGCCAGGTTCGTTTGTACAAACTCTTCGGAAAAGAAAAATCCGAATTTTAAATTGTCCGCATCCATTTTTCGTTTCAAACGATGCAGCAGAGAAAGATTGCTCGGACAAACATCCTTGAAAATAAAACTGACCTGCCACGATTCGTGAAGCGCATCAAATCCTTCATAAAGACAGTTTCCATGTAAAAAGGCGCTCTTTAAATTGTCACCAAGAACCTCGTGAAAATTTTCGCCCCACGATGAGCCGAGAATTTCTTGCAAAGTCAGACATTTTTTCATTTTAATCTCCAAATCCAGAATTAAATTTTTGATGGGGAAATCCGCCAAAATCACGAACTTTTCCACGTCTTTTCGCTTGGGAGCTTTGGCGTACAAAATAAGCAAATGCGATAACAACCGCGGCAAGCACGATAAAAATCAAGAACCATGCCATCGTCGGAATCCCGTCATTTGTCGGGCGAGGCATCGGTGAGAGCAAACGAACATCATTCAGCCGGGCGATATGTTTTGAAACTTCCGCACTGAAAACCAAAATGCCATGTCCATAGTTTTCCTTTCGGAATTCGGGCAGCAGATACTTTTGCGCCAAGCGTTCTGCGACAGCCGACGAAATCCACTTAGACGCCGCCGGAGACATTTTAAACGCGCGGTTGTGCGCCGAACCGTCCAAGAAAACAACAGCCCGCAGAGAATCCTCTTCCCGACTTTCCCTGCAAAGCGAATCGGCAAAAGCGGCGGCATCCCGGACCTCTTCTCTCGCCGTATAGAGATAAAGCGAAAATCCTGTTTTTTCATGCAATTCTTCCGCGATTGCCAAATAGGAATTTCTTTCGTTTTCCGAAAGGAATTTTCCAAAATCTTCAATGAAATTTTTCGGAGAATCCGCAAACAGGGATATCGCCAAGAACAAAAATAACGGCAAAAATTTTTTCACTTTCATTGTCCTTTACATGACGGAAGAAGAGCCGAGCGAATTTCTTCTGGGCTGATTTTTTGAATCGCGTTTTTTTGCGCCCGCAATTCCGAAACACCTGTTCCCTTCAGCAGCTTGGAAAATTTTACCGAAGCGCCGACAAATTCAACGAAATAATCCCCCCGGACGATTTGTCTCGAATTTCCTTCAAAGATATCCCGATTTTTAGCGGACATCCGAAGGCGAATTTTTTCTGCATCTTTTTTCGGCTGAAAGCCGGCTTTCAAAAGGAGTTCTTCCCCTATCGCACAGATTTCGGCATTCTCCGAACAGACAAACGAAAAATTGCACACCGGATTTTTTGAAAAATAATTTGTACGCAATTCGAGATTTGAATTTTCCCGATTGAATTTCGGGCAGCGAATTCGGAAAACAATTTCATGATTTCCCGCAGGGAGTTTTTCAACTTCCAACAAGAAACTCGCGATCCCATTTGAATCCGTTTTTTCCGTCCAAACGTTTTTGCCGTCAATCGAAACCATCACCGACAAATTTCCCACAGAGCCTTGCGAATTTTTGACAAGAACGAGAATCGGATCGTTCAAATGCAGTCCGGCCAATTCGCCATTTCCGGCAAAGGAAATTTTCAAGTTCCCTATCGCTGTCGCCAAACTTTCCGTTAACCCGGAAACATCCACGCCAAAGCGATACGACTCATCGAGCGGTTCAAAAAAGGCAATTCTGTCGTAGATTTTTTTGAATTTTCCCTGCAAGAATTCCAAATTTTCAAGCGCCCGCAAGGCATCGTCAAAATTCCCCAGCGCAACGAAAGTTTCCATTTTTCTTTTTAAATCCAGCGCATCATTTTGAATCCGGTGAAGTTCCTGCCGGGAAGTTTTCGTCGCCTTTTCCGTGTCAAAAATCGCAGTCGATTTCCACCGACCATCCAAAAGCGTTTCCCGGTGAAATTCTACACCCTCCAGTAAGACATCGGACTCGACATTGATTCGTTCGGAATAATTTGTACGCAATTTCGAAGTTTCTTTTTCAGAGACTTCGCTCTTTATCGTCTGATGCGAAGTATTCACACGAGCCTGAATCTGGAGAGCGATTCCCGCCAACGCTTGTTTGTCCGCCTCTTCCGCGGAAACATTTGACACAGCTTCAAACGAAACGATGCGCGCATCGCACAGGGAAATCCCCCACAAAAAAAATGCGAAAAGAAACCGCGCCATCAATTCAGTTCCAGAATCAACAGCTTTTGAACGAGATTATTCTTCTTTACTTCAAACGAAGTCCCGAGAGTCTGGCAAATCGCTTCATAGACTTCATAGACATCCGCACATTCCTCGGACTTGACATAGACGGTAAAATCGGCGGTTTTTTCCGTCATCGTATTGGTCAGGACTTTGGCAAAACGTTGCTTCAAAAGTCGCGAAGCCCGATTGTACAAGGCCTCCTCATCGTCACGATTTAATTTTAGGATGACTTTGTAGGGAACTCCGATTTTAGAATCCTCTTCAAAGTAAGCCATGATTTTTCTTTCTAGACCGGGCATCGCCTTGTGCATGGCGCTCGCGACAAGTTCCTCCTTGCGCGTTCCGTTATCGTTGACCGTCGCCGTCTGCGTACCGAGCATCCGCCCCGATGTCGATTCGTATGCGCTTAAATTCGCAAGAATCTGCCCGCGATGGATATCGCTTGTGAACTTGATATAGACATCCGCCCCGAACGAAAGGCTTGCGATGTAGGACAAATCCTCGTCATGGTTGGAAATATCGCCTTGGAGCGCAATCGCTTCGTTGAGACGCGAAGATTCTTCGAGCGATTTTACCGGGTAACGTTTTTCCGTCAGGTAGCCGTTGATAGCGTTTGCAGCGGCACGCGACAAAGCATCCCCATTCAAGACTTCCAGACTCTGGCTTAGATTTTTTGTCCCGGCGGGAAGCACCATCACCGAAGGTTTCTGGATTGTCTTTTTCTCCACTGCAGGAGTGGAAACCGGGCCTGCGGACGCAGGATGGCGTTCCGTAAATTCGCTGGAATTTTTTCTCAGTTCCGCTTCGACATCGACTTCCTGTAACTTGGGCCTAGCGGCACAGGCGACGAAAAGGGATAAGCAAAAAAATGTAGCGATCAGTCGAATCATAAAGCCCTCGATAATGTCAAAATATAAAAAAGAGTTAGAACAAATCCATTTGCTGTTGGTTCTCGTCACTGCTGGCGTTTCCCAGCCGGATTCCCAGTCCAAGCAGGCGGACTTTACGCGAAAAATCCAAACGTTCCCGAAAAAGCTCAGAAAACCTAAGCCAGGAAACATCAGCAAACGAGCGTTCAATCGATGTCGTCTTGAAATCCGCATACTTGATTTTTACAAAGCAATGAAATTCGGGAAAAGCCTTTTTGGATTCCTTTTCGATAAATCGCTGGGCACGCCGTAAAAATTCAAAATAGAGCGTCCGCAGTTCCCCCTCGCATTTTTCAATACCGGAAATATCTTGCGGAAAAGTGTTTTCCGTCGAAACGGATTTTCGCACCCGCGACGTGACAACGGGCCGTTCGTCGATTCCTCGGGCAAAATCGTAAAGCGCCTCGCCAAAATTTCCAAAATCCCGAACAAGTTCGATCCGCGAAAAAGGAAGAATGTCCTTGCACAGGACAAGCCCTTTTGCGAAAAGCTTTTTACTGCAGGCCTTGCCGACGCCAGGAATTTTTTCAAGCGGAAGTTCCTGCATAAAGCTTTCCACGTTTTCCGGGCTAATCGTAAACTGGCCATCCGGCTTATTCCAATCGCTCGCGACCTTGGCGAGAAATTTGTTTGGCGCAATTCCCGCGCTCGCCGTAATCCCACCACATTCCGAAAAGATCGCTCCGCGGATTTCCTTTGCGATGAGAGAAGCGGAACCGTTTTGCGTATCGCTCCCCGTCACATCCAAAAAGGCTTCATCTAGGCTCAAGCCTTCGACGCGGCTCGTGTAGCGGTGGAAAATCTTGAAAATTTTTTCGGATTCCGACTTGTAGGAAGGCATATCGACGGGAAGCAGGACTAGTTGCGGGCAGCGGCGAAAAGCCTGGAAAGTGGACATCGCCGAATGAAGCCCGAATTCCCGCGCCGGGTAATTGCACGTCGAAAGGACTCCGCGTTCCTCGACCGTTCCGCCGACAGCCATCGGAACATTTTTCAGCTCAGGGTGTCTTCGCATTTCAATCGACGCGTAAAAGCAGTCCATGTCGATGTGGATGATCTTGCGCATCATAGAGGTTCCGCATCCGGATTGTATTCCGCAATTTTTTCCCGGACGAAAAGTCCACGCTTTTTCCCGAATAACTGCTGGATATCTTCGACCGGAGCCTTCAAAAAATCTTCGCGGCTTCTGTACTTGGAAAGAATTTTAATCCGCGTTTCATCACCGATTCCCGGAATGTCAAGCCAGGCGACCCGCAAATCTTCCTTGCGCTTGCTCCGCTGGTAAGTAATCGCGAAACGGTGCGCTTCATCACGGGCATTCTGCAAGAGCTTTAACGCAGCACTTGTCCGGTGCAACACAATCGACGGTCTGTCATCGGGAAAGACGATTTCTTCGAGACGCTTGGCAAGTCCTATCAGCGGTAGCTCCGCATGTCCCAAGCTTTTTAAAATTTCAAATGTCGCATCGACCTGCCCTTTTCCGCCATCGCACACGAGCAGATCCGGCAAAGGCTTTCCCTCGCGTTCGAGCCGTGCAATGCGACGCGAGAGGACCTCCTGCATACTCGCAAAGTCATCGACCCCGGAAACCGTCTTGATGATGAACTTCCGATAGTTTCCCTTGTCCGGGCGTCCGTTCTTAAAGGCGACAAGGCTTGCCACCGTATGCGTTCCCGCCAGATGGGAAATATCGACGCACTCGATGCGGAACGGTGTCCGAGAAAGCCCGAGTTCCCGCTGCAAGTCAAAAACGCTCTGTTCCACTTCGTCAAAATGCTTTACCGCCGATTGCGCCTCCACCAGGAGCATCTCCGCGTTTGCTAGGGCGAGCTTCATGAACTGCACGCGTTCCCCGCGCTGCGGTACACCGATTGTTACTTTATGCGTAGTCCGCTCGGAAAGTTCCAGCTCGATTTGCATCCTGTCTTCGTCGGGAATCGGATTGCTGATTGCGATTTCGTTCGGAACGGTTTCCCCGCTTTCATACCAGGCAGAAAGCATTTCGCAAAGGATTTCGGATTCGTCCTGGCCCTGGTCGCATTCGAGTTCATAATGCCTCCGCCCAAAAATCGCCCCCTTGCGATATTCAAAGATGACCGCAGTCGCAAGGTTTCCATTTCGGCGTACCGCGACGACATCGAGTTTGAGCGTCGTGTCCGTCGTATCGGCCTTCTGGTTCGTATTTGTCGCCTGCAACGCTTCGATGGCATCGCGTTTTTTCGCCGCCGTTTCAAAATCCAGGTTTCGGCTCGCCTCTTCCATTTCGTGCGCCCATTTGGCAAGCAGGTCGCTCCGCCGCCCTTCGAGGACGCGCATCATTCCGTTCACCCCTTCCGCATATTCTTCACGCGAGCAAAGCCCGGCACACGGTGCGAGACACCGTCCAATGTGATAGTTCAGACAGGGACGCTGCGGCTTCGAAAGCGGAAACACAAGCTTGCATTCCCGCATCTTGAAAAGCCGCGCCGAAAGATCGACCAATGTCCGGAAAGCCTTGGAACTAGGAAAAGGCCCGAAGCATTTGTAGCGGGAACTCGCATGGCGCGAAAGGAAAATCCGCGGAAAGGGATCGCGCATATCGACAGCGATGTAGGGATAATGCTTGTCATCCTTGAGACGCACGTTGTAAACCGGATGATGCTTCCGAATCAGGTTCGCTTCGAGGATGAACGCTTCCGCTTCCGTATCGGTCACGATCCATTCGATGTCCCGGATATGCGGGAGCATGAGCATCGCCGCCCGATGTCCCGGCTTGGGCCTTCCGTCGAAATAGCTGCGGACCCGACGGGAAAGCACCTTCGCCTTTCCCACGTAAATCACTTTCCCGCCGGCGTTCTTCATCAGGTAAACGCCCGGGCGCATCGGAAGTTCCGAAAGTCTCTTCTGAATCGCTTCGGAGAATATCACGAGCAAAAGCTTAGCGGGACTTTTCGGTCGAAGGTTCTTCTTCGGGTTCCCGGATCACGTGGTCTTCGACCGAATCCTTTTTCTCGGATTCCCCGACATGGAACGACTGCTTGAAATACAGGATGTTCGCGTTGAGCGAGCTGTTCGCGCCGAGGTTGTATCCGACGACCGGGTGGAACGTTTCGCCAAAGGCGAACGAGACTTCGAGTCCGAGCCGAAACCCGCCGCGACCGGAAAGGCTCACGTCCGGATTCACTTTTCCCTGGTAGGCGCCGTCCTTCGCATAGGCATCCATCTCGCCGCCAGCGTCCATCGAAACCGTCTGGTAGCCGAGCGAAAGCATCAGTTCCACCATCCGGACAGGCTTGTATCCAAAGACGATCGCCGTATAGGTCGTCCCGAAATCCAAATCCATCCGACCGCTCCACTTGTCCGGAGCGTATCCGATGTAGGCGGAATTGTATCCGAAGAAAAGGCTCACATCGAAATTCTTCAACGCGGGCGGAAGCCTGTCGATAAAGAAATGTCCAAAGCTGTGCTGGATTCCGAACGAGAGCAGGTGATAGCCTTTCAGCTCGCTCACCGAAGGGAAGTACATGCCGCGAAACGCAAGGCGCGTATGGTAAAAGCCCAAACCCAGCTGGAGATACGGCAGAGTGAACACGGAAAGCCCATGCAGATCCTCGTTTCCTCCAAGACCGTTATCCGCCTTGGAACCGAAAATCGTCGGCGTCTTACCCCAAGCGGCATGGTACGAACGGTCGCCTGATTCCACGAAAGCGATTTGGAAAGGAAGTCCCGCTTCGAAGGAAAGTCCGCGTTCAAGCGTCGCGCTCGAAACCCAGCTGCCGTTGAGAACGGTTCCCATGTAAGTGGCGACCGGCTTCACGTAGCCCGCCCGATTTTGATTCTTCTGGAAAGCGATCATCGAATTGTAATCGCTCGCCCACTCCGCGGAAAACGCCAAGGATGTAGCGCTCAAGACAAAAAAACAAATCCATTTTTTCATGGCGGAAAATTTAGAATTATGAGAAAACGGGCACGAAGCAAAGCCAAAAGAAATGCATAAAAGATTCTTTCGAGTAAAAAAAACTTAACTCTTTAATTATTATACAACATTTAACTACATTAGTAATCCATATGGAGGATTACGGATGAAAAGAGTACTAACCTTAATTTCATTATTCATCGTTTTCGCATTTTCCTCGGAAACTTGCAATGTAAGCAATTCTGCGCCAGGCATTCCCGAAAAATCCTGTACACAGACGGGATATGTCTGCAACCTAGCTTTTGATGTAAACAATGTGCAAAATGCCATATCTTTTTATTTGGGAACCGATTCGCTGTGTACCTCAATTCAGACGACATCTTTAAGTACGGTTCGATCTTCGGACAATGTCACGACAAATCAGTTGCATCTTTTTCTGATTGAAAGCGAACAGTATCATACAGACGCTTTGACGATGACCCTCTCCGGAGCCATAGCCTTGTCCGCTTCCAACAACCGGAACTTGATCCGGGTGATTTATCACAAAGTAAACTCAACGGAATACGGCGGGATTCTCCTGCAGGCTGTTTCCATCGTAGGGAACTGAGATGTCCTGTCCGTTTCGACTTATGCTGTTGGTCGCGCTTTTACTTGCGTGGCCTTGCACGGCTTCCTTGCCCGAAATTCAGCTTCTGTCGGAGCGTCATCGTACGGAATGGAACTGGGTCGAATACAGGCTTTTCCTGATAAATCAGACCGATCGTTCAATTCTCAACCCGGAAATCCGTTACTTTGCGCAAAATTCGTGGCAGGACTATTGCGAAGGAAGAAACGATTCCGCCTGCAACCGAGTCCACTACGGACAGATTCCCGCGGATTCCGTCTTGACCGGTGCAATTGACTATGTGTCTTTTCCCTTTTCGGGTAAAATATCAACACTTTCCTCAGACGATTTCACAGTTCTGAAGATCCGCATATCCGGTCTCTTTCCACCAAACGATACGCTTCAAGTCAACTTTCGAATTTACCGAAAGGACTG
The DNA here is from genome assembly GCA_934691725.1 of uncultured Fibrobacter sp. Taxonomy (GTDB): domain Bacteria; phylum Fibrobacterota; class Fibrobacteria; order Fibrobacterales; family Fibrobacteraceae; genus Hallerella. Next base: position 99,848 of record CAKUTF010000003.1, on the reverse strand, counting down.
GGCAAAATGGTCCGATTCAAAAAACTATTCTCATCAGAAAAGTTCAAATATCCTAGAACCGAATCATTTTATGGCGGTTTACGATCTTTCGCACAACCTGCTGTGGGGAAGCGATCCTGTCTATGGAAGCCAGAAAACGGACAAAATTCTATGGAGCGAACGCGGAAAAAACTTCATCATCGAAAAATTTGTTTCAGGCTCTGAAGGTTCCCTATCTGGAAGATTCTGGCTGTTAAAGGATACGCCATTGACATCAAAGGAAAGGACGCTGCTGGAAAACATGGGAGTCCGAAAGCTTTCCGCTGGCGCTTACCAGGGAAAGAGCCTAATTCTTTGCAAAGCGGAATTTCCAGTTTCAAGAAACTCTTTGAATTCCCTTGTCGCGGGATTTTTCAACGCGTTCGGTGTGGACGACTCTACCGAGCTGACGTTACGCCTTTCCGAACAGGACTTTGGCAAGGATACCTTAGAATTGGAAATCGGCTGCTGGGCTGATGTTTCCATGACGGAATGCAGCAAGATCGTGAAAACTTGCGGCGGCTCAAATATGGAAATCGACAGGACCGTTGTTCTTTCCGATTTTCCGTTCAGCCGAGTTTCGTGCCTGACCGGTCACACGGATCTGAACAGCGTTTCGGTCATACGTTACGGGGCGCCGACAAACGACGTCGGTCGCAAAGCGACGCACATCGCGGAACTTCAAAACGATTCCATTTGGAAAAAAGCCTTGCAGGAACCGTTCCCGACTCTGGAGTGGCTAAACGATGCGGAATATACGGGAGAGGGAATTGTCGTCGGGGTCTATGACGCGGGCGTCGATTTTAGCCACCCCGATTTCAACGAAGATTCCGCGAGAGTCAAGATTAAACGGATTCTTCGCCCGGACGAAAACTTTTCAGATAAAAAAAACAGTTTAGGAAATTCCAAGCACGGAACGCATGTAGCCGGAATCATTGGCGGAAATGGAGCCTCGTCCAACTATCGATATCGCGGAATAGCCCCCAAGGTTCACTTTTTTTCAAGAGGAATTACCACTGAGAAACAAGTTGGCCATATTGTAAATCATTCCCATACAAATTCAGAAATAGCAACTCCTTTTAATTACTATGGAACAAGAAATCAAAAGTTAGATGCTTGGATTTTCAAAGATTGGAAAAATGGGACTACAGATGGAGACTCTCTATCCAAATTGTTTGTTGCCGCAGCGGGAAACAACGGAATAATGTCTCAAGATACAAATATGTATGTGGGTTACAGCTATCAAAGAGGTTACCATTCCATCCTATTTAATTCAAAGAACGCTCTTGTTGTCGGAAACTATTCGAGCCTTACCGGAATCCGAAACGGCTATTCGTCGATGGGACCGACTTGGGACGGTCGAATCAAGCCGGATGTTATGGCGCCCGGCTCCACGGCGGAATATTCTTTTGATATCAAAAAACCTTTCATTGCCTATTTTGATCAGCTGAAGCTTTTTAGAGAAAATTCCGATGAACCCTATTTCATCGTCGATCTATCTTCGTTTCCGCCCCCATCTGAACAATTTGTTTCCTCGGTCGAAAAAGTCGCAGATTCGGAAGCTTACGGAGGATTCTCCCTCAAGTGGTCCGATTTCCGTCCGTCGGAAAGTTCAAGCTATGCGACATGGCGGTTATCAGAACTAGGCATCGATTCTTTACCGATAAGGAAAAACGATGTTTTCGAATTTCGCGTTAGATTTGGCGCGAATATATCGCAGGTATATTTAAATGGAAATCTCTATCTGTCATCCTCACCTGGAGGGTTCTATGAGTTCAATTCTTATCAATCGGTTGGCATCAGATGGAACTTGTCTGAAAAATACCAAACGCTTCGGTTCAAATGGTCGGAAAATTCAATAAACACGCGTTATTTACGGTTTGATTTTAGCTATGATCGTGGCATTATGTCCAGCGTTCCGTGCGATGCTCCGAATGGAGAATGTTATGCAGAAGAAGCCGGAACATCAATGTCCGCTCCTTTTGTTTCCGGAATTGCAGCCTTGATGTATCAACGCTACGCCCAAAAAACCGGCCTGCCATTGAACGAAAACTCGATGCGAAACTCCACGGCCAAGGCCATCCTTATCCATACCGCGGAAGACATGGCGGACTCAATCGGTTTCGCCAGAGGTCCCGTTCCGGATGTTTCTTCGGCTGAAAACGATGGGACTTTGCACCTTGTAAAATATGGTAAAGGTCCCGATTTTGCCACAGGCTGGGGAAAGGTGAACGGGAAAGAGGCTCTAGCCGTTATTGACGGCTATAACCGGAAAACTCAAAAGTTCGACCGTTTCCGCGAATTCGAACTGGAACACGGAAAGGAAATCCGCTGGAATTTCGATGTTCCCAGTGGCCTGCCGGCATTGCGCACGACCGTTGCTTGGGACGATGCCCCGGGGCCGAACTCCCTTGCTTCCATTGTAGATTCTCGAGTTTATCTAAATCCAAAATTACAGAACGACTTGGATCTTTATTTGATTTCTCCGTCTGGTAAATATTATTTTCCTTGGAGATTGGAACCGTTGCCGACAAAGAACATCTATTCGGACGGCAGCCTGTCCGACGACCCGACAATCCGTTCGGGGCTGGAACAAATCCGGGAATCGGATATTCGGAACGCCGAGCGGTATTGCGGAAAAAACGATGAGTTGCGGTACGAATGCTTTGACCATCTGAACAACGTGGAGGTGGTCGATGTCGAAAATCCCGAGAGAGGAACATGGCAGGCCGTCGTCCGGGGAACATCGATACAGGAGGGGAACAATTCCGACGGGAACGCGCAAGTGGCCTCGATCGTGAACGACTTCGCTCTATATGAATCATCTTGCCAAATTGTGCATCCCTACGCTCCGCAAAGCCGTCTGGAATGCGAATACGCCCTTGGAAGCAATCTGGAAAACTTTGTAACCTTTGGCGAAAAAACTTTTGTCGGTTCGGGCGACTCGATCGCCCTGTATAATGCAGATAATGAACTTTTGGGAATCTATACGGGAAACGCGCTTGCCGGAAAGCGGATTCGCGTAAAATCCTCAAAAATCAAGGTAATCCTTGACAGCGACAATGATGGTGTTCAGGGATACGGTTTTGAAATATCAAGAATAGAGCGTATTCCAAACCCTTTCCTTCCGCTACTTTTCCAGTCAACACAAAAGAAAAATAAGAGGTGAGAAATGAAACGGAGACTGGTCCAAAAAATTTTCGTCCTCATCGCCATTGCGTTTGTAAGCGCCTTTTCCTTGGAACAATTGGGAGTGCGTCTAATGAGCGAAAAAACTCGTCTGGATTCCAGCACGGTTTTATTTCACTGGACGCTTTTCAATACGTCGGATTCTACGCTTAAAGCGCCTCGAATTGTTTATTTTGCGGGAATCGATTCTGTACAGGGTGCTCTTATGGGTTCGTATGAAGAGGCTTACGCAAGAAAAATGATAGATTCCGCCATTGCCTACACGTCTGGTCGTTTGCTAAAAACAGAGTCCATATTGACGGGCGAAAGGAATCCTCCGAGTCACTGGTGCCAATGGCTTTTTAGACCTATCGCTCATCATGTCGTCTATCTGGATTCCTTGAAGGCAACGGATTCCGTCGATGTCTCTTTTCGACTGTCTTCATCGGGTTACTTGAATGACTTCGATGACGATTCGTATCAAAAGGAAGGTCTCCGAGAACCCAATTACTACATCAGCGTTTATGACGGTTCCAGTTTAATTTGGGGGCGCGACCTGTCCGGAAACGTCAAGGCGGATGTCGTTTTAAGCAAGTTCGGAACACTCGGAAAATTTGACGGCAATCCGTACGATTCCATTCCGGCCAGAGCCGTATTTTACATATACAAAAGTAATAAAGATTCGTTATCCGTTGTCGAGGAAAATTCCCTGTCGGAAAGGGGAATTCGAAAAACCGACCAGACAGAAACTTTTTTGAAGCAAGGGACGACAAAGATTCGGTTCTATGCGGAACGATCGATTAAAAAGGCATCCTTGGACAGTCTTGTCGCCAATTTCTACAATGCGGAAATTGACTTTGTCGATATGGAGCGTTATTTCTATTACGAAGCCTACTGGTGCTACACACGGCAGGAGCTGTTGGGAGAATTGCGAGATTCGGCGGGACCAGAAATCGAGATGATGTGCAAAAGTTCCTGCAAGGATGTCTTGGAAATGTGCGAGGTAAATTCGTTGGATATTCAAAGTTCGGAGACGAAGGTCTATGCCAAAATCCCCTTTGCTTCGTGGGACTGTGTGGCATTAAACTCGGATGTTCAAAGATTTAAAATTCTTGAATGCGGCGGCGGCTGGCCTTTAAGTTTGCCCAAAAGAAATGCTCGACCAAGTCCTAAAAAATATTTTCAGACGATTTACAAGGTCAACGGCACGCCCGCTACGGGAGATGCCATAAACATCCAGATTGAGAATGGCAAACCAAAAGTTCATTTGAAAGATTGAATAGGCAAGTTTAATGTCAAATTCAGTCTTCATTAAAAGGCAGAATTCCGTCTTTTTTTTTACATTTTCCGCCATGGATTTTTCCAAGATTTTAGAAAGGGCGAAAGCCTTTGCCGAAGAAGCCGGAGCGAAGGCTCTCCAGATGCAGCGGCATCTCGAAAGCATCCGATTCAAGAACCCGAAAGACGTCGTCACGTCCGCGGATATCGAAAGCGAGCGCATCATCGTTTCGCACATCCGGGAGGAATTCCCGGGACATTCCATCCGCACCGAAGAAGCGGGACACGTCAAGGAAGGTTCCCGGTTCGAGTGGATAATCGATCCGGTTGACGGCACGGTAAACTTCAGCCGCGGCATTCCCCTGTGGGGCGTTTCCGTCGCGCTTGTCGAGCGTTCGGAAAGTGGAGCGGAACCTGTCGTCGCCGCGATCAGCCTTCCCGGCCTCGGAAAAACATTTACCGCATACAAAAACGGCGGAGCTTTCGAAGGCGGCAAGCGCATCCACGTCAGCGAGACCAGCGACCTCTCCAAGGCTATCGTTTCGAACGGGGACTTCAACGTCGGAAACTGGGAAAGCGTCAATGCGCAAAACCTGGAGAACTTCCGGCGCGAAGCGGAAAACTGCACACGGGTCAAGTGCTACGGCAGCGCGGTCGTCGAAGGAACGCTTACGGCGCAAGGCTCGCTCGACGCGTTCATCATGACGATGAGTTACCCGTGGGACATCGCCGGAATAGCATTAATCGTCAGAGAAGCGGGCGGTTCCGTCTCGGAACTTTCCGGAGATCCGGTCCGCTTTGTCGATAACGAACAGATCCTGTTCTCCAACGGAATTTTACACAACCAAATCATTCAAATGTTAAAGTGAGGAAATCATGGAAAGAGAAACCTTTAAATCCCGGATGGGATTCCTTCTCGTCTCGGCGGGCTGCGCAATCGGCATCGGAAACGTCTGGAAGTTCCCGTTTCTCGTCGGACAGAACGGCGGCGGGTTCTTCGTACTCTTCTACCTGATATTCCTCGTTTTGATGGGCGCGCCCGTTCTCACGATGGAACTCGCCGTGGGGCGCGCTTCGCGCAGGACCGCCGTTTCCGGCTACAAGGCTCTCGAACCCAAGGGCAGCAAATGGCATCTGCACGGCTACTTCTGCTTCCTCGGATGCCTTCTCCTGATGATGTATTACACGACCGTTTCGGGGTGGATGCTCAACTATTTCTGCAAATTTTCCTTCGGCGCATTTTCGGGCGTTGCCGCAAACGAAGTCGGCGGCGTTTTCAGCACCATGCTCGGAAGCCCGGCGCAGATGCTCATCGGCATGGCGATAACGGTTCTCTTCGGATTTCTCATCAACAGCTTCGGCATCCAGAAAGGTCTCGAAACCGTTTCCAAGTTCATGATGATAGGGCTTCTGTTCCTAATCGTCGCGCTCGCCCTGCACAGTCTGATACTCCCGAACGCGATGGAAGGCGTCAAGTTCTATCTGATTCCAAGCCTTGAAAACGTCGAACGCCAAGGTCTCGGAAACGTCATCACCGCAGCGATGAACCAGGCTTTCTTTACGCTTTCGCTCGGTATCGGCGCCATGGAAATTTTCGGTTCCTACACATCCGACAAGTACACGCTCGGCGGAGAAGCGATCCGCATCTGCATTCTCGACACGGTAGTCGCCATCGCAGCGGGCCTCATCATCATCCCGGCCTGCTTTTCCTACGGCGTCGAACCGGATGCTGGTCCGAGCCTCATCTTCCTCACGCTCCCCCACGTATTCCTTGACATGCCAGGCGGACGCTTCTGGGGCGCAGCCTTCTTCCTCTTCATGACATTTGCGAGCTTTTCCACCGTCCTCGCCGTCTTCGAGAACCTGCTTTCGGGATGCATCGACGAGTTCCGCTGGACCCGCAAAAAGGCCACGCTTGTCTGCCTCGCGGTCGTCCTCGTTTTCTCGGTTCCCTGCGCGCTCGGATACAACCTCTGGAGCGACCTGCACATCATCGGCAACAAGGACGTTCTCGATTCCGAAGATTTCATCGTATCGAACTTTCTGCTCCCGCTGGGATCCCTCGTCTATCTCCTCTTCTGCGTGAGCAAGTGGGGCTGGGGTTTCGACAACTATCTCGCCGAAGCGAACAAGGGCGAAGGCTTCAAGATTCCGCGCTGGTTCAAGAACTATTTCCGTTTCGTGCTCCCCGTCCTCTTCCTCATCATTTTCATCGAAGGGCTGTTCTAGAATTTTCAAAACGATTTATATTTGAATCATGCTATTCAAAACCTTGATTGTCGATGACGAACCTCTGGCCCGGATGCGGATGCGGAGACTTCTCGAACCTTATGCCGACCTGGTGACCATCGTAGGCGAAGCCAGCACGGGAAGCGAAGCCGTGGCGCAAATCCGCGCGCTCCATCCGGACCTTGTCTTTCTCGACATCCAGATGCCCGACAAGAACGGTTTTGACGTCCTCAAGGAAATCGACAGCGAAGAAGACCCCCTGGTCGTCTTCACCACGGCATACGATGAATATGCGCTCAAGGCATTCGCCGAGGATACCATCGATTATCTGCTGAAGCCCATCGAGGACGAGCGGCTCGCCAAATGCATGGACAAGGTTCGCCGTCTCGGGAAGTTTCTCAGCGAAGAAGCGGAACCCGAAGTCTCGGTGGAAAAGCTCCAGACGCGAAATTCCGAGGACCATGAACCTTACCTTCGGCGAATCCAGGCAAAGATCGGGGAACGGACGATTCTTATCCCGTTAGAGAATGTTTTCCGCTTTCAGAGCGAAGAAAAATACACGACGGTTTACGCATCAAACGGCAAGTTCATCATCAGCACGCCACTAATCGATCTGGAAAAGCGTCTCGACCCAGCGCAATTCGTCCGCGTCCACCGGGCGCATCTCATCGCAATCGACGCCATCGCGGAATACCAGCGCCTGGTAAACGGACATTTTTGCATCAAGCTGCACGACAAGGATCGAACGGTCATTCCCGTCAGCCGAAACTTCGTCAGCAAGCTGCATTCGCTGTAGTCAGAGCTCAGTTGATAGAACTTAGAATCGTGGACGTCTAAGAGAATGAGGATTTAGGAATGAGTAATGAGGAATTGGTCAGCAGAACAGGTTTTCTGCATTGTAAAGTCAGACTTGTATAAGACTTTACAATTTTTGACTTCCAATTTCTGATTCCTGAGTCCCATTCCCGTGCACCGACAATTCAGTGGTTAGTGGTTAGTGGCCAGTGGGCAGTGGTTAGAATTGCAGACGTTTAAACTTTGGGAAGCGGTACGAGGGACACGGAATGCGGTATTTCTAAGCGAACTGTTCCCGCGTACTGTCATTCCCTCAGCTCGCTACAATGTCATTCCCGTGCTCATTATGTGATGTCATTCCCCGGCTTGACCGGGGAATCCCAGAGATTACAGTCCTTTCAGCACGACCCGGCCTTCCCTCCGCGTCGCCTTCATATCGATAATCCGCTGGTTCTCGGAGCCGCGGAACTTGAGCATCAGATTTTTCTGCCCGATGACAAACGGCCCATCGACCAGCACGTCGATGGAATCCAGAATTTCATCCGTCACATCGGTATGCTTTTTCCCTCCGGGCAGCAAATCCCTGTCATAGACATATCCCGAATACATCCAGATATTTTTCATCGGAAGTTCTGCGCGAACCCTCCGGATAAGCTTCACCAGTTCCCGCTGGTTGGATTCTTCAAAAGGTTCTCCGCCCAAAATGGTGAGTCCTTCATAAAAATCCTTGGCGAGTTCCGCAAGAATCCGGTTCTCGATTTCCTGGTCATAAGGAACTCCGAAATCGAAGTTCCACGTCTGCGCGTTAAAGCAGCCGCTACAATGAATCGTGCAGCCGGAAACGAACAGCGAAACCCGAATGCCCGTTCCGTTCGCACAGTCCGCCTTGTAAATCTGGCCGATGTTCATTTCGCGCTCAAAAGCCTAGTGGTTCGCCGCGTTGGAATTCAGGCGTTCCGAATCGACATTCCGAATTTCACCTATCCCGATGTGCAAGACCCGGTCGGCGATTTCGGCCGTCCGTCCCTGGTTCCAGTACTGCGTCCCGATGTAACCGCACGTTCTGCGCGCCACGTGCATCTTCGACTGTTCCCGGTTTCCGCATTTCGGGCATTCCCACACGAGCTTCCCCGTCGAATCCTTCACCACGCGAATTTCACCCGTATAGCCGCACATATCGCAAAGGTCGGACTTCGTGTTCAGTTCCGCGTAGAGAATCGTATTGTAAATGTGGCGGATGATGGAAAGCACCGCGGGCAAGTTGTCCTGCATGTTCGGGACTTCCACGTAGCTAATCGCCCCGCCCGGAGAAAGCCTCTGGAATTCCGCTTCCTTCGAGAGCTTGTCAAACGCATCGATTTCTTCCGTCACATGGATGTGGTAGCTGTTCGTGATGTAGTTCTTGTCGGTGACATGCGGGATCTTGCCGAAACGTTTCTGGAGAGCCTTCGCAAACTTATATGTCGTGCTTTCAAGCGGCGTCCCATAGACGGAATAGTCGATGTTCTCCGCCTTTTTCCACGCCGAACAGGAATCGTTCAAAAGCTGCATGACCTTGAGTCCAAAGGTTTCGCCCACCGCGCTCGTATGCGAAACGCCCTTCATGTAATAGACGCATTCAGCAAGGCCCGCATACCCGAGCGAAAGCGTCGAATAGCCGTCATAGAGCAGCCTGTCGATTACTTCACCCGGCTTGAGGCGTGCAAGCGCACCGTCCTGCCAGAGAATCGGCGCGACATCCGAAGGCGTCCCGAGCAAACGTTCATGCCGCAAGCGCAACGCCTTGTGACAAAGATCCAGACGTTCCGCCATGATTTCCCAGAACTTCTGCTCGTCCCCGCCCGAAGAGCATGCCGCATCGACCAGATTAATCGTTACAACACCTTGGTTGAAACGCCCATAATACTTGTGCACGCCTTCCACGTAGTTTTTCGCATTACCCAAGTTTCCCTTGCCCGCGTCGGTAAAGCGGTCCGGCGTGAGGAACGAACGGCACCCCATGCACGGATAGCAGTCGCCCTTGAGCGAAAGAGCCATCTTTTCCGAAATGTAATCGGGAACCATCCGCTTCGCCGTGCATTCCGCGGCGAGCTTCGTCAGGTAAAAATACTTGGAACCTTCTTCCAGGTTGTCGTCCTGCAGCACGTAGATGAGCTTCGGAAACGCCGGGGTGATATAAAAACCGCGGTTATCCTTGACCCCGAGGATCCTCTGGCGGAGCATCACCTCGATAATCAGCGCGAGATCGTCCCGGATCTGTCCCTCGGGAACCTCGTGCAGGTAAAGGAAAACGGTCACGAAAGGCGCCTGGCCGTTTGTCGACTGGAGAGTAATCAGCTGATACTGGATCGTCTGGCAGCCGGATTCCACTTCGCGGCGGACCTCGTCCTCGACGATTTTCTTCAGCTTGTCATCCTCGACATCGACCCCGGCAACCGTAAATTCCGCCTTGAGGCGCTTCGCAATCTTCTTCCGGCTGATATCGACATACTTGGCGAGGTGGGACATCGTAATCGTCTGCCCGCCATACTGGCTCGAAGCGACCTGCGCGACAATCTGCGAAGCGACCGTGCACGCCGTATTGAAGCTCTTCGGCGAATCGATATGGGTTCCGCTGATGCACGTCCCGTTGTCGAGCATATCGCCCAGGTTCACCAGGCAGCAATTGTGCATATGCTGCGCAAAGTAATCCGCGTCGTGAAAATGGATGATTCCGTTGCGGTGGGCTGCGACCACATCTTCCGGGAGCAGGTAGCGGCCCGTATAGTAACGGCTCCATTCGCCCGCCATGTAGTCGCGCTGGACAGAAAGCACGGTCGGATTCTTGTTCGAGTTTTCCTGCTTGACTTCTTCGTTGTCGCGCTCCACGATGCCCGAAATCTTCTGGTCGATGTTGCTCATCTTGCGAAGTTCGTTGTGCTTGTAGCGATACGTAATGTAAAGGCGCGCTACGTTGAACTTGCCCGTCGCCATCAGGGAATTTTCGACCTTGTCCTGGATCTCTTCCACGGAAAGGTCCCGGCTCGCGTTCCGCGCGTCCTTTTCGATGCCCGCAACGACTCCCGCAATCTGTTCCTCGGAGAGGCGCTCCGAAAGGATTCCCTCTTCCGCATTCGCTTTCCGAATCGCATTCGCAATTTTTTCGCCATCAAAAGCCACGCGTTCCCCAGAACGCTTCATAATGTAAATCTGGGGAGCTTCGTCCATGTTGCCGTCTAAAGATTCGTCATAAATTGTCATATACCAACACCTCGATTTTAAATACCGAAACATCAATTTATCAAAATCCGACGCCCGCCCTCGACCTCGGTAGCCGGTTCATTTCGTTTTCCCGAACCACCCGCGAAATTCTTCAAATTTCGCAATCAAAGCTTGAATTTTGCAAAATTTCGCCACTTTTTCAAAAATCCGCAAATTAAAATTTTCCTAGACCTGTTGTGATTTTGCTCACACGTTTTTCTTCCAGAATTATTTCTGGTTCCATGTTTCCAGACAGGTAAAGACCTCAAACGACAACTTTTAGCCGCAATTTCAGGGAAATACAAAAACATCCGCCCGAAATCTCGAACGGATGTCATCCAAAAGAGAATCTTTCTCAGAACGGCTTCGTGTACATTCCGTTCAGAAGCTGGCTGTACATCATCTGGAGAATATCGATAAAGTAACTGCCAATGCCTGTTTTCATCTGCTCCGCATTAAAAATGGAGGCACAGGCATCAAGCCAAGCACTCGCCCCGGCCATTCCCGTCGCACACCAAGCGCCTTTCCAGTGCACCGATACAGACGAGCCCTCGATATCCGGTCCTGCACTCAGGTTCCACGAAAAACTTCCGCCCGGAATCTGGGAAGGGTCTCCGCCGGACTTCGCCGAAATGAACGCATTCAATGTATTCAGCACGGAAGCCGCCCGAGCATCCTGGAACCAGTAATAATCCCAGGCAAGACGCCACGGAATGCGGACAGATTCCTTGTTAAAAGTCCAATAAGACTTGCCTGCCGAACCATTCTCCGGATCTACGGCAATGCCGGCGCCGTTGCTCCAATCAGGCAGCACGCCTGTTCCCGATGCCTGTATTTGTTGCATATAGGCATATTCCGCATCCAAGACGCCAGTCCAATTGTGGTTCGGATCCACCATGGCGAACAGGCGAAGCGCAACCGGCGAGAAATAGCTCAAATTGTAAACCGGATCCGCGGTTTTCCACATCGGCGTATCGCCCGAGTAAATCAAAAGATTCGAGGGATTGATTTCGTTATCCCAGATGGCGGTCATCAATTTCAAGGCATCCTCCAGATAGGCGGCATTGCCCGTTTTGTAGTAGGCGATGACAAGCGCTGTCGCAATGTCCAGGTCCGCATCCGTTGCACTAGCATCATCCCCGATGTCCCAGCTGAAAGAAGCCGTAAGCCACGGCATCAACCCTCTTCCGCTAGAATAGGCGGAATTCCGATAGGCCATGCTATAGACCCAAAGGCGGTTGAACGCATCCCAGTCCCCAGCGAACAGGGTGATTAGCATGCCATACCCGATTCCTTCCGAAACCGTACAGCCACGCCGAACCATGTTCGTTCCCGCCGCTTCGTCAATCTTACAGCCCGCATAACTGTAGGTGGACCAAATGACGCGAGCAGCGCTCAACCCCTGCGCATTGTACGCTCCAAAAATTTCGCCGAATTCCGCACCAAGCGTCGGGTATTTCGCGGCTTCCTCTTCCTGCGTCGTATAATGGTAACCTTTCCAGACCGAATACAGATTTGTAGGAATTGCGGGATCCGCCGTAGCGGGCAAGTTTCCAAGGGTCGAAGAAGCCGACGAAGAAGGGCTTACCGGATTTTCCGAAGAGCCGCCTGCGCTAGAAGCGGGAATCGGATCCGGAGAAGAAGACGAATCACTGCTACAGGCATTCAAGCCGAGAAGTGCACCCAAGGCAGCCGAACCGACAAAAAGTTTCCAATTCATAAAAACTCCAAAAAATGGCTGCCCTGCAACGGAAAGCCTCTATGAATATATACAAGAAAAAAACAAATTCATGCGATTGCAAGCGAAATTTGAGCTTATGCAAAAAGAATGGAATCTGCATCACAGATTCCATTCCAAATTCGCCAAATAACGTTCAGATTACTTGAGAACGATCTTCTGGCTGAAGTTCGCCGCACCGGCAACACGGACCATATAGACGCCCGCGTCAAAGGAGGCGAGGTTCAGGGAAGCCGAAGAAGCGTTGAGAACGCTCTTCAAGACAACCTGGCCCTGGAGGTTGATTACTTCAACCGTTGCACCAGCCTTGACACCCGACAGGGCAAGCGTACGACCGGCGAGGGAAGCCTTCATCGAAGAAACGGCACCAGCAGACTTGATTGCGGCTGTTCCGCACTTGCCAAGTTCACCGATTTTCTGGATGTTGAAATTGGTGCTCTTGCCATCGGCACCGGCAATCTTGAACTTGATGGCCGCGGCGGAAGCGAGAATCGTAGCCTGATCAACCGTCGTTCCCCAGCCCTTTTCCTGCTTGAACTGGGACCACGGAAGATCGACAACAGCGGCAGTCGCCTGGATCTTCAGGCTAGCCTTGTAGTTGTTGTAACCGGTCACGGTACCTTCGTTTTCCGGAGCGATTTCCAATGCCGGAGCAATGCCATCGGACTTGTAGGAAATGCAGATACCACCCCAATTGGAGATGTCGTTTCCCTTCTGGTCGCCACCGCTCAAGTTAAAACCGATTCCGACGAACGGATACTTGTACGGGCCACCCATTGTAGCTGTTCCGCACAAGCCATCGCCACACGCTTCAAGAATCGGCTGGAGCGAGTTTTCACCGCCTTCATAGCCGTTACCCGGTTCAGCCGGCCACGTGATTTTCGAAGTTCCCGGACCGTTATCCGCAGTTTCCTTGTTGTCGTCGTAGGAATACCAATACCCAAAGGTACCGGTACCGTCATCAAACCCGGTCTGCACCTGGTCTTCTCCCGAAGCGCCGTCCCAGGTTTCCATGCCGAAAGACATGCCGACAGCGGCGAGAATCGCCGAAGCCATCAAGATTTTCTTGTTCATATTCTTCTCTCTCTTGTTAATGTGACAACCCCGAAAAGGGTCTTTTGCGAACTAATATATCTTTTTTCCCGAAAAAAAGGGCTTTTTTTTTATCCCGTGTGTTTTTTTTTACAAAGACGCCTATTTTTGCGAAAATTCGCAATATCGTTTCTTTTTTTTTACACGGTTTTCCTGATGAAGACTGCTCGAAAACAAACGCAAACCAAAGAGCCTTAATTTTTTTATACAATAAAAATCGCTCCATTTTGGGAACATGAATTTATTTTCCGCTATTATGAAAAATCTATCCAAAGCCCTTTTGTTTCTAGGTTTTACCGCCTTTTCGTTCACCAATGCGGGAACTCCGCAGTTTCCTTTCCCGCAAAACAAGGCTTATCCTTACGGGAACACCTTCCAGTCGGCGAACACCGATAAAATCCTGGCTCATTTCACCACCTGGAAGCAAGCCTGGTACACCGAAGCGGGAACTTTTTACGAAAAATACGCAGGCGCATCCGAAAACGCCAACGAAAAAATGCCAAGCGGCACGGCCCGCATCATCAGCCCGAACGCCCATTCGGAATTGACCGTCTCGGAAGGCATCGCCTACGGGATGCTCCTGATGGTCTATATGTCCAACGCTGCCACCGACTACCAGGCGGAATTCGACAAGCTCTGGAAATACTGGAAATGCTACGGGCAAGGCCTCAACGGCAACGGCTGCTCTAGCTGGAGCGGCCAAGGCATGGATTGGGAAATCGACAATTATACAAACGACATCTCTGGCGGAAGCGCAAGCGATGCCGACTTTGATGCGGCTCTAGCGCTCATCATGGCATCGAAACAGTGGAACAATGCGACATACCTGAACGAAGCGAAACAGCTCATCGCCTGGATAAAAGCAAACGATATGGAAAGCGACGGCAGCATTCGCCCGGGCAGCAACTGGAACGAAGCCTTTAACCCGAGCTATTCCTGTGTCGCCGCCTTTGAACTTTTTTACCAGGTGACAAACGATTCTTTCTGGAAAACAGCGATTTCGACAACGATGGCCCATCTGCGTGAATGCCAAAACGCGGTAACCGGACTTATGCCCGACTGGTGCGACTGGACTACCCACAAGCCTGTCCAGACAAGCGCTTCCGTTTCCGGCGGTTACCTCGGATTTTACGATGACGCGGCCAGGACGCCGTGGAGAACGGCCTGGGGTTACGCATGGTATGGAAATTCCCAGGCAAAGGAAGCAAACGATGCGATCATCGGGTGGCTAGATTCGACAACCTACGGCTATGCGGGAATGATTCTCCCGGGCTATAACATCGATGGTTCTTCGGATCCCGGGCTATTCGTATCCTCAACTTATACAGGCGGGCTAGGACTTTCCATGCTCTCGGCAGACAAGCCCAAATCCTACCTTGAAAATTTGTACTATACCCTGATTCATACCGACGGAAAGACATCGCTGACAGCAAGCAACGGCGAAAACTATTTTGCGGCGACATTAAACGTCCTCTATCTTTTGACCCTGACCGGAAACCTGCCAAACCTTTACGACATGACCGGATTCACGGACTTTACGCCGAGCCCCGCCAATGTTCTCACGCCAAAAGAACCGGAAGGCACACTGCAACCGAAAAATGCCGGAGCAGCCATTTCGGGTTTTACAGAGTGGGGCGCCTATTCGGACAAATTCACATCCCCGACCTTGGGAACGACAAAGATGTTCCCGGATTCGGGAAGTTCGGCAATCTACCAGCAGGCAGACGGCTCTTACCACATCGCCATGGAAGCGTTCATCGCTTCGGAACCGCCCTATGAAGGCGGCGGAGAAAAATACCCGTTTGCCGGAGTAGCCTGTTCCTTTGATTCCGCGCAAAGCTATTACGACCTGAGCGATCTTAACCGCATCCGCATTACCTACAGGAGCCAAGGTGTAATACGCTTCGCCCTGCTCGACCAGGAAACTTTAAACCAGGACAAGGAGGGTGCCGAACCCGGCGTTTACCTGCACCCGACCGAAGATTGGCGGACAATCGATATCGACATCACTTATGATTCCAACAAGGATTTTAACACGCTCCGGTTTGCCGATTGGTCAAATCTCAACGGCGTTATCAGCGCAACCGATGTTCTCAAAGCGGTACGCGGAGTCAAGTTCGATGTCAAAATGCAGAAAGCCGGCTTTGCCTCATTTGCTCTCAAGGAAATCAACCTGTTCGATGCAAACGGCAATGTCGTAGCGGCATTGAACGGGACAAACCCGATTCACGCACCCAAAATCCTCGCACAAAACGCGCTTTTGAGCCAAGAAAACGATGTCGTTTTCTACCAAGCGTCAAACAAGGCGAAACTCAGCGTTTTCGATTTGAACGGAACTTTGATTTCGGCAAAATCCGTACAAGGCGTTGGGCAGATTTCGATTGCAGAACTTGTTCCGGCAAAAGGCCAGTATATCTTGCGCCTCACCTCAAATGGCCGTTCCCAGTTCTTGAAAATCCACAGATAATCGTTCTTCGGGATAGGGTCAACCTAGGAGTTTTATGAATAAATTAACCAAGATTCTTTTGGCAGGCGCGCTTGCATACGTCCAGTCCGTTTCTGCAGACGCCTTGTCCGCCAAGCCGCTTCGCGTCGGTCCCGTTCAAAACTACGGAGCGCTGGGAACAAGCGCCGGAAAAGTGGTGAGCCTTTCGAACGGCAAGCAGGCGATGCTCCGCGGTATGAGCCTATTCTGGTCCGATGCGACAGGACTTCAATATTACAAGTCCGATGCCATTTCGTGGGCTGTCCAAAACCTGAACATCGATATTTTCCGTTTTGCCATGGGAATCGAATATTACGATAGCGATGGCGGAACTAAAAATGCAATGAACGAAGGCTACTCCTATAAGACATCTCCGGAAACCTATATTTCAAAAATCGACCAGATGGTGGAAGCGGCAATCGAAAACGATGTCTATATCATCATCGACTGGCACAGCCATCGGGCAGAAAACGAACAGGCCTTGGCGAAAGCGTTCTTTACCCAGATGGCTCAAAAATATGCCAACGTTCCCAATGTCATCTTTGAAATCTACAATGAACCGGTCAATACGCCCTGGTCAACCATCCAGACCTATGCCAACGACATTTCGACAAGCATCCGTCAATACACAGAGAACCTGATTCTCGTGGGAACTCCAAACTGGTCCCAACTGAGTTCTTACGGTGAAATCAATGCGACCAATGTCGCCTATGTCTTCCATTTTTATGCAGCAACACATACAGTGGACACATTTGGTTCTAGATTGACAGCCGCCATGAACAGCGGCAATGCGGTTTTCATCTCGGAATGGGGCACAACCAGTGCTAACGGAAACGGCGCTCCGAACGAAAGCAATTCGGCGCAATGGATTTCCTTTATGGAAGCGAACAAAATCAGCAACTGCAACTGGAGCTTCCGCCAATATACGAGTTCCGTAGATAACAAGTCCGAACAATCCGCCATGTTCGCCGGGAGCGACTTTTTAACCAGCCAGGAAGCCTTGAACAACGCCTCTTATACAGCCTCGGGCACAATCGTCAAAAACTACCTGACATCTCACAAAAGCGCCTGGGAAGATTCCCTCATCGCTGGGAACACAAGCGGTTCCTGCCACATCGAAAACACAACCGTCACGGAAACAGCAGGAACCGTCGCATTAAAATCGGGCTGCACCTACACGTCTAGCGATGAAACGGTCGCAACCGTTGACGGTTCAACGCTCAACATTCTCTCGGCAGGTTTTACGATTCTCACGGCAAACGATAACTCCAAATCCATCGTCACGGTAAGCAAGGCTCCCAAACAGACCGTTGCCGGGCTTTCGGACTTTAGATGCCGATTCGGGGGCACCTGTTCCCAAGGGCATTCGATGGTCAACTACACGGGAACAAACGAGTTTGAATCGATGCTGACCGTTTCAACAACGACGACTCAAGGCGGAAAGCTCTCTTTTACATCGCTAAATCCCGAAATTTTCACCGTCAAGCAGGGAACCTGCGTCAATTCAAAGTATTGCTACAGTGCGCTAAATTCAACCATCACGTTTGTCGAATTTACCACAACCCTGGGCGAAGGGAAATTGCTGGTAGAGGCTCCTGCTGTCACCGGATATCGCGCATTAAGCGACACGATAACCATCTCCTTTGCCAAAGGACAGCAAAGAATCCATTCCAAGTTTAAATCCCAGACCTTGGCGTTGGGAGCCGCATCCGTAGCCAATACACTTCCTGATACAACCTACGCAGATGAAAACATTCCCATTTCTTATACATACAACGGTGCAGAATTCTCTCCCTATCTTTCAAAAGTCGGTACGACCATCCAAGCAGGTACAGAAAACGCCATCGTCCTTATCAAAGCGTCCGCTCCGGAAACCGAACGATACGAAGCCTTCGAAAAATTCATCACGATTGTCATCGGCGACAGCACTTTGGCTGTCAACAAAGAAGAATATGACATTGCGCCAATTGTAGCCAAGGCTCCGGCGATTCCTTTCAACGCCCAGATGCAAAACAACGGCATATTGTTGCAAGTTCCACAAAGCGGTCTCGTGGAATGGGGCGTCTATTCCGCAAACGGAAAAAACATTCTCGCCCAGCGACAAAACCTGGCCGGCGGCACCCACTGGATTTCCTTGGAACAAATCCCCGCCGGATCCTACTTCTTAAAAGTCCGCCAAGGTAAATTCCAGAATTCGTTTCATTGGAACAAAGAGTAACCGATAGAGTTTTTATAAAATTCAAAATCTGATTTGAACCCCGGAAGTTGCGTCCAACTTTCGGGGTTTCCAAGCGAACTGTTTCTGTTCACTGTCATTCCCATGCACACTACAATGTCATTCCCCGGCTGGACCGGGGAATCTCGTCCAATAATGACAGGCTAGCGAGCTTGTCGAGCTATCCAGAACTTAGTTGAGAGAACTTAGAGCTTAGAACCGACGATATTCAAGCTTCTGCGAAGCTCCGACTCGGCGTGGCCATGGGCAGTATATCCGCCAGGGCAACTATCTAGACAACGCTACGAAGGAAAATTTTTTCGGCATTGTAAATTCGAGTTTCTCTATCCGAGCAACTTTAAAATGTGGAACTTCAAGCAGGATCAAAAAAAATGAATCCGGTACAATACCGGACTCATGGTTCACATCGTCAACTTTAGTGAGTTTTAAACCAATCAATATAAATCGTTATTTCTTCTTCGCCTTATAATCGATACCAGGACGAAGTTCCAGTCCAATCGTCACAAGCAACGAAACAACCGGTTCCATATGATCCTGTGACAAATCGTAAGCGGCAACGCCTGCATAGCCTTCGGATTTTACCAAATCGGCAAGAGCTTTTACCGAGGGAATTCCCATGAAGACAATCGCATCCATTTCGCTTACAGCGATTTCGGACTTGCTTGTTTCGTCAAACGAAACCTTGTAATCCGGCGTATCGAACTTTTTCATCAGTTCCTGGTAGGAAAGGATGCCTTCATTTCCGCTGCCGATGCCCGTTTGCGCTTCTCCCAAGGCCTTCGCTCCGGTAAAGCTCTTTCCGTAGAAGAAAACAACCGGGACAATCTTACCCTTTTCGACACCTTTCGACACGAGAGCATTCATCGCTTCTTCAAACGCGGCAACGCTTTGGTTCGGCTTGAGGTCGGAATTTTCTTCCGTCATCTGGTCCGGGACAAACACCGTGATATAGTCAGCAATATTCAAGGCGGTTGCATCGTAGGCGTCTGCAGAAGAAAGCGGATACGTAGCGATAGAAAGTTCATACTTTCCGGCAAATGCGTCCTTGATGGCATTTACAAGAGTCCCAAAAGCTTCCGTGTTTTCGGAAGAAAGATTCTGCCAATCGAGTTCTACGCCGGCAGCACCGTTTTCTTCCAGCCAAGAAGTCAGATTGCCGACAAAAGCATTCCGAAGATCCTCCGAAGCGGCAATTTCCACTAGGGTTCCTTCCTGTTCCAAACCACCGACCGTTACGATCAGTTTCACATTGTTTTCAGAGGAAAGCTTCGAAAGTTCCTTGAAATTTTCCGCATCGTTCTCATCGGCAAACGCAAGCGAGCCATCGGAAGCGGGACTTAAGGAAACATAGTGAATGTGCGTCACCATGTTATAGCGAATGTCTTTCGGAGCGAACTGGGAATATTGGCTCCAATAGGGAAAATACCCGATGACCTTATCCGCGGCGGCACTTGCGACCGTAGCCATTCCCAAGACAAAAGAAAGTGCGATTAACTTTAGCTTCATAAAATCCTCACTCCGCAATTTCGCGAACAACGTCTCCGTCTGCGCAATAGAGTTTCTTCATCGGATATGTTTCGGACTGGAGCGGATTGTTCTTTTCCGCATCCGTGCAGACCCGATACGCCCAGCCATGGGCCTGTCCGAACATCAGATACTGGCTGCTGATGGCAAAAGTATCGACAGGAACCGTTGCAAGAGCCGCTAAATCGTCCGTTGTACCATAGAAATTGAATTTCAGGAGTTGCCGTCTTTTATCATTCGGAAGTCCGCCTTCAGCCGAATCAAGTACGACGACACAGGAATTTGTATCAGTGACCGTGACCGTGCTACCGAGCTGTTTAACGATAGAGTTCACAACTCCGTCAATTTCATAGGAGACAGCCGACTCCGGAGACTTTAGGGAATCCGTAAAGCCTTCGACAGCAACAATGCTTCCCTCTTCATAGGTGAGTTTTCCCAAGAAGACCTTGACAACGGAATCCGCATGCTTAACCCGCAAAGCAATCGTATCATTCTTGCAGACTTTGTTTTCCGAAATCGAAAAGCTCCAATCATCAGACCACATTTCTTCCGTATATCCCGCATAAAAGGGATTTGTATAAATCTGGTGCAAAATGGAAGTATCCGCTAAAAATGCGGCAGAATCTTCCGCGATCGCATCTTGAGACAAGCCCTGTTCCGCATTATGCAGCTTCACATAATCCTGGATTTGCAAGCTGCGAAGTCCCGGATGCAAAGCCATATAATCCGCAGAGACAAAATCCTTCGGATAGTTTTCTTCCAAGGATTCCGACTTGTTCACATCTAATGAAGAACACGCTGTAAAAGCAACCGTTCCAAGAGCAAACAAAAAGAGTGGAAGTTTTTTCATACGTTTTACCTCTTAGAATGCCACCGTGACATCGGCCATGATTACGTTCTTGTCGATGGAAAATTCATCCCCGGCAACAATTTCCGATCCATCTTCCGCAGTTCCCACACGGTTGAACGAAACCTTGTCCGTCAGCAATCCATATTGGAGCGAAAGATACGAAGCCGGAGCGATTCTAATCCGCGGACCGACACGCAACAGCATTTCTTCGACCTTGGTTATCCGGGCAGAACTCGTTACAGGCAGAGCGACACCGTATTCCAGCGTAAACTGTTCAAACCCAGCCTGGATTCCAATCGGTCCCCAAACACCAGCCGAGACACCGCCCATGATACGATCGGATTTGCGCTGGAAGTAGGCGTCTTCTTCGGAATGCGCATAGGAAAGTTGAATCAAAGCCTTATCTTCATCGCCAAAGATGTCACGGACATCGAAATTATTCAAGACCTGATCGAGGCGAATTCCCAAACCCACGGCATATTGTGTGTATTTGTTGTCAATCACATCCTGGTTATACTGGGCAAACCGAACATTCAGGTTAATCGCCGAATTCCAGTCTCCGTCAAATGCCACCGAAAAGCCCTTGCGGTCCGGAGTTGCAATCCCCATCGGCAGCGCCATGTCCAGCGAACCGTCCATTAGGAACATCAATTCGTTCAATTCCAATCTTTTGATCGTGTTTGCATTGTAGCCGTTGCGATAAACGTGGACATTCTTGTAGTTGTTATACAGGCGAGAATACAGGTACGGAGATTCCGCGGAGCCAGCCGACAAGACATTCGACATATCCGAAGACTGGAGATTTGTCGCATTGTAGGGATTGGAGTTATAGACCTGGAAATAGAGATTTTCAAGACTGGACATTCCAAAAGCCGAAACCAAACCGATATAGGTAGAATCCGCATACAAGCCATTCGCATTCAAGATGACCGTATTGCCCCGATAGGCGGGAGCAGAAGCCATTTCAGACCAGAACTTTTTATCATTCTGTAAGTAACGACCTTTTAAATCAAAATGGAAATCGCCAAAACCGCCCTTTACATAGGGTTCCACATAGAAGCTGTTGCCGTTTTCGCTTTCAAGTTCCTGAGACTCCACAACATTGGATGGGCTAGAAACTACGCCGACATAAACGACAGAATCCATGCCTCCATCCGCATTGGGAATCACGCCCTTTTGGGAAGAATAGCTCGTCGTCGTTTTCCTTGCCAGATAATAGGAGTCGGCATTCCACCAGGACATGGCAAATTCGCCGTTCACCCCAAAAACGACAGGCAGATCGGGCAGCAGTTTTTTCGAGTCAAAACCGATTTCGCCGGAGAAGACCTTGTTGTCATCCAAGGCAACCGTATCGCTCAAGCCGAGATCGTGCGAAGAAAAGCTCTTCTTTCTGTCGAAAACTTCCAGATAGTTCACGCCGAGGCGCGCGCCATAGGCTTCAACGCCCAAGCGTCCGCCGAAGAGATATCTGTCAGACCAGTCAAAGTCAAAGAAGGACTCGTCGTTTTTCTTGGCGATGTTCCGAAGGCGCGCCCCCGTTGCCTGGGCATGGATGTCATCGATAAATCCAAGCTTTCCACTGTGATAGTCCGCATTGATGCCCTGGAGCAAACGGCGGGAAGTCGTATCCAGATTGCGGAGCGCCATCGCTTCGGAGCGGGCTTCGGCAAAGATTTCCGGTTCCTGCAAAAGGTTCGGCTGCGGCGTATAAAGCGTATAAGGCGTATAGCCGACGCGCATATAGCCGAGATTGAACGCCAAGTGCTTGTTCAGAATCAAGCCGTCATAAGAAAACCAGTGTCCGATAATCGGGTTGTTGTTCTCTTCGTAGGCGCTTTGCCAATCCTTGTGCAGTCGAGCTTCCACCCGGACTTCCGTTTCGGAACTCGGATGAGCCGTAAACACCAGATTGACCGTCGTATAGGCCTGGCTTTCCTGCGTGGGAGAGTTGCCTGCAAACTGGTCCGACTTCGCCATCGAAGTCAAGACACCCGCCTTGGCGGAACCGTTTACACGCAGCCCCAAAACCGCATCGTTCAGGGAATCCAGCTTTTCAAGCAGAGACTTTTGCTGCCCGACAAGGGAATCTTCCGAAGAGGCAAAAGCCGTCGCCGCCGAAAGGAGCAGCATCGAAGAGAATCCGAGCAAATGCATTTTCATATTCGATTTCATTCCTTAGTCCCTCCCATTAAAATTCCACGTTAATGGAAGCTTCGACAATCGACTGGGAAAATTCATGCTTGTAATTCCCTGTCGCATCGGTTGTTACATCGTAATAAGAAGGAAGGTTGTAGGCTCCGTCCGAAGAAGCGTTCGCTACAAGCGTAGCCGTGTTGTATTCGTTCTTGACGGAAACCATTCCGAAGTTCAGCGAGAGCCAGGCGTTTTCCGCTAGGGAATAATCCAGACCGATCATCCACTGCAACTGCTTGCTGCTCAGCATCGGAGCGGAAAGACCGCTGAGCGCGCCTTGGAAAGCGTTGTAATCCGTCTTGATGTATTGCAGACCTGCGGTAAATCCGAGGCGTGGCAGGTATTGGACATAGAGCCCGGCATTGATAAAGTCGCTCTTGATTTCCTCCGTTCCATCGACACCGCCAGAAACCGCCCAGTTGTCCGTGTCGATGCTGCGTTCGGAATGCTTATAGGAGCCGGAAAGTTCCAGCGGTTTCTGGAAACCGAGCATCTTGAAAACATCCACCTTGGCGCCGCCGCCGAATTCCAGATAGTTCGCTTCCTTGAACCCGGCGATCGGAGAAACCTGCGTAAAGTAGCTGAAAAGTCCCTGTACTTCGGCAAAGTCCTTCCAGTTGAACGTAACATTTCCTTGAGTTCCCAGGCGGTTCGACGTAGCAAGCCCGTTTGGCAAGACCAGTTGCAAAGCCGGGTCGCTGAGCGATTCAATCAAAGCCAGTTGGGAGCGGGAATAGACCCCGGACTTCCAGGAGCTCTTGTTGAACGGGGCGATGTTATAGCTTTCTGTCTGGCCATCCCGAATGCCGCCATCATCCGTAGAGAGCGTCGTTGTTGCCGGAGAATATTTCGGAGAATAATTATACAGAGCATCGAAAGAGGAATACAGCGGAGAGTTCACGCCATATTTAATCGTATTTCCATCCTTGTCCGTATTCAGGATGCGCCGGGCAAAGAATTTCGGGGACTGGGCCAAGTTGTTGAACCAGTTGCTGTCATTGCGGACAACATTCAATCCCAAAACAACTCCCCAGGCATCCGACGTCTTGTACCCCGCATTCAACGTGACAAGAAGCGCCGATCCGTCCAAAGTTTCCTTGGTAGCGACCTCTGTCGAAACCGCTTCACCGGTCGTTTCATCGATAACCGGAAGCCCTGTCATCGGGTCCACGACAGGAACAGACGCATGGTTGTAGATTTCATCGGAAGAATAGGCGTATTCCGCAACGAGATCCAAAATCAAATTCCGATTGCCAAGGAATCCTGCGATATCACCGCCTACACGACCACTGACAATCAAGGTTTTTTGCGGGTCCGTATCAAAAGGATTGATATCATCCCAAACATAGCCTTCGTTCAAATCCTTGTCAGGATGACGATAGGTATAGGTATAGGAATCCTCATTGTCAAAGATATACATCGGGGTAACGCCAACGTAGAGATTCTTGCTCATCGGAAGAAGTTCCAGGTTCGCGGCGAGCAACCACTTGTCCATATTAGAAGCGAGAGAAGCTCCGGGAACGGAATCGTTCTGGAGAATGTTCCCCTCGGCTCCCGAAAAATCCAAGACGGACGTACGGTTCAGGCGGGCAAAAAGGGCTTCGGCCCGGAGTTCACCGACAGAATTTCCGAAATAATGGCGGAACTGGATGTTTGCGCCCTGCAAGTTGCGCTGGTTGCCTTCTAGCAATTCCTGCGATTCCGCCATGTGACGCTTTCTCGCAAAAATCGTTGGCTCATAGAGAATTTCCACATCCGGAGAGAAGAGTGTCAGCGGAGAATACTGTTGCCGAAAATCTCCGACGCCCCAGTAGAACGAACTTCCGATGTTCCCTTCGACGTTCAGCCAGCCGACGGAAAGCGTCTTGGAAGCCGAAGAAAAATACTCCTGCATTCCCGCTCCCATCCGAAGCATCGCATTGGCACGGACAAATTCGTAAGGGCGGAAGTGAAATTCCAGGTCGGCATTTGCGAACTCGTTGCGTTCCGTCTCGGGCATCTTGTTGATTCCGGTCGGGTCGTTGTCCGTGTCGAAATACGAGGCCTGCGCCACGGCGCGAATCTTTCCGCCTATCTGGACACCGCGTTTCGCGTTGATGGAATCCACCTTCGCATCCAGGGCTTCCTGTGTTTGCCATTCCGTCGCAGCGGGAATCGAAACGGAAGCGGCGAAAAGCGCAATCAAAATTTTTTTCATATTCATATTCATCGTTTACGCCCTCCTTAGAACCAGACCTTGGTCTCTGCCGCGATGTAATGGGAATGCCAATCGTTTACAGAGAGGTTCTCGTCGGAATGCGTCATCCACTTGTAGCGGACGTGCAAGCCTGCGCGATCCGCAAAATCCCAGTCAAAGCCCAAGCCGATAGCCGTTTCTAGATAATTAATCGGCGCATAGGCATAATAAGAAGATCCAACTTCATTATACAGATCGGATGTCTTGGGAACACCATTTGAAATCGAATAAGCCGTATAGGCATACTTGGAACGGAAAGTTTCTATTCCCAAAATACCGACCATATGGAACTTGGGAGTTACCGCGACAGTCGGTTCGAACTGTCCATAGAAGCTCCAGAGAAGCATGTCGCTCTGGTCTTCGCTGTAGGCTATCGGAGCAATCGTGGTCGAAATGCCGGAGAGAGCCGCATAGCCAGTCATCATGATATTGCGGTCTGTCCCAAACCAATGCCCGATATCATAACCACCCATCATCGAAAGGTAAGAGGACCACTTGGCATGGCTAGGAACTTCACCCTTCTTGATTTGATCCACATTCTGGTAAGCGACAAAGGATTCCCACATTTCCCATGTTCCGCCGTAAAGTCCTCCCTTTTGACGGCGCAGCTTGATTCCCACGCCCGGTTCCAAGACACCGGTGCGGGCAACATAGCCGCTCGAGCGCGGATCCGCATTTCCGGAATCCGCCCAGAAAATCGGCTTGTGCTTGGTCCAGGAATTGGTGCTTTCCCACATATTGCGACCGTTCAGCCGGTAATTGAAGACCAAAACGTCCGTTCCTTCTTCGATCTGGCGATGCTGGCCATACTGGAAGTCGAAATAGCCGCGGTTGAAAGTCGGTTCCACCTTGATGTTCAATCCCATCATGTTCGGCGTGTAGCGGAGAGAACCGCCGTTCAGGTACATTTCATCCTTGCGCCAGCTAGTAAAGCGAGACGGATTGCTCAGAGAATACGGAGAATAAAAGTCTTTCGGCAAGTAGATGCCTTCGACAGTTATCGGCCAGCCCTCGATGTGCTTGCTCTGCGCCTTGATATAGATACCGACCTGAGGAGTCGCCACCCCGGATTCGTAAGCATCCTTTGCATAGCCATGGGATTGAGCGGCATCATCCGACTTGTAGAAATTGACGGAATCCGTAATGCTCAAAGCGACATCGGCCATCAAATAGAGTTTCGGAGTGATGTTTCCCTTGATATCAATCGAAGCGACATGTGTATTCAAAAGGGAAGGCGTCATCCCGGCTGTCACGTATTGATTGCGGAATTCGTCTTCATAGATAATGCCCTTGTCAAAGACAACGCCCATATAGTTCACACCGAGCGTCAGCGACTCAAAAAGCTTCTCCTTGGCAATTCTCCCATGATAAACGGAACCGCGCATATCGTGCAAGCCGTATGTTTCGAGTTCGCCCGGCTGGCCGGCATAAAGGCGGAGACCGTCGCGCGTACCCATATCCATATCCATCGGCTGGGAGACCATGAACTGCGCTTTCATATTGAACGGCAACTGGTAAACATTCGCAAAAACGCCGCCAAACGAACGGTTTGTCCAGAAAGCGCGTCCGCCTTCCTTCACCGGCTTGAAGGACTTTTCCTTGTAATAGGTGCTGACCGTTTTCTCGTCCTCGAAGAGTTCGTATTGCCACGAAAAGCGCGGAGCCGTTTCGCGTTCCCACATGGTAAGGGGCGAAG
Source organism: uncultured Fibrobacter sp. (assembly GCA_934691725.1). Lineage (GTDB taxonomy): Bacteria > Fibrobacterota > Fibrobacteria > Fibrobacterales > Fibrobacteraceae > Hallerella. The sequence goes on along the minus strand of CAKUTF010000003.1, from coordinate 73,070 downwards.
CGTTCGCCCAGATGACACCGCCCGCGGTGATGTATGCGCCAAAGACGCCCGCGCGGATATCCGCTCCCACGTTAAACTCTTCGTCAATCGTCGAAGAATAATAGTCCGTGGAATGATCGTAGAGGACGCGCTCGTCGTAAGTCGGAACGCCTGTCGGCTGCGTTGCATACTTGTTTCCGAACGTACCGGAAAGGTCGAACGGGAACGCGAAGTTCGTCCACAGGGTCATGTACGAATTCGGCATGGCGACGACATTTGCCTTGAAAATCGCTTCGACGGATGTGCGGGCCTTGTCGCTTGCAAAAGCCGGAGAAGATTCCGAATAGTGGAAATTCTTGACGCGGAAAGCCATAAAGCCGGAGACCGCCACCGGCAGATCGTCCTTGCCGAGCAGCGTAGATTCCATATTGCCGGAGAGCGTGTCAAGCGACGCATGAATCGAATCGAGCTTTACCTGGGTAGGAGTCGCCCAGACGGCTGTTGCGCAAGAAGCGATTAAAAAAGAAGAAAACAGTTTACGCATAAAACCCTCTTAAATCGCATTGCGGAAAGGATAGTTGGCAGGGCCTTCGTAAGGCTTGCCGTGTTTCTTGATGACCACATCGTCAATCCAGACCTTGAAGGATTCGTTTTCATCCTTGCGGACTTCGAGACGGAAGCCCTTGAACTTGTCCCAGGCAAAGGGAAGCATCACGTCGCGCGTGTTCTTTGCATCCCAGTAGAGGCCCGTCATGCCGAAAAGCTTGAGCGGAATGCTGAAATGAGTCCACTCGGTCGTAATTTCGCCGAGGCTCTTGGAACGGAGCTTGACCTGGAGCGATTCGCCGCCGCTCTTTACGCCGTCATCGACCAGCACGAACAGAGCGTTTTCCCCGCCCTTTTCGCCCTTGATCCAAAATTCCAGGACGCCTTCTTCGAGATAGGGTGTGAGATCGACAGAGCCAGCAATGCATATCGCAACGCCCGAATAGTCGCTTGCGATCAGCTCGATTTCCATCGAAAGGGCGCCTTCCTTCGCATACTTGTCCGTCATCACCGGTTCGGGGTTTTCGCGCGGATATTGGTAAGTATATCCGCCCCCGCGAGGAATCGCTTCACGCATGATGACCGTCACCACGTCCTTGTCCGGGCGGAAAGGCTTAGCCGGCTTCATGACAAAGCGCGACTGGTCGCGGTCGCGGTATTCGCCGAAACCGATGCTAGCAAAAGAAAAAGACACAAAAAGAAGCGAAAGGCAAAGGCACTTCCAAAGGTTTTTCTGTATTTTGGCGTTCATAGGTTTTCAAATTCTCCAAAATCCGATGAACCATAATATAATTTGTTTTTTACCTATTCCCGTTTCACTTTTTGAAAAAAAACGCTTGCAAAGGCGGCAAAATCTTTTAATTGCCCAAATTTTTCAAATTTAGGCGGTTTCCTCTGTAAACATCTTTTTGAAAAATGAAAAAAATCATCCGCTAGACAATAATTTAGTTTTGAAGCGTATCTCCATATCAAAGGACCTTCATGAAACGAACTTTCAGTCCTCTTCTTCTAACGGCAGCCCTGCTCGTCGCTTGTTCAAACGATTCGGGAAGCCTTACCCGTGTGGATTCTTCTAGCTCCACCGGGAACTCTTCCGCTGCCCAGGTCATCCCGGTCGATTATTCCGCTGGTAGGGCGATGAACGAAAGGCTCGGACGAGGCATCAACCTGGGAAATTCCTGGGATTCCAAGTCCTACCCGGACAATGTTCCCGACGAGCCCTACAATTTTGGTTACAATGACAATCTAGACGGAGGCTGGGGAAATCCTATCGAAGACGGCGATTTTAAAATCGTCAAAAATGCCGGTTTTAACTCCGTCCGCATTCCGGTGCGCTGGCAACACAACTCAAACCCTGTCACACACGAAGTGAATCCCGAACGCCTTGCCGGAGTTGTAGAAGATGTCGCTTTGGCCATCAATGAAGGGCTTGTCGTCATTGTCGATTTTCACTGGTATCAGGAACTGATGAATGCCGGAAACAATTTCATTGCGGATCCGGTGAACAATGCCGCCGCATACGAAGCGGAAAAGGCGCATTTTTACACTATCTGGAACCAGGTTGCAACGAAACTGAACGAATTTCCGGATTCAATGCTCGTTCTTGAAATCTTGAATGAACCGACTTTCAAGAATGCGGATGTTTTAAACGATGTGATGCTTGGAGCCTATCAGGTGATTCGAAGCGCTGCACCGGGAAAGACGATTATGTTCGAATCCAATTCTGCCGCAAAATTCGGGTTGCTCAACCAGCTAAAGCTACCCCAGGACGGCAACATCATTTTCTCGGGACATTATTACGAACCTTATACCTTTACCCACGAAGGTCACGGCTACAACTGCAAGGGCGATGAAACCTATACGAGTACGGTTTCAACCGATATGGCAAAATATGTCGCCTTGGCGCAGTCGCTGTACCCGGACATCAACGGAGGGCACATTCCGATGAACATGGGAGAGTTTGGCGTTGCAGCCGGAACCCGCACCAACTGTGGGAGTGAAGGCCCTAGCGATAAATACTATGCGCTCTGGTCGAAGAAAGCGGTTGCCGCCGCGGAAAAGTATGGCATCAGCTGGACATACTGGGGATTTACAAAAGTCGGCGGTTTCGAAGCCTATGACCGAAACGAAAACAAATGGTATCCGGGCATTCTCGATGCCCTGGGTCTCGCTAACTAGCGGATAACCCGAATATTTTCTTTTGAAAAGAACTCTCGAATGACGAAGTCTTCGGATTTCGCCATTTTTTTTGCGCACTCGTCCACAGTTTCCTTTGAATGAAAAAATTCGCGATAGAGACGTTCGATTTCGACGATGCGATTTTCTGGAAAGCGGACAGGAAATTTGCGGAGCGCATGCAAATTTACCCCGGCAAAGCGAAGCGGATTTCCCAGAGCCTTTACGTAGGGTGGGACGTCCTTATCGACCTTGAGAGACGCGCCGACAAAGCTGAACGTGCCGATGCGGCAGTTTTGCGCCACGCCGGAAGTTCCCCCGATATTGGCAAACTCGCCGACATGGACATGACCGCCGAGCTGCACCCCGTTTGAAATAACAGCCCCGTTTTCGATAACGCAATCGTGGGCGACGTGGACGTATGCCATCAAAAGTACGTCGTTCCCGATGAATGTCTTTCCCGAGACGGAAGTGCCGCGGTGAACGGTCACATATTCGCGGATTTTCGTGCGGGCACCGATTTCAAGCGTCGTCTCTTCTCCGCGAAACTTCATGTCCTGCGGAGCGTTCCCGAGGCTCGCACCGTCAAACACAAAAGTTCCCGCGCCGATTTTTACATGCGAATGGACATGGACTCGCGATTCCAGGACGACATTTTCCCCGATTTCGGCAAAGTCATCGACCAGGCACCACGGGCCGATACAGGCGCTGTCTGCGATTTTCGCTTTGGGGCTTACATAGGCTGACGGATGAATCATACAGAAGAAATAATAAATATATTTGACCCGTTATGCTGAGCATTTGTATTCTCGGAGTCCTCACCGCGCTATATGTTTCCCTGTTCCTGTTTTTTTCGATAGGGCTTTTACGGGCAAAGAAGCGGCAGCCGGATTCCGGAAAACGGTGGAGCGTTTCCGTCATCGTTCCGCTTAGAAACGAAGAGGCGCACGCCTTGCGAACCCTCGAAGCGCTCGACGCCCAAGATTATGACGGAGAATGGGAAGTCATCTGCATCAACGACCGCTCCACGGACAACACCCAAAAACTGCTCGAAGACTTTGCCGCAAACCACCCGAAATTTTCGGTCGTAAGCGTCCCGATGGACGCTCCCTATATCGAAAGTCCCAAGAAACGCGCACTAGAAACCGGATTTCAAAAAGCCCGCCATGAAATTCTCATGACGATGGACGCCGACTGCATTCCTCCGAAGGCATGGATCCGTTCGATGGCCAGCCGCTTCCAGGGAAACATCGCCATCGTGCAAGGTCCCAAGAAAAATTCCGGTTCGCCGGGAATCGTTCACGCTTACCAGAAACTCGAAACCCTCGGATACACATCCATCGAGGCGGCAGGATTCAGCATGGGCGTTCCCCTGGTCGCGAGCGCGGCGGCACTCGCCTACAAGAAAGAGCTTTTTTTTCGGGTCGGGGGATTTGGCGACCTGGTGCACCTTTCTTCCGGCGATGACGACATGCTCGTCCACAAGATGATTCACGAACCGGATGTCGGATTTTGCTACAATCTCGACAAGGATGCTGTCGTGGAAACCGCTCCGGTGGATTCGCTGAAAGGACTTTTGAACCAGCGGGCGAGATGGGCGAGCAACGGGACGCACTATTCCAACCATTTTTACACGCTCTTCCTGACGCTTATCTACACGTTTTACGTCTGGCTTTTTCTTGCGCCGTGGCTTGCTGTTTTCTGTGATTTTCCGTGGAGCTGGTTCATCGTTCCCTTTGTCCTGAAAGTTGCAGCCGATGCGATTTTTCTATCCATCGGCGCGGTTCGCCTGCACGAGACAAGACTTCTCAAGGCGCTGCCGATTACCGAGCTTTTGCAGATTCCGATAATCGCCGTCGCCGTTCCTCTCGGGATTTTCAAGCTGTTTCGCTGGAAATAGCTGTTTGCGCAAAGAGAAGCGCCTCTTCCCGGGAAAGGATTTTTCCCTGTAGCTGGTGTTCGAATTCCGCACGGATGATTTCACCGATGCGAGGTCCGGGCTTAAGTCCCATCAAAAGCAGATCCGCGCCTTTCAATAGAGGCTCCGGGGCTGCGTCAAAGACTCCGATTTTTTCCGCGGAAAGTTTCAAACATTTTGCGGCTTCGGTTCGAGCTTTTCCTTCCAAAAGCGGCGTGGACTTCAGGTAGAAATAGACCAGGGAAAGCCCGCCGAGCCTGATCGATGCGCGACGCAAGAATTCCGCGTCAAAATCCAAGCGGCGAGCTTTTTCGACAAAGCGAGGAAGCATCCGGTAAAGCTCGGGGATGCGCTTTAGGAGCTTCACCTCGTTCGTTATCCGGGAAAGAAATCCGTTCACGTCAGAAATGTCCCCCGCCCCGGAAAGAAGCGCGGTAAAGGCGAGGACTTCCCTTGAAACGGAATCTTCGACTGCGGGAAGTTCACACGAGATATTGTCCAGCAAGATTCCCAGATTTTCAAACGAACCGTTCAGCGGACGGATTTCCGGGAAGAATCGGGAAAGGTCCATTTCAAGAAAAGCGCGAAGCCCGAAGCTCGGGCGTCCCGGCTTCAGGAGCCACTTCTTGAACTCCTCGAAAATCCGTTCCGACGAGAGATCGGCGAGCGAAAGCGAACGGCAAAGCTCGGCGGTTTCCGGAGCGAGATTCAGGGAAAAGCGCGACGCGAACTGTACCCCGCGCAAAACGCGAAGCGAATCCTCGGCAAACGCCGACGAAACATGCCGAAGCAAATGCCTATCCAGGTCACCCTTGCCGTCGTAGGGATCCGAAAGTTCGAGTTCCGGAAGCGAAAGCCCCATCGCGTTTACGGTGAAGTCGCGGCGACGCGCCGCCTCGGCAAACGTCAGGTGCAGATGCGTTTCGACAAGAAATCCCCGGTGCCCTTCCCCGACTTTGTTTTCCGTCCGCGGAAAGGAAAAATCCAGGTCGAGGCCTTTCGACGCCAAGTGCACGACGCCAAAAGCCTTGCCGACGAGATTCGGGTGTCCGAAATCCGAGAGGATTTTGAGCAGAGCGTCCTGCCCGATGGCGTAAACTTCCACGTCGAAGTCGCGGGAATCCCGCCCGAGCATCGCATCGCGGACAAAGCCTCCGACCAAATAGCATTTACCGCCCGCGGCACGGATACGCTCCGCAATTTGCATCAGGCGACGCGGAATTTCGTTTCGGAGTTTTTCCAGGTTCATGGAGAAACCTGCAACGAATCCGTTCGGGAAGAATCCTTTTTGGATTCCTCGTACATTTCGTAAATGCTTTTCTTGATCTTGTTCGTCACAGTATCCGATTTTTCGTACTCCGCCTGCTCCGCGCGACATTCCGAAAGTTCCCGGGCGGTCCACTCCCGCTGATCGGGCGACATCGCCGTGTGGTTCAAGCGGTATTCGATTTCGGCGCAAACGGGCTTCTTTCTTTGCGAAGCACATCCGACAAGAAGGAGGATTACGCACAAAGTAATTCCGAAAAATTTTATTGGAGATATCGAGTTTCGAGAATGCTTTTTCGATAAAGGCATAAGATTTCGCTTCTAATGAATGACCAGAATTTTTCCGTGCTTCTTCCGGGAACCTTTCTGGATGATGTAGTGATAGACGCCCGGAGCGATTAAAACGCCACGCCTGTCCCGACCGTCCCAAACAACACGTCCGCCGTCGAGTTCATCGCCGTGAAACGTCCGGACCAGATGCGCCCCGGAATTGTAAACGGAAACGGTCGCCGATTCCGAAACGTTTTCAAAAGTCAAGACCTGCCCCAGGTCAAAGCGGACAGGATTCGGATAGACCTTTATTCCAGGACCGTCCGATGTCATGAACGAAGAGGTTTCCCGCAAATCGGTCCGCGCATAACGCGTTACGCCGTTCTTGTGCACAAACCAGACCTGTCCCTTTTTCCCATCGACAAGAACATCATAGACGATGTCGTTCAGGAGACCGTTTCGGCTGACAAACTTCGTCGCGGCCATCGTATCAGGACCGGCTCCGACTTTTTTTACCATATAGGCGCCGCTGCCAATCGTTCCTAGCCAGAGCCTGTCGTTCGGGTCGATGGATAGCGACGAGAGGTTTGCCTGTTCATACGAAGATGTTCTGTGCGGAGCCTGGACGGAATCCATACCACTTTCAAAATAGGCGAACGTGGAATTGGTGATGACCCAAAGACGCCCTGACTTGTCGAAATCCATGTCCAAAACGGCGTAGTTGTCCGGAGTGGGAACGGATTCCTTGCTCTGAATCACAAGTTCCCCGCCGGTTTCCGCGACAGGGCGGATGCGGAAAATATCCAAGGCTCCGACACCTTCCGTCCCTTCGGTCTTTCCCGCACCGGAATAGAGAATCCACTCCGAACCGTCTTCCGACCAGGATGCCTTGAGTGGCCCGGAAAACTTTCCGCTCCCGGCATGGTTCGCGCAGCTAATCTCTCCCGACTTGTCGATGTAGGCGATTCCGTAGCCGGAATTTCCCCAGAAACTCACCAGCCAGCCGAGACTGTCCGGGGAGACGGCAACGCCTGTCGGCACGATGTAGTTCGTGAGGTAACGCTCGGCGCAGTTGGAGTTTTCCAGTCCGACGCTTTGCAAAAACTCGCCTCCGTTTCCCGCATAAATCCGCCAGCCAAATCCCCAGATACCCACGAGAGTTGTCCCATCGGAAAGCGCCTCCAAATTTTTTAGCAAGCGGGTATAAGGTTCTACACCACCGTAATAGGGAAGGTCGCCGAGCGAAGGCCCGTAGGCAAAAGCTTCTCCGTCGCTCCAGCTAAAATCTCCGTCCGCCGAATAGACCGTTACGCCTCCGTCGCCACCCACAAAAGGAACGATCGCGTAAGGGTTTTTCAGGGAAAAGCCCGTCCAGGCCGAAACATCCGTCAGCTCCCCATCATAATACCACGCCGAATTTTTCCCGACCAGATAGGAAAAGCCGTCCCCGGAAAGAATTTTCCGCACAAGGGAACTGTCGCCGTTCCACAGGGCGGGAAACTTTTTTTTGGAAAGCGTGTCACCGTTTGCTACGAGAACGGAAAGCGTTTCGTCAAAATCAACGCGCAGCATTCCACCTGAAAACGATAGCCGGGAAATCGCCGTATTCGAAGAATCCTTGCCGTGAAAATTTCCGACAAATGTCCACGATGCGGGATCCGCAAGCAGGACATCTTCAGACAAGGTTTTCCACGGCATTCGCCGCAGATAGACATCCGAGCCGAGAGCGACAAAAAGTGAATCGCCACAGATAAGCATCGCCGATGGAGACGTAGCTTTCAAGGAAACATTCCCGATGCGCGAAAGGCTTAGCAGCGACTTTCCGCGGGGAATATCAAAAAAAGCGATTTTATCGCGAAATCCCAAAACGAGAATGGAATCTGCGATTTCCGCAAGCCCCGACAGAAGTTCCGTCGATGTCGAAGCGAAAGAACGGTTCAAGACAGAAAATCGTCGCTCGCCGAGATACTTCGAAATAATCCCTTGGGACGAAACGGCCAGCAGTTCTCCGGAAGCGGTCCGCACAACTCCCCGGATGTCCGAAGCTTCCAAACCGTTTGCCGAAGAAAGCACATCCGTCGAACCGTCCGGCGAAATAAAGCGAACGCCCCCGTCCGTTCCCAGCACAAGCATCTTGCCCACAAGCGTCGATGCGTAAATGGAATCGGACCGGGCAAAGTTTTTCCACGTATCCGCGGCAAAAGCGCACGATACGCACAGAATCAATAAAGAGCGGAGCCAGAACTTCACCCTTCAATATTACCAAAATTCAGGATGCCTTCACCTGCTCCAAAACTTTTTTCCGCATTTTTCCAACGGATAGAACCAGTTTCTTGGCAACCGTTGAACGGCCGATTCCCGAAATTTCGGAAAGCTCGTTGATGGAGAAGCCTTTCAGATAATGCAGTTCGACAAGCGTTCCCAGTTTCGGAGACAGAATGTCGAGAAAAGAGTTCACCTGCCGTTCGTTTTCTAGCTGATCCCTGTCCTGTTCATCGCGCCGGGCATCATACCGGAAAAATTTTTCACAGACGTTTTGCATGCGATACAGGCGTCGAAATTCGTCGTGGCAGACGTTTTCCGCGACCCGAATCAGCCAGCCCGCAGGATTTTCCAAGGTGCGGACTTCTTCAAAATGCGTATGCAGCCGAATGTAAACATTCTGCATCAAATCCTGGATGGAACAGGCTCCGTGCATTTTATGCAGGCACAATTTGTAAATTTGAAACCGATGACGATTCCAAAAGCTCAATATATCTTGATTTCGAACAGGCCCTTGAATGGAGGCCATATAACTCCTGACCAAATTCGGGAGCGGACAAAAAGCGACATCCCTAAAAATAAGAATCAAAAAGGAGTTCCGGTTTGAAAAATCGACCAAAGGCAAATTTGGCAACCGCTCGGTTGCAAGTTTCGTTCTTTTTTTTCATTTTGCTTTTTTGCGGCTTCGCGGGCGCAGACGATTTCGGTTTCGTGTCGCTCAACAACATGGCGCCGCCGCAGATAGAAATTTCCTACCCGCCGGAAAAAACGGTCCAGGGCACGCTGGTAAATATCCAGATTTCCATTCCCGACGGTTGGCATGTGAACGCAAACATCGCCGCCGATAAATTTTTAAAGCCTTCGACACTGGAAATCAGGGCCCGCGGAATCGAATTCGGCGAACCGATTTGGCCCACGCCAATCAAGGAATACAGCGAAGCGCTAGATCTCGAAAACCTGGTTTTCAAGGGAACGTTCCTAGTCCAGGTTCCGGTGAAAAATATCGCAGCCGATTACGACACCAGCACGACAAACATCGATTTTTCCTACCAGGCCTGCAGCCAGATATGCCTCGCTCCGCAAACCGTCCATGCGTCCATGCAGATAAAAACGCTCGGACAAAGCAAGGACGGAACAATTCAAGAAGAACCTTTAAAAAAAAACTCCGGTGAGTCGCTAATCCTTTTGCTCGGGTTCGCGTTTTTGGGTGGGCTGATTCTCAACCTGATGCCGTGCGTATTGCCGGTCCTCTTTTTAAAACTCTTCAACCTGACGAAAAACGCTCGGGAAACGCGGGCGCGACTCTGGAAACTGACCGGGATGCTTGTATTCGGGATCTTGATTTCATTTTGGAGCCTCGCCGCGGTTGTCGCCCTAATCCAAGCGGGCAACGGCCTTTCGGGTTGGGGATTCCAGTTCCAGAATCCGGGATTTATCGTCTTTATGGTAGTTCTGCTTTCGGCTTTCGCCATGAATCTCTTCGGAGCGTTTGAACTGTTCCTGCCGGGTTCGACCCTCACGAAAATGGATGCGGCGACGCGCAAGGAAGGTCTCGGAGGCGCCTTTGCGAGCGGCATTCTGATGGTCCTGCTGAGCACGCCGTGTTCCGCACCGTTTCTCGGAACCGCGATGGGTTTCGCCTTTACGCAGCCGACTTCGATACTTTTCCTCTTCTTTACCCTTGCCGCCCTGGGGCTAGCCTTTCCCTATATTCTCGTAGCGATCTTTCCATCTGTCTTGAAAGTCTTCCCGAAACCGGGAGCCTGGATGGTCAAGGTCCAAAAGCTTCTCGGACTCTTTTTGTTCGGGACCGCGGCATGGCTCGTCTGGATTTCCTTCCGGATGGCGGGAACTTTTGGAGCGGTCATCGTCTGCGGATTCGGCATCTTCGCCATTTTTGCCGCAATTGCCTTCGGAAAATTCGCTCGCCCGGACAAGCCTTTCGCCAGGGAACCCGTTTCACTCCTTGTCATCGTCTTCATCTTCCTTGCCGCATGGTTTTTGGGAGGGAAGCCGGCGATACGCTCCATCCTAGATGAAAAAGCACGCGACGCAGCCGAAAAGACTCTCGATGAAAACGGCTGGTATCTATATTCGGAAGAGGCTTTTCAAATGCTTTCAAAAGAAAGCCGTCCGATTTTTGTCGATGTGACCGCCGACTGGTGCCTCACCTGCAAGACCAACGAAGCGATGGTCCTTTCGAAAGACGATGTCAAGGAAGTTTTTTCCCGCGCAGGAGCAATCCTCGTCAAAGCGGATTACACGCTCGAAAGCCCAGAAGTCACAAGACTTCTCCGAACGCTCGGAAAAAGCGGAGTCCCGGCCTATGCGGTCTATCACCCCGAATCCGGAAGATGGGAAGTCCTATCCGAAATTCTGACCAGGGAATCCATCGCCAAGGCCCTTTCGGAAAAGGGATAAGCGGCAAAGAGCCTGCGACGGATATTTATTCACAATTTCTGCCAAAATTTCCTTTTCGAAGAGAATTAAGATAGATTTACCAATATGAAAGTCGCCCTACTCACCAACGAATTTCCTCCCGACATCTATGGCGGTGCCGGAATCCATGTCCAATTCCTTTCACGCGAACTCAAGGAGTTTTGCGAAATCGAAGCGCGAGCCTTCGGCCATCAAAACGATTCCGAAAAGAATCTCCACGCGCTGGGCTTTTCACCAAAACTCGGAAATGTTCCTTCCGACGCCCGGATGTCCAAGATTTTAAATCCGCTCGACATCAACCTGCAATGGACAAGCAGTCTAGAAAACATTGATATAGTCCATTGTCATACCTGGTACAGTCATTTCGGCGGCGTACTTGCCAGCCGTCTTTTGGAATGCCCGCTTGTCCTGACAACCCACTCCCTTGAGCCGCACCGTCCGTGGAAAGCGGAACAGCTTGGAAACGGCGGATACCGAATGAGTTCCTGGATTGAACGAACCGCTTACGAAGCCGCCGATGGGGTCATCGCCGTTTCAAACGAAATGAAGCGCGATGTGATGGAACTTTATGGTGTCCCCGCCGACCGCGTCCAAGTGATTTACAACGGCATCGACCCCGATTTTTACAAGCCGACATTTGAACCGGAAGTTCTCGACAAGTACGGCATCGATCGGGAAAAACCTTTCATCCTTTTCGTCGGACGCATCACAAAACAGAAAGGCATCTCCCAGCTCATCGGAGCGATTCCGCACATCCGCAAAGACGTGCAAATCGTTCTTTGCGCAGGTGCGCCGGATACCCCGGAACTCGCCGCGGAATGCGAATCGAAAATTCAAAGTCTGCAAAAAAGCCGAGACGGTATTTTCTGGATCCAGGAAATGATGCCACACAAGGAGCTCCGCGTACTTTACACATACGCAACCGCTTTTGTCACGCCATCGCTTTACGAACCGTTTGGAATCATCAACCTCGAAGCGATGAGCTGCGGAACGCCCGTTGTCGGAAGCGCAGTCGGCGGAATCCCGGAAATCATCGTCCATAATCAAACGGGATTTCTCGTGCCGCTAGAGCCAAAATCTCCTTCGGATTTTGAGCCTAAAAATCCGGAAGATTTCCAGAACGCTCTCGCCGACAATTTGAACACGCTCCTCGACAATCCGGAGTTGTCAAAAAAATTCGGAGAAGCCAGCCGCAAGCGGGCAATCGACGTTTTCAGTTGGAAAAGCATCGCGAAGCAGACATTCAACTTCTACGAAACCATCATCGCAAGGTATAAAGCCGAAGGCATGAGAAAAAAGTAACAGACAAAAGGAGTCGCAATTGCGACTCCTTTTTGTTAAGGAAAATCCTCTTTTAGCGAAGCACCCCCTTATAGGAAAGCGTCTTTCCATTTTGGGAAACCTGAACAAAGTAACTTCCCGACGAAAGCCCGTTTCCATTCCAAGCGAGCAGATTCGTTCCGGCAGAACCATTCATTTGAAACGTTTCCACCTTTTGACCCTGCGCAGAAAAAATTTCAAGTTTCGCAGGACCAGAGTTTTCCAGTTCAAACTGGATGGAATTTCGGTCAAATATCGAAAGCGAAAGGGAACCGGCCTCTTTGCGGAAAGGCGAAACCAAGTCTGAACTTTCGGAAATTTTCGCATACACGCTTGCGTTTAAATTCGGAAGTTCAACCGCATCCAAAAACTGCAGCGATTCATCCGACATCGCCTTGAACGCTATCCCGGAACCATCTTCGTCTGCAGAATTCTTGACAACGATCGCTTCGCGTCGAACCGAAATCCGTAAGGTATCCGAATTCCGCAAGACGGTCAATTCAACCGTTTCTTCAGGATTTCCCCGGAGAACGTCCATGTCAAAATCCAAGGATTTTCCCGACAACGAAACGCCATTTGCCGATAGCAGAAAATCTCCGGTTTCGATTCCTGCCAGATGTGCCGACGCGCCCTGCACAACATGAGCCACTTCGGCTCCGCGCCCTGACGGATAAATGGCCAGTCCCAGCCCGCCAAACGATTCGCTAGCCATGACAGCATGAACCGCTGCGAGAATTCCAAACGTCCATAATTTTTTCATTTTGTCACCTCAGAAAGAATTGTGTTTATGTGAATGATTGAATCCAGAAAAGACGTTGAAAGTTTCATAACGCCTTTCTGGAAAGCGGCGACGTAAAGCGTGTCCTTTACTATCGTCCCATCTAAAATTTCAGCCACTCCGGAAATCGGAGGCAGTTCGTTCCAACGATTTTCCTTGGGAGCGTAAACGGCGGAACCTTCACCCAAGGCTACATAATTTCCAAGAAACGGGACAAAGCGATAAACGGACGCCGGCGTTCGGGAAACCAGAGAAACGTCGCTTTCCGTATAAAACAGGGAACAGTCCATCTTCTGGTGCCAAGTTCCCTGTGAAGAAAGCGAGAAGACGCCTTCTAGATTCGCATAGCCGACAAGCAATCCGTTATCTTCTATTACCGCATCCCGGGCAAGCATCGAAGAATCGTTCCAGGCGCCATTTTCGCAAGCGACCGTCGGAGCGGGAACCGAATGCCACGACGTATCCGAAAGATCGAAACGATAGATTCCGTTGCCGTATGTCATGGCGAACAGAGAACCGTTCCATTCCTCGGCTCGCATGAAGGATTCCTCTGCGGGAAATCCCCGATTCCAGTTGTTCCACGTTCCGTCACCCGATTCAAAATAGATGGGATTTTTTTCTCCGAACATCCCATGCGAAAACGAGAGTACTAGACGTCCGCAGAACTTTGCTATGCCGTCTATCCCGTAAGCGGAATCCGAAATGGGAAACCGTTTATCGACAACGGGAAGTTCTCGATGAGTCCACGTTTCCTTTTCCGGGTTAAAGATCCAGAGCCTAGCGCCGCTAGAACTGAAGAACGTTCCCACGTAAAGGATTCCCGAATCGGCAAAAAGAACATTTGGCACATCGCCGTCAGGAAGTTCCAGTTCTTTCCACAGAAGGCTGCCAACCTTTCCCTGGAAAAGCTGGTATCGACGTTTGCCGTCGATTTGCCGATCGTTACGCGCAAAAAGATAATCGCCCACGCTCGTAACCGTTTCTATGCCCGTTCCAAGATTTTCGGCATCGGCGTAATCTACGGAAAGTCCCGCCGATTGCCAACCGGAACTTCCGTTTTTTTGCGAAAGTTCTCCGTTTGAAGAACAAGCGGCAAGAATGCCCAAAAGCAAAAGTTCAATCCAATATTTCATCAGGCACCGCCGACAAAATGTTTCCAATCCGTCATGACGATTCCGCCAATAACCTTTGCGGGAGCGGCTTCCTTGCGCTTCACCTTTTTCAGGCCGACGGAGCACTTTGATTCGTCTAGTGCGCAATAAAGATCCGAACCTTTCCGCGGAGCGCCTTCAAACTCGATGCTCTGCAAATGGATATTGTAATCGGCATTGTCGATTCGTCCATAAGTCAGCACATCTCCATGCGGGACGACATTATACGGATACTTGTTCGGAACCTGCGAAAGGTAAATGCTGTAAGTCTTCGGCGTCAGAAATTCCTTTTGATATTTTGGACCGAACTTCTGCTTTTTATCCATAAACTGCTGGCTGTAGGCCGTCACCAGCAAGTCGCTCGCTCCGAGCCATTCTTCCATCAGGTTGTTGTAGAATTTCAGCCAGCTTTCGATCCCCTGGATATTCTTCAACTTGACCCCCTGGGATTTATACAGGAGCGCATTGACAAAATTCGTCACGGACAAACAGGCGTTTTTCTCGACATCGTTCGAACTCTTGCAGAACTTGGTGCTTCCGCTCGAAAGCTGGTTCATAAAGTAATTGCGAAGACCGCGCATGTCCGAAGAATACATCGGGCGCATCTGCACATTTGTCCCATCCGGACGTTTCGGATAACCTTCCTTGGAAAGTTTCGATATGAACGAAGAATGCGTCGCCAGATGAGCGCCATCGGCATGCCACGCCCAAAGCGAATCGCGAAGCGGCTTTAAAAAGTCGATTTTTTTCGTCATCGTTTTTTTCCGAAGTCCGAAAAGATATTTATAAGTCGTCTTCAGCTTGAAATCGCCGACATAGCTACCCGAAAGCTTGACGCTGACATCGGTCGATGTTCCCAAAAGCCCGGAAAGAATCCTATCCGAAGGAATGAAAAGATTGGCAATGACCTTGCTCATCGTCTTTCCCATCCCGACTTCTTGCAAAAGCTCCGCCGAAATATCTTTTCCCGCGCCTTTTTTGAAGAATTCCACAAGATCTTTTTTTACGTTCGCCGAGAGCAAAGTCCGGTTTCCATAACGTTCTCCTTTCTTTTCCCGGTTTCTCTGGTCCTGGATTTCCTTGATGAATGCAGCGACAGCGGGCTTCGATTTTTTGATATTCGAATAGTCATCGGCAAGTTCCGACCCGAAATGCGGCGTATTTACCGTAACAACACGGCGAATATGGTTTGCCGGATTCGCCTTTCCCGACGGATAATGTTTCGCATTCGCCCTCAATCCGCGGAGCATTTCCCGGATGACAAGCCCGCCCTGGCTGTGAGCGACCAGATCGACCTGTTTCGACGCATCCGTTTTCCACGAGTTTCCATAATGCGCATTGAGAATCTTTTCAAGATACTTGTAAAGCGCAAAGGAAATCGACTGTTTTGCATTGTCGTCTTTCCAATGCGGCAAAACCTGCACATAAGTCTTCCCCGACTTCTTATACGGCGCGGTGAAGAAGTACAAGCCATTGGAATTGATGCCCTGCCTTGAAACGTTCAGCTTTTGGTCTCTCGCGATGATATCCGGCAAGGATCCCTGTTCGTAACCGGAAACCTTTCCGTTCAAAAAATCCGAATTGGTCGCTTCCGCCTTTCCAAGCGGCTTTGCGCCAAAAGAGATGAACGAGGAATTATGCCCCGGGACAAAGACTACCGGGCGCCCCAGCTTTTTGGAACTAGAGGGAAGCGCCGGAAGAGCGACTTTGCGAACATTCCACTGTTCAAAGATTTCTTCTTTCGGGACCCGGTTTTTATCCTTGCAGAATCCTTTCTGGTAGAACTTTCCCGTCGAGGCATTGTAGTCGCTGAGCGGAACCGTTTTCCAACCCTTATCGACGCCACAATTTTTCTTGCAACGCCGCATTTCAGCAGTCCACTTCAGTTTTCCCGAGTAGGCAAGGCCGTTACCGCATGTCACGCGATACTCCGCTTCGTTTTCACATGTGATGTAATAGTTCGGAATCGAGCCCCCTCGAGCAACGGAAAACATGATGGTTTTCCTGTCCGCATGGCGACGAATCTTCGTCACCTCGAAAGCGCCTGTCTTAAACTTACCGTCCTTGCCGATATCCGTACAATAGGTGTTGAACGAATAAGGCGCCTTGGGGTTTTGAATGTTTTCCACCGGAACGGGCGACCCCGGATAAGTAATCGACTTTCCCATTTTGGAATCGCTATATGTGATATCCGCGGCAAAAAGGCTCGCAGAAGATAATATGACCAAAGGCAAAGCTTTTCTAAAAAGCTCCATAGATTTTCTCCTGAAAAAAAATGAATCGATTGTTTTGAGAAATCTACGAAAGGACGCTATCCTTGAAGAAGTTGCCGCGTCCGGGCAAATGCGGAAATCCAATATAAAAGAAAAAATCGCCCCCGTCAAGGGAACGATTCAATCCAAGAAAAAATTTTCATCGATTAATCATTTCGCGAGCGACAAATTTTGACAATCACGTTCCAGCGAAAACGCCGGGACCTGAAAGTTTACTGCGTCCGTTTCCCGAAGGAATCACTTCGATGTGGTTAGCGATTTCCTCCTTTAAACGGTTCACATGCGAAATCACGCCGACAAGCTTATCGCCGTTTTCCCCAAGTCGGTGCAACAGTTCTATCGCCCGTTGCAGTTTGCGCTCGTCTAATGAACCGAAACCTTCGTCAAGGAAAAGCGTATCGATCCGGACGCGCTGGCTCGCAAGAGACGAAAGCCCGAGAGCCAAAGAGAGACTCACCAGGAAAGATTCGCCACCTGAAAGATTTGCGGCAAGCCTAGAGGCCCCGCATTCCGAATCATACAGCGAAATGTTCAGCCCTCCATTGTCCGTTTCGATTTTATAGCGAGGGTCTAGACCGTGCAAATGGCGGTTCGCCGCCAGAATCAGTTTCCGAAGAGTCAACTGCTGGACATATTCGACGAATTTTTTCCCGTCGGCGCTGCCTATCAAATCGTTCAATGTATTCCAGACAAGGACAACTCTTTCCTGGGAATCCTTTTCGACTCGCGCTTTCGCGAAAGTTTTCTTGGCAAACTCATTTTCCACAAAACGCCGTTGCTTTTCCTGAAACGCTTCGTTCAAATCCTTCAGCTCCTTGACAAGCGTTTCTATTTTGGAACGAACCGTCTGCAAGGTTTCCCGACCGCTTTCCT
Organism: uncultured Fibrobacter sp.; assembly: GCA_934691725.1. Classification (GTDB taxonomy): domain Bacteria; phylum Fibrobacterota; class Fibrobacteria; order Fibrobacterales; family Fibrobacteraceae; genus Hallerella. The sequence goes on along the minus strand of CAKUTF010000003.1, from coordinate 55,820 downwards.
TTTGCCGCAATTGTTTCAGCCGCTCTTCCTCCTGGAGAAGCTGTCCTTTACGGGTAGCGAGTTCCTTTTCGATTTTTTCTATCTGGGATTGCAACAAGTCGCGTTCCGCCTTTGATATCACGGAGCTGCGCAGATCATTTTCCGAAGCGAAGCGACCCGCTCGAAGCTTTGCCTGGAATTCAGATTCCAGATATTCCTTATCCCGCTCGTCAGCCATTAATTTTGAAGAAATCGTTTCCAGGCGAACTTTCTGTTCTCCAAGAGATTTTTCCGTCTGAACATACCGGTCAAAAAGTTTGGAACGCGACATCGATGCAGCATCGATCTTGCCCTGCCAACTGCGCCGATCTTCCGCGACATCCGCCGAGCCAAAAAGTTTCTGGCGTTCGGCAACCAAAGTCTGAACTTTCTTCTTCTTTTCATCCAAGTCCTTGTTCAAGAGAGAAAGTTCGCTTCGAACATTCTCCTCGTTTTGATCGAGACTTTTTTTCTGCACCTGGATAACAGACAACTGGTGATGACATGCATCGATATTTTTTATGCACGCAGTCCACTGGATTGCCCAATTTTGGATTTTCGAAAGGACAAGTGACGGCTCGTCCAAATCCTTTTCCGAAAAGCCATAAGGCTTGAGCATTCCGATTGTCGCCGAAACGTATTCCGATACGACTTTCGCCCTGTCGGAAAAATCCTTTTCACACGTTTTGATCTTTCCGTCAGCGATTTTAAGCTGGTACTCCGCCGCTTCGGATTCCTTGCGCGCCTCTTCGTAACGACTTTGCAAATAATTCAACCGTTCAGCTGTCGCTGTCACTTCGCCCGGAGAAAATTCCTGGGTGGAGTGCGTCGCATGGAACGGGCTTCCGCAAACAGGACAACGGGCACCATCCACAAGCGTTGACTGCAAAAACATCGCGATTTTATTCATGTCGTTGGAAAGGCCTCGATTCCGTTCATCCTCGGCAATTTTCAATTCGCGATTCTTGGTGCGGCTGCGGATTTCCGCATCGCCATATTGATTTTTTGAAACGGCAAGAGCGTCTTTTGCCCGAACGACATCGTTCTTCGCTTCATTCAAAAGCTTCAACCGGTCCGAAATAACCGACTTTTCGCTTTCGAGCATTTTGTGCGTCGGATGCGCATTGGCGTATGTTTCATTTTCTTCACAAGTTTTTTCTACGCCGAGACGTTCATCGTCCAATTTCACGCGTTCCAGACGGAGAGCTTCCAACCTAGAAGACAGTTTTTCGATCTGCGCTTTTTTTTCGTCGCAAACTTTCCCATCCCGGCAAATGTCCGAATCCAACGAAGAAACCCGATCCCGAAGTTCGTCCCGCTTTCTATTTTCCTCGACAAGTTTTTCTTCTTCCTTTTTCTTCGTTTCCAAAGCGGTTGCTTCTCGCCGGAGACACAGTTCCATTTCGGGCATTTTTTTGACAAGTTCGTCCTTTTGCGCCTTTTGGACTGCATACTCCTTGCGAAGTCGCTCTAGACTTTCAAGCGGCGCGATTAACTTTTGCGCCTCTTCGTCCCGGGAAAGTCTTTTCCGAGCCTCGCCTAAGTTTCGATCCGCAGCAGAAAGTTCCTCCACGGCAGTTCTCAATTTTTGGCAGTTCTTTTCAACTTGTCCGACTTCGTTCAAGATGCGTTCCGCATCTTCATTCTTTCGCTTTTCCGCTTCCTTGGAAGCTCTTGTCTTTTCTGCGGCACCGAGCCAGGCTGACAGGTCCTTTTCTTCCGTTTCGGGAAGTAACCGGATATCGGAAAGTTTCTGGTTAATTTGGGCTAAACACTCATTTTCCTTTTTATTCCGGGCATAGACCGCCTTGGAAATCGAACGGTAAATTTCCTGCCCGGAAAGCTTTTCTAGAATCGCCGCCTTTTCATCGCGTTTGCTTTTTAAAAAACTGTCAAAGCCGCCCTGGGGAAGCATGACTGCGCGCATAAACTGCGAAAAATTCAGCCCGACGATTTCCTCGATTTTTCTTTGCACCTCGCCTATCTTGGAAACTTCTTCGCAAGCGGAAAAAGATCCGCCTTCTTCGAAAAGGAGCTTCCGTTTCACCGGCTGCACGTCCCCGTCCGCACTGTTACGGCTCCGATGGACTTCCCACCGCGCCTTGTAACGGTTTCCGGAAGATTCAAATTCCACTTCCGAGAAGGAATTTCCCGTCCCAGCCGTCATCACCAGTTCCGGCCCGATTTCCGTATTTCGCTTGTCCGCGATATTTTCCTGGCGCGGCGTCTTCCCGTAAAGCGCAAGCGATATCGCATCGAGAACCGAAGTCTTTCCGGAGCCTGTCGGACCGGAAATGGCGAAAAGATGGTTCCGCAAAAAAGCGGGATCGTCAAAATGAACAGTCCATTCGCCCGCAAGGGAATTGATGTTTGCAAAATGCAGCGACAAGATTTTCATTCTTCGATTTTTCCTTCCTGAACTTCTTTTAAAACTTCTTGAAATGCCGCTTCGACTCGCGTTTTCAAATCCTTATCGAAACTCTTCTGGTTGCTTTCCGCTTCGGCGAGATATTTTTCAAAAACCTCCGTCGGCGAAAACTCCGAAAGTTCCCTTTCTTCGCTCACGCTGTGAAAATTATCGACGCGCCCCGCATACTCCGCCTGCAACAGAACAAGTGACGTCCCCTCGAAATCATTCGCCAGATTCTGCCGCAAGTTTCCGAAGCTTCCGGAACCCGTATAACGCACCCGAATCCAGGCACCCGGAGAGTCCTTGTTTTCCTTGGCGATTTTCTGCCGGATTTCGGTTAAATCGTCTCCCGTTATCGTATGCAACTTTTGAAACTGCGGAACGCCGACTTGGCGAATTTCAGGCGTTTTTCCTTCTTCAAAATCAACGATCAGGACAACGCTTTCCCGATTCGCTTCGTCAAAACCCATCGGAAGCGGGGAACCCGAATAACGGATGCGGTTTTCTCCGCCTACTTTCTGTGGCCGGTGAATATGGCCTAGCGCGACATAGTCAAATACAGGCGGAAAAACATTCGAATTGACATTTTCCAGATTTCCCACAATCGCGTATTCCGAATCGTCCGCATTTTCCGACGGAGAAGCCCCCGCGGCAAAAAGGTGCGCCATCGCGACGATGGGAAGCTTGCGCCCCGACTTTTCCCGGACTTCGCACGCCAAGGTTTTCAATTTTTCAAAATGCGCCTTCGTACCTTCCCGGACAAGCTCTTCCTCCGAACCACATTTTGCGTCCGAAAGGCTCGCCTGCAAAGCGGGATCGCGCAAATAGGGAGCCGCACACACGATAAGCCGCGGATTTTCTGCATTCGGCAACACGATTATCTCGTTTGCAAAAAGATGTTCCGCATCGGGGGTCGCGACGACATGGACGTTCAAAAGTTCCAGAACGGACCGCGCCGAATTGAGCGTCGCCGGTGAATCGTGGTTTCCCGCCGTGATAATTGCATTTTTACAGCAAGTGCCGTTCAGGCTCGTCAAAAAAGAATAATACAGTTCCTCGGCGGCGTTGCTCGGTGTTCCCGTATCGAATATGTCGCCCGAAACCAAAAGGGCATCGACCTCGTTCTCTTCAATCGTATTTTTTAACCAGGAAAGGAACTTCCGGTATTCTTCCAAGCGGGAATGTTCATGCAGGGAATTTCCCAGGTGCAAATCCGACGTATGCAAAATGCGAAAACTAGAATGGCTCATGTTTTCAAATTTAACTCTGTTTTTATGTCAAAATTGACAAATTTTATGAAATGCGAAATGCATCACATCTATTTGACATCGATTACTTCGAGAATATTTTCCGCCACCGTAAACCGAACATTCCAATCCGAAAAGCGAAATCCATAGACCCGGCGCAAATCCTTCTGGTATGCCGGACGCGGATCTTCCGAAAGAATCTTTATCAGAGATTCCCGTTTTTCTTCCGGAATCTTTTCCAGTTCGCTCTGCGGGAAGTGCACGGTCAAAGGCGTAAAATTTACTTTATCCGTAAAGCCTCCGGTCGAATCGGGAATTGAATCCGCGGACGGCAAATACGGTTTGATATCGACAATCGGCGTTCCATTCATCAAGTCCGCTCCCGATACGGCGATGAGCGGACCATCCGGCGACATTTCGATTTTTTCGATTTTGACGACGGAAAGCGCGAGAGGATTCGGGCGAAAGGATGAACGCGTGGCAAAAACGCCCATTCTCCGGTTGCCGCCAAGCCGCGGCGGGCGAACTGTCGGGCAAAAACCATCCCGGATGTTTTCCGAAAAAATCCAGAGAAGCCACAGATGCGAAAAATCCTCCAAGCCGCGCAACGCGTCCGCATTCCGAAACTCCGGTTCAAACACGATAGTCGATTTCAGGCTTTTTAAAATTCCGCTTTGCCGAGGAATCCCGAATTTTTCGGGAAAATCCGACCGGATACGTGCAATCGTTCGAAATGTAAAAGTTTCTCGCATCGAAACGTATATAGCAAAATTTTCTAGCTTTGCACTCAATATGAAATTTTCCGAACTTCCTTTGGACGAAAGCCTCCAGCGGGCAATCGCCGATGCAGGCTACACCAGTCCCACTCCGATACAGGAAAAAGCGATTCCGCCCGTACTCGAACGCAAGGACCTGATGGGAATCGCCCAGACGGGAACAGGCAAGACCGCCGCGTTCGCCCTTCCCATTTTACAGAACATCCTCCAGGACGGCGTCTGGAAAGGACAGAAGCCCATCCGAGTGCTGGTTCTGCTCCCGACGCGAGAACTCGCCATCCAGGTTTCCGACTGTTTCGAGATGTATAAGAAATTCACGCCCATTACGAGCACTTGCATTTTTGGCGGAGTGAGCGACATCCCGCAAAAAAGGGCTCTTTCCCAGGGCGTCGATATCCTCATCGCTACCCCGGGGCGTCTCCTCGACCTGATTCAGCAGCGCGTGATAAGCCTCAAGAAACTGCAGTATTTTGTCCTCGACGAAGCGGACCGGATGCTCGATATGGGCTTCATCCATGATATCCGAAAAGTCGTTGCGCTTCTTCCCCCAAATCGCCAGAACCTTTTCTTTAGCGCGACAATGCCGCCCGAAATCACAAGGCTCGCCGCATCGATTCTCCGCACAAATCCGGTCCGAATCGAAGTTGCACCGCAGAGTACGCCCATCGAACGCATCCGTGAGGAGCTTTACCGCATTGACAAAAGGCGCAAGGGCGCGCTTCTCAAGGAAATGCTTCTCGAACATCCCGAGATGAAAAAGGTCCTTGTCTTTACGCGGACAAAGCACGGCGCAGACAAAATCGTCCGGGTTCTCGAAAAGGCAAAAATCACATGCGCGGCTATTCACGGCAACAAAAGCCAAAACCGCCGCCAGGAAGCTCTCGGCAACTTCAAGACGGAACAGATCCGTGTCCTGGTCGCAACGGACATCGCCGCCCGCGGAATCGATGTCGATAACGTCTCGCACGTTTTCAACTACGACCTGCCCGATGTCCCCGAAACATTCGTACACCGAATCGGTCGGACAGCCCGCGCAGGAAAAGACGGCGTAGCGATTTCGTTCTGCGCTCCCGACGAGGAAAGCGATCTGCGGGCAATTGAAAAACTGACGCGCATCCGGATTCCCGAAGGCGATCCGGCTATCCTTGAAAAACTGCCGCCACCGCAAAAAGAAACGCCCGAAAGCGAAGCAAGAAATTCCCGTTTCCGGGGTTCCCGCCCAAAGGGACATTTCAAGTCGGAGAAAAAGCCAAGGGAAGAGAGCCTCTCCGCAAACTCTGCCCAGAATTCAGAGCGACCGTTGCCACGTACGCATTCCGGTAAACGCCTCGGAAGCCGCGCGCGCAAAAGGCTGCGGGAAGAACAGCGAAAGTAGAATACGGGACAACAATTTACTCCCGGCTTTTCAAAAAAAAGAGGAAACCGGCAAGACCGATTTCCTCTTTTTCTTTCCGGGAAAATTTACTTTGCGGACTTGGTAAAATCCACATAAGCCTTGAGAACGTCCAGGAAAACTTCGTCCGGAGTATTGTCGCCCGTAATGTGGCTGATAATCTTCGGATCGTACTTTTCGAGAACCTTCGCCGTGGACTCGCGATAGACCTTCAAGCGGTTCTTGATGACATTTTCATCGGCATCGTCCTTGCGGCCTTCGATCTTTGCACGGTTCAAGAGACGCGCCACGATGGTCGCCTCGTCCTTGATGTCCAGGACAAAGATATGCTTGACATCGACAATCGGGCGAATCAAATCCACCTGGGATTCCGTACGGGGAATGCCGTCGAGAAGAAGCGTGTCCTTGTCCGGGTTCAAACGGTTCGTGTTCACGAGACCTTCCACGTAACGCGCAAAAATCTTGACAGTCGCCTCATCCGGAACAAGCAGCCCCTTACTCGAATACGATGCGAGCAATTTGCCCGACTCGCTCGACGGAGCGATGCCGCGGAAAATATCGCCGGTCGAAAGATGCTTGAGAGCAGTCGTCGCCGCAAGCTTTGCACCGACGGTTCCCTTGCCGGAACCCGGAGCGCCAAAAATCAGAACAGCAGAAATCGCCATATTGGAATCCTCTTAAGAAATTGATCCGCGGGAAATGTAGAAAAATTCTATTTTCCGGCACATGGAAAAACTTTGGTCTAAAGCCTTCATCCTCGTCGGCGTAACAAACTTCCTCTTGTTTTTTGCATTCTACGAACTTTTGCCGATTCTTCCCCTATATATTTTTGAAAAATTTCATGCGGGAGCGGCGATTTCCGGCATCATCATTTCACTCTACACCATCGGCGCCCTGTTCTGCCGTCCGTTTGCCGGTTTTCTAGTCGATAGCTTTTCCCGAAAACCTCTTTACTTTGTGATGTACTTTTTCTTCACCGCGATGTTCGTCGGCTACGCTGCGGCAGGTGCACTTTTTGTCCTCGGAATCGTCCGGCTTTTGCACGGAATAAGCTTCGGAATCGCAAGCACAGCCGGAAGCACCATCGCCATCGATGTACTGCCTTCGAGCAGACGGGGAGAAGGAATCGGGTATTTCGGCGTCACGACGAACCTCGCCTTTGCAACCGGCCCGATGACAGGAATGTTCCTCTACGAATCCCACGGAGCAAATCCAGTCATTGCGCTTTCGCTTTCTTTGTGCGTTATCGGACTACTTTTAATCCTGCCGATTCGCACGAAAATCAAGCCTATCAAAAAAGATGCCGCCCCGCTTTCCCTTGATCGATTTTTCCTCACCAAGGCGATTCCGCAGTTTCTGAATATGCTGTTCATCGGTTGCGCCTACGGACCGCTCACCAATTACGTCGCCCTGTATGCGCGACAGAACAACCTCTCGGGTTCCGGATACTTCTATGCGCTTATCGCTGTCGGGCTTATTTCGTCGAGACTTCTCACGGGAAAGCTCATCGATCGCGGTTACCTGACGCGCCTCGTTTCCATCGGGCTTGTACTTGTCACCGCCGCGTACTTCCTCTTTTCCCTGATTCCCGAACAAGCGGTGTTTCTCCTGTCCGCGTTCTTCATCGGATCGGGGCTCGGCCTCGTGTTTCCCGGTTACCAGACAATGTGCGTGAACCTCGCAAGGCACGACCAGCGCGGCACAGCGACCAGCACCTATCTCACCGGCTGGGATCTAGGCATCGGAACAGGCATTCTCGTCGGCGGTCCTCTAGCCGAAACGTTCTCGTATGCGACGATGTTCTTCTGCTGCGCAGCGCTTCTGCTCGTTTCCGCAATATTCTTTGTCAAAAAGACCGCGCCGCATTACCTTTCAAATAAACTGGAAGGATAAAATTTTCATTTCCGGGAATCCAGGCATAAATTTTCTATTTTTGGGGTGTTATGAACGAAAAACTTTCCCAAATGCGCGAGGCCTTTGAAACGGAACTCGCCGAAACAAAGCTCAATGTCAAGGAAGCCGTCGATGCGCTCCGCGTCAAGTGGCTCGGAAAAAAAGGCCAGATTACCGGTCTCATGAAGCAGATGGCGAATCTCTCCGCCGAAGAGCGACCCTCTTTTGGAAAGCTCGTCAATGAACTGAAGCAGAGCGTTTCCGAAAAAATCGACAAGGCGCTCGAAGAAGCGAAAAAGAAAGCTCTTGAAGCGGAACTCGAAAAAGGCTGGACGGATATCAGCCTTCCGGGAAACGGAATTCCCGCCGGCTCCACGCATCCGGTCTATGACGTCCGCGAAGAAATCATCGACTTCTTTTCGCAAATGGGTTTCGCCGTCGATTCGGGAAAGGATATCGAAACGGACTGGTATAACTTCGAAGCGCTCAACACGCCGCCCGACCATCCGAGTCGCGACATGCAGGATACATTCTATCTGGGCGACAAGGTCATGCTTCGCACGCAAACTTCCGACACGCAGATCCACTACATGGAAACGCACAAGCCGCCTTTCCGGATGATCGCGCCGGGACACGTTTTCCGCGTCGATAACGATGCGACGCACGCTCCGATGTTCCAGCAATGCGAAGGCCTGGTCGTTGACGAAACGATTACCTTTGCGCAGCTCAAGGGCGTTCTCCAGATTTTTATGAACAAGCTTTTCGGCGAAGGCGTGAAAACGCGTTTCCGTCCGAGCTTTTTCCCGTTCACGGAACCTTCCGCGGAAATGGACGTGAGCTGCGTCTTCTGCGGCGGCAAGGGCTGCAAGCGTTGCAAGGGAACAGGCTGGATGGAAATCGGCGGTTGCGGATCCGTCGATCCGAACGTGTTCAAGAACTGCGGCATCGATCCCGAAAAGTACACGGGTTTCGCTTTCGGTTTCGGGCTTGACCGCATCGCGATGCTCCGCCACGAAATTCCGGAAATCGGGCTTCTGACGTCAAACGACCAGCGATTCCTAAGCCAATTCTAACCGGTTGTTGCTTTTTATATTCCGCAAGAAGTCCTCCCACGTGGGAGGACTGTTTTCATCAAAGAGAGAAAATTTTGAGAGCCGAGCCTAGAACTGCGTAAAGAAATCCCATGTCGTCTTCGGAACCCAGGACTGCTGCTCTCCCGGATCTTTGTGGTCCCAGATATGCCCGCCGTTCTGCGTACACCATTTGACCGGAAAACGCGGGTCCACGCTTTTATAGTCGTAGCAAATGTGCGGACCGTTTCCCAAATACTCCTCTGCCTGTTCCCCACTGGCATCCGTAAAGTTTGGACCGTTATATCTTAACGCCGTATTACGGGATGCCCGTCCAAGTTCAGGAGTGCAGAGATTATCCTGTAAAGCGACTACGCCCATCCATGCGATAGAGCCCTCTGTATCGACCTCCGGAGTATAAATATTGATTTCTGCCGTTTCATAAACCGCAACCGCACGGAGCTTGTCCTTGTGATTACGAGAAAGCCCATTCGTAAACATGGAACCGTAACTGAACCCCGCAGAGAATACGCGCGAAGAATCGATACAAAGATTTTCCTCCAAATCCGCAAGTAATTCATCGAACAGCGTATAGTCGTCCTGATTCCACGGAGCCTGGTTTCCATTTCCCTCGGGAGCGACAAAAATCGTCGTTTTTTCGCTGTCCAGCTGTTTTAAGCCATAATAGCCTTCCTGCTGGACGCCTCCCGCCCAGCCGCCCATACAATGCATTCCAAAAACCAAACGGTAAGGCTTGCTGTTATCATAATTATCCGGGATGTCGATGCGAATCGTTCGCTTTCCCTTGCTCCACGTAAAGTCATAGCTTCCCGATTTCACCCGATTCCAATCCTTTCCGCATCCTCTCGTAGGGACAGGAGCGTTGCCTTTTGCCCAGCCAAAGGCATACTGCAATTCCTTCTTATGCAAAGTCAAAACCAGATTCGTATCCAGGTTTGGCAAGGCGACAGTCAATGTTTCGTACAATTCTGCAGATATTCGCAACGAATCCAGTAAGAAAAGTTCTTTTTTTAGGGAGCGGCGTTCGTAAGTTTCATTATCGCCAAAAGTTTTCCCGGAAAAACTTTCCCCAGTCGAAACAGAAATCACTTTTCGATGGTTTCCCGTCTGAAAACTCACCATATATCTTCCCGGCGACGACAATTTTTGAAAATCCAAGCGATGTTCCCCGAATCCACGCCGAACTTCCGAAAAGACTTCGTTTCCCACCAGATCGAAAACTTTCAACTGGAAAGGCTGTGAAGTATTCACAAAGACAGCAAAGATCCCGTTTTGCAAAGAAAAGGATTGCAGCCCGGAATTTCGCCTTTTGAGGGATGCTTCATCTTCCCGAATTAAAAATTCACCATTTGCGTTAGTTACAGTCGCCTTGTTTTTGGATATCAGCAAGACATCCGCGCCTATTACAGGATTTCCACTTTCATCTAGGACTTTTCCCTGCAATTGGTAGGAATGGGATAGAGAACAAAGCGCCAACGCACAAAAACCGGCAACAGAAAATATTTTCATACACTCCTCATGGAAAAGGACAATGATTAAAATATTTCCCATTTTCCAAAGAAAAAAAAGGTTTTCCCCTTTGCCATGGACAATCTATCCACAGCGACGACTTCATCCATTTTTCGCATAAAAAGCGACCCGCCGATAACGACGGATCGTTTTCCTGAAGACTGGAGATTCTTCAAGCGTTCTTGACCGCGAACAGGCATTGTCCGGAGCGAACTTCTGTAGCGGGTTTCGCGAAAATTTGCGTCACCACGAAATCTTCGTCGGCGACAACCGGGATTTCCGTTTTCATGCTTTCGAGAATCGCCAGTGTTTCGCCCGCCTTCACCTTGCGCCCGACCTTATCGACGACCAGTTTCCAGAGACTTCCCGAGACCGGGGAATAGACGCCTTCCTCGCCTTCGGCAAGGGTCGCTTCGAGAACCGGAGCGGATGCCGCGCTGTGGCTTTCAAACGTAAACTGCCCGGTAGCAATCCAGCGTTCCTTTTCCTCTTCAAACGCCTTCTTGCGTTTGGATTCAAAGGCTTCGATGGAATCCGCATTTTCCGCGAGGAATTTTTCATATTCCAGGATGTCAAACGAACTTTCCTCGATTTTTACGTGGAACTTTCCCGCGACAAAGTCCTTGCGCATCTGGAGCAGTTCGTCTGCGCCTACTTCGTAAAAGCGAATCCGGTCAAAGAATCGCAGCAGATACGGAAGCGAAAAATCGCTCGTCTGTTTAAAACGGTTCCACATCTGCACGGTCCTTCCCACGAACTGGTAGCCGCCGGGACCTTCCATGCCATAGACGCACATATAGGCGCCGCCGATTCCGACCGCATTTTCGGGAGTCCAGGTTCTCGCCGGATTGTACTTTGTCGTCACCAGGCGGTGTCTCGGGTCAAGAGGCGTCGCCACAGGCGCTCCCAGATAGACGTCGCCAAGTCCCATCACCAGATAATCCGCATCAAAGACAATCCTTTTGACATCTTCCACGGAATCCAGGCCGTTTACGCGGCGGATAAATTCGATATTGTTCGGAGTGCACCACGGAGCGCCAGGACGAACCGTCGTCACATATTTTTGAATCGCAAGACGCGTCTGCGGATCATCCCACGAAAGCGGCAGATAGACCGTCCGGGTGGCAACGCTCGTCATCTTGTTTTTCTTCAAATGTTCCGAAAGTTCGGCGAGCTTCCGCAACATTTCCCATTGACGAATTTTCCGGATATCGTAATGAATCTGTATGGAGCGAATTCCGGGAGTCACATCGATGACAAACTCTTTCAGCTGTTCCTTCACCGCTAGCATCCAGGCGTGCGCCGTAAAGCGGAGCCGCAGGTCGATTCGGTTCGGACCAAATTCCAAAAGGACATAATCGTCGCCGTCTGCGCGGACAACGACATGTTCCATTTCATTTTCCGCATGAAACTCCGCGACAATTGGTGTCGTCACCGGAGCGGCTTCCAATTCCGGGATTTCAGCAGAAGCCTTTTCCGGATTTCGCAGGTTCGCTTCCCGCGCCAAGCGAATTTCTTCCGCCTTTTGTGCAGAAATCGGGATAAACTTGACTTTATCTCCGCTGCGAAGTTCGCCCATTTTCCACAGTTCCGAGGAAACAATCGTCACCGGGCAAGCGAAGCCGCCAAGGCTAGGTCCGTCAACGCCCAAGATAATCGGCATATCCCCTGTGAAGTCAACCGTTCCGACCGCATACGCGTTATCGTGAAGGTTCGAAGGGTGAAGCCCCGCCTCGCCGCCATCGGGACGCGCCCATTTCGGTTGCGGTCCAATCAAGCGGATTCCCGTACGCGAAGAGTTGTAATGGACTTCCCACGTCGCAGAGAAAAAATCGTCAATGTCATTTTTTGTCAGGTAATCCGGTGCGCCGTGCGGACCGTACATCACCCCGATCTTCCACTCGGAAGAAATTTTTGGAACAGCCTTTTCCGACGGAACAAGCGGTTCGCCAAAAATATCGTTTCCGATATGCAAGATATCGCCCGCCGAAAGAGCACGCCCGCCATGGCCGCCAAAGCCGCCGAGAGTAAAAGTCGATTTGCTTCCTAAATAATCGGGAACATCGATTCCTCCACGAACAGCGAGATAGGCGCGCTGCCCGAGCTTCGTGAGTCCAAACTTGAGAACATCGCCATCTTTCAGCTTGACCGGAACATTCTTCGGACAAGGCTCCCCATTCAGCTTTGCCGGGAAATCCCCGCCTGTCCATGCGACCAAGGCATCCGTGTGAAAGCAAATCGAGCAGCCGGAAAGAGTCATTTCAATGCCCGCCGCATCATCCGCATTCCCGACGATTTTATTCGCCAAGCGGAAACTGTAATTATCCATCGGACCGGAAGGCGGAATCCCGACATCCCAGAGCTTCAGGCGACCCGGATAGTCCTGGACAGTCGTCTGCAAGCCCGGAGCGAGAATTTCAAATGTCCGATTTTTATAGCGATAGTCATTTAAAATCCATGTCGAAACGTTTCCCGAAACAAAGGCGGGAATTTCAAGTACATCCTGCAAAAGCTTGATGTTCGTTTCAAATCCGCAAAGCCGGACTTTCGCCAAGGCGGCTTTTGCCTTTTCGATATTTTCCGCCCGATCTTTCCCGGCGACAATAATCTTCGCCAGCAGCGGATCGTAAAAAGCGCTGACTTCCGTTCCGCGCGAGACCCAGGTATCGACCCGGACATCTTTCGGAAAATCGACTTCCGTCAAAAGACCGCTGGAAGGACGATAATTCTTTCCCGGATCTTCCGCATAGACGCGGAACTCCATCGCATGGCCTTTCGGCGTAAAAGTCTCTCCGATTTCAAACGGGCAAATCCCTGCGGCAAGTTCAATCATCCAGCGCACAAGATCCACGCCAAAAACGGTTTCCGTTACGCCGTGCTCCACCTGCAAACGCGTATTCACTTCCAAAAAGTAGAACTTGTCTTCTTTGGCATCATAGATAAACTCCACCGTTCCCGCAGAGCGATACTTGACCCCCTGCACAAGGCGCAAGGCAGCGGCATGCAATTCCCGACGAGTACTTTCGGGAAGGTTCGGAGCGGGCGTTTCTTCGATGACCTTCTGGTTACGGCGTTGCACCGAACAGTCGCGCTCGCCGAGAACAACCGCATTTCCGTCACCGTCGCCAAAAATCTGTACTTCGACATGGCGACCGCGTTCTATATACTTTTCGACAAAAAGTCCCGCATTTTTAAAATTGTTTTCACTAAGCCGTTTGATGCGATCATAACTTTCGCAAAGTTCCTTTTCATCGTGACAAACGGTCATCCCGATCCCGCCGCCGCCAGCGGTACTTTTTAACATAACGGGGTAGCCGATTTCTTTTGCAGATATCACCGCCTCTTCGACATTTCGCAAAAGACCCGAACCTGGAACAAGCGGGACGCCGAATTCCTTGGCGAGTTCCTTGCTGCGATGTTTCAAGCCGAATTCCGTCAGCTGCGTCGGAGTCGGACCGATAAAGGCGATTCCATTTTTCTCCAATGTTTTTGCAAACTCGGCATTCTCGCTCAAGAAGCCATATCCCGGATGGACCGCTTCCGCACCGGTCTTTTTGATGGCAGCCAAAATTGCATCCACGTTGAGGTAGCTTTCCTTTGCTGTGGCAGGCCCAATCCGAACCGATTCGTCAGCCATCAGGACATGCGCCGCACTTTCATCCGGATCCGAATAGACGGCAACCGACTTGACGCCCATATCCTTCAGCGTTCGAATCACCCGACAGGCGATTTCACCGCGATTGGCAATCAACACTTTTTGAAACATATTACTTTCTCCAGTTTTCAAGAATATGTGTTAAGGCTCCGTTTTCATCTTCAAGTTCACGAAGAATCGTAAAGTGATTTCTACTTTCAAGAAGACCGAAAGAACCTGGAATTTTTTCCTCTGCGCGAAGCGTGGCGAACGAAAGGCTTTGCCGCTGAAGTTCGGGAAGTTCCTCTTCGCCGCACACAATCGCCATCGGCTTGCGTACACACGGAATCCGCAACGGACTCAAGCGCAGGACATCTTCTTCGGAAAGGTTCAATGCCTGGTTCAAGTAGCATTTGGAAATCGGTTCCAGGTCGTAGATTCCGCTAATCGCAAGAGCGCCGACGACACAGGGATTCGCAAGCAGCATCGCGCAAAGATGCCCACCCGCCGACCATCCCGAAATGATTACCTTTCGGGAATCCGCCTGAAATTTTTCGGAATAGGCGCAGACGCTTTTTAACGCCATCCGAACCTCGTTCACGATTTCATACAAATTCATTTCCGGGGCGAGCGTATAACCAACAGATGCGACATGAAATCCCAAGGAAAGCGGTCCTTTCGACAAAAAGCGAAACGTATTTTTGTGACGCATCTGCCAATAACCGCCATGAATAAACACGAATATTCCTTCTCCGGGATTTCCAGGGAAATAATCAAACTTCTCGCGAGGCCTTATCCCATAAGGAATGTCCATCGTCTTTGAAAACTCACGGGCCATTTTTTGACTGTGAATTTCAAATTCTTCGAGAATATCCGCGCTATCCTTTACCGCATGCGTGTTATCGTAAGCGGCGTCCAAGGCTTTTCGCGTAAAGCATCTGTAGATAAATTCAGCCATCGAAAACGACCATTCGTATCGGCGTGGGATTATAATCGTTGCAAGGATTGTTCAACTGAGCGCAATCCGAAAGCAGAAAGAGTACATCCATTTCAGCACGCAACTCGATATATTTTCCAGGTCCGGAGATTCCGTCGGCAAATTCCAAACGGCCTTTGTCATCGAGAATCACCTTGGTAAAAAAATTCAAGTTGCAGACCTGATCATGTTTGCCCATGTCGAAATTCTGGAGCGTCCGGACGAAAGTGTCCCGGCAGCTGTGCATATAGCGTGTCTTGTCCGTATAGCGCACCACGTTTCCTTCCGCCGAGCAGCCGCTTCCAAGCGTATCGTGTTCGCCGCACGTGTCTGCGACAACGGTAAGCATCGGATTTCCGTCATTCGACAGAATGACCGTTCCAAGTTCAATCATCGTATTCGCCTGGGCCGTAATCGTATTCTGCGCACTGTATCTTTCTGCAGTATTGTTCGCATTGTAGATTTGCACGTCTCCGGACTGGTTTCCTTCGACATCGATAAGGCGCAAAACCTGTCCTTTCTTCAAAGGAAGCATCTTTCCTTCGCCTGCATAGACGGTCACGTCAGCGATTGCATCTTTCAAGTTTCTGGAACTTTCTTTCAACTTTGTATTCATCTTCACCTCGCTTTAATCCCAGATAAGCATCCGAACCGGCGTGGGATTATAGGCGTTGCACGGATTGTTCAACTGCGGACAGTTGCTCACGACCGCATACACATCCATTTCCGCTTTCATTTCCACATACTTTCCCGGACTTGAAATGCCGTCGGCAAAATTCAGGTTTCCTTTTTCGTCAAACGGAACATACATGAAAAAATTCAAGTTGTTCACCTGATCGCGCTTGTCTAAGTTTGGCATCGCAAGTAAGACTTTCAGGAACGATTCCCTGCAAGCGTGCATATAACGTTTATCGAGCGAATAACGGCATGTATTGCTCTCGCACGAACAGGCACTTCCGAGCGTATCGTGATCGCCGCACGTATCCGCGACAACGGTAAGCATCGGATTGTCATCGTTTGAATAAAGCTTTGTCCCTACGCCGACAAGGCAGTTCGCCTGGCGTTGCACAGTCTGCTGGACACTGTAACGCTCCGACGGGTCCTTTGCGCTGATAAAGAGCGTATCGACCGCCTGGTTTCCTTCCAAATCCAGAATCCGAAAAGTCTGCCCTTTTTTTATCAGATGCAGCCAGCCTTCTCCGGCGGGAACATCTTCTACATAGACGGCATCACATTCCTTTAACGAACTTTCCAAATACTTTGTGTACATATTATCGCTCCGATTAAAGGTTATAGTCGAACGTGTTGGCAAAGCCACGCGCATTCTCCGGGCACCAGGTAAAGCACGGATCGTCAGCAGTCGAAATGTCACACGAAAGAAGCTCCACTTTCACCGGCTTTCTCAAGTACTCCTTTGACGGATTAAGAGGGTGCATTCCCGTATCGATGACGACAAGCGTATCCATTTCCGCGCGGAGTTCCACAAAATCCCCCGCCTTCGAATTGTTTTCCACAAAAGTCATCTTTCCATCCGAAGTGACGACTACTTTCGAAAAGAAATTAACCAGTTCCGTAAAATCGCGCTTGGTCATCCCATACTTACCGATTTCCACCAGAAGAGAATCGTATCCGTTGCGATAAAAATCGTTGCGGAAATGTTGGTAATCGTGAACGCCAAAACGCTCCTTGATAAGATTTGCATGGGTGCATCCGCAAAGCGGGTCATGCCACCCGACAGTGTCCTTGACAACGCTCAGCAGGATGCGTCCCATGTCACCGTAAAGGCAGCAGTTTTCAGCAATCCGGCAAATATGCTGGATCTTGAGCGTGTCGCCTAGATTGAAACGTTCCGTAAAGTTTTTCGCATTGTAGCAGAGAAGCGAGGCGTTCGCGCCGCCTTCCAAATCCGTCAAGCGAATCTTCTGTCCTCTCTTCACGATGCGCGAATAATTCCATCCGCCAGCGATGACTTTGGAACTTAAGACCTTTTCGTTTTCCATAAGATTACCTCTATCTGTTTTCAGCCGACATCCTTTTGCCGACCATGTTTACGATGTTGAACGTTTCGCTTGGATTCTTGTGTTCCGATGCCGGGTGAATCAAGTTTTCCACATGCTTGCGAAGCGAAACGAATTCCGGAAGGAACAGACTTTCTTCTGAACGTGGCCGCGGAACATCGACAGTCACAAGTTCTCGAACCTTTCCCGGATTCGCCTGCAGCGTCAAGATTCTATCCGATAGAAATACGGCTTCATCCAGATCATGCGTCACAAACAGAATCGTAATGTCGATATTCCTCCATACTTCAAGCAGATATATTTGCATCTGGGAACGCGTCTGCGCATCGAGCGCGCCAAAAGGTTCATCCATCAAAAGGACGCGCGGCTGGGGAGCGAGTGCCCGCGCAATCGCTACGCGTTGTTGCATACCGCCAGAAAGTTGTCTTGGATAATAATTCGCGTATTTTTCAAGGCCGACGATTTGCAGCCACTGTAACGCTGTCGCATCCGCCTCGTCATTCCCACAGCCGGAAGCCTCCAAGCCAAATTTCACGTTTTGCTTTACCGAAAGCCAAGGAAAGAGCGTATATTTTTGGAATACCATTCCGCGTTCCGCACCGGTTCCGAGAACTTTTTTCCCGTCGAGAAAGAACGATCCCGATGTCGCATTTTCAAGACCGGCGGCAATGCGAATCAACGTTGACTTCCCGCACCCGGAAGGTCCGATAATCGAAAGGAATTCCCGGCGGCGCACTCCAAAGGAAATCCCATCCAGGACGCGGCGAATGCTTCCATCGCTTTCGCGAAATTCCTTGACGACATCTTTCGCTTCAAGAATGATTTCAGAGTTTTCCATTGTTTTTTTCCTTCAAGGCTTTTTCTTCGGATGTCAAGCGAAACGCAAACACATAGTTGCGCGGTCCCATCAGTTCCCGACGGATGCGCCCGAGCAGCGCAACGCGTCCATCTTCCCAGGCAAACAAATCCTTTCCAATTTTTCCGAGAATCATGTCGCAGCCGAGCCCAATGATTCCCAGGATAAGGATTGCCGCATAGACATTGTCAAAGTTTCGATATTTCGCCTGTTGGTTGATAAACCACGTGATACCGGAACTAGTCCCGACAACTTCCGCCACGATCAGATAGGTCCACGCCCATCCCAAAAGAATCCGCATGTCTTTGTAAAGTTTCGGAGCGATTTCCGGGATAATGACTTTCAAGAGGACACGCATCGGAGACGCTCCAAGCGTCCGGGCCGCTTCCGTCAAGGCAGGATCCGCACGCCTGGTCGTCGCACTGATCATGGGAACCTGTTGAAAGAAAGTCCCGATGATGATGATGGCGATTTTCGGAGCGTCATTAATTCCCAACACCGCAACGGCGAGCGCCCCAAAGACAGGCGCAGGAAAATACCGGAAAAATTCCACAAACGGCGCCGTCAATTTTTCGACAAAGGGAACCGACCCGCTCAAAATTCCAAGCGGAACTCCGACAAGGCTCGATAGGAAAAACGCAAGGAACACAATCCGCACAGAATGCAGAATACTTTCATAGAACCAGACATCCCCATCGCGTTTTGGAGGCGTCCTAAAAGCCGTCACAAGAGCCTTCGCCACTTGATGCGGAGCCGGCAAATAGGCTGGGTTCACACGGAATCCGTCCATTTCCTTTTCCCCTGCCGAGCGAAGATTTTCATTTTCCTCGAAAAAATTTTCCCTGGTGATTTCATCGCCCGATTCACAGAACATGCTCCCACCGGCATCCGTAATGTGCACCAGCGGATGATAAATAAACGGTACATAGCTCACCGTACACCAAACCGCAAGCGGCAACAGAAAGGAAAGAATGGCAAGAACCAAGGTTCCTTTCTTTCCGATTTCCTTTCGAATTCCAATGGGAGATTTCATGTCGTGATTCCGGGTTAAATGAATTTATCTGGTTTTTGAAGACAAACTATTTTGCCTTCAAGAATTTTTCCGTAAAAGACGAATTGATATAACGGTTCACATCGACGTGCTTGTCATAGACCTTGTTGCGCACGAAGAAATCATCGACCCGTTTGGAAGAACCGTAAATCGATCCGTAGCTTCCGTCATCTTTCTTGAAAAACTTGGCAGATTCGTTCAAGCGTAAAAATTTCGTTCCACCGATAAACTTCGCATATTGGGATTCAGGAACTCCCACACGAGCCGCCAAGATTTTAATCATCTCCGCCTTGTTTTTCGGGTCGTTGATATAAGCCACGACATCATCCCATGCGGCAACAACTTTTTCCCACTCGGCCTTATTTTTCATCAGGGATTCCATAGAAACGGCCAGAACATCATAGATGATTCCCGGTTCATTTGCACTGGTGTAAAGTTCCTTGGAACCGGTCACCTTTTCTAGAGCATTTACGGAATGGGGAACCCAGGCAACAACCGCAGAGACTTCCCCGCTTTCCAAAGTTTGGACAGCTTGATGCGTCGGCATGTTCACCAAGGTCACATCGGATTCCTTCAATCCGTTCTTCAGAAGTGCATTGATCAAAAGAGCATGGGAGAGGCACCCGATTTCTACACCGACCTTTTTCCCTTTTAAATCCTTGACACTGGAAATTCCGGGAGCGCCGACAATTTTATCGTTGCCGTTGCTGTAATCGTTGATTAGAATCGTCACATTTTTTGCACCGGTCGCATTCAGCACCATCGCATCGCCATTCGCCACGCCAACCGCATCGACCTTTTTCGCGGCAAACGCGTCCATCGACGGACCATAATCAAACCATTCCAGTTTGACATTCACATCGTGTTTTTTAAAAAAGCCTTTCTTGTCCGCAATTTCCCAGGCAGTCCAACCAGGCCAATCGCTATAGGCAATTTTCAAAACAGGCTTTTCTGCGTAAAGAGAAGCGGCGACAGCCAACGCACCGACCGTTATCAACTTGAACATTTTCATAAAGACCTCGCTTGAAAAGATGTTCGCCAAAGACACAGCAAAAACAATACCAACTTTTGATGTTTTGGCTTTTTCTTTCAAATTTCCCCATTTTTTCAACCATTTCATTCTTTTTCCAAAGAAAAGCCTTGACAACTTTCTAAAATTATTTTATAAAGTTAAGACAAAATTGTATTTCATTTTCCCGAGTTTCAAGGCATGGCAAGCAATTCTACCGAAAAAATAAAGCGCATTTTGCTGCAAACCGAATCAGTCACAAAGCCCGAGCTTTCCAAGGCGACGGGCCTTACCACGGCAACATGCGGGTACATCTTAAACGAGCTGCTAAAAAAAGGCGAAATCATCGAAGAAAAATTCCGAATGTCAAGCGGCGGACGTCCGGCAAAAGCCTATCGATACAACTCATCAAAACATCAATTTTTATGCCTATACGCTCTTTTTGAAAGCGGGATTCAACTAATACGCTTTCGCGTCTTTGACGCCTTGGGAAACGTCATTGCAAAAGGCGAAAACAAAGAAAACCGCATCAACAAGACCACCCTTCTAAAACGCATTCAAAAAATTTTAGCGAAACATCCTCAAGTCGGCATCATCTCGATAGGAATCCAAGGCGGAATCTGTCACGGAACCGTTGAATTTTGCGATTTTCCAGGACTCAACGGCATCAATCTCGAAGCGGAACTTTTTAACGCATTCCAGATTCCGGTATATGTAGAAAACGACATGAATTCAATCGCTTTGGGATATTCTCTAAAGAACAGCAATGAAAAGAATCTTTCCATTCTTTTCATACCAAAAGGAAACCCTCCAGCGGGCGGATTTTTAGTCGATGGAAAAATCTTACGGGGAAGTTCCAATCTCGCCGGAGAACTCTCTTATTTTCCCTTTTCTTTTAAAAAGCAGGAACAATCCAAAATTTTTAGCGAGATAGGGACCGCCTTTCCCTATATTCTACAAGTTCTCCTCGCCACAATCGTCTTTTTAGATCCAGCCGTCATCGTCTTTACAGGAGGTTTTACCGATGAACTTTCCGTTCAAGACATCAACGAGAAATTACGGAGAAATCTGCATCGTCCACAACTACCGCGTTTAATTTTCAAGGCAAACCTGCAAGAAGAATATTTTAGCGGACTATATAAAATGGCCGCAGAAATTTTCATAAACCAAAAAACTTAGCCGTTCAGGACAATAGCCTTTTACGCAACATTTTTGTCGTTAAAATTTCTTTACCGTGACATAGTTGTGCGTATTATCCAAGCAATCCCATTCGTGCGGTTTTTAGAAGAAAAAATTTTCCTCGCTCCTTGAAATTTAATTCTACTTTGTAAAATGATTTTATAAAGTAGAGGCTCTTATGGATCTTAGAATTTCATCCTTGCTGAATGCCTACCGGAACAAGGTTCTTTCTCCGCGCGAAGTTATCGCCGAGTCGTTAAAGCGTATCGAAAGCGCTCCGGCTTCTATCTGGATTTCCAGGACATCGTCTGAACAGCTAGAGATTTACCTAAACAAGCTAGAACGTCTGTCGCCTTTGGAGCTTCCCCTATATGGCATCCCTTTTGCCGTGAAAGACAACATCGATCTCGAAGGCTTGCCGACAACCGCAGCCTGCCCCGATTACTCTTACAACCCGAAGCAATCCGCATCAATCGTCAAGCGTTTAATCCAACTCGGAGCGATTCCCCTGGGCAAGACAAATATGGACCAGTTCGCCACGGGACTCGTCGGCGTTCGCTCGCCCTATGGGTCCATCCCGAACAAATTCGCGCCTGAGTATATTTCCGGAGGTTCTAGTTCCGGTTCCGCAGCAGCACTCGCCTACGGCTTGTGCTCCTTTTCCCTTGGAACGGATACAGCGGGTTCCGGAAGAGTCCCCGCCGCATTCAACAATTTAGTCGGAGTGAAACCTACGCGCGGACTTGTCAGCACAAACGGAGTCGTTCCCGCCTGCAAGAGCCTGGACTGCGTTTCGATTTTTGCACTAGATAATTCCGACGCCAGATACCTTTTGAATCTCGCCGCGTTCGAAGACGACGATGAATATTCTCGAATCGCCCCGTGGAACACGCCAAACGGAAAAGCGGAAAGGCTACCGGAACACTGGACTTTCGGCGTTCCAAAGGATTCCGAATTGGAGTTTTTTGGAAACGAAAGTTTTCGGAAATCATTTTACGAGACGGTTTCGCTTTTTGAAAGAGCCGGCGGGAAAAAAGTCACCATTTCTTTTTCGCCATTCCTCGAAGCGGCCCGTTTGCTCTATGAAGGCCCATGGGTATTTGAACGCTACGAAGCCGTCGGGAAATTTATCGAAGACCATCCAAACTCCATCCATCCGGTGACAAGTTCCATCATCGCCCCAAAACACATTCCGCACCCATCTGAAGTTTTCACAGGTTTTCATCTTCTGCAAAAGAAGAAGAAAATCGCGGATCGGGAATTTTCCAAAGTCGATGTATTGCTCACGCCGACAGCCGGGACTATTTACAAGACAAAAGATGTCATTGAAAATCCGGTAAAACTCAATTCCAACTTGGGCTATTACACGAATTACATGAATCTTCTCGATTATTCCGCCTTGGCGATTCCCGCTGGTTTTGCAAAAAGTTCCGATGCGGCAATTTCAAGGTTCCCATTCGGCGTCACCATTGTCGGGAAAGCTTTTGACGATTTCAAGCTTCTCGATGTCGCCGAAAAAGTCGTTCCATTTTTTGAAACAAAAATTCCATTTGCCGTATGCGGAGCCCACCTAAAAGGAGAAGCGCTTCACGAAGAACTCTCGCAGGCTGAATTTTTAGGGAGTGCGAAAACAGCCTCGGAATATCGAATGTTCGCCATCTCCGACGGGAAGATTCAAAAGCCGGCTCTTCTCGCCGGCGGCAAAAACAGTTTTTATGTAGAACTTTATGAGATGAACGCATCGGATTTCGGAAGATTTGTTGCGAAAATTCCGGCTCCGCTCGGCATCGGAAAAATCAAGCTATCCGACGGTCGATCGGTTTCTGGATTTATCGGGGACTCATCCATCCTGGAAAACGCGGAGAAATTCGTCGTTCAAGATATTTCGGAACTTGGAGACTGGAGAAAATTTTCTAAAGCCTAGAATTTTCCGAAGACAATTCCGGCATAAAGCCCCGGCCACATTTTCGCCCGATGTCCGCCGACGCTAAAATCATCATGCCACTTTCCCAAAGGTTCCAGGCGAATTTCATCTGCATAGCCTTCGGAGGCAAGATTCAGCGAAATCCCGGCTGAAATTCCGATTCCGGAAAAAAGCCGAGAAGTCATGCCCAAACGTAAACGATGATGATAGGATGCGGAATGGCGACTGTTTGGAACCAGACTGTAATTGCCATGATACTTTTCCGTCACATGGAAGAAGGCGTATTCCAGTTCAACATGGTTTCCGTATTTGCCAAAATGCGTTCCAAATCCAAAACCGTTTTCCCAGACATTGTCATAACGTTCAAAAAGTCGATGTTCCTTAAAAAGGCGAGCCGTTTCCACTACCGTGTAGAAATAGGCCGTGCCAAACTTGAAATTCACCGCCGTTCCGCCCATTTCGTTCAAGCCGAAAGACGCTTCCCAAAGTCCATTGCCGACAAAGTTCAAAAGCCCTATCGGGGTTTCCTCACATTCCAGGCAGATATTGAAAAGTCCAATCATTCGCTTCGAAGCGTGTGACGAAACATTCATCAAGCCTACTTGCCTTTTCGCATTTTTCCCGATATTGAAAACCGAAGCCTGCACATCCGACTTTTTCGCGACATTCATCACCGAGACCTGCACAGAGGCGGATTCCGCTACATTCAAAACGCCTATCTGGACCGATGAAGTCTTTGCGATATTGAGCGTTGAAACCTGAGCGCCATTCACCGAATTCGCAGAAAGATTCAACACGCCGATTTGCGCACCACGCGAAGGCTTTTTCGTCATGTTCAAAGTTCCAAACTGTGCACCGTCAAACGAAGCAGCGATGTTTACCGTGCCGATTTGCAGACCCAGTAAATTTCTCTTGGCAAGATTGAATATCCCTGCTCCCTGAAAGCCACGGATGTCCTTGTCCGCGATATTCCCGACAATGCCCAACTGCGAGCCCAGCAGATAGTCCCTTGCGTTCGTTCCGACAATTCCAAGTTGCAAGCCTTTTCGCGGTTTGTCCTCAACATCGATAAAGTTAAACGTAACGCGATACCTTCCGTTTTTATCCAGAGAATCCAAGGATATTTCAATAGAATCTTCTTGGCGGCTTTTTATTTCTCCGCGCAGGACTGTTTTTTCAAGATTTGCCGGCTGAAAGTCCTGAATTCCGATATTTTTCCGCATCCCCTTTGCAAGCGCAACCGACAAAGCCAGATGTTTTTTCGGCTGTTCTAGAATTAATTTATACGAACCTTCGGGAAGTCCAAGTTCCATTGGGCGTCCGCTTTTTTTGTAGAGTTCCGCGACAAGTATTTCGCATGAATCCCTGACAAACAGGCGTCCTTCCAATTGTCTGTCGAGAGAAATGCCGGAGCTTGTATTTCTTAAATCCGTCATGACCACGTCTCCCGTCCCGACCAGATTCATATCCCTGCTCGGATGCTGCGCGCCGCCAATCGTACTCTGCGTTTTTTGTAAGGTCTCGTTGAAAGCGAACTGGTATGCTTCGGAAAGAGTCACCTTGCCGTCACCGCTTAAATCTCCCGCCCCGCGCATCGCGCTCACAAGGGAATGCGTGAAGAAAGAACCGTTCAACCTGTCACTTTCTTGGCTCGACTCATCCTGCGTACTGCTGGTGATAAACGCATAACCTTTCATATCGCTAGAAGCATCGACCATGAACGCAGGAACCGCTACGCCGCCTTTGATTCGCGTTATCGCACCGGAACCGCACGCATCGATGACCGCAATCTTTACGTCCGCATGCAACGAGGAAATCCGCTCCCGAAATTTTTGCCAACCGTAAATTTCGCTTCCTAGACGAATTCCCTTTTCATCGGCATGTCCACTGTAATAGACCAGAACTTCTTTCCGGTTTTTCCCGTTCGCGGATTTTTGCAATTTTTTGTCCAACGTTCGCATCGTGTTCAAAAGTTCATCAACAGACGGTTCCGTCATCAGAAAAAGATTTTCCTTGGTGACACCACCCATTTCAAGCATAACCGTCGAGAAAGACCGAGCGTCGCTTTGCGCATACCGCAATAGCACTCTTCCGCTTCCTCCGTTGTTCGCTCCGATAGAAAGCACATAGCGTTCCAAGCGGCCTTTTTCCGAAATTTCGGCATTTGCAGCAGACGCCCAGACGACAAGCCCCAATAAAAACAGCAGAATGGAATCGATTTTTTCAAGCATCTTTTTCATTATTCTTTCCCCTCTTTTCTAAGCGTCACAGAAACAGTCCGGATATCGTTTCTATTTAGGGATTCATCCAATTTTTTTTCGTCAATGGCAAATTCCTTTTCGGAAGCGGCCAGGAAGAACTTTTCAAAATACGGCGCGTCATCCAATCTGTAGGCAAACGGCAAGACACGCATTTTCCCGGCATCCAGTTCCACAGCGCGATTTCCATTTCCCAGATGAATTGTCAAGACTCCGTTTCCGTCCATACTAAACAAGATTCCGAAACATTTTTTTGGAACAAAGTAACGCATCTGTACTTCGTCGCCCTCCTGGACGCTTTCCAGATTTTCCAGCTTGACTGCCTTGCCAGAAGTTTTCTTCCAGACTTCAAGCTGCATGTCCAAACCTTTCACCCGAACATTTTCCGCCATTGCCAATTCAAGAGGGGTAGAAATATCCAAAGAACTACTGTTCCACAGCCACGCAAAAGCGCCTAGAAAAACAAAAGCCAAAACGGCAAACGCTCCCAAGGCAGGACGAAACCAGTTTACATTCCAGATCTTTTCTAGAATCGATTTTCGCCATTCCGAATCCTCTTGAATTTTCCAATTCAGATTTTCAAAAGGGCGCGCCTTCAAAAGTACCTCGCCATCTTTTTTCAACCTTTGGACACGTGCCGCAAATTCGGGATTTTCACGTTCCTGTTTTTTGAGATTTTCCATTTCCCTCGGCGGCAAATCGCCTGTCAGATATTTTTCCATTTTCCAGTCCGGAATCATCATATTGCCTCCAGATTTTTTAGTTTCACCTGCAAAGAACGCAGACGTTTGCGAACTCCGCTCACCGAAAGTCCTACGTTTTTCGCCGTTTCTTCCAGAGTCATCCCGTCGATGAAATGCAAGACGGCAATCGTCCGCGAAGACTCCGGTTCATTGTGAAACAGCCGAAAAAGGACATTCTCCGCTTCATAACGATCTATCTCGTCATCTAGGCTTGCGATTTGGCAAAGCAGATTCTCCGAGGAATCCAAAATCCCACGGCGGCCCATATCCCGAATCCGATTTAGGCAAAGCCGCGTCGCTGTATTCCACAGAAGGCTCGAAGGGTTTTCCAGATTCAAGCGTCCGGAAGCTTCAAATATCCGCAAGAAAATATTCTGCATCATATCCAACGCTTCCGAATCGTCTTTCAAAAGAAAAAGGCAACGCCGATAAACCATCGGGGCGTAGGCATTATAAATCCCGGCAAAGAAAGCCTTTTCTGTTACGCAGATTTGTTTCACGTCATTATAACACCGGTGAAATGGAAATTTGTCACCGAAAATAGAAAAAACTCCGGCGTGTTAATTTATTTTTACATTTGCACGCGTAAAAATCGAGGCAATCCTTGAATCATTCCAATTTACGCGTTCGCTTGACAATGTACTTTGTCGGACTTTTTATTATGACTGCCGGAATCGCTTTTTCCGTAAAATCCGACTTGGGAGTTTTCCCGTCAGCAGCATTCCCTACACGATGACATGCGTCTGGGGAATCGAAATGGGAAAGACGATTATTTTCTTTCCCATCAGGCTTGTTTTGTTGCAAATCCTCCTGTTGCAACTTTCTAAACCCGAAATTCTCGGTCTTCGGGTAGTTTGCCCTTATCAGCATTGGCTTTATCGCTGTCGGAATATTCTTCTTCTGGTTCTGTTTTCCGGAAACTGGCGCGACAACTCGCTTTCCTGCCATGATAGAGAAGACAGCGAGTACGCCATCCCCGCAAACGCTCAAACCGTTTGAAGGTTACAGGCCTTCGGGATCGTCGAGAATTTTCCCGCCGTTGGTGCAAGCATCGCACAGGCAATAGCGGACGCCCTTTTCCTTGGCGGAAATCGCTGCGGCATGCATCTTTTCGCAAGCTTCCTTGCCAAACATCCCGACAGCCTTTTCCGTTGTCGTCATGGAAATCAGGTCATCGATAAGACAGACATCTTCTTGCAGTTCCTTTAGCAAGGCCTTTCCAAGAACCGATCGCGCGGAATCATCGGCATTCAGCCAAGCCTCGCCGGCATCTTTCAGTTCCTTGCAGCAGGACTTTGCCGTTATCGTCTTTTTGACGGTTTCAATGAGTTCTTCTTTTTTCATCGTTCACTCCATTTTTTGAATTTCATCGGCAGAAAGTTTGGAAGCCTTGGCGATTATTTCTATGGAGACGCCTTGTTCCAGCAAGGATTTTGCCATTTCGCGGGCTTTTCGTTTTTCTCCTTCCAGAATTCCCCTTTTGACTCCTTTCTTGACGCCTACCTTCACGCCTTCTTTGATTCCTTTCTCGATTCCTTCCTTAATGCCCTGCTCTAGCCCTTCTTTCCGACCGCTTTTGATGGCATAGTCCCGGATGGCTTCGGCATCCCATTTTGCTTTTTGCGCTTCATCGATCATTTTCTGTTCCTCTTTCGTCAATTTAGCTAGTTCCGCAACGGAAAACAAGAGTTCAAAAGGTGTACCTGTATAGGATTCCGGCATTTTACGAAGTGTCTTGATATTTTTTAATGCGTAAAGCCCCCTGTCAAGCGGCGTTTTGAGTTCCCCGAGCGTCTTCTTAAACTTTGGGAGTTCCACAAACGCAAAAGTAAGCGTTTCGCTCAAATCCGAACAATCCCTTTCTCGAAGCTTCGCTCGATGAACATATTGTTCATCATCAAAAGTTTCAAAATCCATCAGCACGATGGTTATCACCGGATCGATTTCATACCGGTAATTCCTTCCCCGTTCTCCCTGAGCGACTACGGCCTGCGACGCATAGTAAATCGCCCGGTTCACGATGTTTTCCTGCCGTGCAAGCTGCACCTCGACAATAAAGCGCCTGCCGATAGAATCGATGCAGTAGAGGTCGAAAATCGTTGCCCGATTATCGTTCGAACCTTCGCAGAATTCCTTGTCCCGAGACTGCACCTCGGTAATCGGGCTTTCGAGTTCCCCTTCGAGGACGGCGTTCAAAAGTTCGATGAGGCATACCTTATTCGGCGATTCGGGGTCGAACGCCTTCTTAAAAGTCCGGTCAAGAAGCAGGTCCGCATAGACGCCTGCGCCCCGATAATCCTCAAAAGATTTTTCCTTTTCTTCAAACTCCATTTTGAAATTCCCTTTGCGGAAACGCCTCCGCGAAAGCAGGCCCGAAAACTCCGACCCTCCTATATAACGCTCGAAATCAAAAAAAATCTACAAGAATCGTCAAAAAAAAATTCCAGAACCGTCCCATAGGTCGAATCCAGTCTAAGAACTTGTTTTCCTATGTGTTGAAGCATAGCTCGACAAGCTCGCTAACCTCTCATTTTCGGGCTTAACCCGGCAAGCTTGCTAGCCTGTCATTGCCGGGCTTGACCCGGTAATCTAGATTCCCTTGTCAAGCAAGGGAGTGACATGGGAATGGAAAGCCGGGGAAAAACATCATAGCGATCCGGGGAATGACCGTGTACCATAAGCTGTTCCTTTCGAATTTCTATGTCCCGCATCCCGTGTTCCGCTAAACGCTTCCCAAAAGCTTAGATGTCCACGGCTCTGACCACTGCTCACTGTCCACTAGCCACTGAACCTAGACGTCTGCTGACTACTCCCTAATCCCTGTTTCCTAGTCCCTAAGCTTAGACGTCTGCTGTTCCTTATAAAGATATTCTCTAAGATGCCGTTTTGAATTCCCTTGAAAATTTGCTAATATAACCCCTGACATTTTTGAGATTCGTCTCTTATTCTTGTTGCGGAAAAACGACCAAAATTTTCGACACTCGAGAATAAGGCGAGCGCTCACGTCCCAATTGGGGCGTGGGTCGTTTGCGCTTATTGAGTGTTCTGGTTTCTTGGTCGTTACCTCCGCAGCAGTAAGCCTTCGACTCCACGCCTTTTTTGTTTGGCCGTAAAAAATCGAAGGAAAGGGTAAAAGCGAATCCTTTCTCGGAGTCTTATGGCCTTGGCGAACCCAAAAAACGGCGCAATCGACCTGCGCGGGCAGGTGATTTCAAAAGAACGCGTACTGCGGCATGGCGAAGTCTTTACCGCCGAAAAAGAAGTCCGGGCGATGCTCGACCTGGTAAAAGAAGAATCCTTCCGGATCGAAGCGACCTTTCTGGAGCCGAGTTGCGGAACGGGAAACTTTCTGGTGGAAATTCTGCAAAGAAAACTGCAGACGGCGAAAAAGAAGCGGACGCACCGGAAAGAATGGGAGCAGACCGCGCTGCAGAGCCTTTCGAACATCTACGGCATTGAACTGATGGCCGACACGGCGAAAATCAGCCGAAAGCGCCTGTTTGAAATATTCGAAAAAGAATACAGGGAGCTTTTTGCGGATTCCTTCCAGGAGAAAATCTTGCGGGCGGCAAACTTTATCCTGCAAAAAAACATCATCACCGGCGACACGCTGAAAATGAAGACAATAAAGGGCAAGCCGATCGTCTTTACGGAATGGATATTTTCCGAAGGCAAGGTCACCCGTAAGGAATTCGAGATGCGCGCGATGGTCGATTTTCACAACGCCAAGGAGTGTTCCCAAGGGGATCTTTTTTCGCAAGAACTTTTGCCGATAAAAATTCACAAGCCACTCCCAATGGAAAACCTCGGAGACGCAAATGGAAAGAACTTCTGAACCAGACGATTTTTCGACAGACATCCTCGCCCTTTTGAACGGACTCCGCCCAAGAGACGACAACACGAATGTCTATACGCCGCTCCACGTCGTAAACCGGATGCTCGACATCCTTCCAAGAGAAATTTGGAAAAGCAAAGAGATAAAGTTCCTCGACCCGGTCTGTAAATCGGGCGTATTTCTTCGGGAAATCGCCAAGAGACTTGTTTGCGAACAAATTAAATCAGACGGAAAAAAGTTAAAAGGCCAAGACCGCCTGCCATATATCCAGCATGTCCTGAAAAACCAGATTTTCGGAATCGCCCTAAGCGAAGAGGCGGGCAAAGTTTCAAGGCGGACAGTCTATGCGTCACAGCGGGCCGATTCAAAATTTTCTCTCGGCGAAGGGCTGTTCGCAAGCAGCGAGGGAAATATCCGTTACGCACCTTGTGACGGCGAAGGGGAAAAGGCGTCCTATCCGTTTTTAGAAAAATCCATCCGGGAAATTTTTGGAGAAGAAATGAAATTCGATGTAATCATCGGGAATCCGCCGTATCAGATGAATGTTGGAATTCAACAAAAAAGCCACGCAATTCCAATTTTTCAAAATTTCATTGAAAAAGCCAAACAATTAAATTCCCGTTTTGTAGAAATGATTATACCATCAAGATGGTTTAGCGGCGGAAGAGGTTTAGATGAATTTCGAGATAAAATGTTAAAAGACAGAAGAATTTGTATTTTACACGATTTCCTAGACGGGTCTGAATGTTTTTCCGATGTTGAAATCAAAGGCGGTGTCTGTTATTTTCTCTGGGATAGAAATTATAACGGAAAATGTTTTATCTATACACACAACGGAAAAGAAATTAAAGAATCCTATCGCTATTTATTGGAAGACACGCAAGATATTTTTATTCGTTATCCTCAAGGAGTTTCCATTGTACAAAAAGTTTTGAACTTCGATGAAACTTCTTTTGCAACAATAGTCAGTCCACAAACGCCTTTCGGCTTATATTCCAGCTTTAATTCTTGGCAATCGTCAAAAACAACCAGCAGTATTAAATTGTATGCGAATAAAAAAACTGGATTTATCGATAACTCCTCAATTCAAAAGAATAGACAATGGATAGACCAATGGAAACTTTATGTCCCCAAAGCAATCGGTTCAGGAAATATGCAAACGGATGTGATAAAACCGATTATTGGAGAAAAAATGTCAGCCTGTACACAAACATATATTATGTATGGTCCGTTCAAAACAAAGACCGAATGTGAAAACGTCATCTCATATGTAAGTACAAAATTTTTTCATTTCCTTGTTGGATTGAGAAAAAATACTCAAGATGCAATGTCAAAAGTCTATCGTTTCGTTCCCCTCCAGGATTTTTCAAAGCCGTGGACCGATGCGGAACTTTATAAAAAATACAACCTCACCGAAAAAGAAATCGCCTTCATCGAAAAGATGATTCATCCCACGGAACCCTGATAAAGAAAAAGATGAAAAAAGAGAATTACTTTATAGCGAACCAAAGGTTCAACCCGCGAATCTACGCATATTGCAACGCCCGCTGGCAGGGAATGCTCAAGGTCGGCTACACCGGACGTACCGTAAAAGAGCGGATGAAAGAACACTACCCGACACGCACGCCAACCGACACCTGGAAAATCCTTGTCGATGAATCAGCTCTCGACATCTACGGGAAGCGCTTCACGGATCACACGGTTTTCCGCGAACTCCAAAGGATGGGATTTCCGCGTTCCGATATCGAATCGACAGGGAAAAGCAACGGCGAATGGTTTAAATGCTCCGCGCAAGATGTACGCGAAGCGATTCACCACGTGCAGCTAGGGATTTCCGCACCCGCCCGGGGAAGATTCCAAAACTTTCCCATGCGAAGCGAACAAAGGGAAGCCGTCGAGGCGGCAGCGCATTATTTCGAAACGCATCCCAAAATCGGGGACATGCCCGCGCCGCAATTTCTCTGGAACTGCAAGATGCGATTCGGAAAAACCTTCGCCGCCTACCAGCTGATGAAAAAGGAACGCTGGCAAAGAATGCTCGTCTTGACATACAAGCCTTCCGTCCGGGCATCCTGGCGAAACGATCTGAATGAGCACATCGACTTTGACGGCTACCAGTTCGTAAGCGCAAGCGATGAAGACGTCCGCTTTGAATACGCCGACAAGGAAAAGCCCATCGTCTGGTTTGCCTCTTTCCAGGATTTTTTGGGAAACGACGGGTGCGGGAATTTTAAGCCTAGAAACAAGGCCGCGGCCGACATCGAATGGGATTGCATCGTCATCGACGAATCGCATTTCGGAGCGGGAACGCTCGCCGCGCAAAAGCTCACCGGCGAAACGGCGGAAATGTTTGAATATGCACACATCGGGCAGACCGAAGAACTCGAAGAGGAAATTCTCGCCAAGGAAGAAATTCTCGCAATCGCCCATTTAAAGGCAAAGAACCGACTTTTTCTTTCGGGAACGCCTTTCAAGGCGCTTCGCAAGGGACAGTTCGACGACAGCGCCATTTACAGCTGGGACTATTCCAAGGAGCAAAAGGCAAAGGCCGAATGGGACGATTCAAATGGAAAAAATCCCTATTCCATTCTTCCGGAACTACGCCTATTCCTCTACGAAATCCCAAGCTATATCAATACGGACTTTTTACAGAACGCAGAGCGAACCGAATTTTCCCTCAATGAATTCTTTCGGGCAGAACAAAACGGCGGAACAGAAACAGCGAGATTTGTCCACGAGCAGAACGTCCAAAAATGGCTCGACATGTTGCGAAACGGCGGCGAATGGGAAAAGAGGCAACAAAACTTTCAAAACGACGAAAACGTTCCCATTATGCCTTACAGCGGCATCGCCGAAAAAAGTTTGCAGCACACGGTATGGTACTTCCAAAGCGTCGCTTCGTGCCATGCGATGAAAAATCTTCTGCAGAGGCAAATCGGTTTCTGGTCCAAATTTCATGTCATCTGCTGTGCGGGTATAGAGGCCGGGACCGGAGAAGAGGCGCTAGGACCCGTTTTACGCGAAATCCGCAAAAACAAATTGACAATTACGCTCTCTTGCGGAAAACTTTTGACAGGAACGACCATTCCCGAATGGTCCGGAATTTTCATGCTGAACGACAAGAAGTCTCCAGAATCCTATTTCCAGTCGGCATTTCGCGTACAGTCGCCTCACTTTGTCAAAAATTCCGACGGTTCCCTGCCCGACGAAGAGGCGATTCTCAAAAAAGCCTGTTACGTATTCGACTTTTCACCGACCCGCGCCTTAGACCAGGTCCGGGAATATGCGGAAGGACTTATCGGGCAAGCGGGAAACGCAGAATCCTCGGCGGATATCGAAGAATCCATTCGGAACTTTATCAAGTTTCTTCCCGTCATCAGCTGCGATGAAAGCGGAATGCGGCAGATGGATCCGAACGACATTCTTTCAAAGATTTATTGTGGCGAAAGTTCCCCGGCATTTGTCCGAAAGGTGCGCCATATCGCGGTGAACATGGACCGTGATTTTTGGGAGGAATGGAACAGGAATGCGGAATTGCGAGAAGCCATGAAGGAGATAGACCCGGATGTTCCCGATGAAGTCAATCTAAAAAAAGACGAAGATGCTCCAATCGAAGAAGGCGACGGCAATACAAATTCCGCGCCAAAAAAGGAAAAGCCGCGCCAAGAGATAATCGAACCTGCGGAAAAGCTGAAAAACCGGATTCGAAATCTCTGTTCCAAAATTCCGCTATTTATGTACTTGACCGACAAACGGGAACGCGATATTTCGGACTGTCTCGCCACCGAAAAGGAACTGTTCAAGTCTATCGTGGGACTCCGCCCGGAACTTTTCGAAAAACTCCTGCTCACGCTCGACAAGAGCGATCTCATCCGAATCATCTATTCGTTCAAACGGCTCGAAGATTCAAGCCTCGGCTATTACGGTTACAACAAGCACCTTGAACTCGAAGAGGGCATCGCTGAAGAATTACCGCTAGACGTTTAAATATTTGCAGGGAATCCGCACGCTTTGAAGATTTTCCAACCGATGCGGTTCAAAAAATTATATTATTGCCCAAATGGCAAACAAAGATTTCACCCAGTACGATTCTCGCCCGGCGATTTTTGGACGGGTCGTTACCAGCGTTTTCCCGAAATATTTTTCGTTCAGGCACCAGCCTCCCGGAAACCTGCGCACCTGCATGATTCCGCCCATCGTCTTTTGGGAAGTTCTCCGCAACCTTCTTCCGCTTATCCGCTTGAGATTCTTCCTAAAAAAGAAGCGTAAGGAACATTCCGAAGAAGATATCCGCGTCGCATTCTATTCGGACAACCTCGACGAAGTAAACGGAATTGCGAACAACCTTCGCCACGTCATCTCGTTCATGCGAAAGAACGGCTACAAGGCGGCCCTTGCCGGAAGTGCCTTCAACACGCGTCCGTGCGGTGTCATTGAAAACGGCTACGTGATCCTTCTGCCGCGCATTTTCAGCATGGAACAGCTCGGCTACGCAAACAGCGAACTCGCCATCCCGCATATCGCACCGGCCCTCAGGCTGCTCAAGCGCTACCCGGTTGATCTGATCGAACTTGAAACGCCAAGCCCCGGAGCGTGGGCTGTCGCCATCTGCGCGAAGGTCGCGGGCATCAAGGTCCTGAGCCATTACCGGACGGATGTTCCCACTTATACGAAAACGCTTGTCAAGGCCAAGTGGATGCACCGCTACGTCCTCGGGCTCATGCGGATTTTCTACCACTTCACCCGACCGGTCGTAAGCCCTTGCAAGGATTACAGGGAAATTCTCATTCGCGACATCAAGGTTCCCGCAAAAGACGTCGAGATTCTCCGTCGCGGAATCCCGCTAGAAAACTTCAGTCCCGAACTTCGTGGACAAGGCACCTGGGAAAAATTTTCAGACCGGAAAGGCTGCGCCCGTTTTATCTATGTCGGACGGATCTCCAAGGAAAAGAATCTGCCGCTTCTCAAAATGCTGTGGATGGAATTTCGGGAATCGCACCCGGATGCGGAACTGATGTTTGTCGGCGACGGCTGGTATCTCGATGAACTGAAAGAGGATTTTAAAAATGCGCCGGAAGTCCATTTCGCAGGCGTCCAAGGCGGAAAAATCTTGGCGGGTCTCTATGCAGACGCGGATTTTCTCCTGTTCCCCAGCACCACGGATACGTTCGGAAACGTCGTCGTCGAAGCGCTAGCATCGGGAACACCGGCAATCGTGAGCGACAAGGGCGGTCCGCAGGACATTATCTTCGCAAAAGGCTGCGGCTACATCCTCCCGAGCGACAACCCCGAAGCCTGGATGCGCCAACTCGAAAAGTGCGTCGAACTGAGACACGACGAAAGCGCCTACCGAAAGCTTCGCGAAAACGCCTACGCCCGCAGCAAGGACTACACGCTCGAAAAAGCGGTCAAGGCCCAGTGGGATTTTTACAAAAAGGTCTATCGCTATTCTTATCGCCATCAATAAAGCCCTCTGTGAATGGTTCATCGAGAACCATGCCGAACTTCCCTGGCGTCCCAAGGATCTGTTTGCCAGGCGCGACCCTTATCTCGTCTGGATTAGCGAAACGATGCTGCAACAGACGCAGGTTTCCGCGGTCAAGGAAATTTTCGAAAAATGGATGCGCGATTTTCCGACAGTCGAAGCACTTGCCGAGGCAAGCGAAGAATCCGTTTTCGAACATTGGAAAGGCCTAGGCTATTACAACCGGGCGGACAACCTTCTCCGAACCGCACGGATTATCCGAGACCGTGGGAAATTTCCCGATTCGCGATACGATTTGGAAGCCATGCCAGGCATCGGCGCCTATACGGCCGGAGCGATTCTCAGCCTAGCCTTCCACAGGCCGGAAGCGATCCTCGACGGGAATCTCATCCGCATTTTTTCGCGCCTTTACAGCTGGGATTTCTTGCCGACCGACGGAGCGTCTGCCAAAAAAAGCTATTGGGAAAAGGCGAAGTTCTGGGCAAGAGCCAAGGACGCATTCCTCACAAACGAAGCCCTGATGGAACTCGGGCGGACGGTCTGCAAAAAGACGCATCCCGACTGCAAAAAATGTCCGTTTCAAGAAGCCTGCAAGGCTTTTCAGGAGAGTCGCCAAGAGGAACTTCCCCCGAAGAAAAAAGTCCGGTATGAATCGTGGACGGGTTTCGCCCTTGTGCTTTTCGACGCGGACGGAAACATCCTTCTCAAAATATCGCCCGACTCGCCATTTCTCAAAAAGCATCTGACTTTTCCCCTGTTCGAATATACCGACATCCATCGGGACGTTTTCCCCGGAATCGCCGAAAAAATCGTCTCCTTTGAAAACATCAAGCGCTTCCGTTTTATGGGAACGGTCAACCATTCCATCACGCGGTACAAAATCTCGTGCCGGGTACTTTGCGCAGAAGTCAAGACCCGCAAAGGCATCGACGGAGAATGGATTCCAAGGGAAAAAGTTTCCCAAAAAATCGTTTCCAGCCTCGGGCAAAAAATCCTAGCTTTATCGCATGACTTTTGACATCGCATCCAGGGAAATGTCCGCCGAAGAAGCCGCGGAACTCATCCGCGACGGAGAAGTTCTAGGCGTTTCCGGCTTCACGCTCGCCGGTTACCCGAAAGCGGTTCCGGTCGCTCTCGCAAAGCGCGCAAAAGCTTTTCACGAAGCGAGAAAACCTTTTCAGGTTACGCTTTTTTCAGGAGCCTCGACCGGCGACGAATGCGACGGGGAACTCGCCCGGGCAAATGCCGTCAAGTGGAGAGCGCCCTACCAGTCGAACAAGGATTTGCGAAACGCAATTAACCGCGGGGACGTTTTTTACACCGATGCGCATCTAGGCGTGATGGGAAGGCTCGTCCGGAGCGGATTTTTGCCGAAGCCGACGACGGCAATCGTCGAAGCGACAAAAGTTACTGCCGACGGGAAAATTTGGCTTTCCTCGTCCTGCGGAAATTCCATTGAGTTTCTCCAGACAGCGGACCGGATTATCGTCGAATGGAATTCCGCTTACGGCGAATCCCTCTTCGGAATTCACGACTGCTACCTGCCCGAACTTCCTCCTTACACCCGCCCGATTCCCGTCACGCGGATTCTCGACCGCGGCGGGAAGGATTTCGTCCAGGTTTCCCCGCAAAAAATCGCTGCAATCGTCCGCACGAATCGTCACGATTCCATCCGACCGTTCACGGAACCCGACGAAATTTCAAAAAACATCGCCGGACAAATCCTTGAATTCTTAGACCACGAACAAAAAAAGGGACGCTTGCCCAAAGATCTCCCCTACCAGAGCGGTGTCGGCAACGTTGCGAACGCAGTCCTCACGGCAATGGCGCGGGATTCCAAGCAGGAACCGGTAAGCCTCTTCACCGAAGTCATCCAGGAAGCGGTCTTTGAACTCATCCGCGCAGACAAGCTCATCGGAGCGAGCGGCACAGCCCTCACGTGTTCCGAAAGCGCCTGGAAATTCTTCAAGGAAAATCCCACCCTCAAAAAGAAGTTCGTCCTCCGCGCCCAGGAGGTTTCCAACCATCCCGAAGTCATTCGCCGCCTAGGGGTCATCTCCATGAACACGGCTCTCGAATGCGACATCTTCGGCAACGTAAACTCTTCGCACGTAAACGGTTCCGCCATCATGAACGGCATCGGAGGTTCCGCCGACTTTTCGCGAAACGCCCTTCTCGGATTCTTCATGACGCCTTCGACGGCAAAAGGCGGCACAATCAGCGCGATAGTCCCCTACGTCACGCACATCGACCACACCGACCACGAAACGAACATTTTTGTCACGGAACAGGGACTCGCCGACCTCCGCGGAAAGGACCCGGTCACCCGTGCACGCGAAATAATCGCCAACTGCGCCCATCCCGACTACCGTCCGCAATTGAATGATTTTTTAAATTACAGCATCGCCTCTTCGAAAGGAAAGCACATTCCCATCGCTCTTGACCGGGCGTTCAATATGCATTTGCGTTTTCTTTCGACCGGGACGATGAAAGAATAACCTCGGCACTTTGGAATACTATTTTTCCTCCGGATGAATTGGAATCCCAAAGGAATCTTGAAATGGCTATTAGACAAGAATTATTAGACCAGCTAGAAGAACGTCGCAAGTTCGCCCTTTCCTCAGGCTCCGGTCCGGACAAGCTCGAAGCCCGCCACGCAAAAGGGCTCCTCTCCGCACGCGAACGCATCGATGAGATTGTCGATGCAGGTTCGTTCCAGGAAGCGGGAATGCACGTCGATCACGATGTCCGCGGCTTCGGTTTTGAAAAGAAGCGCCTCGCGGGCGACGGTGTCGTCACAGGCATCGGCAACGTCGAAGGTCGTCCGGTGACGGTCATTTCCCAGGACTTCATGGTGAGCGGCGGTTCGCTCGGTAGCAGGCACGCCCAGAAAATGTCCGAAGCGAT
This sequence comes from uncultured Fibrobacter sp., assembly GCA_934691725.1. GTDB lineage: Bacteria > Fibrobacterota > Fibrobacteria > Fibrobacterales > Fibrobacteraceae > Hallerella. The sequence continues at coordinate 17,608 of CAKUTF010000003.1, read as the reverse complement.
GCAGCGTGCAATCGAACTCGGCACCCCGATTATCAGCGTAAACGATTCCGGCGGAGCGCGCATCCAGGAAGGCGTGAAGAGCCTCGCCGGCTACGGCAAGGTGTTCCGCGCGAACGTTCTCGCGTCGGGCGTCGTTCCCCAGATAGCGGTCATCGCGGGTCCCTGCGCAGGGGGAGCCTCCTACAGCCCGGCACTCATGGACTTCTGCATCCAGCTCAAGGACAATTCGAACATGTTCATCTGCGGACCGCAGGTGATCAAGGCCTCGACCGGAGAGGAAGCTCCGCTCGACAAGTTCGCCACGGCAAGCGCACACGCAACGGTTTCCGGCAACATCCACTTTGTCGCAAACGACGACAAGCACGCGGCGCAGATCATCAAGAAACTCCTGAGCTTCTTGCCGTCGAACAACATGGAGCCGCCTCCGCACAAACTAACCGACATTTCCCTCGAAGACGATTTCGGGATGAACGAAATCATCCCCGAAGACGGGAACCATCCGCTCGATGTCTATCAGGTCATCGAACGCCTCGTCGATCCTGGCGAATGGCTCGAAGTCAAGCGTGACTTTGCCAAGAACCTGGTCGTAGGATTTGCCCGAATCAACGGCATGGTCGTAGGCATCGTCGCGAACCAGCCCAAGTTCAAGGCGGGCTGCCTCGACATCGACTCCTCGGACAAAGGCGCGGAATTCGTCATGTTCTGCGACGCCTTCAACATTCCCATTGTAACGCTCACCGATGTCCCGGGCTTTATGCCGGGCCTCGCCCAGGAGCGCGGAGGAATCATCCGCCACGGAGCGAAGATGCTCTACGCCTACGCGAGCTGCACGGTCCCGCTCGTCACGGTCATCATGCGCAAGGCTTACGGCGGAGCCTACATCGCCATGGCGTCCAAGGATTTGGGAGGCGACGTCGTCTATGCGTGGCCCACTGCGGAAATCGCCGTGATGGGAGCCGAAGGCGCCGCCAAGATTATCTATAAAAAGGAACTCGCCGCGGCAGAAGACAAGGATGCGCTTTACAAAAAGCTCGTCGCCGACTACCGGGAAAAGTTCTCCAAGCCTTACCAGGCGGCGGAATCCGGCATCATCACCGATGTCATCAACCCCGCGGAAACCCGTTCCAAAATTTCACTCGCCTTGAGAACCCTCCTCTCGAAGCGCGTAAAACGTCCTAACAAAAAACATGGATTAAGCCCGCTATGACAAATACAGAACAACTTGACAGCGCACAGCCGCTTTCCGCAGGACCGTATCCCGTTCCTGCCCGTTTCAAGGAGCAGCTGGCAAACCTTCCCGATTCGATCAGCGCACCTATCGAGAAACAGCTCCAGCTGATGCCCGATTCGAGCGTGCTCCAGATTTACGAATCCGGGCACAAGGTCACGGTTCTCTACAAGACAAACGCCGAATCCCGCGAAGCGAACGCCCGGCAGGACAGCCTAGCGAACGCAAGCGGAATCCATGCTCTCCCGATAGCCAAGGCGAAGCTCGGAACCGAATACGTCACCGAACAGGGGACGACCGAAACGTTCACGCTAGGAAAGCTCGTGGAGTTCCAGGCGACGGGTCTCATCATCGTGATGATCGTCATCATCGGACTCTGCCTCTTGACCTACCTGATGAACTATGTCCTGAACAAGTTCGTCCTTTCCAAAATGGCGAAGCCCAAGGCGGAAAGCGTCCCGGACGAAGCCCCCAAGGCGCAGCCGATCGCTCCGGCAAAATGTACGCTTGACCCGAACGCGCCGAGCGTTCATCCGGGCTTCACCAACAAGCAGCTCCAGGCCTTTTTGAGCATTGCGGCGGTTTCCGCTCTCGATGTCCACCCGGGTCTCTCGAACGAGCAGCTCGCCGTCATCTTTGCAGTCGCAGCAGCCGAGGTTCTCGGCGGTCCGTGCCGCGTCATCAAGTTCAAACCCCAACAGGCGACAGAATGGGCATGGACAACCCAGGGTCGCGCAGAATTAATCTCCAACGGGCTTTAAGCCAAGGCAGGAAATATGAAAAAGACAATCCGCATCAGTTTCGAAGGCAAGAGCTACGACGTCGAAGTCGAAGTTCTCGATGGAAATCAGGCAGCACAGGTTTCCGCGCCCGTATCGGTCGCTCCGGCGTCTGTCGCAGCTCCGGTTACAGCAGCCCCCGCACCGGTTGCAGCTCCCGCAGCGGCTCCGGCAGGCGGCACCCCGGTTCCTAGCCCGATGATGGGAATCGTATTCAAGCTCAAGGTCAAGGTCGGCGACGCCGTGAAGAAGAACCAGGAAATCGCCGTACTCGAAGCGATGAAAATGGAAAACTCGATCGTCTGCCCCTGTGACGGAACGGTCGCCTCCATCGCCGTCAAGGAACAGGAATCCGTCTCGGAAGGCCAAGTCCTGATGACAATCGCATAAGGAACGCGCTATGAACGGAATCTTAAACTCCGTCGCAGAAATGTTCACTACGGGAACGGGATTCTCCGCAATCAACGGCCCGATGATCATTATGTGGCTAGTCAGCTTCGTGCTGATGTACCTCGCCATCGTCAAGAAGTACGAACCGTTGCTTCTCTTGCCGATAGCGCTCGGCGCACTCGCCGTAAACATTCCGTCCCGCGGCTTCTACGAAGGCGGCTGGGGCATCGAAGGAATGTTCACCCCGACAGCCGGTCTTTATTACTATATCAGCCAGGGCATCCACTTAGAACTCTTCCCGCCCATCATCTTCCTAGGCGTCGGAGCGATGACGGATTTCGGCCCGCTTATCGCCAATCCGCGGACACTTCTCCTCGGAGGCGGAGCCCAGTTCGGCGTCTTCGTCACGATGTTCTGTGCGGTCGCTTTCGGCGGATTCTCGCTCGGCGAAGCGGCTTCCATCGGCATCATCGGCGGAGCGGACGGTCCCACATCCATCTTCACGGCGAACAAGCTCGCTCCGCACCTGATAGGCCCCATCGCGGTCGCAGCCTACACCTACATGGCTCTCGTTCCGCTGATCCAGCCGCCCATCATGCGCCTAATGACCACTCCGAAAGAACGCGTCATCCGCATGAAGAGCCTCCGCAAGGTCGGCAAGCTCGAACGCATCGTCTTCGCTGTCATGGTGATGGTAGTCTGCGTCCTGGTCGTTCCCGACGCTTCCGCGCTGATCATCATGCTCATGCTCGGAAACATCTTCAAGGAATCCGGCGTGGTCGATCGCCTTGTCAAGACTTCGCAGAACGAGCTGATGAACATCATCACGATCTTCCTTGGAACATCCGTCGGATTGACCATGTCCGCAGACATCTTCCTCCAGCCGAAGACCCTGTTGATCATCGCAATGGGCGTGGTCGCGTTCGGATTTTCGACATTTGGCGGGCTTCTGCTCGCAAAGATCATGAACAAGTGCACCCCGAACAATCCGGTGAACCCGCTGATCGGTTCCGCAGGCGTTTCCGCAGTCCCGATGGCAGCGCGCGTTTCCCAGCTCGAAGGCGCCAAATACGATCCGCAGAACTTCCTCCTCATGCACGCCATGGGACCGAATGTTTCCGGCGTTATCGGCACGGCCATCTGCGCAGGCTACATGATTTCCCGGCTCGCTTAGAACAAAGACGGAAAAACTTCAAAAGGATCCGACTCCGGTCGGGTCTTTTTTTATTTCCAAGCGTAAAGCAAGATTTTCGCAAATTGCCAGGCAAGGATATTTGACGCATTCAGGCAAAGAACTTATATTATCAAAAGATAATTCAACAAGACCTTCTGGAGGTTTTATGCACCCCCCCCGTATATTTTCTATTGCTAGCCTAATCTGCAGTACATTTCTCGCAGCGTTTCTTGCTTCTTGCGGAGACGATTCCTCCAGTTCAAAGGAAGGCGGAGAAACCGGCAAGGTAAAGACCGTAGCCGATCTCGGGACATGCCTTTCCGCATTCGAAGGCGACATCTATTTCGTCGAAGAGATGGACGGCGATTACACCTGCACTTCCGGAAAATGGGTTCCCCAACCGAGCATCGGAACCTGTACGGATTCGCTCGCCCGCGAAGGCTCGGTCCGTCGCGAAAAAAACAAGGGGCTCGACTCCTACGGGACAAGCTTTACCTGCAAGGATACCTCCTGGAACATTTCGACGGATGTGGAAGCGGCCCTGAAACAGGCTTGCGTCAAGAAGAACGACGGCGAACTCGCCGACGATTCCACCGGCAAGAAGGTGAAAACCTATATCTGCACGGAAAAGCTCTGGCGCGAAGCGACCGCCGCGGAAAAAGCCGCAAAGGCACTCTGCACGGAAGACAACAACAATTCGTTCGCCGCCGATTCGAGCGATAAGAAGGATATTACGGTCTATGTGTGCAAGGATTCGCTCTGGCTAGAAGCCTTGGGCATGGAAAAGATTACGCGCAAGGTCTGCACGCAAAGCATTAGCGGGACATTCGCCGCGGATTCTTCGGATAAGTCGCTCCCACTCTATGTTTGCGACGGAAATAACTGGAGAGTCGCTAGCCCGGCAGAAAAGGCGACTGGCAAAATTTGCGACGACGCGTTCGACGGAAAAACGTTGAACTTCTACACCTGCAAGGATTCCGTGTGGTCGGAAGATACGACTTCGACGCTCAAAAAATGCACGGCTAAACTCGAAGGCGAAGTCGCCAAGGAAGAAAACCCGTTTCGCTCCTTTGGTCTATTCGAAACCGCAACGGATTCAAGTTACGTATGCGACGGGGAAAAGTGGCGCAAGGCGAGCCCAGGCGAAAGCGCAACAGGCAAGCTGTGCACGAAAAAACTCGACGGCGACACCATCAACTGGTACATCTGCAATGCAAGCATCAATGACTGGGTTGCCATCACGGAAAGCGGACTTTCCGAGTGCACAGCGGAAATCAAGGACAGCGTATCCACGGAACCGAACCCGAACATGAAAAAAGGCGACAGCCTCTTCGTGTGCAACGGAAGCGTCTGGGAAATTCTAAAGGGATCGCTTCTCGGCACCTGCGATGCGAAACTCCAGGACAGCGTCCGCACCGAAACGAACCCCAACCTGAAAAGCTTCGACAGCCTCTTTGTGTGCGACAAGGCCAAATGGGAAAACGCGGAGCATTATGATATCGCAAACGGCGTCGCTTGCACCGAAAACCTGAACGCCCTGGTCGTGAAAAAGAAGCTCTGCATGGACGGCAATTGGCAAGACGCGACGGACGAGGAAATTGAAATGGGCGCGGCCTGCACCGAAGCGACCGAAAATGTCATCTCCAAGGAAAAGGGCAAGGTCTGCAAATCCGGCACATGGGAAGACGCAACCGAAGCCGAACTTGCGACAGGAAAAGTTTGCACGGAAGAACTCGCAGAAGCTTCGGGGATAGCTGTCTTTGACGGATATGTCTGTGAAACCAGCGGCTGGAGAGAAGCAACCGACGGAGAAAAGGCGACGGGAAAGGTCTGCACGGAAGATTTTGCCGCCGCATCGGGAACGGTTGTCTTTGACGGATATGTCTGCGAAACCAGCGGATGGAGAAAGGCTACCGACGGTGAAATGGCGACCGGCAAGACTTGCACGGCTGCTTTAAAAGATTCGCTAAAGAATACCGTTGTCAACGGCTACTACTGTACAAACCTCAAATGGAACAAAGCGGATGACAAAGAACTCACCGCCGGTTTCTGGTGTTCCGCCGCGACCGCGGATTCCGCAAGCAACGGCTATGTTTGCCAAAGCTACAAGAATATTGCCGGCAGAACTGCCTACAAATTCCGGGAAGAAACCGCCCGCGAAAAATTCCTCGGCAAACTCTGCATCGAAAAGAACATCGACGGCTACCGGATTGAAAAAAGCGACTCGGTATTCATCTGTGAAACAGCCCACACCGACTGGAAAAACCTGACCACCTACTTTACGGACTCTCGCGACGGCAAGAAATACCGTACGATCCAAATCGGCGACCAGGTCTGGATGGCAGAGAATTTAAATTACGCCATGACAAACAGCAAAGATTACAGAACCTGGAACGACTCGACCAAGACAAAATGCGCCTCTGCAAAATTTGACGATTGCAAGAATTATGGCCGTCTTTATACGATTTCCGCAGCAAAGGAAGCCTGCCCGAGCGGTTGGCACCTTCCCTCTTACGATGAATGGGAAACTTTGATTTCGTATGTGACCCACGACGGCAGCTCCATCGACTCCGCAATCGCCTCAATGCTGGCGCAAAGAAACGTCTATTGGGATTACGTAGCCTCGCTAGAACCGGTCTCAAAAATGAACAAATTCTACTTCAGCGCTCTTCCGGCATGTCCATCCAGAACCGTTTCATCCGCAACAAATTCAGCGACAACACCATTACGTGTAGGCGAATGCGCGCAATTTTGGACCTCTCTATACGAAGCGGATTATTATACTTTTGCAGAGATAACCAGCTCCTTCGTCAATTACAGAGGTGCGGTAAGGTTCCGTTATGGCAATATCCTTGCCAGCAAAGCCGACAGCGATACCCTTGCCATATACGGCGAACCGTATGAAGGCAAACCATCCAACACGACCATCCGTTCGGTCCGCTGCATCAAGGATTAAGAGAATGTCTTTATAAGGAACCGCAGACGTCTAATTCAGTGGACAGTGGGCAGTGTCCAGTGGTCAGAACCGCGGACGTCTAGGTTTAGGGACTAGGGAACAGGGATTAGGCCGTGGACATCTAAGGGAATGAGCAATTGGTCTGCGAACGTCTAAGCTTAGTGGTCAGAAGACATCTAGGCTTTTGGAAAACGGTCAGCGGGACACGGTACAATGTCATTTCCCGACATTCCACTCTTCTGTCATTCCCCGGCTCGACCGGGGAATCCCCTTTAAGGAATGGAATTTGACAGGCTAGCGAGCTTGCCGAGCTAAGCCCGACACGTATGAAAACAGGTTCTAAAAATCCATCGGTTTAGAAAAGCCTAGATGTTCCAAGCATCTGGGCTTTTTTGTGCGCTTTCAAATTTTCTAGATTTGCGAAATGCCTTTTTCTAGCCGCCACGTCCGAGCAACCATCCTCTTCGCCGCATTTTTTCTTTCGACGTCCTACGCCGAATCTCCGGTTTTTTCCGCCGAGCGAAGCCGCAACCTGAGAACGCTCGAAACGACCCCGCTCCTCTTTGAATACCACCGGCAGACAACCACCGACGCGGAACAGATGTTCTATTATCCGCGACGCGATTCCAGCTTCCGGAAAAATTTTGCGCAAAACGAAAGGCGCGCCCTGCTCGGCTACCGGGACGAAAAACAGGCGATAGCGGCAAGCCTCGTCGGCGGAATCGACTACCGCGGCGGCGAACGCCTTGGCGACACGATCTGGCCCGGAATAGACGGGGGAATCTACCTACGCGGCTACCGCGATTCCGTCGAATTTATGCTCGACGCGCGAATCTACGTGGAAAACCACAGCGCGGATTATCCGAAATCATTCGACGGCGAATTCGTTGAATTCCAGAAAGAGGAAAACAACAGCGGTGTGGAATATGCGAGCTATGCGCGTTACCGTGGGATGTTCGCCATCAACATGGGATTCGGACGCCTGATGCTCGCCCGCGACGTTTTCCATTTCGGTCCGGGCTACTTCAACAACTTGACGCTCAACCAGTTCGCCCTCCCCTACAACACGCTTTCATTTGAATTTCACGTCGGCCCGCTCTCGGTCATCAGCCTCTACGGCGACCTGCGCATTTACAAGAACAGCATGAGCCGCAAGAACACCAACGACCGCAACCTGTATGCGCACCGCTACGAACTCAACCTCGGCAACCTGGTTCTCGGCATGAGCGAAACGCAGATTCTCTACAACGAAAACAAGCCGTGGCTCTTTGTCCCGGTCGTTCCCCTGTTCATGGAAAAAGGGAACTTTTCGGAAGACAACAACAACGGAGCACTCGCCTTTGACGTCAACTATCGCCTCTTCCAGTTTGCGAGAATCTACTCGGAGTTTTACATCGATGATTTCGAAAGCCCGGTCAGCCTCATCAAGAACGACAACATCGAAGCGAAATGGGCCTGGATGGCCGGTGCGCAAATCGGCAAGGATTTCCACATTCAAAATAAATTAATCGAAGCCGGAGCGATTGCGGAATACGCCCGCGTCGAACCCTACGTCTATAGCCACTTTCACCCGAATACGGCCCAGGCGGCAAATCTCGGAGAACCTCTCGGCGCACCGAACGGTCCGAACAGCCAAGCGATAGACTTCGCCCTTTACGCAAGGTTAGCGAACAGGCTGAACATCAACATCCGCAATTCCTGGATCTGGAAGGGAACCGACTACGGTAGCGCCATCAACGATTCGACCCCGACGAGCAACCACTTTAAACTGCCCAAGAAATTCCTCGACGGAGCCGACATGAAATATTCGCTTTCGCCGGCGATAAGCTACAGCGGCGACTACTTTTTCTATTCGCTCGAATTGACGCTCTTCCACGACGAAAAAATCTATACAAGGCTGGGGTTTAAATGGTAACGCCCTACACACCGGAACTGCTCGCTCCGGCAGGAGACCTGAAACGCCTGGAATACGCGCTCGCTTACGGAGCGGACGCCGTCTATGCGGGGCAACCCGCGTTCTCGCTCCGCGCACGTGAAAACGGATTTCGCACTTTGGAAGATCTAGAAAAAGGCGTCGAGCTAGCCCACGAAAAAGGGAAAAAGTTTTACCTGACTAGCAACGTCATCGCCCGAAACGCCAAGGTGGAACCTTTCCAGAAGGCACTTCTCGCCGCACTCGAATTAAAGCCCGATGCGTTGATCATCGCAGATCCCGGAATCATTTCGTTTATACGAAAAGAATCCCCGGAGACGCCGATACATCTTTCCGTCCAAGCGAATACGACGAATTACCTGACCGCACAATTCTGGCAGTCCGTCGGCGTTTCCCGCATCATCCTTTCCCGCGAGCTGCGCCTCAAGGAAGTTCTCGAAATCCAGGAAAAGTGTCCGGGCCTGGAATTTGAAGTTTTTGTCCACGGCAATGTCTGCATGGCGATGTCCGGGCGCTGTATGCTCAGCAACTGGACGACGCACCGTGATGCGAACCAGGGAATGTGCAACAATTCCTGCCGGATGCCCTACCGCCTTTATGCCAATCCCGAAGTTCAGTCCAACGATTACAAAAATCACGAAGGCTCCTTCTTTTTGGAACGTTCCAACACAGAACCCGAAAAGCCCGCGGAACCGATAGCGCTCGACGAAGACCGCTGGGGAACCTACTTCATGAGCAGCCGGGACCTCTGTGCGCTAGACGTGATTCCCGACCTGGTAAACGGACGTATCGAAAGCTTCAAGATTGAAGGCCGCACCCGGAGCGTCTATTACCTTTCATCGGTCGTCGCCGCTTACCGCAAGGCTATCGACGCCAGCCTCGCCGGAGAAGGTGTTCCCCAGATTTCCCGCAACCTGATTTCCGACACGGATAGCCGCGGACGGATGCCCGGCTTCTTTGCCGGTCCGCTTCCCCAAAACTACGAATCGACTCAGGAACCATCGAAAACCGGAGCCGTCGCTGCACAAATAGAAAGCGTCGATGACGACGGAACGCTACACGTCCATGTCAAAAACCGATTCGATACCTCGTCACAACTCGACTGGTTCGACCCGAAAATCCGCGAAGCCGTTTCCGTCTCCGAACTGAAAAACGCAAAAGGCACTCCAGTCGAAACGCTGCATCCGGGAACGGAAGGCCTTGTCCGGCTACACTCCGACGTGACAAAACGCACAGGTTTCAAAAATTTCGCCTTTTTGGTCCTGAAAAAAACATTAAACAGGCAAACAGGATTATAAATTTCATTTTATGGAAGACTCCAGCGAATACGAATACAAGCAAAGCAAGATTTTTCACGACTTCGACAAAGCTTACGCCGAAGGAAAATACGACTATCTGCGCGAACTTTTCCTTCCGTATATGCTGAACAACATCGCGGACTTCTACCGGTTCAAAAAAGAAAAGCTCAAGCAGTTCGCCGAAGCGCTCGACATGCACCAACTGCTCAAGCTCTATCTGTATTACAAGCAGATGCCGCTTGACATGCGCCGTTACATGGAAGGCCAGAGCGCATCCATCCAGGAAGCGATCCAAGGCTCAAACAAGGAACGCCAGGTCGCCGTTTCTGACTGGATCCGCGAACATGCCGCCCGTCACCGGGACGTCACGGTTAAAACGCAGTGCATCTTCTTCGAAAAAATCGCCGACCAGGTCATTCCGACAATCGAAAAAGCGCTAACTGATTATGAAGCGGGAATTAGCAATTAGTTGAGAGTTAACAGGAATCAGTGATTAAAACGGGAAGCGGGACGCGGTAAGAGGGACGAGGGGACTTCTCAGCGAACTGCAATTAGGGATTAGAGAGAAGGGATTAGGGAATAGTTATTGAAACGGGACATGAGACACGATAAACGGAACGCGGAGCTTCTGAGCGTACTTTTCAAACGGTAACCAAAAACACAGGTCGCTCAACTTGTCATTATCGGGCAGGCAATCTCATCCCATAAAGAGTTTCCCGTGTCGGTGCACGGGAATGACATCATAGCGAGCCGGAGAACGACATCGCACCGTGTCCCGCTTACCGCATTCCAAAAGCTTAGACGTCCGTGGACCAAATACTCACTCCTAATTTCCCATTCTCATAGATGTCCACGCATCTGACCACTGCACACTGACCACTAGCCACTGAATTAGACGTCCGCGGCCTATTATCTCAAGAACTTAAATGTTCGCTTCCCTAAGTTCTAAGCTCTCTTAACTAAGCTCTGACTACTCCCTAATCCCTAAACATAGACGTCCGCGGTTACCAATAATTTCTAGTTTTGGCATGTTATGAGCGAAGAAAAAATTCAAAATGCAAACACTGAAGAAACCGTCGAAAAACCGGTCAATCCTTTTTTAACCCCCATCCATATCGTCGAACCGGCGAACAAACTGCCGGATTATACGTTTAACGATTTGCCCGCAGATCTCAAGGCGACGCTTGAACGGCACGGCTGGACGGACCTGATGCCCGTTCAGCGCAAGACGATTCCCTACATGCTCTCCGCCCGCGACATGCTGGTCCAATCCAAGACCGGGTCAGGAAAAACCGGAGCATTCGTCATTCCGCTCATCCAGGTGATTGTCCGCGAACACAAGTTTCCCCAGGCGCTGATCCTCGTCCCGACCCGCGAACTCGCCCAACAGGTAGAATCGGAAATTGAAAAAATCGCCGAGGGGACGGGCATCAAGTCGGTAGCCATTTTCGGCGGTGTCAATTACGAACCGCAGCTCCGCGCGCTTCGCGAAGGCGTCCACATCATCGTCGCCACACCGGGCCGCCTGCTCGACCATGCCCAACGCGGCAACGTTGACTTTCTTTCCGTCCGGGACCTTATCATGGACGAAGCGGACGAAATGCTCTCCATGGGATTCTACCCGGACATGCAGCGCATCCGCCGTTACCTGCCGCGGGAAATCGCCTGCACCATGTTCAGCGCGACCATTCCGCAGACGGTCAAGAGCCTCGCCAGGGAATTCCAGCGCAAGAACGCAGGTTTCCTTTCCCTAAGCTACGACAAAGTCATCGCGAACAATCTGGAACATCGCTACTACATGTGCGATGTCATGGACAAGGACAAGCTGACCATCAAGATTCTCGAACTCGAAAATCCGGACAGCTGCATGATTTTCTGCAACATGAAGCGCGACGTCAGCTATCTCGAACAGGTCCTTTCCAACTACGGATTTCGGGTCGGGGCGCTCTCCGGCGACATTTCACAGAAGCTCCGCGAAGAAACTCTCGAAGCGTTCCGTAAGAAGAAGCTCAACATTTTAATCTGTACGGACGTCGCCGCCCGCGGAATCGACGTGACCCACGTGACACATGTCATCATCTATGACCATCCCGACGATCACGAAGTCTATGTCCACCGTAGCGGACGTACAGCCCGCGCCGGACGAAGCGGTGTCGCCATTTCGCTCATCACGCCCGTCGAAGAAATCGAGTTGCAAAAGACGGCTGTCGATTTCGGCATCCAATTCATCAAGATGCCGGCGATTACCGAAGAGGAACTCGCCAACCGTATCCGCCAGCGTACCGCAGCGGAACTCGACCGGGAAAAGCGCGTCCTCGGGCAAATGAAAAAGGAACGTCTCCGGAGATTCTTGCCGCTAGTCGATGAACTCACCAAGAATCCCGAAGACAAGGAAGTCCTCGCCTACCTTCTCGACCAGTTCTACTGGAAGGAATACGAAAAGAAAGAAGAACGGCGCGGACAAGAAAAGGCTAAATAATGTCAAAAATCAAAGTCAAGACAAAAAAAGAAATCGAACTCATCCGTTCAGCCGGCGCCCTTGCCGCGGAAACGCTTATCCGCGCAGGCGAAATGTGCAAGCCCGGGGTTTCCACACTCGAAATCGATGATTTCATCGGAGATTACACGAACAAGCACGGCGGAATTTCCGCCTGCCTGGGTTATCACGGCTATCCGCGCTACGCCTGCATCAGCATCAACGAAGTCATCTGCCACGGCATCCCGAGCAAGGACACAATTCTCAAAGACGGCGACATCGTAAACATCGACATCACGACGATTCTCTCCGGCTATCACGGGGACTGTTCCGCCATGTTCTGCGTTGGAAACGTAAGCAAGGAAGCGCGCGAACTGGTCGATGTCACGAAACTCTGCCTAGAAGAAGGCATCCGCGCAGCGGCCATGCCCAAGGCCCGCTTTTCCGACATCGGGTGCGCTATCCAGCCGATTGCGGACGAACACGGATTCAGCGTTGTCGAAGACTACTGCGGACACGGCATCGGTCGCGGATTTCACGAAGAGCCGAACGTTCTCCACTACGCAAACAACGAACGAACTCCGATGATCGAAATCGGAAACGTCTTCACCATCGAGCCGATGATCAATGCCGGGAAACCCGGAACAAAGACCCTCGGAGACGGATGGACCGCAGTCACTGTCGATGGCCGCCTCTCCGCGCAATGGGAACATACGATGGTCAAGACAAAAGACGGAATCGACATCTTGACACTTCCGCGATAAAAGTGTTCAAGACCATGAAAGAGTTCCTGATCAAGAAAGCGCTACAGGAGCATCCGGTTGTCAAGAAACTCGGAACGATCCACTCGCTTTCTTTAAACACAAACGAACAAACCTGCTCGATAGAAATCGGACTTGTCGGCGAACCGGCGCCCATCCGATTTTTTGTCAAATATGAAATTTTAAAAACCGGGGAAGACGTCCGATTCAGTCTTGCAGAGATCCGCTCGGAAAAGCAGTGGATAGACGAACTCCTGAAAATTTTTATCGAAGAAAAAGGAGGCAGCCTAGACTTTCCCGTCAAGGGCTTTGCCGCAAAGCTTGTACAACTATTCCTGTAAAGAATCTCCCCATTTGTTCCCCAAAAATCCCCATCTTGCCGGGAAACGCATTCCAAGCCTTGAGAACGCCCTGAAAATTTTCTATCTTGCACCGCAGTTTATCAAACTTTCCACGGAAAAAATATGACAGACATCCACAAACATCGAAACATCGGTATCTCTGCCCACATCGACTCGGGCAAGACCACCCTCACAGAACGCATTCTGTACTTCACCAAGAAGATTCACGCCATCCACGAAGTTCGTGGAAAAGACGGCGTCGGCGCGACCATGGACTCCATGGAACTCGAGAAGGAACGCGGCATCACCATCCAGTCCGCAGCGACTTTCGTGAACTGGAAGGACACCACGATCAACATCATCGATACACCGGGGCACGTGGACTTCACAATTGAAGTGGAACGCGCTCTCCGCGTTCTCGATGGAGCGATTCTCGTTCTCACGGGTGTCGAAGGCGTCCAGTCCCAGTCGATCACGGTTGACCGCCAGATGAAGCGCTACCATGTTCCCCGCGTGGCGTTCGTGAACAAGTGCGACCGCTCCGGCGCAAATCCGCTCCGCGTCGCCGTGATGCTCAAGGAAAAGCTGAACCACAATCCGTGCGTCATGCAGATTCCTATCGGTCTCGAAGACAAGCTCGAAGGCGTAGTCGATCTCATCAAGATGAAGGCTTACTACTTCAAGGGCGAAAACGGTGACGACATGATTGAAACCGAAATTCCCGACAACCTGAAGGACCAGGCCCAGGAATACCGCGAAAAGCTCGTCGATTGCTGCGCCGACTTCAACGATGAAGTCATGGAAAAGGCGATGGAAGGCAATTACAACGACATCCCGGAAGAGCTTCTCAAGAGCACAATCCGCAAAGCGACCATCGATCTCGCGATGACTCCGGTCTTTATGGGTTCCGCCCACAAGAACATCGGCATCCAGAAGCTCCTCGACGGCGTTGCCGATTATCTCCCAGATCCGACCGAAGTTGAAAACATCGCGCTCGACGTCGATAACGGCGAAAAGGAAGTCGTCCTCCAGACCGACGACAAGAAGCCTCTTGTCTGCTACGCGTTCAAGCTTGAAAACGGCCAATACGGACAGCTCACCTACATCCGCATCTACCAGGGCATGATCCGCAAGGGAGATTCCATCTACAACATGGCGACCGGCAAGAAGGTCTCCGTCGGACGCCTCCGCCGCATGCACTCCAACACCCCGATCGACATCGAATCCGCGGGTTCCGGCGACATCGTCGCCCTGTTCGGTATCGACTGCGCTTCCGGTACGACTTTCACCGACGGAACGGTCCACTACAACATGACCTCCATGCACGTGCCGAATCCGGTTATCGAAGTCGCCATCGAAGCGAAGAGCCGCGACGACCTAGCCAACATGTCCAAGGCGCTCAACCGCTTCACCAAGGAAGACCCGACTTTCCAGGTCTATGTTGACAAGGAAAGCGGCCAGACCATCATCAAGGGCATGGGCGAACTTCACCTCGACGTCTATATCGAACGCATGAAGCGCGAATACAACGTCGTCGTCGAAAAGGGCCAGCCGCAGGTCGCCTACCGCGAAACGATTACGCACTCCGCCAAGTTTGACTACACGCACAAGAAGCAGACCGGCGGTTCGGGGCAGTTCGCAAAGGTCGTCGGCGAAATGCGCCCGATGGCTGTCGAAGGCGATGCGGAAAATACATACAAATTCGTCAACAGCGTTGTCGGTGGACGCATTCCGAAGGAATTCATCCCGTCTTGCGACAAGGGATTCCAGAGCTGCATGGAAGCGGGTTCCCTCATCGGCTTCCCGGTCGTCGGCATCGAAATGGATCTCCAGGACGGAGCCTACCACGAAGTCGACTCTTCCGACATGGCGTTCCAGATCTGCGCCCGCATGGCTTTCCGCCAGGCTTTCGAAAAGGCCGGTGCCCAGATTCTCGAACCGATCATGAAGGTCGAAATCAACACCCCGACCGAATTCCAGGGCAGCGTCGTCGGAAACATTTCCCAGCGTCGTGGAAACATCATGGGAACGACCGAAGAACGCGGCGAAACCATCATCGAAGCCGAAGTTCCGCTTTCCGAAATGTTCGGTTACATGACGGACCTCCGTTCCATGACACAGGGAAAGGCTGAATTTACGATGGAATTCAAGAAATACGCTCCGGTTCCGCGCAACATCCAGGACGATCTCATCAAGAAGTATGGTGACAAGGCAGCAAGCGCCCAGCGTTAATCCTTCTCGATAGCGAAAATTCAAAAGGCGAGCCCAAATGGGCTCGCCTTTTTGAACAGAGAAGGAGAAAGGAAAAACTTGTAAAACGCGCCCCGCAAGCCCTACCCTGCGGTTTGCTCCAGCATCCCTTCGCTAAACCAAGGCTGACGGGACGCGTTTCACATTTCTAATCTATCGAAATCCATCTTGAAAAGCAAGCGAAAAGTGCAAGTCCCTTATCCCAACCTGGAATAACAACAAAAAAGACCGCGAAAAACGGTCTAAAATACTCTCGGCGGGAATCGAACCCACGACCCACTGCTTAGAAGGCAGTTGCTCTATCCAACTGAGCTACGAGAGCGTTCGCCCGCAAATATAGTTTATTTTTTAGCTTGAATGCTTTTCCTTCGACCAATTATCAAACCGGACAAACTTTGATTCCCAGGGCAAGCCACAAAAAACATCCTGCGGCATGGGACCATATACGACGACAGCCACGGGATGGAGAATCTTGAGCATTTCAACGACGCCTAAATGCAGCAGTCGTTTTTCATCTGCCGTTTGAGAGCATCCGTAAGTTCCGATAGCGACAATGGAATAGTGCGGAATACCGGCAAATGCAATCGGCTCGGGCAATTCCGCTGTTGTAAAAGTTCGTTCATCACCCCAGCGCACGTTAGGAATCTGGTAGATTCCATTACGCTGTAAAAAGCTTGCGTTCCGGCGGGAAATGAACAGGTTCGCAATTTGGGCGCACAGCGGAGCCTCTACCAAAATGGAATTATCAGGAGAAATAATTCCGGGATGTTGCGACAAGTCATCCAAATACAGTTCCGGATGATTCGTAAATTTCTGGTATCGGGAATCGTGTTCATAATAATGTACAAACCGGTTTCTCGCCTGTTTTCGCTTGGAAAACGGCACGAGTCCCGTTGGCACAACCATGTCTGTCAAGGGTTCCAGTCTTGGAATTTCAAAAATTCCCGCATAGAAGGCTTGTTCCAACAGTTCTGGACGCAAACCATCGTCAAAGGCGTTTATACGCATATTTATTCCTCATGTTTGAAATTTTACTTGCTTTTTTGGAATGGATATGCTAACTTAAGCCTAGGTTAGTCGCTAACTAGGATTTGCATTCGCATATCTGGAATTGGACTCGAAGCAGGATTGTTCGCAGCAACCTTCTTTGAGTCCTTTCTTTTTTAATCTATCGCCTGTTCCGCAGACCGGATATCCACCTCCATCGTTTCTTTAACGTTTTCCGGCATTTTATCGTAGATCCGGTGAATCGCAGCGATAAAATCCTTGGACTGGGTTTTTCTTGCTATATCGTCGAAGACTTCGCTAACCCAATAGATGTCGTCAGGCAAGCATTCGTTTTCAAGAAACCGAATGCTCTCGTTAATATCCTTCGTTAGAATAGCGATTAGCTTGTCCCAACACATCTGAACTCCGTCATCCCAATTATCCTGAGTTTCGTCGAATATCCTTTTGCGTTCAACAAGAACTTTCTTTATTTCATTAACATCAATCATATTATCTCCTATGGTTGAATTCTATCAGGGAACACTGTTCCAATTTGCCCGTTTGTTTTGATTACACCTATCCGGACGCCCTTAAATGTGCCGTACATAATCGTTCCATCCGAAGCATTCCTGTTTCTATGCAACTGGGCCACATGTTCGCCAGCCCGCTTGATTTTCTTTTCGTTCCACGAAGCAGGAAACCAGGACTGACCTATTCCCGAACGTTTTGCCTTTTCCTTGTGACCAGGAACGTTTCCGACACGAACACCATTAGAATAGACCTTCACGATATGATACGTTATCCCGTATTTATCAAGCAAATCCATTCCCTTTTGTCCGTGACCGCCACCAGCTAGCTTCAAGCGTTCCTTTGATTTCTGTGGCTTTGTGAATTTACCCTCCGATACATGAACCAGCGCAAACTGGCTCATGGTTCTTGCGCTACCTTTCGTATTCATGTAGCGCCCCGGTTTAGAAGTTCCCGTATCGTCCCTCCTTTTTAGAAAGGACAACATGGATTGACATGAACAAGATC
>CAKUTF010000002.1 GCA_934691725.1 uncultured Fibrobacter sp. | reverse complement strand
TTCACCGGATATTGCTACCCGTGAAGTTGGGTAACCTCTAAGATAGCTTTATCGGTGGAAAAGTGGATCCGCATTTTAACAATTCCCTTTAAAATGCCAACATAGAGGTAATGCGGTATGGCATCTAGAAAGGAAGGATTTTTCGAACCCGACTATTCGGTTGGAAAAATCAACAAAAGACGTGGACATTGAAGCGAGCTGGAAAGCCGCATTGAAAGAATTTAGCGAAGATTTTCAGCCAATTGCGGAACGGTTCGGGGAAAGAAATGTCCGCTTTACTCCTGAAAACTGTTGGCTTGTCGTAGATTCTCCGGACATGGTAGATGTTTCTGTTCGCCAAATGCTGGAAAAAGATCACCAGAGAAGAAAGGCGAATGGTCAAATTCGATTGAAAGATGCGCATTTTCAAGAAATCAAAAATGATATTGATATGGTGAATATGTATATGGATCTTTGGGAAAATGGCAAACTCAATCCGATAACCGGAGAAGTCGAAATGAAAGGTCGATTTGATGTTTATCCGAAATTAAGGTTAATTATCGATAAATACTTTGATTGCTTGAATGGAGACTAAAAATTTTCAATGCCTTGTTTTCTGATTCTTTTCTTTTTTCTGTCTTTGTCCTGGTCCTTTTCGCTTTTCGCCGAAGATTCCGTTGAGGAAAAGTATCCGGTGTTTACGGTAGATAAAACGGTACTGTGTCCGGAGTGCGCTAAAAACGAATACAAGGAAATTAAAGCGCCTTTTTCTGTGCGATTCGACAGTATAAAGCTTGTCGGCGTTATTTCCCCGGAGCAGGGTGACCTGGAATTTTTTTATGAGTTGAATGTCTCTGGCAATATTCTGAAAAGCCAATTGAGTGATCTCTATGTCGAGTATATCCGAAAAATGCGGAACTCCGATTCGGATTCGTCTTATTTTACAGGAACTCTGAAATTGAATATTTGGTTGAACGGTGGACGTGTCAGGGAAGTCTTTGTGGAAAAGACGACGACTGAAAATCGCGAATTCGACGACGCCGTTTTGGGATGCGTGCGAAAATGGTCGTTCCCTGTAGAAAAGGACGAGCCCCCTGTTCTCTCTGTCTGTGTGCATTTCATTAGAACGGGCGCTTCGGGAACGGATGCGGAAATTAAAAAATTTGGTCGCATAAGAGGCGGTTCCGCGTATTGAGCAAGCCTCGAACCCTCTTTTTACAAAAATCATATTTTTTGGAGAGCATATTAAATTTTGCAAGTAAATTGCCTGTGTACTATTTTCTTTGAACGTTTTATATGAAATCTTGAAAATAAATCGTATCTGCGCCTTTTTGTGAAAAATGCACGCATAAATTAAAAATTTCCGATTAAAAATCCTATATTTTGAAATAGGATGCGCTAATGCGAGGGAATTTTGCGTTAGGGCGATAAAAAAGACCGGAGGAACTGTTCGCGCAGACCTCCGGTCAAGGTTCACCGGATATTGCTACCCGTGAAGTTGGGTAACCTCTAAGATAGCTTTATCGGTGGAAAAGTGGATCCGCATTTTGACAATTCCCGTTAAAATGCCAACATAGAGGTAAGAAAATGCCTTTTGCGAAAGAAAATGAGAACGATTTCGGCAGCCAATACGGAAAGTATCGCTACGATGCCTTCGGTTTTGAAGACCCGCTTGAAAAATATGTGGTGGATAGGTCCGAGTTTTTTTATCGGAATTGGGACTGGGCGCTTGCGCAGATGACGTCAATGCTTCGTCCTCTGGCCGAGAAATTAGGCCGTAAAGGTTTGAATTGACTAATGAAACAAGTCTTGCTGCTTCTATGTTTTTTTACGGTTTCTTCCGTTTTTGCGGATATGACAAACGAGAAATACCCTGTTTTTACAAAGGACAGGTATCTTGCTTGTCCGCAATGCAAGAATGGCGAATATCGCGTGATACATGCACCTTTTCATGTAATCATTGACAGTGTTTATGCGGAATCGGGAGCGTCATTGTCGGATATTGATATCTGGAAAGACTGCTTGCTGAATTTTGCAGAGAGCGGGTTGGATGATTTCTATGTGGAGCATATTCGGAAAATGAGAAAAACTAAAAATGATTCTTCTTATTTTTCGGGCGATATAGAAATTAAATTTTGGATTAACCGGTTCGGTACGATTGACGATGTTTTGATTGTTCGTTCCACGACTAAGAATTCTTTGTTTGATAAAGTTGTAACCGAATGTATCGCCAAATGGAAATTTCCGAAATCGAACGGCTTTTCCTTTGGGCACATAATACTGCGGTTTAAAAGAACGGGATATTCGGGAAAATCGATGGATATGGAAAAGATGGAATATCCGATACCTGGAGGCGCTGCCTCGTAAAAAACTGTTAAACAAGGAAATTCTATGCTTCCTTTTTTGAAAGACAGATTGAACGATTATGATGCGAACTTGTTCATCGATGAATTGATGGACGCTTCCATGCTTCTAGGAACATTGGATGCGAAAGTTCGTTTTTACAAGTTTAACGAAGTCCTTCTGCCGATGTTTCACAGTAAGGAAGCTATCGCTTCGATGTATATCGAAGGAACACAGACGACGGTTTCCGATGTCTTTGAAAATAACTTGACGCCAAAGGTTTCAGACGATAAGATTTATGCGGAATATGCGAACCATCTTTCCGCCTTGAGGTTTGGCGAGGATGTCTTAAGGACGGATTCTTTCTCGCACGACTTTATCCAGGAATTTCATGCATTGCTTTTGAAAGATCTGAACGGAGCTAATAATAATACGTTAAACGGTCGATACAAGGCGTGTGACAATCGCATTATTAACTCTTTTGGCAAGGTTGTTTTTGAACCGCCTTCGCATACCGAGACGAAAAAGTATATGGACGAACTCATCCATTTTCTGAATGACAGAAATGATGGCGTCAATTCGCTGGTAAAGGCCGCTATCGCCCACGCCCAATTTGAATCGATTCATCCTTTTGAAGATGGAAATGGACGAGTTGGCAGAGCCTTGGTCAGTTTGTATTTGTATAAATCCGGTCTTGTTCATCGTCCCTATTTTTACTTGAGCGAAGCGATAAGCCAGGATCGGATCGTCTATTATGGAAAACTGGACAGTTCGCGAAAATCCGATTACAATGAATGGATAATTTTTTTTCTCCGTAAAATTGCGGCTCAGGCAAAACGGCAGATCAACTATATCGATGTGTTGGATAATTTGTACGCAAAGACGCGTGCGATTGTAAGCGATTCCGTGAATAGCCCGAAGTTCGATGCCATTATGGAAACCCTTTTCAAACAGCCGATTTTAACATCCAAGGCTTTATCGGAACGTTTGAATGTGACCGTAGGACAGGCGAAACGCTATCTGGAAGTCTTGGAGAAAAAACAGGTCCTTTTCGGAAGTGACCGCAGACGGAATAAGCTTTACTACTTCCTGGAACTCCTGGAGGCGATGCGCCTTTCCTGACTTCTGTCCGAGCGGATTGCGATGCCGATGCGGAATTTCGGGGAATAAATGCGGATTTTTCTTTCTCCCTTTCCCGAATCTCGAGTTATATTTTATTTCGTGAAAAATATTGACGGTCGAACCAAACTGCTCGCCATTTTCGGAAATCCTGTCGGTCACAGCAAGTCGCCTTGCATGCATAACGCGGTTTTCGAAAAGCTGGGCATCGATGCGGCGTATGTGCCGCTTTCCCCCGAGCCTTCCGATTTAGGGAAGGCTATCCAAGGCTTTCGCGCGATGAAGTTTTTAGGCGCGAATGTCACGATTCCATTCAAGGAAAAGGTCGGAGAATTTCTCGACGGGCTTTCCGAAATTTCCCGCTTCACGGGAAGCGTAAACACGCTTTACTGGGAAGACGGAAAAGTCGGCGGTCGCCTGCTCGGGACGACGACGGATCCTTATGGTGCGCTTCTCGACCTTGCGGAAAACGGAGTCCCGGTGAAAGGCTCCCGTGTCGCGATTCTCGGAAACGGCGGAGCGGCCCGCTCGATCGCCTATGCGATGCTTTCGGAGGGCGCGGAAAGTCTCACGATCGTTTCGCGGAATGCGGCTCGCGGGGCGGAACTCGCCGCTGCGCTTTCGAAGGCTTTCCCGCAAAAGCCCGCTGTCGGTCATGTTCTCTTTGGCGAGTTTGAAAAAATCCGGGATTCGCTGGACCTGGTTCTGAACGCGACGAGCGTCGGGATGACGCCGAACGAAACGGAGACTCCGCTTCCAAGGGAAATGCTTTCGGAAAAATTTGCCGTGTGCGATATTGTCTATGCGCCTGCGGAGACGCGGCTTCTTCGCGAAGCGAAATCCGTCGGCAGCAAGACGGTCGGCGGAGCCGCAATGCTTGTTTATCAGGGGGCGAAAAGTTTCGAATACTGGTTCCCCGGAAAAAAGGCGGACATTTCTACGATGAAAACGGCGATTGGCCTTGCGGAGGAAAAATGACGGATTCCTTGAACCAGACGGTCTATTTTACGGGATTCATGGCGAGCGGAAAAAGCCGGATTGGTCATGCTGTCGCGGACCGCTTTCATGCGACGTTTATCGACACCGACGCAACGATCGTGGAGAGGCAGGGAAAGAGCATTTCGGAAATTTTCGAAGAGGACGGCGAAGCGGCGTTTCGCAAGATGGAACTTTCCCTAATCGAGGAAATCGCCGCGGACCCTTTGCCGAAAGTGGTCGCCCTTGGCGGGGGAACCTTGACGCAGGGCGCGGTCGTCTCGCTGATCCGGAAAACGGGCCTGATCGTCCGGCTCTGGGCCTCGCCGGAAGTCCTTTCGGAGCGGATAGGTCGCAAGGATACGCGTCCGCTGATGTCGGGACTTTCCCCGGAGGCTCGTCTCGATAAGGTCAAGGCGATGCTCGCCGAAAGGGAAGCGCGCTATGCGCTTGCCGATTTCAGCGTGGAAAGCACAAACGAATCCGAGGAACGGGTCGTTTCGGCGGTGTTGCGCGGGCTGCAATTCTGGAAGTCCCGGGCGGTCTATGTGGAACCGTCCGGCGGTTCACACTATCCGATTTTCATCGGACACAAATTGATTGCCAAATTTTCGACGCTTCTTTCCGGGCTTCGGCTCGCTCCAAACGATTCTTTCCTTGTCTGCACGGATACGACGATTGCGAAGGCGCAGTCCCGCAACTTGGGAATGCTCCGGCACGAGGCGGGCGACTGCCCCGTCTTTAAATTTCGCGCGGGGGAAATATTCAAAAACCTGAACAGCCTGAACCAGCTTTTCACGTTTATGCTTCGGCGGCGCTTTAGCCGCAAGTCGTGCCTTCTCCAGCTTTCGGGCGGGGTTGTCGGCGACATGGCGGGCTTTGCCGCGGCGACGTACCAGCGCGGAATTTCGTTTGTGCAGATTCCCACGACGCTTCTTGCGATGGTTGACAGCTCGGTCGGCGGAAAGGTGGCGGTAAACCACCCGGAAGGAAAGAACATGATCGGTGCGTTTTACCAGCCGAAGGCGGTCGTGTGCGATCTCGACACGCTTTCGACGCTGCCTGATTCGGAATATCTTGCGGGGCTTGCCGAGGTTGTCAAGTATGGCGTGATTTACGACGAGACGTTCTTTGCGTATCTGGAACGGAACGTGCAAAAGATCCTTTCCCGCGATGCGGAAGCCTTGGCGCACATCATTCGGCGCAGCTGTGAAATCAAGGCGGAAGTCGTAGGCATTGACGAAAAGGAACTCGGGCTTCGGGCGATTCTGAACTACGGGCACACCTTTGGGCACGCGATCGAGAACCTGCACCACTACGAATTTTCGCACGGTATCGGGGTGAGTCTCGGAATGCGGGTCGCTGCGCGCCTCGCCCAGATGCTCGGGCTGGTTTCGAAGGAAACGGAATTGCGCCAGACGGCGCTTCTCGATGCCTACGGATTTCCGGAGACTGTCGATGGCGTTACCGCCGATGCGGCCTGGGAAGCGATGGGAGTCGATAAAAAGGTGGAAAAGGACAAGCGCGTCTATATCCTTCCGACGCGAATCGGCGAAGTGAAAAAAGTCGCGAATGTCGAAGAAGCCATGGTCAAGGAAGCCTGGAAAGTTGTCTTGCCGGAGGTCTGCGCATGAGTATTCTGGTAACGGGCGGAACGGGCGCCCTCGGGTTTCATATCCTCGCCACCGTGACGCGGAACGGCGAGAGCCTTTTTAGCTTTAGCGATGAACAGCCGCAGCCGTGGCAGAAAATTTCCGACGTGGTCTATCGCACGGGAAACCTCCTGAATTTCAAGGACGTCCTTTCCGTGGTGAAGGAAACCGCTCCCCGGGCCATTTTCCATTTGGCTAGCCAGTCGAGCGTGGGGCTTTCGTACAAGAAGCCTTACGAAACGCTCAGCACGAACCTGCTCGGGACGCAGAACCTGCTCGAAGCGGCCCGCCAGATAGTTCCCGAAGCGAAGATTCTCTTGCTCAGTTCAAGCGAAATCTACGGGCGCGCGAGCGGGACGCTTCTCACGACGCTCCACAAGGAATCGGATCCGCCAAACCCGCTGACTTCTTATGCGACGTCCAAGGCCTGCATGGAGCTTTTGGGCAACCAGTTCGCGAACGCTTACGGCATGCACATCGTGACGATTCGTCCGTTCCATTTTACCGGTCCGCATCACAGCCGCCGCTTTGCGATTCCTTCGATTGCAAGCCAACTGGTGAAGATTAAAAAGTACGGTGCGGAACCAATCATCTATTCCGGAAGCCTAGACGTGAGCCGTGACGTTCTCGACGTGCGCGACGTGGCGCGCGGACTTATCCAGGTTTTGCAGGCGGGAAATTCAGGCGAAGTCTATAACATCTGCTCGGGAAAATCCTATACGTTCCGGGAGCTGACCGAGTATCTGGTCGATATCGCGGGCGTCGATGTCGATTTCTGCTTCGATCCTTCGAAGGAGCGCATTCTCGATATTCCGCTTCTCGTCGGCGACCCGGCAAAAATTACCGCCTTGGGCTGGAAGCCTCTGATAACAATCGAGGACTGTCTCAAGGACCTTTACAGTGAAATGATCGTGCGGTTGAAGATGGAACGGGAATTAAAGGGATGAGCAAATTTGCAGGAGAACTGAAAAATGCCTAGGTATCAAAACGGTCGATTCTTGAAAATCGAAAAGCCTTTTTTGTGTTTTTTGTTTTTGTTGTTCGCTTTTCCTGCGGTTGGATGGTGTGAGGACGGCTTCTCGGTGAAGATTTCATCGGCGCAGGAAATAGAATTTGTCGAAGGAAAAGACTTTCGTTTTGCAGAGGACATTGTAAAGGACGTTGAATCAAACATTCCGGGGCTTTATTCCCTTTATTCCAAGTATCGGAAAAAAAGGCCGGAGCTGTCGGGAACGGTGACTTTTCGCCTGACATTGAATCCGGACGGCGGAGTGGCGGAAATCACGACGGTTTCTTCGACGACTGAGTTCAAGGCGTTTGACGATTCCGTGAAAAATGCGGTAAAACGGTGGCGTTTTCAGAAAATCGAAAAAGGCAAAGCGATTGTGGAAATCCCGTTCACTTTTTCCATGTAAGCCGCTTTCGGAAAATGGATAGCTTTGATTCGTGCGGGATCAATCCGAGAAAGAAGCCTTTTGTAGAACCGCACCGTCAAATTTCTATATTTTCGCATTATGATGTTTTCGCAATTGACTGAATCTCTGGAATCGACGCTGAAAAATCTGCGTGGACAAGGAACCCTGACCGAGGAAAACGTGGCGGATTCGCTCCGCGAAGTTCGCCGGGCCTTTCTCGAAGCGGACGTGAGCTTTAACGTTACGCGCGACTTTGTAAAGGCGGTGAAGGAAAAGGCGATGGGAAAGGAAGTTCTCTCGTCGGTGACGCCTGGGCAACAGATTGTCAAGATTATTCACGATGAACTGGTCGAGGTGATGGGCGGCGAAACGAAGGAACTTGTCCTTTCGGGAAAGCCGCCGGTCGGCATTATGATGGTCGGTCTCCAGGGATCCGGCAAGACGACTTTTGCCGCGAAGATTTCCCTCTATCTGCGGAGCAAGCGCAAGAAGAAGCCGCTTCTCGTCGCGGCGGACGTCTATCGCCCGGCGGCCATCAAACAGTTGCAGGTCCTTGGAAAATCCATCGGGATTCCGGTGTATGACGAGGGCGAAGGAAATCCGGTCGAAATTATCAAGCACGGGCGCGAATACGCGGAACAGAACGGTTTTGACGTTGTCATCTACGATACCGCGGGTCGCTTGCAGATAGACGAAAAGCTGATGCAGGAACTCGAACAGGCTCGCGATGCGGTGAAGCCCGAGGAAATCCTCTTTGTCGCGGACGCGATGATTGGCCAGGAAGCGGTCAATGTCGCGGAGACTTTCTTTAACCGGCTGAACTTTACGGGCGTCTGTCTTTCGAAGATGGACGGAGACGCTCGCGGCGGCGCGGCTCTTTCGATTAAAAAGATTACGGGCGTCCCGATTTGCTTTATCGGTGTGGGCGAAAAGCCGAATGAAATCGACCTTTTCCACCCGGACCGCATGGCGAGCCGAATCCTCGGCATGGGCGACGTGGTGAGCCTTGTCGAAAAGGCGCAGTCGGTCATCGACGAACGCGACGCGAAGGACCTGAAGAAAAAAATCCTGAACAATACGTTTGACCTCGACGATTTTTTACGGCAGCTCCGCACGATTAAAAAGCTCGGTCGCATCAAGGACATTCTGGGCCTCATCCCGGGCCTGAACAAGCTCCCGCTTGATAAGATAAACGAAAAGGAAATGGTCTATGTCGAAGCGGTCCTGAGTTCGATGACGGTCAAGGAACGCAAGCATCCCGACATCATCAACGGCAGCCGCAAGACCCGAATCGCCAAGGGCTCGGGAACGGATGTTCCCCGCGTAAACCAGGTTCTCCGCCAGTTCGAGGACATGAAGGCGATGTTCAAGAAAATCGGATCGTTTGCGCGAAAGCAGAACGGCGGCGCACCGGTCGGTTCGAACTACACGCCTCCCAAAAAGAAGAAAAAGAAGCGCTGATGCTTGTCGTCGCGGACAGTGCAATCCCTTTTTTACAGGGCGTCCTGGAACCTTTTGCGGATGTTCGCTACAAGCCCGGCGCGGAAATCCGTCCGGCTGACGTAAGAGATGCCGATGCGCTGTTCGTCC
The DNA here is from genome assembly GCA_934691725.1 of uncultured Fibrobacter sp. Lineage (GTDB taxonomy): Bacteria > Fibrobacterota > Fibrobacteria > Fibrobacterales > Fibrobacteraceae > Hallerella. The sequence continues at coordinate 138,378 of CAKUTF010000002.1, read as the reverse complement.
GGACGCGGACCCGTGTGGATTCGAGCCTTCTCGAAGGTTCCCGGGTGAAGTTCGTCGCGACGGCGACAATCGGGACGGACCACTTGGACAAGGCGTATCTCGATTCGAAAAAAGTTTTCTGGAAGAACGCCCCGGGATGCAATGCGGCAAGTGTTGCGCAATATATCGCTTCGGCTCTCTTGAAGCTTTCCCAAAAATTTGCGGAGCCGCTTTCCGAAAAGACGCTCGGAATCATCGGCGCGGGGCATGTCGGCAGGGAAGTCCTGCGGGTGGCGAAAGCCCTGGGGATGAATGTTTTGCTCTGCGATCCGCCGCGGGCCGAAAAGGAAGGTTCGGAAAATTTTGTCACCGAAGACGAGCTCCTTTTAAATTCTGATATCGTGACACTCCACGTGCCGCTCGAAAGGACCGGAAAATATCCGACTTATCATTTGGCGGACGAAACCTTTTTCAAGAAAATTCGCCCGGGTGCCTGGTTCCTGAACGCTTCGCGGGGAGAAGTCGCCGACGGAAACGCCTTGAAGTCCGCTTTGAAAGAAAACCGCTTGAAAGCTGCTGTTCTCGATACTTGGGAAAACGAGCCGCATATCGACCCGGAACTTTTGAGGCTGGTGGATTTCGGGACACCGCATATCGCGGGCTACAGCCGTGACGGAAAGGCGAACGCGACGACGCAGATCGTGCAAGCCTTTGCCCGCTTTTTTGGCCTGGAATCTCTCCAGGATTTTCGGGCTGTTCTTTCTTCGGATTTGCCGGTTCTGGAAGCTTGCGAAATCTGTGACGGGGAAGCCCTCGCCCGGAAACTCGTTCTCGCAACCTACGACATTTCAAGGGATTCGGAATCGCTCAAGCAAAACCTTTCGGGTTTTGAAAGCCTCCGCAACGGCTATCCGATCCGCCGGGAACCCGTAGCCTTTAAGGTTCGCCTGGGCAAGGGCCAGTTTGCATTCCGTCACATGCTCGAAGGTCTGGGCTTTACGATTCTTCCCGACTAAACTAACTTTAGTTTTATGAAACCGATTAAATCTTTGGCTTTTGCCGTTTCCCTTTTCGCCGCTTCTTCCTTTGCCGAAGACGGTATGTTCTCCGATGCGCTTCCCTCGAACTGGAATGCCGATGTCCTCGCGTCTCTCCAATATACGCGCCAGCATTACAGCAACTGGAATAACGGTTCGGACGGCGTGAACACGAATGTCTGGATTCTCAAGTACGATGCCGACGTGACGGCTCATTTCTCCCACATCGACTGGCGGAATGTCGTGAAGCTTGAATGGGGACAGACCTACCGCAAGGGCGCGGGAACCCGCAAGACGAGCGACAAGATTTTCATCGAGACGACCGCTTCGGAAAACGACTTCAAGCCGTTTGAACCTTATGCCGGGCTGCGCTTCGAATCGCAGTTTTCCAAAAGCTACACCTATACCGATTCGTCGAGGACTCCTGTTTCGTGCTTCATGGATCCGGGATACTTTACCCAGATGGCCGGTGTCGCTTATGCTCCGAACGACAATTTCCGTCAGGGAATCGCCTTTGCGAACCGCATGACTTTCTCGGACGGTTACGGCTGGGCGGACGACAAGGACACGAAAAAGTTCGAAAAGTTCAAGGACGAGCCGGGTCTCGAAAGCGTGACCGAATACAAGATCGGGTTTTCTTCGCTCGCGTCGTTCAAAACGCGCCTCTGGGCTTTTGTGAATTTCAAGGGCTTTGACGAAATCGACGGCAAGTGGGAAAACAGGCTTGACGTGACGATTGCCCCGCTGATCGTTCTGAGCGTGGGAGTGGACCTTGCTTACGACAAGGACATCGACGAGGATACGCAATACCGTGACGCGGTGACATTGGGCATTACGTGGCGCTGGTTCTAGCGTTGTTTTAGATGTTTGGAATTTTTCCCCGGGATTTTCTCGGGGAATTTTTTTATCCGACCATCATCTTGTTTGTCGCTCTTAGGAACTTCGCCGGGATAGGATGTTCCAGTTTCCATGTGATGTTGATGGGGCTTGAACCTTCATGGGCGACGCATTCTACCTTGCCGAGGCATGTGTATGCCGGCGTTACCCCGGTTTCCGCATCTTTTTTACTTTCGCGGACAAAGAGGACTACCTGGTTTCCGAAATGATGCCCATTGATGTAGCGCTTTCCTGTTTCGGACGTGTCGGAAGTCGTACTCTGGCTTTGCCAATGGAAAAGCGTTTCGCTAATCGAATAATCGTTGTAAAGCGTTGTTTCGGAATAGTCCTTTTCGGATTTATCCAGGGTTACAAAAAGCAGGTCGAGATTTTTGTCGGCGAGATATTTGACGCCTTCCCGCATGGAGCTTGTCTTTAGGAAATCGCAGGCGACTAAAATTTGATCCCTGGAATAGGAACAGTATAAATCCAGCGGACAGGCGAAACCAAGGTCGATGGGCGCGTCGATGAAATCGATTCTTTCGTAGTTGAATTTCATGAGTTCGGAAAGTTCCCTGCACAGGACCTTGTTTTGAAGAATCTCATCGATTCCGGCTTTTACGGTTTCAAATCGCTTTGATTCTCCCCAAAAGGTGTATCGGAACATTTGGAGCATACGGAGCTCTTCTTCCGTGTAATTGTTCGGAAAACCGTTTTCCAGAATGTTCAAGATGAATCGAATGAATCTTCGGGAGTTAATTTGTGCGAACCGCGTGAACGCCGAAGTAAAAGTTTTTTCGTCGGGTTCGGTAAAGTTTGGCTGGACTCCCGCCGAAGCGCATAGGCGGGAAAAGGAGTTCTTCTTGTAAAGGCGCAGAGGATTTAGGTGGTAATAATTCAAGAAATTGGAAAGCGATAGCGGTAATCCGGAATCTTCTTTGAAAGATTTGATTTTTTGTACAAAGGCGTTTTGTCCGTTGAATGCCGATTTGATATTTTCCAGAATGTATTCTGTCGCCTTTTTTTCCAGTTGGATATAGCAGCCTTTTGGCGCGGAGATAAATCCTTTCTCGATTTCGTGCGCAATGCTTTTGTGGCTGTAGGAAAGTAGCGCCTGGAACTTTTCTTCAAAGTTATATTTCCTGTTCGCCTGCCCGATAAAATCCAGAACGGTTAGACAGTCCTTGTTTTCGGAAAGCCGCAGCCCGCGCCCGAGCTGCTGCAAAAATACGGTCAAGGATTCCGTCGGCCTCAGGAATAGAACCGTATTGATTTCGGGAATATCGACACCTTCGTTGTAAAGATCGACGACAAAGATAAACCGTACTTTTCCCGAAACGAGCATTTCCCTTGCCGCGGATCGTTCGCTATCGTCGCTGTTCCCGGATAGTGCGATAGACGGAATTCCCATCGCGTTAAACTCTTCGCTCATAAATTCCGCGTGTTTCACCGAAACGCAAAATCCCAGACCTTTTACCTGTCCGATGTCGGAAACATACTTGATGACGGATTCCGCGATAAGGTTTGCCCGCCTTTTTGCAACGAGTGAATTGACCGTATAGACATTGGACAGCTCGTTTTTATCGTAACCGCCACGCGTCCATTTTAAAATGTCCAGATCGATTGTATCCGTAACCCCAAAATATTGGAACGGGCAGAGAAGTTTTCTGTTAATCGCTTCGGGCAGACGGATTTCCGCAGCGACTTTTCCCTCGAAATAATCAAGAATGTTTTTCCCGTCCATGCGTTCCGGTGTCGCGGTTAAACCAAGCAAAATTTTCGGCTTGTAGTGGCTTAGAAGTTTCTGGTAAGTCGGTGCCGCGGCGTGATGAAATTCGTCGATGACGATGTAATCGTAAAAATCGGAAGAGGTCTTTCCCGTGAAGTTCTTCGAGTTGAAAGTCTGGATGGAAATGAACAGATGCTTCAAATCGCCAGCTTCATGGCTTCCCACCAGAAGTTCTCCAAAGTTCGGACTCCTTAAAACGGCTCGGAACGTGCAGAGGCTCTGTTCTAGAATCTCTTCGCGGTGCGCAACAAACAAAAGTCGCGTGGAACTTTGCGGATTTTCTTTGCAAAAATTCTTGTAATCCAAGGCGGAAACAACTGTCTTTCCGGTTCCTGTCGCCGCAACGACCAGGTTTCTGTATCGTCCGTGGACTTTCCTTTCTGTCTGGAGGCTGTCGAGGATTTCCTGCTGGTAAGGGAATGGTCGAATTTCAAATGAATAGCTTGAATTCGGAGCCGTAAAACTTTTTTCCGCTGAGAGTGCCGCCCGCAGACGGTTTCGGTCGTTTGCCGTGTAAAGTTCAAATTCTCTCGAATTCCAATAGGATTCAAAATTGGCGAGGATTTTCTTGAAAATGTTCGGCATGGCTTTTTGCGTGATTTTCAGGTTCCACTCCAGCCCGCTGGAAAGCGCCGCATTGGAAATATTGGACGATCCGATATATGCCGTCGTGAAACCGGTGTCGCGTTCAAAGATGTAAGCCTTGGCGTGCAGGCGCGTGCGGGTTGTATCGTAGCTGATCTTGATGGTTGTATGGGAAAGTTTTGAAAGTTCCTCGACTGCTTTCAAATCGGTCGCACCCATGTAGGATGTGGTCGCAATGAGAAGTTCTCCCCCGTTTTGCGTAAAGGCGCGAAGCTCATCGAGCAAAAGTCGGATGCCGCTCCATTTGATGAAGGAAACTAGCATGTAAATTTTGTTGCAGGACAGAATTTCCTTTTTCAACTCCGAAAACATCTGCGGTTCTTTCTCGGCACCGGTGAAAAGGGAACTATCGACAAGGGAGGTTTCCGGTCGGACAATGGACGCTTTGGAATTGATGGATAGAATGCTGTTTTGCCGATGAAAGACGGAGTAGAGCTGCTTATTTTCCAATGGCAAAAGATCTTCGGCTTTCGCCTGGATGGCGGATAGGATTTGATTGGTCGCTTCCAGCTGCTTTTGAACGCCGGCTTCGGATTTGTGAATTTCTCCCAGTTTTTCCAGATGGTCTTTTAAAATGTTTGCGACGTATTGCGATAAAATTTCGGGGGAATTTTCGCTGTCGAAATCCGATGTTCTGATGTCAAAGTCGTTGTTGTCGCAGGCGGAAATTTCCTGTCGAAGCGAATTGTTGATTAGCTGCTCGTAAAGACCGTCTTTTAGCATATCTGTCTCCGCCTTAAAAGTTGTTCCGAAAAAACGTTCCTTTCTTTTGAACACAAAAATAGATTAAAAAATCTGTCGTGTTTGACAGATTTTGAATTTTCTCAGGAAAAATAGATGCTTTGCGAAGTGTCTGCCAAGTATCGGTACAAGGTTCCTCTCGATATGTGCAGTTTTTTTGAAAGTTCGCTTTTCGAGATTCCCGAAGCCAAACTTTTTTTGATGAACTTTTTATTTTCTAGGCAAGTCCTGTTTTGCCGGGAATTTTTCCTTCCAAGCGGTCTGCCAAGAACAGTTCCTTCCGATTTTTTCCTGGCCAAGGCTTCCTTCGTTCTCTGGCTAATCAGATTCCGTTCAATTTCTGCGGAAAGTCCAAAGGCGAATGCGAGAACCTTGCTTTGGATGTCATCGCCCAATCGGTAGCTGTCTTTAATCGTCCAGACGCGGCATCCTTTGTTCAGGCAGATGTTTAAAATTTCCATAATCATGAAGAGGCTGCGGCCAAGCCTCGAAAGTTCTGCGCAGACAATCAAGTCTCCGTCGTTTGTCTTTTCCAAAAGCTTTCCGAGTTCCCGCTTGGTGTAATTCTTGGTTCCGCTGATGGTTTCTTCGATCCAACCGTCGATTTTAAGCTTTTGCTTTTTTGCAAAACGGGAAATTTCAAACCGCTGGTTTTCAACGGATTGTTTGTCGGTGCTGACGCGAATGTATCCGTAGATCATTTCACCACTTTACCCGTTGTGGTGCCCTACGCAAGTGCTCAGAGGCCTTTACCTCATAGTGGTCCTGCCTCCGGAAATCCTTCGGCGAATACTTGGCAGAGAGTTTGACTTGCCGCCCCGTTAGAACTGCTGCCAGGCGGATGAACGCAACTCTTTCACAAGATACAAAGTCTGTATTGGAAGGACAAGAGGAGTATCGAAAAAACGTCCTGTTTTTAGGAACGATAAAATGGGACAGAAGAAGTCCAAATTTACTTTTATTGATTTATTTGCCGGTATAGGAGGCTTTCATTTAGCAATGGAATCTGTAGGCGGTAAATGTGTCTTTGCAAGTGAAATTGATAAATTTGCGCGACAGACTTATCAAAAAAACTTTGAGCGAAAATCTCCAGAATTATTTCAATCGGGATTATTTAACGAGGATATCAATAAAATTGAACCTAAAGATATTCCTGATTTTGACTGTTTATGTGCGGGTTTTCCTTGCCAACCATTTAGCTATGCAGGTCAAAAAAAAGGATTTGAAGATAAGACAAGAGGAACTCTTTTTTTCAATATAAAAGAAATTGTGAAAGCGAAGAGACCTAAAATGTTTTTCCTTGAAAATGTTAAAGGTTTGGTTTCTCATAAGGGCGGAAAAACTGTAAAGACGATTCTTGATGTATTAGAAAATGAACTTGGTTATAGAGTTTATACTAAAGTGTTATCTTCGCTTGATTTTGGATTGCCACAAAAAAGAGAACGCTGGTATTGTGTTGGTTTTAGAAAGGAGTTTACAGAAAACTTTAGATTTCCTAAGCCAATAGGAAAGAAATCTACGCTTAGAGATATAATTGATTTGGATAATGATGACCCTTCCTTAAAGTTGACGCAGTTTGAAATGGATCGTATAAAGTATCATTTTGAACATGCCAAAGAGTCAATTCGTGTAAAACATGATAATTCCAAATATAAACCCACTACAAAAAAAGGAAAATATGGAATTTACTCTTATCAGAAACCCGATGGTTCCTTGAGATTCCATGTTGGAGATGCGGCAAAAACGCAGATTCAAGAGGCTTTCTATTCATGTTTGGATACTTATGCATCTACTATTATTGCTAATAGAACGCCTAAACTGTGGGACATAGGAAGAAAACTATCTGTTCGAGAGGCTCTTCGTCTACAGGGATTCCCTGAATCTTTCAAAATGCCTGTTTCTGATATGCAGGCGTTTAAACAGCTTGGTAATTCCGTCAGTATCCCTGTTTTAAAAGCTATAGCAAAAGAAATGGTTAAGGTCTTGGATGGAGAAGAATAAGTGATGAAATTTTTTCAAGAAAAAACAATTGTTGAAGCGCTTAGGAATTTAAAAATTGAAGATTCTTTTTTAGCTTGCTTGTGTATTTGTAAAGTTTTAGATTTTAAAAATCAGGTGGATTATTCACATTGGATGACTTTTGAAAAATCTGATTTGGTGAAAGAGCTTGTTTACTATTTTGATTTTGAAACGGGAAAATTAAAAGAAACTGATGGGGACGGAAAAATCTCAATTATTTTTGCAAAAAACTTTATGTCTGCATTCGGCAAGATAAATCCGATTTATTTAGCTGCAGTTTGTTTTAGAAAATATGGGATACCCGAATCTGTCAATACTGTACAGAATTTGATTGACTATGTAAAATCGGAATTTTGCCTTACAGATAATTTTTGTAAAGAAGTTTTTTCCTTAAATGACAGCATTCTGCCGGAATTTACACAAAATTTTTCAAATATTAATTTTGAACACAAATTGAAAAAGCAGAATGGAATTAATGAAAGTGGTTTTTTTGCGATTAGTTGTGGTCCAAAATCTGTGATAAAAAATTCTGCCGGTGCTTTGGGCGCTTCTTATTTTCAAACGTTGTATTCAAAAATGCCTTCGAAAATTTGTTTGATAACAGAATATCCAGAAGAATACAGCTTCCTTGAAAAAGATGATGAAAAACGTACAGTCCAAAATGTTTTAAAAGAGAATTTTTTCCCTTCCCAAGTCATCTACTACGGCGTTCCCGGTTGCGGCAAATCCCATCAAATTCAAGAAGAACTTAAAAAGAAAAATATTTCCGAAGAAAATCACCAACTAAAGCGAGTTGTTTTTCATCCGGATTACTGCAATGCGGATTTTGTCGGGCAGATCTTGCCGGAAACAAAAAAGGATGGAGGGATACATTACAAGTTTAAGGCGGGACCGTTTACAAAAATTCTTCGGGATGCGTATGAAAATCCTGATAAGGAATTCGCTTTGATTATCGAAGAAATCAATCGCGGAAATGCCGCTGCAATTTTTGGAGATCTGTTTCAACTGTTGGATCGAAAACCCTCGAATGCGGCTGTTGAAATCGTTAATGGCAATTCATACGGTCCTGGTTGGAGTGAATATTGCGTAGAAAATGATTATATCAACGCTTATTTTCGTGGCGCTTATGAGACTGAAAATACTGTAAATCCTTTACCGCCGAAAAAATTGGGAAACATCACTTTCAACGACAATGTCGATATCCGCCTTCCGCCCAATCTTTCCTTTTATGCGACGATGAATACAAGCGATCAGAATGTTTTTACATTGGACAATGCTTTCCAACGGCGTTGGGAAATGAAACAGGTGTCCAATGACCTGAAAAATGATGATGATCATCTTGATGAAAAAAATCAATACGAACAGGAGGTTGGAAGTACCCATGTCAAATGGGGAGATTTTCGTGAAAAGATCAATGAAATCATTATGGAATCCGCCGAGGAAAACGGGCTTTCGAGCATGGAAGATAAACGGCTTGGCGGATGGTTTATCACTCCGAAAAAAGATCAGAATTCCGAAGAAATCAAGATAACGGACGATGCCTTTGCGGAAAAAGTTCTGAAATATCTGTGGGACGATGCCTTTAAATTTGACCGACAAAAACATTTCGGTGATGTAAAAACCTTGGAAGAGCTTACAAAGAAATTCAAAAAAATCGGGTTTAAAATTTTCAGTGATGATGCTCTAAGCAACCTTCAAAAAAATGCGGAATTTGGTGGCAATGGGAACGAAATACAGCCGTTCGAAGCTTAGCGAATGCTGCGTTTATGGCGGCAAACAAGAAGATGAATTTGTAGGAATCCGTTATAACGATGGAGAATTAAAAGTCTATTTTCCTTATGGTTATTCAAAGCCGGCTGATGAAGAAAAGGAATATCGCAAGGATGTTTTGAACCTTGTTTCGGTCCTTTCCGCATTTTCTAAAGAAAGTAAATGTGTTGACAAAAATCGGCAATTGAATAAAGATGCTGTTCAGTTTCCTATCCATGCCTATATCCATATTTTCAGCTATTTTTTGAACTTTGGCTATTATACCGAAAAAGAATCGATTTATAAAAAAGCGCCGAGTGGAAAAATAAACTGGTCGAGAACCATCAAGCAGATTCGTCCTCGGATTGCAGGTGAATTCCCGAATGAATCGTCGGTCTATCTTGATTTTATTACGAAGAAAACGAATAGCAACGAAAATGAATTGATTACGCAAATCCACAAATACTGTGTCTATGAAAGCTACGAAAAAATCGGTTGCCTGTTTGGATATGCCCAACCGGAGATGCCTGTGCTCGCTTTTAATGAAAAACTTTTTTTGTCGGTATTGCGGTCAAAAATTTCAAAGACATTCAATGAAAAATATTTGATGCTTTTCCGAAATATGATAGATATGGTCTGCTATCTGGGAAAAAGAAAAGATAATCGAAAGGCGTTTTTTGGGACGACAGATTTTGAATACGTGTGGGAAGGCTTGATCAATTTCGTTTTTGGAATTGATTCAAACGAAAAGAAAAAATATTATCCACATTGTTCTTGGAAAATTTACGGAAAGGCGAACGATGTGGAAGTTCGTGATGAAAAACGAACGGCTTTGCGACCGGATACGATAATGATTTTGAATGACGACATCTTTATCCTCGATGCAAAATATTATCGGTATGGTGAAGCGGAAACGGGTGTGGATTTTTTGCGAAATCCTAGAAATCTTCCCGGGACAGGTTCTATCGTGAAGCAGATTGCCTATGCGGAATTTATCGAAGCTAGACAAAAGGAACGATTTGGAAAATATCCGAAAGGGAAAATTTTTAATGCATTTATCATGCCATACGCTTCTCGTAAAAATGAGTTGGAAAACTATGCGCTAGAGAATGTCGGTTATGCTTGTTGCGATTGGTGCGATTCCGGTGTGGAAAAATCGTACGACAAAATCTACGGCATCCTGTTGGACGTTCGCGCTTTGATGCATCGCCACCCGATGAAGTCTGGTTCGGATATCGCTGAATTGGCTGGAATGATTTGCGCTTCTTGACTTGGCGATGAAAATCCGCGGGAACACGTTATCGGCGTGAACTTCTTGATAATTTGTTTAGGCATCCCTATACAAAAATAGAGCTTGTGATGCGCGATCTAAATGTTACTCGCCAAACGGCTGCCAAGTATTTGGAGTCGCTGACCGAATGGCAGTTTCTTCGCAAAGTGAAATTGAAAAACAGTAATTATTATGTCAATCAACCGCTTTTTGATTTATTTTCAGGTCGTAGCGAAAAACAAGCCAAGCAATGTTAAAAAAATCGATTCTTTTTAACATTGCTTTTGAAGTATGTTAAAAATTTTAAAGAATTTTAACATAGCCTTTTGCCGAACTTTTTTATCGTCTAAAATTTTTCCTGACCTCTGAAAAGCTATTTTTGGAAAAATTTTAAAATATTCAAGGTAGCCTTTATGATGATTCTTCGCGGTTCTCCTGCGCTTTCCTCCTTCCGGGAGCAGAAGCTCCTTGCCGATTTCAAGGCGGCGTCCCTTCCGGTAAAGGACATCTATGCGGAATATGTCCATGTTGTCGATTTGGATTCCGAGCTTTCGCCAGAAAAAAAAGGCACGCTCGAAAAGCTCCTGAGCTACGGACCTTTGCGCGAAGCGCGGGAACCCGAGGGGACGCTCTTTGTCGTGGCGCCGCGTCCGGGGACGATTAGCCCGTGGAGTTCCAAGGCGACGGATATCGCCCACATCTGCGGACTTTCCGAGGTGAAGCGCATCGAGCGTGCGGTCGCTTATTACATCGATTTTAACGGGGCCGTTACGGAAGCGGTTTCAAAGGATATCAAGGCGAAGATTCACGACCGGATGACGGAAAAGGTTTTCCCTGCGCTCCATCTGCTCGATGTTCTCTTTATGCACGACGCGCCCAAGAAGCTCGTGGAAGTTCCCATCATGACCGAAGGCCGAAACGCTCTGGTCCGCGCGGACAAGGAAATGGGGCTTGCGCTTTCTCCGGCGGAAATCGATTACCTGGTCGAGAGCTTTACCGCGCTCAAGCGGAACCCGACCGACGTGGAACTTTACATGTTCGCGGAGATGAATTCCGAACATTGCCGCCACAAGGTCTTCGGGGCGGAATGGACGATCGATGGCGAAAAGAAGGACCTGTCGCTCTTCCAGATGATCAAGAATACGTATAAGCTCCATTCGACAAACATCCTCTCCGCATACAAGGACAACGCGGCGGTGATGAACGGGGCGAAGAAGGCGGGACGTTACTACGCGGACCCGACGACGAACAGGTACGGATGGCACGAAGAGGCGATTCCCATCTTGATGAAAGTGGAGACGCACAACCATCCGACGGCGATTTCCCCGTTCCCGGGAGCCGCGACAGGAAGCGGCGGAGAAATCCGCGACGAAGGCGCGACGGGCCGCGGATCGAAGCCGAAGGCTGGGCTTACCGGCTACAGCGTTTCGAACCTGAAAATTCCGGGTTACGTCCAACCGTGGGAAAAGGATTTTGGAAATCCTTCGCGCCTCGCTTCTCCGCTCGAAATCATGATCGAAGGGCCGCTCGGCGGCGCCGCGTTCAACAACGAATTTGGACGCCCGAACATTCTCGGCTACTTCCGCACGTTCGAGGAAGAAGTCCCGTCGTCGAAGGGCAAGGAAGTCCGAGGCTATCACAAGCCGATTATGCTCGCCGGCGGTCTCGGAAACATCAAGGAAGAGTTTATCGCAAAGGGACACATCAATCCGGGTGATGCGCTGATCGCTCTCGGCGGACCCGCGATGCTCATCGGGCTCGGTGGCGGGGCGGCGAGTTCCGTCACGAGCGGTAGTGGCAACGAGGATCTCGATTTCGCGAGCGTCCAGCGGGGAAACCCCGAAATGCAACGGCGCTGCCAGGAAGTGATCGATCGCTGCTGGGCGCTCGAAAAGGACAATCCGATTTCGTTCATCCACGACGTGGGCGCTGGCGGACTTTCGAACGCCTTCCCGGAACTGGTGAGCGACGGTGGACTCGGCGGAACGTTCGAACTCCGGAAGGTCCCGAACGACGAACCGGACATGAGCCCGTATGAAATCTGGAGCAACGAGTCGCAGGAACGTTACGTGATTGCGGTTCCGCAGGAAAGGATGAAAGTCTTTGACGAAATCTGCAAGCGCGAACGTTGCCCGTATGCGGTCGTGGGAACGGCTGTCAAGGAGCGTGAGCTGAAGCTGACCGATTCGCATTTTGGAAACACGCCGGTGGATATGCCGCTTGACGTTCTTCTCGGAAAGCCTCCCCGGATGATTCGGGACAACCGCTCCGAGAAGCGTCCGCTCGCTCCGACAGAGATTTTGAATTCCCGGTCGATTGCCGAAATCGCCGGGCGCGTTCTCGCAAGTCCTAGCGTTGCCGACAAGACGTTCCTGATTACAATTGGCGACCGTTCCGTGACCGGCATGATCGCCCGCGACCAGATGGTCGGGCCGTGGCAGGTTCCTGTGGCGGATGTCGCCGTGACTACTGCGACGCTCGATTCTTACGAAGGCGAAGCGATGAGTATCGGCGAGCGCGCCCCGGTTGCGCTGATTTCTCCGTCGGCGAGTGCCCGGATGGCTGTCGCCGAGGCTCTTACGAATATGGTCGCAGCCCGCATCGACGACATGGGACGGATTAATTTGTCTGCAAACTGGATGGCTTCTCCCAATTACGAGGGGGACGGCGCGGACCTCTATGAAGCCGTGCAGGCCATCGGGATGGAACTCTGCCCGGAACTCGGAATTACGATTCCGGTCGGAAAGGATTCGATGAGTATGAGTACCGTCTGGGAAGACGAAAAGGGAAAGCACAACGTGACAGCTCCGATTTCGGTTGTCATCAGCGCGTTTGCCCCTGTTTCCGATGTCCGAGGAACGCTCACCCCGATGCTCCAGCGGAAAAATTCCCGTTTGCTTCTCATCGACCTTTCGCGCGGAAAGAACCGCATGGGGGCTTCAATCGCGGCCCAGGTTTTCTGCGAACTCGGAAATGCCGCTCCGGATGTCGATAGCGCCAAGGAACTCCGCGCGTTCTTCGAAACGATCCAGAAGCTTAACCGCGAAGGGAAAATTCTCGCTTACCATGACAAGTCGGATGGCGGTCTTTTCGTGACGGCTCTGGAAATGGCGTTTGCGGGACATGTCGGCGTTTCCCTGGACATCTCCGCTCTTCCGGGGACCGATGTGGAAAAACTTTTCAACGAAGAACTCGGCGCGGTCATCCAGGTCGCGGATGAAAATGTCCAGGCAGTGAAGGATGCCTTTGTCGCGGCTGGTCTAGATGGTGTCGTAAGCGATATCGGAACGCTCAACGATTCGTACAAGTTTACTGTCGGCGATTATGCGGAAGGACTTTCGGAACTGCGCGCCATTTGGAGCGATACGACGCGTCGCATTGCAAAGCTTCGCGACAACCCCGAATGTGCGGAAAGCGAATACCGGCTGAAGCTTGAACAGGATGATCCGGGAATTTCCCCGAAGCTTACGTTCGATGTTCGCATGAAGAAGGATTACGCGAGCCGTCCGAAAATGGCGATTCTCCGCGAGCAGGGAATCAACGGCGAAGTCGAAATGGCGGCTGCCTTTGACCGTGCCGGTTTTGAATCCATCGACGTCCACATGACCGATATCCTTTCCGGAAAAGTTTCCCTGCGGGAATTCCGTGGGCTTGTTGCTTGTGGCGGCTTCAGCTACGGCGACGTTCTCGGCGCAGGCGAAGGCTGGGCGAAGAGCATCCTCTTTAACGAAAAGGCCCGAAAGGAATTCGAAACGTTCTTCCATCGAAGGGACACGTTCACGCTCGGCGTCTGCAACGGTTGCCAGATGGTTTCGAATTTGAAGGACTTGATTCCGGGCGCGGAACATTGGCCGCGTTTCGTGCAGAACACTTCGGAACGTTTCGAAGCGCGATTCGTGAGCCTCAAGGTCGAGGAAACGCCCGCTGTGCTGCTCAAGGGAATGGCCGGTTCCGTACTCCCGATTGCCGTGGCGCATGGGGAAGGTCGCGCGGAATTTGCAAGCCGTGACGCAGCCGAAGCCTGTCTGAAGACGGGGCTTGTGAGCCTTCGCTATGTCGATGGCAAACACGCTTACACCGAACGTTATCCGCTGAATCCGAACGGCTCGCCTTTTGGAATTACAGGCCTCACGAGCAAGGACGGTCGCGCGCTCATCATGATGCCGCACCCCGAACGCGTGTTCCGCACCGTGCAATACAGCTGGCATCCGGCGGATTGGGGCGAAGACGGTCCGTGGATGAAGCTCTTCCGCAACGCGCGCGAGTTTGTGGGGGACAACGGCTAAGTCAAAGCAAAAATTGCGAATAGAACGTCCCGGTTTATGCCGGGACGTTTTATGTTTCTTTATGATAGCTGGTTCTAGCGTTTCGCTAATGCGGAAGGCGTTGTTGCTTTCTTATAAAAAACGCCGGCGAAGCCGGCGGAATCTTTATACCGTACGTTTACTTGTTGATTGCGGCGAGGAATGCGTCTTTCTTTTCCTGCAAGAATTCGCGGCTGTTGTATTTGCGGATGCGGCGGAGCGCCTGGTCGCGCAACTGGCGGACGCGTTCGTGGGAAATGTTCATCGATTCGCCAACCTCGCGAAGCGTCTGGGGAGCTTCCAGGTTGATGCCGAAAATGCCCTCGATGACTTTCGCTTCGCGTTCCGGGAGCTGTTCCATCAGTTCCTTGGAAAGGTTTTCCACGCTCTGGATTTCGGAGTCGGATTCCGGGTTGATCGCGCTGCCGTCGGCGAGGACTTCGGCGTAAGTCGCCTTGGAGTCCGCCTTGAGCGGGCTGTCGAAAGAAACTCCTCGCTGACCGATTTGAATCAGCTCGCGGATATCCTCGCTGATTTCCTTTCCGCGGGACTGCTCGTGCAGGGCTTTGCGGACGCGCAAGTGCTGGTTTGCCGGCAAGCGTATCAGGTTTCCCTGTTCGTTGATGGCCCGGGTGATATACGCCTTAATCCACCATACGCCGTAGCTGATGAACTTGAGGCCGCGCGTATGTTCAAAGCTTTCGATGGCGCGGACAAGTCCCATGGCGCCTTCGCTTACGAGATCCGGCAGGGGAATCGGGCAACCGCGATACTGGATGGCGACTTTCAACACGAAACGCATATTGGCGGAAATCAGTTTTTGCCGGGCGATTTTATCGCCTTCCTTGGCTTTCTGGAACAGAATCTGTTCTTCTTCTCGGGTAAGCGGAGCCGTCTTGCGGATGTCGTCCAAATAGCGTTTGAGCGTTACGTCAGTCGAATCGATATGCATTTACAATCCTTTTTTTATAATATCGCTTTTTTTAGAGCAAATGGCGTGCCAAAAGTGTAAAATTTTAAAATTGTTGTAA
Source organism: uncultured Fibrobacter sp. (assembly GCA_934691725.1). Lineage (GTDB taxonomy): Bacteria > Fibrobacterota > Fibrobacteria > Fibrobacterales > Fibrobacteraceae > Hallerella. The sequence goes on along the minus strand of CAKUTF010000002.1, from coordinate 122,938 downwards.
AATTTTGATTTTTTGGATGAAAACAGACGGTGAAAAGCGCAATTAGGAAAATTTTCCGTAAAATTGTCTGGTTTTGATGACGTTTAATAATTTTTCGTCACAAACGAATGACTTGTTCGGAAAAACAATCGGCTGCGAGTCCGGCGTCTGCCCGAGCCGTCTTTTTAACCTATATTTTTATTATGCCAATCAGAGAACCAGACCAATCCGTATGGGATCGTTTTTGGGCCCGCAAAAAGGACCTTTCCAAGGTCTATCCGGCGTCCCCGACGATTCTCAAGACCATCTACAAGCATTTTCCGAATGTAAAGGGAATGAAAATCCTGGAGGTGGGGCCAGGCTCGGGACGGGACAGCGCAGACCTAGCGAGGCGCGGGGCGGACGTCTATGTTCTCGACTTTTCGGCGGAAAGCCTGAAAACGGTGGAATCTCTCCGCATTCGGGAAAACCTGGAAGAAAATCTGCATTGCGTCCGGGGCGATGCGTTTAAGGCTCCCTTTCCGAACGGGACTTTCGATCTGGTCTTTCACCAGGGGCTTGCCGAGCATTTCAGAAATCCGAAGCCGCTGATCGCGGAAAACTTTCGAATCGTAAAGCCTGGCGGGCATATCCTTTGCGATGTGCCGCAGACCGTGCATCCCTATACGGTTATCAAGCATGTTCTCATCGCAATGGGAAAATGGTTTGCCGGCTGGGAAACGCAGTTTACTGTTGGCGAACTGCGGAAGCTCCTGAAATCGGCGGGTTTTGAAATCGAATACGAATACGGTGACTGGATGCGACCGAACCTTTTCTACCGGATGCTTCGCGAACTGTGCTTTAAGGCACATGTCGAACTTCCCAAGTATCCGCTTGCGGGTTCCGCTTACCAAAAGGCGAAGGACGCTTTTCTGGATGCGTTTGACCGGATTCCCGTTTCGCGTTACACGCAACTCTCTATTGGAATTCTCGCGAAGAAACCCGGAAAATGAAATCGGGATTGAAATCCTTTCTCGTGTTGTGCGTCAAGCTGTGCGTGACGTTTATTCCTTGCTATTTTGTTTATCGGAAAATCGTCAGTGCGCCTGGCTGGGACACCGGAGACATTTGGGAACTTTTTTCGGTCCGCTCGATTCCTCCGCTTTTTTTGGCGCTTTTCTGTCTTTTGCTTTCGAACTTTATCGGCTGCCTGCAATGGAAGCTTTTGCTTGACAGGCAAGATGTCCGGATGGGTTACGGCCACTTGGTGAAGCTTTATTTTGTCGGGCTCTTTTTTAACAACTTCATGCCGGGAAACGTCGGCGGGGATGTGAAAAAAATCTATGACATCCGGATGCAGGGCGACCAGAAGACGGTCGGCGGCGGATTGACGGCGACTTTTTTTGACAGGCTCTTCGGGTTGTTTTTTTTGAATGTCCTGGCTCTTCTTGTCGGTCTCCTGTTTTTTATCTACGACCCGGCCGAACGGCTTTTCCTGTTGCCATCGTTTTGGATATTTCTTGGATTTTGCGCGCTTCTTGCGGGGCTTTTCAGCAAAAGGTTGGGACGGTTTTTCGCCCGGTTTACGGGAAAGGTGCTGCCGATTTCTGCGCAGGTCCGCGTTTTGCATTTCCAGCAGAGATTCCAGAATTATCGAGAGCCGAGGCTCTGGCTAAACATTACGGCTCTGTCCGCTGTGACGCAGAGCTTGCGCGTCGTCGTGCACTATTTTTGCGGACTTGCGATCGGGCTTGACATCGATGTTTCATGGTATTTTTTCTTCATTCCGATGGTTGCCGTGGTGAGTGCTCTTCCGATTTCTATCGGAGGTTTTGGCCCGAGGGAGCTTTTGGCGCAGTCCCTGTTCGAACGAATCGGCGTTTCAGGGCTCGCTTCCGTAATGGTGCAGCTTTTGGCGTATTTGGTGAGCCTTTTGGTGAGCCTCGTCGGGGCTTTTTTCTTCTTGACGGAAAAACGGGGAGTTCGGAATGGATAGAACTTGGGACGGCGGACGTCTAAATTTAGGGATTAGTCCGTGGACGCGTCTAAGGGAATGAGGAATTAGGAATGTGCAATGAGCAATGGGTCTGCGAATGTCTAGGCTTAGTGGATAGTGGGCAGCACTGTGGACGTCTATGTCCAGGGATTAGGGATGAGGGAATAGGGATTAGGCCGCAAACGTCTAGACTTTTGGGAAGAGTCAAGCGGGACACGGGGTTCAGAGCTTAGTTGAGAGAACTTAGAGCTTAGAATAGCGAACATTTAATTTTGTGAGAAACAGTACAAGGAACATAGTCCAATGTCATTCCCCGGCTTGACCGGGGAATCCCCTTTAAGGAATGGGATGAGCTTGTCGAGCTAAGTCCGATCATGACAGGCTAGCGAGCTTGTCGAGCTATTCAGAACTTAGTTGAGAGAGCTTAGAGCTTAGAACTGTGGACGTCTAAGCTTAGTGTCCAGTGGTCAGAGTGCAGACGTTAAACTTCCGAGATGCAAGAGCATAGATGTCTGCAACTCTAAGCTCTAAGTTTTGCCCCCCCTGTTTCCTGCTCTCCTCTCAACTATCAACTAATCCCTAACCACTGGCCACTGATTCCTGACAACTTACGGTTCGCTAAAATGTCAATTTCTCATTACTCTTTTCTAATTCCTAACTAATCCCTCATCCCTCTCACCGTGTCCCGTTTCCCATCAAACAACTGATCCCTGTTTCCTGATTTCTATCAACTAATAACAGTTCCCTTTTCCCTGACAAGCCATCGTCCCTCTCACCGTGTCCCACATCCCTTCTAGCCACTGATTCCTGCCTCCTGTTTCCCATCAACTATCACCTATCAACTCGGCTAATCCCTGACCACACAATTCCTCGTTCTTGACTGCCCGCTAACCACTTGCTTCTGTTTCTGGCTGCAAAATTTTAACCGTTTTTCTCTTTTTTCGGCGGGGAAGCGTCTTTGGAATAGAAAACTTTCCAAAATCCAAAAAGGACGTTTCGATGAAAGAAAAAGCCGAAATGGAAGCGGAAATCCTCCGCGGATTAAACAGCGACCAGAAATCCGCCGTTCTTTTCGATCACCGGAAAAACGGACCTCTGCTGATTCTCGCGGCGGCGGGTTCGGGAAAGACTTCGGTCCTTACGCGTCGCATCCAGTGGCGCGTCCTGCAAGGCGTTTGCCCAGAGTCGATTCTCGCTTTGACATTTACCGCCAAGGCGGCGCAGGAAATGCGAGAACGCGTCCAGAAGCTTTTTCCCGATGCGGACATCCGCTTGTGCACCTTTCATTCACTAGCCTTTTCGATTTTGCGGGAAAGGTTCGGGGAAAAGTTCGGTTGGGAACTTGCGGGTTTTGAGAAAGTTCCGAAACCCGGTGAAGGGGCGGCGGAACGGTTTGCCTGCGCACTGGTCGATCATCGGCTGCGTCCTGATGCCATATCGAGGGATGAACTTTTTAATCCGGGAATTTCACATAAATTAAGCGTAAAATTGGAACCCATCCGAAGGGATGTTCTGAGAACGGGAAAAATCGTTTTCGAGGATCTCATCTATCTTTCAACCGCGCTGATCGAGAAAAACTCGGACGTGCAGACCGCAGTGAGGAATCGTTTCCGGGAAATTCTGGTAGATGAATACCAGGACATCAATCCTTCGCAGTATCTGCTCGTTCGGGCGATTCTCGGCGAGAACGTCAACTTGTTTGCCGTCGGGGACGATGACCAGGCGATTTACGGCTTTCGCGGTGCGGACATCGGAAACGTTTTCCGTTTTTGCAAGGATTTTCCGACGGCGACGCTTCTCCGGCTCGAATGGAACTACCGCTCCGTGCCGAAGGTGCTGTATCTTGCAAACAACATTTTCCGGGACAAGCCTCTCTTGCTCGGAAAGACGCTCCGGGCGGGAAATAGCAGCCGGCATCCTCTCTTTCTCGAAAACCGAGACCCGGAACTTTGGGTTAGCGGGGATCCCCAGACGGAAATGCTCCGGATTGTCTCGAAAATCAAGGAGCTTCGGATGGCGTATGACCTGGAATTCAAAAACTTTGCCATCCTTGTCCGCTACAACCGGCAAAGGCTCTATTACGAAGAAGCGCTAGAAAGCTTTCGGATTCCCGTCTATCGAGAAGGCGATGCGGAGATGCCGGAAATTTCGGGCGTCCACGTGGAGACCGTGCACGGTTCGAAAGGCTTGCAGTACACGGTTGTTTTCTACGCGGGACTTGCGGAAAATCTCACGCCGGGAGAGTCTAGCGGAACGCGGCGCGAGCGAAAGGCGCAGCTAGACGAGGAAAAGCGGCTCTTCTATGTCGGCGTGACGCGGGCAGAGGCCGTTCTCATTTTGTTATATTGTAAGCGACGCTTTTGGAAAGGGCGTCTTTCCGAATTCAAACCGTCTAGGTTTTTGAACTATCTGAACCGACCTGTTCCGGAGAAATCCCCAATGCCGCTATTCTTCTTCCGCATTCGCGCTGTCGTCTTGATTCTAGGGTATATGATGCTTGCCGTTCCGCCGTTTCTCTTTCGGAGCGTTTTTTGTCGCAAGTCCCTCTCTGCGTGGGTCGAACGCCGCATCCAGGAATTTTCCCGGTTCTGCTTCAAGGCTCTCCGCGTCCAAATAGATATCGAAAACCAGTCGGCGCTTTCCCGCGTCGATTGGAACCGTCCGGTCATCGTGGTGGGCAATCACCAGTCCTATTTCGATATTCCGATTGTCTTTATCACGCTCGGACGCTCCATCGGGTTCTTTGCCAAGAAGGATCTGACTTACATTCCGTTTCTCAATTTTTGGATGAAGGAAATCCACTGCATCTTTGTCGATCGCAAGAATTCCCGGGCGGGCGTCGAAATCAAGAACCGTCTGGAATCTTCAAGCGAGACGGCGCATGTCTTTATCTTTCCGGAGGGAACGCGCAGCAAGGACGGTTCGGTCGGACAGTTCAAGAGCGGAGCCTTTCGGCTGGCGGCGGACCTGAATGCGATAATCTTGCCCGTCTATATCCAGGGTTCGCGCGAAACCTGGGAATCCAGGAAGAATTCGGACCGGGTCGTCGTGCGTTCCGCGGTCCTGGAACCGATTGACGTCGGGGAGCTTTCGAAGGAGAAGCCCGTCAATCCGAAAACGGAACTGGCCCCGCTTGTCTATGAAAAGTTTCTTGAAAAAGCCCGGTCAAAATGACCGCATTACGAAGATGCTTTCTGGCAAGGGGTTCTTCCGAAAATATCTGTGGATAAATTGTGATTTTGAATAGGGGTATTTAAGGGGAGTGCTGCGTATTTAAGCGATGATACTTTGCCATAAAATTTTACCTGCCGAAATTTGCGAAATTTTGCCGTTTTTGATAAAAATGAAAAAAAAACGCCCAACATTCCATTTCTTATTAAATTTGCGTTTACTGCAAACGGGTATGTGAAACCTTTACGGTGGCCTTGAACGAAATGTGGATAGATGATAATGTGATTCGACTGCCGAACGCCTCCTCGGACGTGTGGAGTTCCGTTTTGGACAGTCTGCGGCATCGCGGCGACGTGCCTGCGAATGCTGTCGATATGTATTTTGACGGGAACCTGGAATTTTCCGGAGTGGAAAACGGCTGCGCAAGGCTGGTTGCAAAAAACGAGTTGATTCCCTCCTGGATTAGCCGTTTCCGGGAACCCCTCCTATCCGCTCTCCAGGAAGTCTTGCCCGAAATAGCGACTTTTAAGATCGACGTTTCTCCGAAGAGCAAGGCCTCTCAGGTCCCCATCATTCCGTCGGATGCGCTTGTTCCGGAATATCCCACGGTGAAGAAGTCTAGGGTCAGCCGGGCGGAGAAAATTCGGCTCTCGGAAAATGCGGAAACGCTAGCCTCCCTTTACCCGACCTATTCGTTCGAAACCTTTGTAGAGGGCGATTCCAACCGGATAGCCCTTGCCATCTGCCGATCCATTGCCGAAAAGCCGAGCGAATGTTCGATGAATCCCTTTTTTCTGTTCGGCTGTTCCGGTGTCGGGAAGACGCATCTTTTGCAGTCGATTGGACGCTATGCGGTAACTTACCGCACCGCTTCGAGGGTCGTGTTTCGGACCGCGGAGCGTTTTCTCAAAGACTTCATGCTGACGCAGACGGCGGCTTCTCGCGAGGAAAGGTCGGAAGCTCTTGCAAAATTGCGGCATACGTACGAAGACCCCGAACTGCTTCTTGTCGATGACATCCAGGTTCTCGCCGGAAAGGGGCGCGGGGCGACGGAAAAAGCGTTGTTCGACGTGCTACAGAAGCGTTTAGTGGCGAAAAGGCCGACCGTTTTCTGCGCCGACAGGCGTCCGTCCGAAATTCCGGGTCTCTATGAGGGATTCTTGCGGTTTGACAGCAACAGCGTCGCGGTGAATGAACCCGATTGCTTGACGAGAATGGACATCTTGCGGGAAAAAGCGAAAAATCTCCAGATTCCTGCCGAAGAACGCGAAAAAATCTTCGGTTGGATTGCCGCGCACGAACGGGGAAACGTCCGTGAAATCGAGGGCGTCGTCACGAAGCTTTTCGCCTATCGCGACCTGCTCGGGGTGAATCTGACTTTCGAAACGTTCCGGGAACTTTGTGAACCATGCCAAGCGGCATCTTCTAGCGAAAAGGCTGTCCGTCCCGTTCTGACGGTTGCCGCCATCAAGGAAACCGTGGCGTTTGCCTACAAGACTTCGGCGGAATCGCTCCGGGCGAATTCCCGGGTCAAGTCCATCTCCCTTCCGCGGAAACTCGCGATGTATTTTTGCCGGGAACTGACGAAAGAATCGCTTTCGAACATCGGATTCCATTTCGGCAGGGACTATTCCACGGTGATTGCGAACATCAAGTCGGTGGAGCGCGAGATGCGCCAGAATCCGGAATTTGCCGAAGAAGTGGAAAAATTGCGCGAATCCTTGACTGCCTAGTGGACCTGGGACGTTTTTTCGCCTCTTCTGTATTCTTTTGTTTACCAAAAACGATAAATAGTATAGATTTATCCTTGTGAAGAACTATACGCGCTCAAGATGCGGTTTTACGCTGGTCGAGGTCCTGACGGTCGTCGCGGTAATCGGTATTTTGTCGGCGGTCGGCTACGGCGGAATGTCCGGGGCGATAGCGAACAGCCGGACGAAGGACGCAGCTTACAACATGGCCGCCTATCTCGAAGCGACAGCGAACAAGGCTCGCCAATTGAATGATACGCTTTGCGTCAAAGGCAAGTCGGATAAAAAGCTTGTCACGTATCGCTCGAAATGCTCCGACACGGAGAACGCGGTTGCTCTCGACAGCATGGAACTGGTTTTGCGGGTTTCGCTTGTCGATGCGACGATCAGCGGATTTGATGGCGTAAACTGGCTCGCTTCCGGGGCGGAATTCGCTCCGAAATTCGGACTTTCGGCTGCCCCCTACCAGGGATATTTTGTCGCGAAATACGGGAACGACGATCTTTTTGGGGCAGCGGTCAAGTCCAAGGAAAAAAATTCAATCGCTCCGAAGAAAGGCGACGGCTCTTCGTGGGAAGATCTGTGAGGTTCGCATGGAGAGGTCCAGTTTTTTAGAGAAAAAGGGCGGTTTCGGCATCATGGAAGTGCTGGTCGCTATCGCCGTACTCGGATTTCTGTATGTCGCCGTGAACAACCTGCAGTCGGGAAACCGCGAAGCGCTCCTTCGGATCCGCGGACGCGACGGTGCGGTCGAAGTGGCGCAACAGGTCATCGATTCGCTCAGCCGTACGGGACTTGCCTCGCTGAAGTCGGATACTGTCCGGTTTGACGATATCTCCCGGACGTGGAGCGGCCAGCCCGGACTGATTCCACACGATATGACCGTAAACTATTCCGCGGAGGCTGTCGTTTCGCCGGATTCGGTCTTTACCGCGTCGGATTCCTCGGAATACGATAAGGTTTCGCATGTCTTTGCCAAGCGCATCGACGTGACGGTCTCGTGGCCTTTCAAGAGTTCCACGCAATCCATCAGCATTTCGAGGATCATCCGATGAAAAAGAGCGGCTTTACCCTGATGGAACTGGTCGTCTATATGGCGATGATTGGAATCGTCGTGCTGGTCGCGGGCGAGGCCTTTTCGAACAGCACCCGGTTCCGCGTGCGCACTCAGAACATGCTGAAGGCGACGGAAGAAGCGGAAAACGTGGCTGCGCTATTTAAAGATGACGTCTCCCAGATGGGCGCGAAAAGTTCCAAGGAGGCGGGGAACGCCGACGGGGGAGAATCCTATGGCGACAAGTTCAGCGAGGTGAATGTCCTTGTCTATATGGATCCGGCGGACGGGGATTCTTCGTCGTTTTTTGTCGAAGAGAAAAACGGGTTTGACAGTCTCGCGTTACGGCGGATTCGCTATGATGCGGACGGCCATTACGAAGCGGTCGAGGAAATCAGCTGGTTTGCCGATGGCGAAAAGTTGAAGCGTTCCTGCAGGCTGCTTGCGAAAAAGTCCGGATTTTCGCTTGCGGACGACGATCCGTGTGCGGACGTGGGAAGTTCTCCCGAAGCGGTGGAGATGGCCCAGGCGGCAGTGGAGGTTTTTCGTGTGCAGCCGGCGAAGCCTTCTGTCGAGAATCTCGAAAACGATGAACAGATTTTCCCGAAAAATAACGGTGACGATTTTCGCCTGATCCCGCGAAACGGGGAATCTTCGGATTTTAACCAAATCCAGAGAATCGAAAACGGTGAAGGCTCCAAAGATGAAGGCGGTGCAAAGCAAGTCCTTTCGGGATTTACGTCCAATTACGATCCGGCTACCGGAAGCGCCAAGTCGGATGTGTTCGCAAACCAGGTCTTCGCGATTCGGGACGAAAGCGCGGCCCGGGCGAGCGACCCGTGGCGAAGCAACTGCGATAGCTATGGAAAAGAGTTCTTCCTGTTTAAACCGCACGAGGAATATGAAATTTCCTTTACGGTTCCCGCCCCGTCGAATGCGGATGACAAGAGCCTGATGTTCGTGCCGGGAAAGGACCACTTTTCGGTGGGATTCCGGAATGCGGCGGACGGAAACATCCCGAAGAAAAACGGGAACGCTTTGACGCACGATTTCCTCTTCTATCCGCCACTTGCGACGGACGCTCCGGACGGAAGGCATTCGATGCGCTTTACCGTGCCCGATACGGTGAAAAACGTCTGTCTCGCATTTACCTTTGTGTTCTATTCTCCGCTCGCTTCGGAAGGCACGCTCACGATTGAAAACCTGAAGGTGAAAAGAATCGCGAGCGCGAATTACAACTTTGTTGATAATTGGGGGTGGAACAATGCGGACAAAAAGCCTCTCAAGCAAAAGGTCAAGGCCTTTCGGCTGGATCTCGTCTTGAAGCAGAGAGGCGAAACCGGAAACGCCCTGTTGGTCGTGCCTACGCCTGGCAACGGTCCGACGGATTGACGGAGGTGTTCATGAATGGGAATTTCAAAAGCAGAAATGCCAAGTCCGGCGTCTCCCTGATTGTCGTGATGCTCTTTATGCTGGTGGCGACGATCGCTGCGACGGCGACTTATAAATGGATCACTTCCCAGGGCAGGGCGTCGAGTTCGCGGATGCTCGAACGCGAGGCCTACCAGAGTTCGCTCGCGGGAATCGAAAATGCGCGGGCCTGGATTGCGTGGCACGCAAACGATGCCGGTGCGCTGATCAAGCAGTATTTTGACGGTGGCAAGAAGCCCGTTCGGATGGACCGCCAGCTGCGTTCGTTGCAGCGCGAAGGGCAAAGTTATAGCGTGTGGCTCACCGGCGTGAACACCGAAAATTCGACATACAAATTAAAGCTTTTGTCGAAAGGCGAAGCCCGGAACGGGGCGGCGTCCCACAGCGAGGTCGCAATTTTAAATGTGGACGGGCTGTACCAGGTGAAGGTGCCGGCGGAAAAGAATGCGTCGAAGGTGGATTTCGACTATGCGTATTTCGGGGGGAGTTATACGAGTACGCAAGCTACTTTAACATCTGCTGTTATTAATGGTAATTGGTCGGGAAATCCGCCTGTAATAACTGGTAATTGGGTGGTAACAGGAAATGCTGAGCTGTCTGGAAATGATGTTAAAGTGGGAAAAACTATTTGCATTGGGGGGAACGCTTCAATTCAAAATAATGGTGTATATGCGACCGATTTTTTTGTTGGAGGCGATTTTGAAGGACCAATGAATTTAAGTGGCAATGCTTATTTTGGAGGAAATGTAAAACAACAAAAGGCGATGGTTATTAATAAAAGTGTTTCTTTAAATGGAAAATTTACAACAACTCAGGATGCTGGTGGATATTATACAAAAATTGGAGAAAATCTATGTGTTGCTGAAGAAGGACAAATTGACTCTAAGGGAACAACAGAACCTTTTTCTGTAGAGGGAAATGTATGGATTGAAAATCCTTATGGAATATATACGAGCTTTGAAAATGTTAGTAACTATAAGAAAATAGTTCTGGGAAATTCTGAAAAATCACAAGTGTATATTAAAAATGCCTACGGGTCTTCGTCTTACAAGGAGTATAAAGAGTTTTCTGTTGGAAAAAAGCGAGAATGGAATTATAGGCCTCCAGAGTACAGGTATAATCCTTATTATCCGTATCAATCTATTGAATTAAAAAATGATATGTATTTTTTGGATTATAACCCTTTAAAGGTTGAGTTTAAAGATGTGTATTCCAATGGCTTTAGCCATTATTGGATCAATAATATTTTAATAGGTGATTCCAGTTATGGAGGAGTTTCTTCTTATAATCCTTCAAATTCCACCCATGCTTGCCAATCGGAAAAAGGAGTGACAGGATTTGAAGGGAAAGAGTATCCGACATCTTTTCCGATATGTTCTATTTATCCTTGGTTCAAATCCAACGGAACGGTGAATCGCAACTTGCCGTCTCAAGTACCTTTTGAATGTGCGGAACAGGTCAAGGCCGACTGTGATTCGATTTGGAAAAAGGAAGCGGGGTGTGACGGTTCCAATTATAAAGTAAAAGATCCTTTGGTTACGGCGAAGGATAAATTCGCAAGTTTTGCGGATAAAGGTTGTGCTGCTACGATAAAGCAATGGAATAAAGGTTTGGTTTCTGAATTGAATAATTGTTATAAAGAGAATTCTGATGACGAAACATTATCTGAAAAAAATCTATATAATGGTTATCTTGTTGTAGATGTTTCAGAGGGAACTGGAGATGAGAATTGTCCAGAAGGAACTCTTGATGGTAAATTTATAATTATAGCAAATGATGCTATATCTTGCCAAAATGGCTTGCCTCAAACAAAAAATGCAGAGACTTCTGTCTTTTTATACTTAAAGAATGGCGCTCACCATATCAATGGAACATCGGTTAACTATTTTATATATACAGAAGGAGAAATTGGAAAATCTAAATTGAATTTAACAGGTACTGTTTATGCGACGGCGGAATCTTGTGCAGGGACACGATTTGAAGATGCAACATTAACTTATAGCCAAGAATTGATAGACGAGTTGACCGAAAACGGCATCATCTGCAACAACGACGGTTCGCCTTGTGGCGGAGCTTCCGGCGGCTCGGGCGGTTCGTCGGGCGGCTCGTTGGGGAACATCAATTACGGCGGTTTCGACCCGCACTATATCTCGATGGCGCCTCAGCTCGGCGTCTCGCTCGAATCGCAGTATGAAAGCCGGGAAGCCGCTCCGGAAAATGCGGAGGAAACGAGAATCGACAGCGCCTATATCGTCCTTCCGCGGATTATCTACTTGCCCGCGAACCCCAAAGGCTCGCTCCGGGACTATTATAACGTGCTCGCGTTGAACGGGTCGAAGCTCAAAAAGGAAAACGTGAGCGTGAATTCATGTGCAAGCTCCGACGCATCCCTGAGCGTGAACGGTTCGCTTTATAGCGGTACCGCCCTGCAGAAAGGCGTCTATGAATGCAAGACAAGCGCTTCGGGCTACGACGAAAACGTGCCGTTCTGGGTCGTCATCGGCTCGGAAGAAAGCGACGTTCCCTCGGTCCGTTTCGAAAAGGAATCCCAGGGAATCAACTCGACGGGTTCCGCACAAATTAATTTGATTGTCGATGCGAGCGAGGAAATCACGGTCAAATTTTCCAAGAGCGATGAACCCGAGGGGGGATGGGAGGTGGTGCCTGCTTCGGGAACTTCAATTTCCTGTACGGACAATGAATGCGAAATCAAGGTGCGCGGAACAAGCGGGACGTCGATTCCGCTATACACCATTAAGACGACCGGCGCAACAAGCGGAACATTCACGGTGCAGCTGAAGGAAGGCAACGGTTACCGGCTCGGTTCGCCGTGGCTCTCCGACGTGCATGTTTCGAGCAATGTCCAGGTGAATCGCGAAGAAATTACGGATGAGGATTTTGAAAAATACTGCAAAGATCATTCTGGAGTCTGCCCCGAGTCAAAAAATATTTGGCCCAAGGGAGATTGCGAATCGTCGGAATGGGTGACGATTGCTTCGGGAATCGCCTGTGCGACAGTCCAGAAGAACGATAAATGGAACTGCGTCGCCGGTGGAACGGGCGAGGGAAAACTTGTCGAATCCGGGGCAATAAAATCGGGCTGCGTCGCGATCATTCCTGCGGAAAACAATTCGTTCGACCTTTCTACCCAGGCGGCGAATACAACCGTGTCTCTTCGCGCAAGCGTCTTTGCGAAAAAGCAGAAGATGATCGTGGGCTTTACGGGCGATGTCGGCACGGGAAACAATCCCAAAATCGATATTCTCATCGAACGCTCCACGGGAACGGTTACAGAGCATTGCGATTACAGTTCGAATGCCGACGAAAACAAGCGTTGCGCGATTGACGTTTTCCAAGGGGACCAGGTAACGCTCAAGCTTGACACGAGTTCGACCGACCACAAGAATTTCAACTATTGGAAGTGCGAAAATTCTGCGGGAAACTGCCCGTCCGGTTCCGATGTGCTCGCGAATACGGTCTATCCGGCGTTTACGATTCAAGGATCTGCGGAATATTCGCTGGTTGCGCATTTCGGCGAAGCGGACCGGCACTGTTTCTTTGACGAGTTCAACCGTTCACAGGTAATTTGCGATGGAAGCTTTGACGAAAAGGAATACTGCATCGACAATTGCCAGAGCGGTTCCGACGGCGTATGCGCTGGCGTTTCGAACGGCCCGACTTACACCAAGGCGAAGTGGAACCTTGTTTCTGGCGCAGTGGGAAATATTTTGTATGAAAACGGAAGCGTTTCGGTGGAGCGTTCGGTAAAGCGGAAAGATCTCGAACAGTCCTCTGTCAAGGTGATGAGTACGGTCAGCGCGGGACTTTACGGGACGATGAAAGCGCTTTTGCAGGTTCCAAAGGCGACGTCGAGCAATGACCGGTCGAGCGCAAGAATCCAGAATTCCGGGCTTATTTTGCGGTCGAACGGAAACGCTTCGGAATACATGATGCTGAACGTGTATGCGAACGCATCGGGTAATCTGGAAGTCCAGCTTTGCAACGAAAACGGGAAAAATTGCAAGTCGAGCGTTCCGACGGACAACGGTTCGAGCGCATCGGTTTCGGCAAACGCGATGGTGATGGTGACGGCAACCCTCAAGTCGAGCGATGCGGGCGATGTGCTAGTCGTTGAAGCGTCCAAGGATAACTATTACGGTTCTCCGAAAGCGTATTCGTGCCAGTTCAGCTTGAACGAGGCGAATTATGCAAAGTATCTGAACCGTTCCTACGAATATGTCGGGTTCGGAATCGCCGATGCGAATTTCAAGATTTATGGAATCGGCTGGAAAAGCGAGGATTACGGTTCGGAATGCCACGACACCTATCCGACGGTCAAGTGTTCGTTCCGCGCGGTGGCGGAAAACGGAATCGTTCCGACGGGAAAGGATGTGAAGCCGTGGCTCGGGCATTCGGCGTGGTTCAATTCGAAGAGCTGCGCGGAAACGTATTACTATGTAAATGGGACGGATGCGTGCGGCGGATATGAAAAAGTCATTACCTGCGTAGATGGCTATCGCTTTGATCCGTCGGGTTCCGGATTGCACGGCTACAAGAACGGCGAAGATGTGAAAACCGCCTACGCTTCGCTGAACTGCTCCGTTTCGGACGATGAACAGAACGCCTGGATTCCGGCTGGCGAAAACGGGCGCGCCCATTGCGGCAAGTTCTGGACGGGCGAATTTACGGAATGTTCGGAACACAAGATTTTAATTGATGTGGTTGAAGACTATCCGTATTCGTCGGAGGCAAAGTGCAAAAAGTTTGACGCTTCGGTGAATCTGCGGGCGGCGAGCCTGGAAATTGAACTGGAATCCGTGAGCGGAACCGGAGAAAATCCCGACTTGGAAGTTTTCCTGCTGAGCAAGAACGATGCTTGGGGAGAGAATGATTTTGAAAGCGATGCGGTAAAAATTTCCCGTTTCGGACCGTCCACCTTTGATGTGGTGGATGTGATGACGGCGAATGCGGATGGCTTTGACCCGGAGAATGTTTCTGGAATCTGCTTCAGGAACAACGGTTCTGTGGTTCGGGTCAAGTCGGTCTTGTCGAACTGTGCGAATGCGGTTTCGCTCAGCGCCTGTCGCGCCAAATATGCGGGCGGTAGCCAGTGGAATATCGAAGCGGATGTTTCCAACCCGGATAAGATCCAGTCCTTTACGGTGACGCGGACGGTCGAAGGCTATTCGAATTCGGAAACGGTTTCCTGCGAGGCTTCGAATTCCTGCCTGTTTGACGGGACGACCGCAAAGTTGGCTTTTGCGGACGATCGAAATCCCTACAAGGAAGACCAGGGAAAATCCTACGCGTTCAAGCTTTCCCTTGCCGGAAACGGAAACGCTACCGCGGAAAAGGAATGCTCGGTCGATCCTTCGACGATCGGGAAGATTACGGCGGAATGCAAAATAGACGGAAATTCCACCGTGGCGCAGGGGAAAGGTCTGCCGAAGTTTTCGGTGACATTTACCGGCTGCCCGGATGGCGGTTGCCAGTGGAAAATTTCGACGGATGATGGGAAAATTTCAGAGACTGGTACCGGAAATTATGCTTTGTCGTTTGGCGAAAACTCGGAAAGTTCACCGTGGAATATCGGGACGTACCGGTATCGCGTGGAATCTGCGAATGCGGATTACCCGTTTGATGGATGTTCTTCGGAATTTGAAATCGTCGCTGTGAAAAGTTCGTCTTCTAACGAAGCGGAATCGAGCAGCAGCTCGGCTGCGGTGGGGGAAAGCAGCTCGAGTGGGGAAAATTTTACGGTTCTTGATTGTGATTTGAAGGACTATTCGAATTCTGTATCTTCTTATTATGTGGGGACTTCTTATACGTTTGTTCCTACCTTTTCTGGGCTCACTTCATATACTGAGTTTATGGTCACTGGAGGAGATGCTTCAATGACCATTAAGTGTGAAGCTGGTGGACAATGCCGTGAAAATTCATTTATTCAATCGGAGTCTGGTACATTTACATTTATCATGTATTATAATGGGGTCCAGCAATGTTCAAAAGAAGTAACCTTTAAAAATGAGACGATGACTTGCGAGGTTAGAAATTCTGCTGGTGAAGAGGTTAGCTCGGTTAATGTTGGAGAATCTTTTACTTTGAAGTGGATTTATGATGGAAATAATTCTAGTTTCGGTGGGAATCAATGGTACACCGAAGGCTGGACTAAATCTGGAAATATTTCTTGCAGTCAAAATGTTTGTTCTGCAACTATCTCGGAATTAGAAGCAGGAACATATACATATAAAGGAAATCTTTGGAATTATTCTCCTGCAACTCTTTGTGAAAATACTGTAGTTATTGTTGGAACTTCTTCAAGTTCTAGTGAAAATTTATTATCTTCGTCGAGTAATTCTGATGTAGATTATACACTTTGTTTGGATAAAAGCGATAATGGAGGATGGCCGGAAATTAATTCTAAAATTTCAAATAAAGGAACGTATAAAGTCTTGCATGATTGCAAGGGTACTAATTCATATAGTTATTTCTATATATGTTCTATTGGGGCTGATATTTCTTATGGTGGGACTTCTTTGACCTGTGATGGAAGCGAACATCAAGCCTCTACAAATGTAATGCCGATTTCAGGCTCGATTCTTACGATAAATTCGGGGACTATAGATAAGATTGGTTGCGAATATGCTGGGGGAGTAAGCCCTTGCCAAGGAACAGGTGTGACAAAAAATTGACCTTTTTAGCTTTTGAACCATTATTAGAAAAGAGAGCTTTCAAAAAGCCCTAGAAATTTTTTATTCCCCGGCATTCTTGATGCCGGGGAAAAATATTAACTCTTACAGTTTTTTGATTTCTTCGGGCGAAAGGCCGCAACGCTTCGAAACAATCTCGATGGGAACCCCGTCATCGCGAAGATCTTTCGCCAGTTCCTTTTTACCGATAGAAATGCCTTTTTGAATACCTTCCTGAAGTCCTTTTTGGAGTCCTTTTTGGAGTCCTTTTTCTATACCTTCCTTGATCCCTTCTTTAACGCCTTTCCGATGTCCCGTGTCAAAGCCTTCTTTTTTTCCTTCTTTGAAGCCTTCCTTGACACCTTCCCGATGCCCGGCGTCAAAGCCTTCCTTGTGTCCTGTTTCAATCGCATATTTCCGAATGGCATAGGCATCCCATTTCCGCATTTGTTCCAGATTGATCATACGCTGTTCCTCTTTGCTTAATCTAGCTAATTCCGAGATGGGAAACAATAACTCGAAAGCGGTTCCCGCATAGAAACTCGGCATTTTTCGCAGCTTCTTGATGTTCTTGAGAGCGAAAAGCCCCTTGTCGAGAAGTGTTCTCAGTTCTCCCATTTTCTTTTTGAACTTGGGAAGTTCTACGAAAACAAAGTTTAGCGTTTCGCTGAGACATGTTCCGTCATTTTTCCGGAGTTTTGCCCGATGGATGTATTCCGTGTTTTCGAAAAACTCAAATTCCATGAATACGATTGTGATGACGGAGTCCAGAGCGTAGGCGTATGTTTTGCCGCGACTTCCCTGGGCGATGATGGTTTGCGCTGCGTAATAGATGGCGCGGTTTACGATGTTTTCCTGTTTGGCGATTTGGACTTCGATGATGAATCTCCGCTTTTCCGAATCGATGCAATACAGGTCAAAGATCGAGGCACGGTTTTCGTTGGAACCGTCGGAAAATTCCTTGTCGCGTGATTGCACGTCTGTAATCGGGCTGTCGATTTCGCCTTCCAGCAGGGCGTTCAAAAGCGCAATCAGGCAGATTTTGTTCTGGGAGTCCGGATTGAACGCTTTTTTGAATGTCCTGTCGAGGAGAAGGTCGGCATAGACGCCTGCACCTTGATATTCTTCGAAAGTTTCTTCTCTGTTTTCAAAATCCATTTTTCCTCCTTGTTGAATTTTTATGGCAGAGGGATTTTGTCCATTGCGTACAACGCTTTTCGGAGAGATTTATCTACTTGTAGATTGTAAATTTTTACGGTTTTCAATCCTTGGAAATTTGAGACGCCCGGATTTCGCCGTTTTAGATTCAACGTCTGCGCGATTTCTATATTTCGCTTTATGAAAAAAATTTCTCTTACGGGCATCAAGCCCACAGGAACGCCCCACCTGGGAAACTATCTGGGGGCCATTCGTCCGGCGCTTGAACTGGCGAAGGACTACGAGACGATTTACTTTATCGCGGACTATCACGCTCTCACGACCGTCCATAACGGCGACGAGATGCGCGAGAACATCCGAAAGGTCGCGGCGACTTGGCTCGCTTGCGGACTCGATCCGGAACAGGGGCTTTTCTATCGCCAGAGCGACATCCCCGAAATTTTTGAACTCAGCTGGGCGCTCAGCTGCTTTACGCCAAAGGGATTCATGAATCGTGCCCACGCTTACAAGGCGAAGGTTGAAGCGAACCGCGCTGCGGGCGAAGACCTGGACACGAATGTCAACATGGGGCTGTATTGCTACCCGTGCCTGATGGATGCGGATATCCTGATGTTCAACGCGGATATTGTCCCTGTCGGCAAGGACCAGAAGCAGCATGTGGAATTTGCGCGGGATATCGCTATCCGGTTCAACAAGCAAATGGGACGGGACGTTTTCACGGTGCCCGAGCCTTTTATCCAGGAGACGACGGACGTGATTCCCGGGCTTGACGGTCGCAAGATGAGCAAGTCTTATGACAATACGATCGAAATTTTCCTCGAACCGAAAGCGCTCAAGAAGAAGCTAGGGAAAATCGTGACGAACAGCCTCCCGATCGAAGCGCCGAAAGATCCGGATACATGTAACGTGTTCAGGCTTTACAAGCTCTTTGCGACTGCGGAAGAAACGGCTGCGCTGGCGGAAACGTATCGCGCTGGCGGGATGGGCTGGGGCTATGCGAAGGGAGAACTCCAGAAAGTCTTGGAACGGACATTCGGTGAAGCGCGTGAGAAGTATAACGACCTGATGGCGCATCCGGAAAGAATTGACGAAATTCTCCGTGCCGGTGCGGAAAAGGCGCGTCCCGTGGCTCGCGCCCATTTGGAGCTGGTTCGCGAGGTTCTAGGCTACGGGAAAATCCTCTGATTTTTCGACCCAGATTCTTCCATCGGTGATTTCGGTAACGCAGACGGTTTCGCCTGCGTTTATCATATCGCCTTTGGTTTGAACGTCCAACGACTTGCTGCCGAATCTCGCGTGTCCCACGGGGCGGAGTGGCGTTTCGGCTTTTCCCTTTTCTCCTACATGGATTTCGACGATGTCTTCGGTCGGGGATTTTGCGGATTCGAGATCTGCCTTGAGCATCGGTGTCCAGCCTTCGGGAAGAAGCGGAATCAGGTATTTGGAAGCGAAGAGGGGAAACAGCACCGCGATAAGCGCACAGGCCGTGACATAGAGGATGACGGGAAAGAGTGTTGCCGCGCCTTCGGAATCCGCTCCCGGGATGAACGAGGGGAGCGTTGAAAAATCGAATGCCAGAACGATAGCCGTTCCCATACAGAGAATGCCCAGGATGCCGCAGACGAAAGTTCCCGGGATGACAAGAATTTCTACGGCAAAAA
This sequence comes from uncultured Fibrobacter sp., assembly GCA_934691725.1. Classification (GTDB taxonomy): domain Bacteria; phylum Fibrobacterota; class Fibrobacteria; order Fibrobacterales; family Fibrobacteraceae; genus Hallerella. The sequence continues at coordinate 104,069 of CAKUTF010000002.1, read as the reverse complement.
GGCCCGCTCCGAGAACGAGCAGGACGACGGGCAGATAACTGTCTAAGTGGTTGATGTATTGTCCGAGGAAAACAGTCGCTATCAGAAGAATTCCCGCGATGCCAAAGATTCCGAAGCCCGGAGTCTTGAATTCGATGTAGAGCGCCCCGAATCCGAGAATGAGAAGAATTCCCGAAATGCCAGCGATGAAGCGAGCGAGGCTTTCGCTCCAGGTGATTTCGATTTCGTGGCTTCTTTCGATGCCGAGCGATTTTTCAAAAGCGTCGCGGTTTTCGGGGGTTCCCTTGGAAAAATGCAAAGCGACGGCTTCTTCATCGGTCATCGTCAGAAGTTCTCCGGAATCGACTAGGACTTTGGGCGTTCCCCAAAAAGCCTTGTCCTGCTTGCTCCATTTGGCATATTTGGACGCTTCGACTGCGATGGAGGAATCTTTCCACGTAAGTTCGTACACGGCAAGGTCCGGGGAAACCATTGCCATGGAGAGAAGTTCCGGGTAACCGTTCTTTTGGGCTAGATTGCGGAATTTTGCCCGGAGCGGGGATTGGATTTTTTCTCCGACGATTTGCGGTGTCCCGTCGCTGTTCTGGACGATTGGGGCGCAGTCACCGATGGTCGTGCCGGGAAGCATGTAAAGTTCCTTGCTCGAAAGGGCGATGAGGGCGCCCGCGCTGATCGCTTTCTTGGAGACGAATGCGACGGTCTTTGAATTTTTGATTCCCATGATCGTGTCGACGATATCGAAAGCCGCGTCAAGCCGTCCCCCGAATGTGTTGATATCGAATATAATGTAATCGGGATTTTTTTGGACAGCGTCTCCGATGGCGCGTGCCGCGTATTCATACATTCCCGGATCGACGTCTCCTTCGAGCGTTATCCAGGCGGCTGATTTTCCCCACGAAACGCCGAGGCAGATGAAAAGCGAACAGAATATAATTTGTAATAAATTCTTGATGGTCATCCGAAAAATTCCCGAAAATGTTTTGTTCCTTTTTAATTTAAACTTTTTGGTCTTGCCGGGCAATAGCTGGTGGCAGAACTTAGTTGAGAGTTGAGAGAAATCAGGAAACAGAGGGATACGGGATGAGGGAGAGTCAGAACTTAGAACTGAGATTTTAGAGCTTAGACTTGCAGACGTCTATATTCTGTATTCCAGAAGATTAACGTTCTCATTTCTGACCTCTATCCACTGAATTAAATGTTCACTGTTCTAAGCTCTAAGTTCCCCCAACTAAGTTCTGAATCCCGGGCTTCGCTAGGCCAGCTCGCTAGCCTTTCATTATCGGACTTAGCTCGACAAGCTCGCTAACCAGCCATTGCCGGGTCACACCCGGCAATCCCTTCTCTGAAAGGAGATTCCCCGGTCAAGCCGGGGAATGACATCGTAGCGAGCTGTGGGAATGATAGTACGCGGAAACTGTTCGCTTAGAAACACCGCATTCCGTGTCCCGCTAAACGCTTCCCGCGAGCCTAGACATCCGCGGACTAATCCCTAAAAGCTTAGACGTCTACAGCTCTGACCACTGCTCACTGACCACTACCCACTAAACCTAGATGTCCGCAGACTATTCCCTAGTCCCTCATCCCTAGTCCCTAAAGGCTTAGACGTCTGCGGACTAATCCATATTCCCTAGTTCCTAATCCCTGAACATAGATGTCCGCAGTTCTGGCCACTGATTTCTGACCACTGTCCACTGAACTTAGATGTCGGCAGATCAATCTACTTTCTCAGCCACGGTTTCCCACCGATTTTTCGAAGCTCCTGAACCTTGGAAAGTACGGCCTTGTCCGCATGGAGAATCTTGGTGAGCGCGGTCGGGGAAAGTCCGAATGCCCGTGCCGCTTCCCTGGTGTCTCCGCCATTTGCGTTTACGATGTCGAGAATGTCGGCGATAAATTGCGGATACATTTCGTTGGACGGCTGGATGTGTCCCATGCTTCCGGGAAACTTTAGGTTTTCTGGCGGTTTTGGTGCTTCGCGGATATTTAGGGCGATAGCTAGCCTCATCCGGTGAAGCGCATGGAGCTTGTTTTCGTTTGCGCTTCGGCTTTCGCACGATTTGATTGCTAAATTAAATTCGGACAGCCGAAGATCGACTCCGGAATTTGTCTTGTTGCGGAATTGTCCGCCGGGACCGCTTCCCTGGAATCCTGTGACCTTGCAGGCACGGAGCAGTTCGTTTAGCGGCATTTTTAGATAGGTATCGCGATGCATTACTTTCAAAATATAACTTTAGGCGCAAAGAGTTTTCGCTATTTTCTTTTTGCTCTTTCGATTTTCCTGCTAGGCGCCTGTGCCGGGTCCAATGCGGAGAAGACATCGGATGCTGTCACTTATCGGCAGACCGAAGAGCAGAAACTTCTGATGCTCGAAGAAACGTTTGCGACGATTCGGCAAAAAGTTTCGGAAAACATTCCACCGGAATCCCTTCTCGTTTATATTACGGATACCTCGTACTACTATGCCGATACGCTCCAGCGTTACGCTCTGGAAATGCCCGCGGAACGTGTTGAACAGCTTCCGCTAGGCGAAATGCTCGCCGTCCTTATTTATCGGGTTTTTGATCGGGAACGCGCCTGGGATCCCAATATGAACGAGGATTTTCGGATGCTTTCGCTCTTGACGGGAAAGAATGGCGTCATCCAGCGAACGGTTGGACTAAGGCTTGGACCGTTTGAAATCAAGAAGGATCGCGGCAGCGTGGGACTTGCTTCTAGTCCGAAGGTTCCCGTCATCATTTTTGAATGGGACGATTCCAGCTGGAAACTGGATTTAAAAGCGACGCTTCCTCTGGTGACGAAGGGGCTTGAAAGCATCGGGGTCAAAAAGAAATGGACGACAAAGGAGCTTGCCTTATATCTGATTGAAAAGGAATTCCATTATACTTACACGGATATCGCATTCGATGATTCGCTCCTTGATCCCTATTCCACGTTTTAGTTTCGTTTATGAGTAAATACAAATTAAATTCTTGGAAAACCTTGAATTCGGAATCGCTTCTCGATTCGCGGTTTTTGAAAGTCAACAAAGAAATGTGCGAACTGCCGGACGGAAAAATCATTCCGGATTTTTACACTCTTTGGCAACCGGACTGGGTACTTGTTCTTGCGAAAAATGTTGACGGCTTTTGGCTGATGGAACGGCAATATCGTCATGGTACGGGAAAAGTTTCCTTGGAATTTCCGGCGGGGATTGTCGAAGCGGGCGAGGCTCCGATCGATGCGGCAAAGCGGGAACTCCAGGAAGAGTGCGCATTTGGCGGCGGAAGCTTTGAATTTCTGGCGGAACTTCCGATGAATCCTGACCGACATCGTGGAAGGTTTTTTGTCGTCCGAGCGACCGGTGTCGTGCAAAGCGGAGAAACGCATTTCGATTCAAGCGAAGAAATCGAGACGCTTCAACTTTCGACGGAAGACGTTTTGTCAAAAATGCGTTCCGGCGAAATCAACCATCCGCACCAGATCGCCGCCTTCTTTCTGTACGGCTTAAAAAATTCCTTTGAAATTTTAAACAAATGAAACAGACGGTTTTTGAAACGGAAATTCGTGCGCATTCGCTTTCGCTTGAAAATTCGGGAGTGCGGCTTGTCTGTGACAGGAAGGCTTCGCCCCAGATAAAATGGTTTGCCGCGTCCGGGGATATGCTTTGGAGTTCCTCGGAAATAAATTCCTTTTCGAAACTGGAATTTTTCGCGAATCGTTCGAGCGGACTTTTCAAAAATTCTCACGCTTCGGTTTCTACCGTGGAGCATCTCGCCCCGGTCCTCTTGCTCTATCCAGAGTCCTATCTGGAAATTCACGCCATCGCCGAAGAGCTCCCGATTTTGGACGGGAGCGCGTATCCGTGGTATGAAGCGGTTCGGGGCATTGCGGGAATTCCGCAGGAGCTTGTGTTTTACGATGCGCCTCTTCGGGAACGCCTGGAATGGGACGGTGGATTTTTTGAAATTTCTCCGGCGGAAACGCTTGAAATCGAATATTCCGTTTCGCATGGAAATTTTTCGGACGATGCCTTTGTCGCTATTTACGATGCGGAAGATTTGGTGAAAATTTTCCCTGCGCGGACATTTATTTTTGAAGACGATTGGGAAAAAGCCCGCTTGAACGGGCTGCTCGCTTTTGCGGATGAGCGGTCCGGGGTGCTGCTTGCCGAGGAAAAAGGAAAAGCTATTCCGAAAACGGGGGGACCGCTTCGGATGGAACGCGAGCCTGTCTTCCATAAAATTCTCGATTTGGTCGGGGACATTTCCCTTCCCGCGCCTTTTTTACCTAGATTGAGAATCCGAATTCACAACGGTGGGCATGTCGCTCACCGAAAACTTTTAGAGAGGTTGATGGATTATGCTTTTAGAAACGCTTCCCAAGTCTAGCAAGCCCGGCGTTCTGTACGACTATGAGGCAATTCTCCGGATTTTGCCGCACCGCTATCCTTTTCTTTTCATCGACCAGGTGATGTCCCTCGATGTCGCATCCGAAATCCCGTCGATTGTCTGTGTCAAGAATGTCTCGTTCAACGAACCGTTCTTTCAGGGGCATTTTCCGGGAGAACCTGTAATGCCTGGCGTTATCCAGATTGAAACGATGGCGCAGGCCGGTGCGATTCTTGCGGGGCTTCGCTACGAGGCGGAATGCGCGGGAAAACGTCCGGCGTTCATGGGGGTGGATGCATGCCGTTTCCGCAAACCGGTCCGTCCGGGAGACCGTTTGGAAGTGCGTGTAACGCTTGACAAAATGCGCCGCGGGATTCTCTTCTTTACCGGAGAAATTCGTTTGGACGATGCGCCTGTCTGCAGCGCGACATTTACGGCGACGATGATTTAAGCCTTGAAAATTTCGAAAAATTAATTACGAAAAATCCCTCGCCTTGGCGAGGGATTTTGAATTTTCCGGGAACCGGTTACTTTATCTGGATTGTCCGATGGGCGTTGAAAGCGTTCCCTTTGACGCGGACGAGATAGACGCCTTGGGAAATCTTGGAAAGATCGAATCGATGCGTTCCGGCGGCAAGGATCCCTCGGTGCAGAGTGGCGACTTGCGCTCCGTTCAACGTGTAGATGCCGACGGAAACGTTTTCCGACTGGGCAACGGAAAGCTGTAAGGCGTTTCCATTGAAGTGTATCGAAGATTTCGCAAAGGTCTTTTTCGAGGAAATTCCCGCAGTGTAATCTTCGTTGTTGAAGACAATCTTGATTTCGGGAATCATTGCTTCGGTATTGCCAAAGCTCCGGGAGAATGCGTCGTATTTGTCCGTGTTGAAGTTGAAAAGCGTGTCGCTTGCGACAACATCGTCGTAAAGGATTGTTCCCTTGTAGCCTGTGGCGTAGTTCGCGATGATGATGCTTTTCGTCTGGTTCCTGTCGGAGGCCTTGGAAATATCGTACGAACAGATTTTCTTTTCGCCTGCTGCGACTGTGCACTCCCCGTCGATTTCGGTCCATGTCCAGGCATCGGTGAGCTTTAGAATCAGATAGAGTTTCGCTTCGGATTTTCCGTTGTTCTTGACGACAAACGAAAGCGTGCTCGCACTTCCCAAGTCAAATGTCTTCTGGTATTCGATCTGTGCATTGTCATCGCCATACGTGACCGCCATCATGCCGTTTCCTGTCGCGTCCTCGATGACGACATCCTTGATCTTGATGCTCGCTTCTTCGGTTGCGGCCAAGGCTTTCATCGCGGCTAGGGCCGGGTTGATTGTGTAGGAATATCCTCCGAATTGTTCTTCGGTCTTGTCTCCGATGTATTGCCAGGCGAGCGCTCCGGCGTATCCGCCGTCGAATGCCTTGCGGTAACATTCCTCGGTGGAAATTTCCGTCTTGGCGGCCATGGAAGACCTGTAAGTGTCGCCCGACCAGCCGCTTGCCGGGAATTCGCCGATAATCATCGGCTTGCTGTCGTAGCCGTAGGTGGCGGCCATCTGGGCTGCGGTATTCACAAACGGAGAGACGGCATCCGCTTGGTAATAGGGATAGTAGTGTGTCTGGAAAAAGTCGAGCGTTCCGTTCTGTTCGCCGCCCGCTGCGATGAGTGCCGCATCGTTCCAGTACTTTTGGTACTGGATGTTTACGCTGCCGGTGGAAACGAGAAGCTTGGAATCTACCGAGTGGATGGCGGCGGCAACCTTGTTTGTAAATTTCTGGATCTTGGCGAGTTCCATTTTTTGTGGGGTCCATCCGTTGCATTCGGTGGTCATGCCTTCCGGTTCATTGAATACTTCCCAGGACATCAGTGCGTTGTGGTTTCCGATTGCCTTGACGACCGGGATGAGGACATTGTCGATAAAGGCTTTGGTTCCGTCATCGTCAAATAGCTTCTGGTTCGCTTGGAAGTCGAGCTTGTTCCCTGCATAGAGTCCCCATTGGTTCGGTTCCATCAGGTTGTGGCTGAAAAGGCACATTGATACCATGACGCCGTATTCCTCGGCGATGTCGAGCGCCTTTTTCATGTTGCTGATGGTGTTTTCCTTGAGGCCTGAAACGAGATGCGTTGCCGTGTCGATTGCCGGGCTTTGGCTCATGTTGTTGAAAAGCCACCAGCGGATGGAATTCCCGCCTGCCGCGCGGGTGCCTTCGACGGCTTTGCTCCAGGCGTTTTCGTTGAGCGGGCTATCGCCTACGTCGGAGTTGTAATCTGCCCAGGCGAGGTTCGTCCCGCTGAAGAAAATTTTCTTTCCGTTGTATTGCAGTTCGGAACCGTTCACGGTGAGGCCCGGAGCCGCCCAGAGCATTCCTGCCGCAAGTCCGGCTACGGTCAGGGTTTTTATCCAATGGTTCATCGATTCTCCTACGAAGATGATATTTGAAAAGTCGTGTATAAAATAAGAAAATGTCTTTATAAGGAACCGTGGACATCTAAGTTTAGGGACTAGGGATGAGGGATTAGGGAATAGTCTGCGGACATCTAGGTTTAGTGGGTAGTGGTCAGTGAGCAGTGGTCAGAGCTGTGGACATTTAAATTTTTGGGAAGCGTTTAGCGGGACACGGAATGCGGTGTTTCTAAGCGAACAGTTTCCGCGTACTATCATTCCCACAGCTCACTACAATGTCATTCCCGTGCCCGTCCGCCGCGGCGGACACAGACACGGGAATCTCCTTTCAGATAAGGGATTTGACAGGCTAGCGAGCTTGTCGAGCTACGCCCGACACGTATGAAAACAGGTTCTAATGTCAAAAAGCGAGAACGCTTCGGATTGGCTGAAAAAAAAATCCCCCGAGCGGGGGATTTGAAAAACTACGGAACGAGGATTTTTTGATGCTGGACGCGTGATCCGTTTTGGATGCGGACGAGGTAAACGCCTTGGGGAAGCTTTGAGAGATTTGCCGTATGCGTTCCCGCCGAAAGGTTTTCGCCGATGGTCAAGATGCGCTTTCCCGACAGCGAATAGAGGGAAACCCGGGAAGTCTTTTGGAGCGTAAACCGGAGCGTTTTTCCTTGCAGGACAATCTGGGAGTTTTGCATGCGGTTCTTCGGAGCGAGCCTTGCGGAAACGTTTTCCCAGCCCGGCATGGATTCAAGCGAAATGATTCGGCTGTCGGAGAGGTTCTTCTGCCAGACGGAATTGTCTGTCTGGTTGAGGAATCCGCTACTCCACGTGTTATACCACGGCATCCAGAAACTCCAGACGGCCTTGTCGTCAAAGGTGCTGTCAACGTCGGGGATCGGGCCGTTTTCGGTCAGGGCGAGCATCTTGCGCGAACCGATTTCGTCGATGATCTTGTTGAAGTAGTTGACGTTCGACTGGTTGTCTCCGGAATTGTTGTAAATATCGACGCCGACGATATCGACGTAATCGTCTCCGGGATACCATTCCGGATTTAGGGCATTGTAATCGTAGCCGAGTTCCGGGTCGCGTTCGATGTTCCAGATCCACAGGGCGTTTCTCACGCCGTTCACGTTGACCATCCGGTCATAGACCAGCTTGTAAAGCTGCCTGTAGCAATCCGGTCCGGCGACGCCCCACCAGAACCATCCGCCGGCGGCTTCGTGGAGCGGCCTCCAGAGAATGGCGACGCCCGAATCCTGCAGGTCGAGGAAACGCTTTGAAACTTTATCGACATCGGCCATCAAAAGCCGGTAGGTTTCCGACAAGGTATTGGCTTCTTCGCACTTGTCGCCGCTGAACGCCTTGGTGTAGTTGAAGCACGTGTTGTTGTCTGTGCTTGCGATGACGCCGTCCGTACAACTTTCGTTTTTGAAACCTTGGCTTTTGGTATAAAAAATCGTATCGTTTCCGACTTTCCAGTGCCACGTAAATGCCGGGATGCCGCCCATATTCCACAGTTCCCTTGCCATGCGGACATTATTGTCCGTGTAGCCGCTGAACCAGCCTTCGTCGGAATGACCTCCGGTTGCAAACAGCATGTCGAAGCCTCCGAGCGCAGGGTAGTGGCCCGAACGTTTATAGAACTCGGAAATGTCTTCCTGGCCTTTCCATGTCGTGCGTTCATCGGAAAGCCCGCAGCTGTCGCTCGGAACGCAGGATGTGATGAGGTAGCTGTCTTCAAGGGTTGCGCCGTAGTGGTAATTGAACGCGTTGTCGCCTATCATCATGCCGCTGAGCGTTTTCTTTCCGAAATTTTCGGTAAGGAGCTTTTTCAGCTTGTAGGCGCTCTCGGTGGCTCCTGGGGTCATGGGCTTTGCGTCGAGCGTGAACACGGTTTCCGGGTGCGGTCCGATATCGAGATAGTCAAAGTTTAATTGTCCGCCGGAAACCTGGACCGTATTTTCCCCGGCATGGAATTTCGCCGAGGCCTTGAGCGTGTAATGTTTGTAAGCGCTGTCCGGAGAATTGGTGAGGGTTTCGGAAAGCTTCTTGCCGTTCACGGAAATGCTCGTGTTGAACCAGTCGTATTGCTTGACGGAAACGGGGAGCGTCAAGTCGTAGATTCCGGCCTGTTCGACAGAGACCGTGAAACTAAGCCCGTTGGTATTGACGCATTTTCCGCCGGAGCAGGCTGCGCTGTCGATGGCGGTCGCGTTTGCTGGAAGATTCTGGTCTTCGGCTTCGTAGCGCGTTTCGGCATGGGCGGAAGCGAGTAGCGCAAGACCTGCGCATATTGCAAGGTACAATCTGGACATAAACACTCCTTTCTGCTTTTCCCATAATCTATTTTCAAAAGTTTTTTTGCAAACGGGATTATTTGAGCGGTCAGAAAAATCATAAATAGAAAATTTTTTTTGTATAAATTTAAACGAAAAAACGTTAAAATTTTTCCTCGGAAATGGCGTCCCGGCACAAAAAAAGAGCGCTTTGAAGAAAGCGCCCTTTGTGAAGTTCTAGAACTTTTAGCGGAGACGGATTGCCTTTGCCGTAGCGAATCCGTTGCCCTTGACGCGGACCATGTAGTTTCCCCTGGGGAGATTTTCGAGGGAGAAGTTTTGGATCCCGGCAGAAAGGCTTCCCTGTGAGAGATTCCTTACCAGGTGACCGGTCGCGTCAAAGAGAGCGATACTTGTCTTGCCGGACTTGGGAATCGTGATGGAAAGCGTTCCGTTCTGGAGCGACAAGTCGAGTTTGGAAACCGAAGCCTTGGCGGCAATTGCTGTCGGCGCTTTGCCCATGCCGACTATTTCGGCGACAAAGAGGTTCTTCGGCTGGTCAACCTTGAAGCTCTTTTTGGAATCGTCAAAGCTTTCGAATACGTTGTTTCCGAAGCGGACGTTGTCGAAGAAAATCGATCCCGCATAGTTCGGCGATGAAATTTCGATGTAGATTTTCGAAATGTTGCTCATGAAATTCGTGTAGTCGCTTCCGGTAAGGACTGTTCCATCCATCGTTGTCGTGGCGAGATTGATTTCGCAGGCCGTGGAGTCGCTCGCGTTAATCCAGCAACCGTCCGGCTGCGCCCAGGCCCAATCCGTGGATTCGTTCCCGAGGAATGCAATCGTGAACCAGATACCGGAGAGCTTGTTCCCGTTGAACACATTCAAGGTGATTTTGGATTCCGTGGACAGGTCGTAGCTTCCGTCGCCGATGATGACGTTGCCTCTCGCGGTGTCGCCGGTCGGCGTGTTGAATCTGACGCGCAGCCATCCGTTGTTCGCCGTGTCGCCCGGATAGAATTCCTCGATGATGCGGGCCGTGTCCAGGTCCTTGAGTTCGTAGCCGACTTCACAGGAAGCGACCGGCGTGTCTGAAATCGTATAGTTGTCCCAGCCTGGCATTTCGCTGAGCGTAATCGCGCAGGGACTTTCCACGTTTGCTTTCCAGACAGCGTTTACGGTCTGGTTCAGGAAATTTCCGTCCCAGGTCTGGTACCACGGCATCCACCAGGACCAGCGGCTATTGTTTTCCGCCATGACGGAGAGGTCGGGAATCGGACCGTTTTCGGAGATGGCGAAAATCTTGTCCGATCCGAAATTTTTTTCCAGATCCTTGCGCGCGGAAAGGAACTTGGAAGAATAGTCGTAGGCTTCGTAGATGTCGAGACTGATGATGTCGTAATAGGATTCGCCCGGATTCCAGCCCGTGTCGGTCGCGTATTCGGGATTCCAGACCCAGACGAGATTCTTCACGCCTAGGGAATTCATTTCGTCATAGATTAGTTTGTACAGAGCCTGGAAAGCGGCTCCACCGCGGGTTCCCCACCAGAACCATCCGCCGGAAGCTTCGTGTACCGGACGGAAAATGGCTGCGGCTCCGGCTTGCTGGAGTTCCAGGAAATAGGCTGCGATTTCATCGATGTCGCTTTTCAACTGGCTGTAAGTGGTGGAGTTCTCGTTCCACGTGCAGTTTGTCGAGCAGCTCGGGTCGTTGAACCCTTGCGTAAAATCGTAGGTCGTATATTGCTTTCCTTCGCCGGCGGCTTTTTGTGTCGCATAAAATTCGTCAACCTGGTCGCTCGGGTCTTTCCAGTGCCAGGTGAATGCCGGGATTCCGCCTTGCGCCCAAAGGTCCTTTGCCGCATCGATGATGTTTTTCGTGTAGCTTTGATACCATGGGTCGCTGGCTTTGACGCCGGTAGCGAAAAGGAAGTCCAAACCGACGAGGGCGGGATATTTTCCGGTGCGGACGTAGAAGGAATCGACATCGGGCAAGGCCTTGAATGTCGCCGTTTCCAGTTCTCCGGTCTGGATACCGGCGATGGTCTTTACTCCATAGTTGACCGCCAGAAAGTTGTAGAGCTTTTGTGCGGATTCCGAGGCTCCTTCGGTTACCGGGCTGTAGCTGATTCCAGCGAAGACACTTGCGCTTGCTAGTCCTAGGACCGCCAGCGATTTAGAAAAAAGGTTCATAGACACTCCTCGTTTTTATGGTTAGAATAATATAGGAATTAGGAGCGAACGATTCTAAGCGCTAAACTTTGAAACAGGCTGTCCATTCGTCTTCACTTCCAAGATTTTCCTTCCCCAAAAATTTCTATCGTTAGAATCGAGGTGACCTATGCTCGTCGAAGAAGAGAAACTCAATCTTTCCCGCGTTAAGACACATCCGCGACGCCTGGGGATTCCCCTGAGGCGCTGGGGACGCAATCTGATGTCCCAATGTCCGTTCCACGCGCCAGAAGAATCGTCCCTTTTCTTTTACGATACGCTGGGTTATTGGCGCTACCGCTGCCTGCAATGCGATAGCGACGGCGACCTGATCGAATTTCTCATGCGGACCCGTTTCAACGGATTAGACGAAAACACGGCGCGCAAGGAAGCCCTGGATTTTTGGGGCATAGAATTTGAAAACGGCGAAATAGAACCTCACAAGAACAAAGAAATCGGCGGAGAAAAGGTTCGCGTCCTGGAAAACTTTGTCCGCTACTGCCACTGGGCTGCGACCAAGAGTGAATCCACGGCGGAATTTCTCAAGGCGCGCGGCTGGAGCCTCGGCCAGGCGAAGCTTTACGGCATCGGATACTACAGCGGCGACCCGGAGCCTTTTTACAGCTACTGTCTGCTCTCGGGGCTAGAGCGTCACGAAGTCAGCTTTTACCTTGACAACCTGGACATTTCCCACGAACCGCGACTCACTATTCCCGCCCGCAATTCCAAAGGCGTCATCCATTCTGTCTATGGGAGGATTCTCGATAACGCGGGCACGCCGAATTCAAACGAAGACACTTACATCTCTTACGCTTCCGGTCCGCTAGATATTCCCTTCAATATCCAGCAGGACGTGGAAAATCCGATTGTTGTCGAAGGGCTTTTTGACGCCCTGACCGCCGACCTCGCGGGAATTCCGGGCGTCGTCTCGACGATGTACCAGCCTTTCAGCCGCAGCCATCTGTATAAGCTCAAGGCATGCGGGGCCGAAAGCATCACGCTGATTCTCCGCAAGGAACCGAACCGCCGAAACCAGGAACTCCACATCCGCAAGAGCCTCGAACTTGCGGAATCGGAAGGAATGCGCTTTAAATCCATCATCCTGCCCGTCGGTGAAACCGTCGATACGCTGGTCCGCCAAAACGGTGCGGATTTGCTTCTCGAAAAAATCCGGGATACCGAAGAAGACACCATGCGCACACATCGCAAGTCCGTACTCCTCCAGGATATTCGGGAAAACTTTGCTACGGCGATGACCCGCGATGCGGATTCCGACGTCGGCTACCGCCTTTTCAATTTTCCGACCCTATCCCATGCGCTCGACGGAATCCGTCCCGGCTATTATTTTCTCTCGTCCGAACCGTTCGGGTTTAAAAGCTATGCGCTATCCTCCTTTGCGCTGGACCTTATCGAAGGGAATCTGGACGCCAAGGTAATTTACGTCGCCTTAGACAGCCCGCGCAGACAGGTCTTCGACCGATTTGTAGCCATGCTCGCCGGAATCTCCGAAGCGAATGTCCGCAAGCAAAACAAGGACGATGATCTCAACCGGAGCGTTCACGATGCGACCCAGCAGCTCCTTTCCTACGTCAAAGCGGAACGGCTTGAAATCTGGGAAGATATGGAAACTTTTAATTTCAACGCGTTCCTTAAAGAACTGCAGAACGAGCTTTCCGAAAGGCAGAACCTGATTCTCGTCATCGACGGAATCGACCATCTTCGCATCTCGGACCGGGCGGATATCCCGGACCTTTGTGAACGGCGTTCTTCGGCAGCGCTCGACCTTTACAAGGATTTGGACATTCCTGTTTTCATCAGCGGATCATGCGTCAAGGATGGAGACAAAATCATCGGTCCGGGACCCTACATGCGCGATGCGGACGCGACATTCTGGATTGAACGCAAGGAAGACGGCGCTCTCTGGCTCACCGTCAGTTTGAAAGGTTCCGGTTCGACCCTTTATGAAGCGAATCTTCTATTCTCGGACAAATCCTACCGGATGAAAGAAAAAGAAAAATGAGCCTAGTCATCGTCGATTTCAACAATTTCTGGAGTCCTTCGGGCGGAGGCGTCAGGCGTTACCATTTGGAACGCATGAAATTTTACAGGGAAAGGGATGACGCCACCCTGGTCTTTGTCCAGAACGATGCCAGGACTTTCACCGAGAAGGTTTCCAAATCGCTTGTCATCGAACACCGGAAGGCGTTCCGCTTTCCCGGAAACTGGGAATACCGTTTTTTGTGGAAGCAAAAGGACATCCGGCCTTATCTGGAAAAATACCAACCGGATATCATTGAAGTCGGTTCCCCGTATGTTTTGCCCAAGGCGGTTTCCAAGGCTGCAAAAAAAGTTTCAAAAAATTCCGTACTGACCGCCTTCTGGCATGCGGATTTTCCCGTCACCTACGTCCGTCGCTTCTTTGAAAAATGGGGGCTTTCCAAAATCGCACGGTTTGCTGAATCCGCCGCTTTTTCCTATGCGCGGACAAGCTTCCGAGATTACCGAACGCTCGAAGCGAGTTCGCGCGAAGTGCTAGACCGCATGGAAAGAAACGGCTTTGACGGAAATCGACTGGAATGGGTTCCGCTGGGCGTCGATTTGCAAACCTTTCGCCCGGAAGCGCGGGACGAAACCCTGGTCCAGATGTTAAAAGCTGGCGACCCGAACCGTCTCACGATTTTTTTCCCGCACAGGTTCTGCGACGAAAAAGGTCTAAGGCTTTTCCTTCTCGCTTACCCGATTCTTTGCGAAAAGCTCGGCAGCGAACCGGCGGTTCTCTTTGCGGGAACGGGACCGGATCTTCCGAAAGTCAAGGAAGCCGAGAAGAGGTTCAAGCATATCCGTTACGAAGGATTTATCAACGGCACGGGAGAAATGGCGAAGCGTTACGCTAGCACGGACCTGTCTCTTGCGCTTTCCGGTTGGGAAACCTTTGGGCTTTCCATTCTGGAAAGCCTCGCTTGCGGCGATGCGCTAGTCGCCGCATCGACCGGCGCCGCCGCCGAGCATCTCCGCGCATCGGGCGCCGGGGTGCTGCTCGAAGAGCGCACCCCGCAAGCACTCGCCGATTCAATTATCCGAATTTCAAGAATGGACCTGCCGAGCCTCAAACGGAACGCTGTGGACTATGCAAAAAAATTCAGCTGGCAAAGCTGTTTCGAACGGCAGCTTTCGCTGTACCAAAAACTCCTAGAAGGATAATTCCATGATTAAACATATCGTTCTCTGGAAACTGAAAAAAGAAGCCGAAGGCGCATCCGCCTCCGAAAACGGGAAGAAAATCGTCGAACTTTTCAAGACTCTCGACGGCAAGGTCCCGGGGCTTCTGGCAATCGAATCCGGTGTTGATTTCAACCGCAGCGCAGCCGCCTGGGACTTAGGGCTAGTCACCGCATTTGCCTCGAAAAAGGATCTCGACTTCTACCAGGATTTTCCCGCCCATGTCGAAATCAAGCAGTTCATCGGCAAGGTTTCGACGGACCGCGCAGTCATCGATTACGAAGTCTAAAGACAAAAAATGGAAATCGCCGGCATCCTTTTTGACCTGTACGGGACTCTCTTCACCTATGGCAATATGTCCAAGGCTTTTTCCATCTGGCATGAAGATCTTGCGCAAGCGCTGAAAAGTCTCGGCGTTTCCACGACAGCGGCCCAGGTCGCTAGGCGGTGCAGGCATTTTTTTTCGGAAGAGATTCCGGAAGATAACCGCTACACCGAATACGAAGCCCGCTTAAAGCATCTAGCGAAGCTCTACGGAAAAAATCCATACGAAAACTGGATTAAGCACACCGCAGCCACGTCCATGAACCGCTGGCAATGTTTCATTCCGATTCATCCGGAAACGAAAGCCCTGCTTCGAACATTGAAGGAAAAGGGGGTCAAGGTCGGCGTCATTTCAAATTTTCAACACGCTCCCCATGTGCGAAAGGTCCTTCGCAGAAACGGTCTTTTAAAAATACTCGATGCCGTGATTATCTCGGGAGAAGTCCATGCCAAGAAGCCCGATCCGCGAATCTTCGAAATCGCATTGGAAAGGCTCGGGACAAAGCCGGAAACGACATTATTTGTCGGCGACGATCCCGAGTGCGATATCCGCGGGGCGGCTTCGGTCGGTATGCGGACGAGGCTTTTTCAAAACGGGACATCCCTGTTCGATTCATTAAAAGAGGATATTCGATGAATTTTTGTGGAAACTTCAAGAGTCCGTTCCGGATCATCGGCAAAGGCGACACGGATGTCCAGGCTAAAATCCGGAAATGTTTCCGCAGCCTTTTTTGCGGTGACAAGGAAAACGAGCGAATCTGCTTTGATTTCGAACGACTCAACTATATCGTCGATATCGGACATTCGGATATCCGCAGCGAAGGCATGAGCTACGGGATGTTTATCGCCGCGGAACTCGGTATGGAATCCCTGTTTCGGTCACTCTGGTACTTTTCCAAAAAATTTCTGAAAAATTCACGCGGAGACTTTTCGCCGTATTTCGCCTGGCAAGTCGGAATCCGCCAAAATCCGAAGAGATTCTACAAGATTGACGCCGGTGCCGCACCCGACGGCGAAGAATACTTTGCCGCGGCCCTCCTTATCGCCTCCCGAAAATTCAAACGCCCTGAATATAAACGCGAAGCCTCTTCCTTGCTTCGGCAGATGGCGCACAAAAAGCCTTCGGAAAAGATCCAGGCGATGTTTCATCCGGGAAATTTTCTGGTCCGGTTTTCACCCGTCAAGGGAAACGAGTTCACCGATCCGAGTTACCACACGCTTGCCTTTTACCGACTTTTCGCCAGGGAAACCCAAGACCTTTTTTGGGAAAATGTCTATCGCGAAAGTCTCGCTTTCCTCATGCGCGCATCTCATCCCGAAACGGGGCTTTTCCCCGACTATGCGGAATTCGACGGTTCCCCGAAGCATACCGACTTTTACCCGGCAAGCGAATGTTTTAGCGGAGACGCCTGGCGGGTCGCCTTGAATCTTGCAATGGATTTCAACTGGGAAATTTCGGGCGTCTGTGAAAGCGAACGCGAAAAAGCTAAAACTTTCGAACGGGATTCCATCCGCAGGCTTCTCCGTTTTTTCCGTTCCAATCGTCTAAGCCTTGCGGATTACCGCATCGACGGCTCTGCCTCGACAGATGCGCGACCGATTACCCCGGGACTTATCGCAATGAATGCCGCGGCAACGAGCGCGCTCGACTTGACCGATACAAAAGACATCGAGCTGGCCCGCCCGTTTTTAGCGACTTTCTGGAATACGCCGATTCCCACCGGAAAATGGCGGTACTACGACGGACTTCTCTACATGCTAGGGCTTATCGCTCTGAGCGAAACATCCCGCATCGAAGCTCTTTTCTAATGGTTCTCCACGCTTTCGGGATCGAGGAACAATTCCCGTGCAAGGCGTTCCGCAAAAGGAGCCGCCCAGCCACGCTCGGGCGCGACCCGGCTTCTTGTCTTCGCCGCAAACGCATGATAGCTCAAAAGCATAGGTTTTCCGAGACGCGCATCCCACAAGGTCCACAGGGATTTCCACGCAAAGCCACCGCTTTTTCCGAGTTTCGGTAAAATTTTCACCTGAACCGTAACGGGTAAAGTCAAATAACGGACATTGTATCGGCGGGAAATTTTTAAAAGTTCCGCACGGAGAGGCTGGGGAACATCCCGGTCAAAGACCGAATACGCGGTGACGGAATCCGCCCGAGACTCCCACGGCGAAACGTCCGAAAGCTTTTTCCCGTCCGCAAATTCTTGCCCGAGCATTTTCTTTAGCGCCTCCCTAATCCAGGAAGAATCCGCTTCGGGAATCCGCAAGCCTTCTAGCATCTGCTCGTGGCGCATCGTCGGGAAGCGCCTTTCGAACAGGGAATCTTCAAAATGCGCCAGATCAAAATCCACGGCGTCTTCGCTAAAACTGTGGCAAATCTTGTTTCCGTCGGGGCATTCCGCCATGACGTTCAAAGCGGGAAAGCTTCCGATTGTCGCCGAACTTTTTTCCAAATCCAAAAAATTCGGATTCAGCTCGACAAAGCCTCTTTCGTCAAAAATTTCCAGCTCCATTTCTCCCTGTTCGCCGCATTCCGCACATGCCGAATCTCCCGTCGGATTTTCCGTCGCCCGGTTCCCTGCACAGGAAGCAAGCGTAAAGGGCAAAAGTAAAACGGCAACATTCTTTGCTTTTAAAATTTTCATATTCCAAAAATGCTAAATTTGCGCTCGATTAGCAAGGAGTTCAGCATGAGTCTTAAGTGCGGAATCGTCGGCCTCCCGAATGTCGGCAAAAGTACGATCTTTAACGCCATCACCAACGCAGGCGCAGAAGCCGCCAACTATCCGTTCTGTACAATCGAACCGAATGTCGGCATGGTAAGCGTTCCCGACGACCGTCTGAACGAACTGGTCAAAGTCTATCATCCCAAGTCCATCGTCCCCGCCGTGACGGAATTTGTCGATATCGCAGGGCTTGTCAAAGGGGCGAGCAAGGGCGAAGGTCTCGGCAACCAGTTTCTCACGCATATCCGCGAATGCAACGCCATCATGGAAGTGGTCCGCTGCTTTGACGATGACGACATCACGCATGTACTCGGAACCGTCGATCCGGTTCGCGACATCGACATTATCGAAACGGAACTGATCCTGAAAGACCTCGACTCCGTCGAAAAGCGCTTCGCAAGCGAAAACAAGGCCGCCCGGACAGGAAACGCCAAGGCGAAGGAAAACGTCGAAGCCTGCGAAATTCTGAAAAAAGGTCTCGAAACCGGAAAAAGCGCGAGGGAATTCATCGGAAAGAACGGCGATGCTCTCGATGCTATCGTACAGGACCTTGCGCTCCTCACCGCAAAACCGCTTTTCTATTGCGCGAACATCCGCGAAGAGGATCTGGGAAAGGGCAACCGATACGTTTCGCAGCTCGAAGAATTTGCGAAAAAACAAGGCGCCTCCGTCGTCGTCATCAGCGGAAAAATCGAAGAGGAGCTTTCCAAGATGGAACCCGCGGACAAGGCTGAATTTCTGAAAGAACTCGGCATGAAGGAATCGGGGCTTGATTCCGTCGTCCGCGAAGGCTACCGGATACTCGGTCTGCATACTTTCTTTACCGCCGGCGAAAAGGAATGCCGCGCATGGACATTTACCGCCGGCTCCAAGGCTCCCCAGTGCGCCGGGGTCATCCACTCGGATTTCGAAAAGGGTTTCATCCGCGCCGAGACTCTCAGCTTCGACGACTTCCGCAAATACGGTTCCTGGAATGCGGCAAAGGAAGCCGGCGTCGTACGCACCGAAGGCAAGGAATACATCGTCCAGGACGGCGACATCATGTATTACCTCTTCAACGTGTGATGCCCGGAGCTTAGCTCGGCAAGCTTGCTAACCTGTCAAATTCCATTCCTTAAAGGGGATTCCCCGGTCAAGCCGGGGAATGACAACATAGTGAGCACGGGAATGACAGATGAGCATTAGAGCTTAGATTTACAGGCGTCGATGTTCTTGGCTCTCGGAAGTTTAACGTTCGCAGACTCATTTCTCATTACTCATTGCTAATTTCTCATTCTCTTAGATGTCCGCAGACTAATCCCTGTTCCCTACTCCCTAATCCCTGAACATAGATGTCCGCAGTTCTGACTACTGCTCACTGACCACTAGCCACTGAACCTAGACGTCTGCTGTTCCAAGCTAGAATGGGGAACGAAAACAGTGTACCTGGAAGCCTAATCTTTTTAAATTCTATGCCATGATTATTCTCGGGATAGATCCGGGCTCCTATACGACGGGCTACGCTTTTTTGGAAAAGGATGAAAATGTTCCGATTCGAGTCCTCGAATATGGAACGCTTTCCGCTCCGAAAAAGGATGCCTTTGAAGATCGGCTGGTGAAGATCGTCTGCGATTTGGAAAATCTGGTGGAACTTTACAAGCCAACCGTCTTTAGCATGGAAAGCGCTTTCTTTGCGAAGAATGTCCACAGCGCAATGATTTTAGGACATGTCCGCGGGGCTATCCTTGTGATGTGCCATCGTCGCGGCATGGAATTTTTTGAATACAGTCCGCGTTCGGTCAAGCAAGTGGTTACGGGGGACGGCGCCGCGTCGAAAGAAAAAGTCGCCTACATGGTGACGGCACGGCTTGAAATCGAGAAGGAAAATGTAAAGCTCGATGCGACAGATGCCTTGGCTGTCGCCTGTACGCACCTGTTTTCTCGAAATGAATTTGTATGTAAAAAGTCAAAGCCTTTGTCGCGCTCTTCAAAAAATGCGGCATTGCGTGCGCTTGTCCTAAAAATGGGAGGATCGCTTCCGGAATGAAACCGCTATCGCCTTATGGGCTTGAAAAGGAAAATCTCGTCCAAATCCCCTCTACGAATTACTTTGTACGAAATTCCGTGTTGGAGCCTTTTTTGAAACTATCCGAAAGCGCCAGAAAATCGGGTTTCGATATCCGCGTGGAAAGTGCGTTCCGTTCTTTCGACAGGCAGCTTTCCATCTGGAATCGCAAAGCGACCGGCAAGTTGAAATTGTTAGATGCGGACGGAATCCCGTTTCGAAAAGTTCCGGAAAATGCAACGGAGCGGATGCGGTCCATTCTCCTCTGGTCGGCTCTTCCCGGAGCGTCGCGGCATCACTTTGGAACGGAACTCGATGTGATAGACGGGAACAGCGTGCCGGATGGCTATGAAGTCGAACTGACCGAAGAAGAATGTTCCGGGATGTTTGCGCCTTTTCACCGTTGGCTTTCGGAACAGATTCAGACCGGAAAGGCTTTCGGCTTTGAACGGGTCTTCGTGCCGGGGCGCGGGAAAATTCGACCGGAACGCTGGCACATTTCCCACCGGGCGTCGGCAGCCGAACAGGAAGCCCTTTTTGAACCCGAAATGCTGCGGACCATTTATGAACGCTCCGAAATGGAACTGAAAGAGGCCGTTCTGGAACATTTTGACGAGCTGATGCGCGACTATGTCTTTCCTTATTTTGAGGATAAATCCCGGTGAGCGCTTCGGAATTTCGGAATGCCGCTTCCCGGGGAGTTTTCCCGTTTGAATTAAAAGTGTTCGGACGATCCGTTGATGGTATTCCGCTCCGCTACTTGCCTTCTCGAAAAGAGCCTCGTCTCTTGGTCTTTGCCGCGATACATGGCGAAGAACCGGAAACGACCTTTTTGCTTTCCCGTGCCTTGCGGATGCTTTGGGAGGTTCCTTTGCATGTCGCTTGCGTCTTGGCGTTGAATCCGGACGGAGTCTTGCGGGGAACGCGGGGAAATTCCCATGGTGTCGATTTGAACAGGAATTTTCCGACGGCGGACTGGAAAACCGGAAAAACGCTTTCCCGTTCCGTTCTTGAAGCACCTCGGGTAACGGAACTTTCGACGGGGAAATTCCCGGCTAGCGAACCGGAAGTCCGCGCGCTGATGGACCTGATTCGCCAATTGGAAGTTTCCAAGGCGCTGGCTTTGCATTCTCCCTTGGGCTGGATCGATGCCGATGAACGGTCAAGGCTTTGCGTCGAGTTGGAACGCGTCTTTGGGCTTCCCTGGAAATGCGGCGCCGGTTATGCGACACCGGGGAGCTTTGGAACTTTTGCCGCCGAACAGAAAATGGATTGCGTGACGGTCGAGCTTCCGCGCGAAGCGCCCGAAGTTCTGTCTATCCGGTATGCGGAACCGCTTGCGCGGTTTTTGCGGGACTTCGAAGGCTAGTCTTCGTCCTTGGCGTTTGCCGCTTCCGCTAAGATCTGGCTGCGGTTGACAAAACCCATCGCGAAGCCTCCGACGATGTAGAGCGCGCAGAGAATTAGCAAGAAGCCCGGGATAAAGGAAAATTTCGGCGAGATGAAGAGAAATCCGCAGAGATACACGACGAGTACGAGCACGATCTGGATCCCGTTGATGACTTTATTTTGTCGCGGCTGGAGCTTCGGAAGAAAGCAGGGGCTGACCATCATCAGGCCGGTGAGCAGCATGACAACGACCGGAATGAAGAGCAGGTTCGTGTTGTCGGCGGTAAAGATTTCGTGCTGCGTCGCATAGGTAAGGAGGATGACGTTGATGGCTCCGGCAAATGTGCTGGGAAGTCCCGAAAAATAGTGCTTGTAGGCGTCGCTATCCATTGCATTGTACTTGGCGAGGCGCATCGCTGCGCAGAGAACGTAGATGGCGAAGGCGACGATGACGAGTGCGAGGTTCTGCCCGAGCCAATCGGGAACATTTGCCTTGTAGCTGAAGAAAAGGCAAAAAGCGGGGGCTAGTCCGAAGCCGACCAAGTCTCCTAGGCTGTCGAACTGGGCGCCAAACTCGGAACTTGCGTTTACTAGCCTCGCGGCAAATCCATCGAGCTTGTCGCAAAGAACCGAAAGAATGACAAAGTAGGCGGCCATGCGGAATGGATCCAGGGTGGAGTATCCGTTAAACATGCCGGCTGACCAGCAGACGGAAAACACGCCGAGCAAAAAGTTCATGCTGGTGAAGGCATTCGGCAAGATGAAACGCGCTTTTTTCATAACGAGATCTCCATTTCGGTGAATACAATCTAAATAAAAAAGCCCGCTTTGGAACGGACTTTTTCTGCACATTATGGAGCTTTAACCGGCTTGATTTCCCAGAGTGCCTTGATGCCCGCTCCGATAATCAGGTTCTGCGGCGGGGCGTAGGGATTTTCTTCGGTGGGGAAATTCGTCCAATGCTTTGTCGAGAACTGGTAGTATTGGGTCGGACGGTACATCAAAGGAAGTACGGGAATCTTTTCCATGAAGATTCGGTTTAAGGAGCGGTAGGCTTTTTGCAGTTCGGAGGAGTCGGTAAGGGATGGAATCCGTTCAAGAAGGCTGTCAGCCTGCGGATCGCTGAAACGTCCCTGGTTCGAAAAGGCTTCCTCGCCGACAGGTTTTGCGCTCTTGCTGTTCATCACCTGGTCGAAGCGCGTCCACGGCGTTGCCGCGGAAAGGTCTGCCGTCTGCGTTTTCATCGCCAGGTCGAACTTCCCATAGCGCAAATCCTTTTCCCATTCCCCGTAATCGACAAACCGCTGGTTGGTGGATATTCCGATTTGCTTAAAGGATTCGGCGACGACCTTGATTACGTCCTCCCAGTCGGTCCATCCCTGCGGACATTCAAGACTTAAGGGGCGAATAGGGCGCCCGTCCTTGTTCAGAAGCTGGCCTTGCGTATCCCAGGAATAGCCCGCATCTTCGAGAATTTTCTTTGCGCGTTCGAGGTCATAGGAGTAGCCGTATGCCTTGGCGTCTTCTTCGTTGAAATAGCGGGCTTCCTGCCCAAAGGGAAGAATAAACCCCGGCTTGACGGATGCCGTGTAATTGGATACGGCGACCGTCTTGATCTTTTCAAAGTTTATCGCATGGGCGAGAGCCCTGCGGAATGCGACATCGGTAAACGGAGTCGTGGTTGTCGCGATAAAGAGCGTCGGGATGGATCCAGGATAATGGTAAGGCTCTTTGAGGCTCCAGGCGCGGATGTCGTCCCGCCGCTTTTCCCAGATTCGGGGCATGAAGATGGAAGAAACGTCGAGCTCCCCCTTGGTCATCGCGTTGTTGAAAAGGTTGTTGCTCGTGTAGAGGGAATGGATGACATAGAGTGGCGCGGGAGACTTTCCTCCGTGCTTGGCGTTTCCCCAGTAGTTTTCGACCCGCTTGAGGACAATCTTGTCCGGGTTGTAGGCTTCGAGGTTGTAAGGCCCGGAGACTACCGGGGAAGAATCGTTCTTGAAGGCGAGAACATTGGCATAGTTGTAGCGCCCGTTTTTCTTGGACGCTTCGACTAGTGGCTGGAACACTTTTTTGGGAAGGATCGATGTTTCGGAAAGGAGGTTGAGAAGGACAAGCGGATTCCGGTTTGTC
Source organism: uncultured Fibrobacter sp. (assembly GCA_934691725.1). Lineage (GTDB taxonomy): Bacteria > Fibrobacterota > Fibrobacteria > Fibrobacterales > Fibrobacteraceae > Hallerella. The sequence continues at coordinate 80,990 of CAKUTF010000002.1, read as the reverse complement.
TTGTTCATGACGAATTCGAGACTGTTGCCGTTTGCGGAAATGCGCTCGATGTATTGCCAGCCGGCATGCCGCGGCGTCGGGAACAGCGAATCGAGGTAGAACGTGTAGAGAACGTCGTCCGCGGTCACTTTTTCGCCCGTGTTCCAGTGTGCCCGGGAGTCGAGCTCTACGATGAGGGAAGAATCCGTCTGCCGGTAGGAGCTCGCGAGCATCGGCTCAGTCTTTCCGTCGAGGATGTTGTAGGCGAAAAGCGTCTCGTACATGAGGCGCATATTGCCGTCGATGGGAAAGTTCGGGTCGGCGTCTAGCGGGTTGAAACTCGTCCCGGGTGGCGCCCAGTCAAATCCGCCGACATAAAGGGTCTCGGACCGCGGATAGAGGGAATTTTCCATTGAAACGGCGTCGTCCTTGTCCTTGCAGCCGACTAGGGCAAAGAGAAAGAACCCGGACATGACGATGTCCAGAAGCCGATGATTTTGTACAAGTTTTTGACGCAAACAGTTATCCACCCTTTTGGTTATTTACATTCAGAATCTTTGCACATCTTCCCATAAATTTATAGAAATCTTGACCAAAAAAAACATTTATGTTCGTAAAAAAAAGTTATTGAATGATTTTTGCAAGCGGAAAGGCGTACAGAAGCCGCTTTGGCGATGTACAGAACAGCGTGTTGTCGAGGATGAACGGGGTGCCTGCACCGCCGGGCGTCGAAAACAGCCTTTCGACCGTCCCCTTGGAAAGGGAAATCTGTGCGATGTGGGACTGTTGGTCGATGTAAAGGTGGTTCCCGTTTACGACAGGATTCGCATAGACGGAGTTTTTCCCGGCAAATGTCCAGAGCGCGTCTTTGGCGGTTGGACCGTATAGGCTTATTTTCTGGTCGGCAAGCCCGGCGAGGAGATACTTGGTGTTGCCGATTGGAATCCATTTGAGCGAGAGGACGGCGGAACTTGTCGAAAAAATCTGCTTCGGTTCCTCGGATTCCTGCGTATAGATTCGGATTTCGTTCTGGTCGGTTGCGACGGCAATCGTTGAATCGGTGAGATCCATTACGGAAATGTTCGCCTTGGATTCGATCATGGGCTTTGAATTCTGCCCGGTCGCTTCGCTGACGAATCCGAGCGTTCCCTCGAGACTCGACACGGCGATGCTTCCCTTGGAAATGTCGAAGAGGAAGGGGAGCGCGAAAAGTTTCCTCGCCCAGGCGATGCCGTAGTTCGGGGCGAGCAGCTTTATCAGGTAGCCGTTCCACGTGGAAACGTAGATGACGTTTTCATGGAATTTAATCTGGAAAGGCTTGCCCGGCAGTTCGCTGTAGTGCGTTTTTCCGCCCGGGAAAAGGTCGTGGATCTGCAGGCGAAATCCGTTTGCGATGGCGAGCCTTGCATTGTCGTTCGATAGGACGGGGCTGGTTTCGAGAAGTCCAAGACTTTTGCTCCAGCGGACATTTCCCGAAGACGGGTCTAGGGCGAGGAGCTTTTGGGCGGCAGGGTCGATGGTAAACAGTGTATGGCCTGCGCTGAACAGGTTCGGGTAGAGTGTTCGCGGTGACAGGGGAAGAAAATGGACGTAGGAAGCGCCGATGATCTTTGCGTAATGGGAAAGGATCGATGCGCTGGCCCGTTTATCCCCGAAAGAATAGCGGACAGCGTCGGACCAGGCTTCGGCGCGTTTACTTTCGCTCGCCCCGGTGCGCTCGAGATTTACCGCATACAGGTAGCTTGCCGTCGGGTTGCCCGGTTCGAGCTTTCGGGAGGAATCAATGAGCGCTTCCATTTCTTGCCAGTCGCCCGCATCCTTCGCCTTGAACGCTTTTTCTGCAAAGCGTTGGGAGAGGATGGAACGTCCGCCATAGTGGAGTGCGTTGAGCGTCCAAAGCTCGCCTTTTTCGAAGGGGAGAAACAGAAGTCCTTGGCTTTGGAGCGGTTCTGCGGTGAGGGGCTTTCCGAAGTGGTAATGCCAAAGATGCCTTAGAGCGGTATCGACGACGGAAAGGGCGCCTTCCTTTGAAAAAATTCCAAGAGTCCCGCAGGCGACCGGGAATAGCTTTTCTCCGTCAATGGATGTTTTGGCTAGTTCGTTTCCCGATTCGAGGTCGAGCAGCTTTAGCTTGCCGTCGCTTTCGAGAACGGCGATCCTATCTTCAAAAAATACGGCGTCCTCTATCGGGTTTCCCGAATTCTTCCATAGGTAGGCGCTGCTTGACTGCGGACGAAAATACCAAAGCGTATTGGCGGACGAAACGAAAATGCCGTTGTCGGAGAGAAGCGTTTTCTGGATGGGGTCGATCAAGGAGAGCGTCTGCTTTTCCGCTCCGGATTCCGCATCGAACAGGTGGAGAGCGTTGTCCGGGCAGCTGACGACAAATGCGTTTTGCGGCTGGTAGAATCCGACGGGCGAACATCCGCGATAACGGTTTTCGACAGAGAATCGGAGACCTTCGTTTCCGGCGAATGCGAACGTCTTTTCGGTGACGGCAAAAGCTCCGATACCCGGCAGGGGGAAAATGCTTGAAATGGCGGAATCAAAATGATAGGAATGGACCGGCTGCCTGGAATCCTTGGGCTGAAAATGGAGCGTTTGCGTGTTTTCGTCCGAGAACCAGATGCCGCCAGGCGTGACGGCGAGAATCCTTGCACTCTCGGAAATGAACGTGGGAACCGAGACGAATTTCTCGTTGTGCAGGCTGTAAAGCTGGTTGTTCGAAAGCAGAATGGACGGCTGCTTGCCGTTGAACGTCTCCCGGATGGATGCGGTGAAGTTTGTCTTGTCGAGGATTAGGCGCTCGGGAGTTGTGTCGAGGCTTTCTATCCGGCTTGCGAGAAAATAGGCGTCTCTCGCGTTTTTCGGGTTGATGAGCGCTTGCCTGTAGTAGAAAGTCGCATTAAGCGGGCTTTCGGAAAGTTCCTGGATCTTTCCCAAAAGAAAGAAGGCCTTGCTCTTGTCTTCGTCGTCGCCTTCGATGGATATGCGGGAGAGCTGGTCCTGCGCATCGGCGAAATTTCCCTTGATTTCGAACTGATAGACCGCTTCGTAGAGTTCCTTGTCCATACGGGAGGAAATCGCCTCGGCGTAAAGGAGGCCTATCAGGAGCGCAAAGCGGAAAATCGGGAATCGGGACATCAGACGTCGAACTTGTAACCGGCTCCGCGGATGGAGAGGATGATTTTTGGATTCGCCTGGTCGTCTTCGAGTTTCTTGCGGAGATTGACTATATGGTTGTCTATCGTGCGGGTCGAAGGCATGTTGTCCGCCGTGTATCCCCAGATGTCCTGTAAAAGGTCTTCGCGCAGGATTACTTCGCCGCGTTTTCCCCAGAAATACTTGAGAATCTGGAATTCCCTGGCGGAAAGCTCGATGGGGACGCCGTTCTTGCTTGCCTCGTATTTTTTGAAGTCGAGATGGATGTTTTTAAAGTCGACGGCGTCTTGCCCGGTCTGGGATTCCGATGCGTTCGATGAACCGGTGCGCGGACCGCGACGCAAGAATGCCTTGACGCGGGCGAGAAGTTCGAGAATGGAAAACGGCTTTGTCACGTAGTCGTCTGCGCCCATTTCAAGACCTGTCACCTTGGACGTCTCTTCCGTCTTGGCGGTGAGCATGATGATAAACGTGTCGGGATGCTTCTTGCGGATGTAGCGGCAGACTTCAAAACCGCTTTTCTTGGGAATCATCAAGTCGAGGATGACCATGTCCGGGAGGAACGAATCCGCTTTTTCGATGGCCTCGTCGCCGTCGCCCGCGGTTTCCACCGTGTAGTTTTCGAGCTCGAAGTTGTCCTTGAGACCTAGCCGGATGATTTCTTCGTCTTCGACAATGAGAATTTTCCTGTTTTCCATTATTCCGCCTTTTTGAACTTGACCGTAAAAGTCGATCCCTTGCCGGGATGGCTTTGTACGGAAACGTTCGCCTTGTGGGCTTCCGCAACGCGCTTGACGATGGCCAGCCCGAGACCGGAACCTTTGGTGCTGCGGGTCATTTCGTCGCCGACGCGATAGAAGTCGTTAAAGATATTTTTTTGTTCGGCAGAGGCTATCCCTATGCCGGTGTCCGCTACAGAAAATACGATTTTTTCGTTTTCTTCAAAGACCCGGATGTGTACTTTTCCCGGGGGATTGGTGTATTTGATGGCGTTTTCGATTAATCCCTGGGCGAGACTGTAGAGTGCGGTGAAGTCCCCCATGATGAAGCACCCGGGGAGGAGTTCACGCGTCATCGCTAGACCGCGGTTTTCCGCCTGGTCGAGAATCGCTTCGTAAACTTTTGACACGCAGTCCGAAAGGTCTAGCCGTTCCCACCGGAAAGTCTGCTTGCCGGTTTCCATTCGCGTGTAGCTGAGGATTGCGCCTATCAGGTTTTCGAGCCGTGTTGATTCCTTGCCGATGAGCTTTGCGTATTCCGCGCACTTTTCGATTTTTTGGACGCGTCCGCCCGAAATCATTTCGGCGAACATCTTGATGGATGTGAGCGGCGTCTTGAGCTCGTGGGAAACCGAGGAGAGAAAGTTCGTCTTCATCGAGATGAGTTTCCGTTCCTGGGAAATGGTCTTGAAGATGAAGAAGGATCCGAGAATGACGGTGAGCAGGGAAAAGGCGACAAGGCCCGAAAGCTGGAACATCTTGTGCCGGGCTTCGCTGTAAAGTTCCTGGGAGGAACGCTTGTATAGGGTGAGCGTCCAGCCAAGGCTTTCGCCTAGATCTAGCTGCTTTGAAATTTGGATTTCCGGATTTTGCGGTTTTCCCAGAATGACGGAATCGCTTTCATCGGTAACCGTGTAGGCTAAGTCTTTCCATTCGCGGGCCGTTTCGACTAGTTTTTTTCGAATCCGTTTCGTATAGGCGTCTTTATCGATAAGGCCGATGACTACCTGGTCGCCGGAAAGCCACGGGTATGCCATGCGGAAGAAATGGCTCTGTCCGTCCTGTTTGTAAAAGATTCCGTCTTTTGCCGGGAGCGGATCCTCGGCAAAGTGCTTGAGAAAGTTCCGGTGGGAGGCAAATACTTCCGCATGTTCGAGCTGCCTGTTCAGATTTTCGCGCAGATTCCAGAACGCATCCCGCTTTTCCTTGGTGAGTTCCTCGAAAGAAAGAATCTGGCTGATGGCGTTTTCGAAAAAGAACTTGGCACTTCCGATGTCCTGCAGAGCTTCGCCTTCCAAGAATTCGGAAAAGAGCAAAAGGCAGTAGTTTTCGGCGGCGGAATGTTTTTTCTGTTCCACGAAAATTTCGAACTTGAGCAGGAAGAGCGATTTTGAAAGGTCGTTCTGCAGGTATCCGCGGGCTTCGGGGTGCCGTTCGAGAAGGTCGATGATGCGGAGCGCTTCTTCGTAATTTTTCTGCCGATAGCGAAGCCGGAGAATGCCTATCAGGTTCAGGACATTGTCCGTCTTGGAAAGGTAGGGCGTTCGCAAGAGAAGTGCCGATCGCGCATAATCGATCTTGTCTGAATTCAAGCCGGCGACTTCTCCGCGGAGAAGCTTTTGCTCGATTTCACCGGGAACTGTTGTCGGCGGGGCGGGCCATGCCGGATGGCTCGAAATGGAAATGCTCGGATAGACGAGCCTGTTTTCGTTGAAGAGAAAGATCGCGGCGATGCCCTGCACTTTCTTGAAGGAGACCGCGTTCCCGAATTCGAGGAGCTTTTGCGGCTGTTCGTAAAGGAATTGCGACGCGTTCTTTGTTTCCGTCAGGATGTCCTGCTGTTCTTTCTGGACAGTCTGGACGGCCTGTTTCGTGAAGGATGCTTGGGCATCCTCGAAGTTTTTTTCGGCGAGGAGGCGCTCGTTCTGGATGTTTCGAAAACTGAGGACGGCAAGTATCGCTGTCGGAATGATGATTCCGCCGAAAAAAAGCGCAATGAAGATGCGGTTGTTCTTCGGAAGTTTCACGGTTCGTTCGGTGTCAGTAGAGAAGCCGGACCAGGGAGGAGAGCCTTTCCTGCCCGAGAGATTCCGCGACCCGGTCCGCTACTTGCGGACTTGCGACGAAGACAACGCTCATCGCAAGGAGAATGGCGATGCAGATGGCAAGCAGGTAAAGTCCGACTACCACAAGCCGCGGTTTCATGGAGCGAGCTTTGCCTTGTGCGTGATAGAAACCAGGTTGCCATATTGGATGCGCCTGTCGCCGTAATAGGCTTCACGGATGAGGATTACGGAATGTGTCGCGTTCAGGCTGGTGACGATTCCCCGGGCGAGAAGGCGCGGCGGAATCAGGGAGTCCGAAAGATCCTTTTCCCAGATGGCGACGCCGTCGCCTAGGCTGTAGCGGTCGTCTGTTCCGCGGTCGATCATGACGTAGCCGTACGGTCCGAGGGCGAGATTTTTTTCGAGCGCATAGCGGACGATTGCCATGCTGTCTAGCGATGCGGACTTGACTTCGCTGTAACTTTCGACGTTGATGGGCTTGAACGGTTTTTGCAGACGTGCCTTCGCATATTCCATCTTGATTTCCCGCATGCTTTGGAGAAGCACAGCCCGGGAAAGCGTATCGCCTACGTCGGTGATTTTGGCAAGTCCCGTGTAGCGGAGAACGGCTGTCTTTTCCTTGGCGCGGGTCTTTGTTTCGGGGAGCATTGCAGGTCTCGCGTCCCAGATTTCCACGATGGCGCCGACGGTTGCTTTCGGCGACGTGTTCATGCCGATTCCGAGGACCATCTCCGTCTCGGGGATATGCACGAGAGGCTTTCGCTTTTCGCCGGATGTGACGGTGAACCAGGAGTTGTCCGACTTGAGACTGTCCGGCGAGAGAAGCATCGGCGAAAGGACCTGGTAGTAGCCGTTGAAAATCTTGGGCTCGGAACGCTGCGCATAATAGTAAGAGACTCCTTTCTGCTTCGCGGGCTTTTCCTTTTTGGCAGCGTCGTCGGAAAGGCTTCCGAGCATTTTGGCGAAGTGAGCGTTCTGGTCGGTGGAAGCGCATCCGCTCGGAGCGGAAACGCCTTTCGGAAGCGAAGAGTCCCGCGTTGCTTCTGCGCAGGGGAGAGGCTTCGGCTTTTCGGCCTTGGCGCTGTCGGGAGCTTCGCCGAGATAGATGGAGTCTCCCGGATAGATCCAGTGCGGGTCCTGGATGTGCCGGTTGTTTTCCCACAGGTCCGGCCATGCAAAAGGATTGTTCAGGTATTCGCCGGAAATATCCCAGAGCGTGTCGCCCTGCTTGACGAAATAAGCGCTTGCTGCGATAGCGACAAGTCCGAGAGCGATGGAAATGCTTTGAATATGCCTCATATTAATCAATTTAATCTTTTTTTTGTGGGAAATTTTTAGCGCCTGCGTTTTTGGCTGAAAAGAATTGTTTTTGTTTGCGACTCGTTTTCCGCTTTTTGGTTTTCGCGCGTCCGGATGACTTTTCCCTTGCGTTCTTCTCGATGGCCCAGAAGCCCTGCGCGGTCCGGGACAAAGAGCAGCAGCAGATGGATGCTCGGATTTCCCGGTTCGAGGTCCATCGGCACGATTTTTCGGAGCATGTAGCCTTCACGGCGGAACCTTTTGATTTCCTGCAGAGCGACAGCCAGGTTGGAAGAATTCAAAAGAATTCGTTCGGGATGGCTTGCCGCGATTTCCGGGATGACACTTCCGGAAAGGGCTTTTCCGGCGGGCGGGTCGAGATAGATGGTCCACTTGCCGTCCTTGGATTTTCCCCGGAAGAACTTCGGAAAGAACTCCTTGTCGATTGCCGCATGGATGTAGCGTACATTCGGCGTTTGGCGATCCATCGGTCGGACATCCGCTGCGAAGCAATCCTCGAAATCCTTGGAAAGAGCTTCGGCAATGTAGGCGGGACCTGCGAAACATTCGAGGAGTCTATCGCCTTTTGCCGGGTGGATCATTTCGCGGATGCGCTTTGGCAGTCCGATCCAGGGACCCTTGCAGGCCGGAGCCCAGTCGATGACGTTGTATTTCTGGTCGGATCCGCCGATGGGAATGAACCTGCTCCCGAAACCCTTGCGAAATTCGATGTGGGAACCCGGAATCGGATGCGCCGGGTCGAATGTCTGCACCGGACTGACTCGGATCTGGTGGCAGCAAAGAACGTCTCCCGAATGTTCGCGTTCGAGGTAGTCGAGGAAAGTCTTGAACTCGCGGGTCGCCTCTGCGGAATGCAGGATGTTTTGCACGGCGATGCCGAAGCGTCCGTCTCCCGTGGCGCGGAACCAGATTTGGAGAATCGACCCGCGGAACTTGGAAAGGTGGGGCTTTCGAATTTGGCTGTCAACATCGAGAACGAGCTTGGGAGGCTTTGCTCCCTTGAACGGACCTTCGATGGAAAGGATGCGGTTGCCTTTGGACATGTGCTGCGAAAGGATGCGCCAGTCGCAGGCGTCCGACTTGACGGGAACCGTAAACCAGCTCTGGATTTTTCCGGGAATCCGGTTTTCCGTTGCCCAGTTTTCGAGATAGGCGCGCTTGCCTTCCAGGTCGGTCGGAATCGGCCCGGGCGTTTTGGATAGCGTATCGTTCTTCGGTTTTGAATCTGCCGGTTTGCGGTTCCAGGAACCGCGGTTCTTGAGATTTCTTCTTTGCATAGTTTTGGTCTAGACGATAAAGCGTGGATAGCGCCAGGTGCAGTCCTTGGCGGGCTTCAGGGCGAAGTTTCTGAATTCTCCGCGGAGGCTGAACATGTCGGGTGAGCCGCTTATCGGTGAAAGGATGATTCGGGAATCCGCGTGGGCTTCGAGTTCCGGGTATTCTCCGGAACTAGTCGCAGCGATGACTGCGGAACCGGTGAGGGAAATCAGCACATCGACCATCTGGAGAAGGGCCTTTTCCGACGGGATGTTGTTGCGGATCGCTTTCGGGTTGTGGAGGACCGCGGAAATCGGATCGATGACAATCGCCGCATAGTCGTGGTCTTCCAGCTTTTTGGCGCCTTTGACCCGCTTTGCGATATATTGCGCCATTTCTAGCGGGGAAAGGGCGATGCCGCGCAAGTTCAAGAATCCGAATTCGGGAATCGAGGCGGAGAGTCCGCGGGCGGCGGCGACTGCGAAAAGCCTGTTAAGGAAAGCGGAGCGCGTGCTTTCAAAATTGACGAAAAGAACGTCGGACCTGTGCGTCGAAGCGAACAGCCAGTCTTCTCCGTGGGAAAGCGAAAAGGCGAGGTCCATCAGCGCAAAGGATTTTCCCGCCTTTGGCGGTGCCGTGAGAAGTAAAAATTCACCGGCCTCGAGCGTTCCGTCGATGAGCAGCCTGTCTTTTTTCGGAGCGCCCTCGCTGTCGCTTGCGAGTTCAATGAGAGGCTTTCCGTCTAGGCAGAATTCCACCCAGGTCTGCCAATCTTCGAAAGTCTTTGCGCCTTGTTCGAGACCAATCAGGTATTGTTGCTTTCCGTTGCGAAGAACGCCCGGCATCCGGACCATCTGGCTCGGGTTTGCATTCGACGAATCGACCTTAAAACCTTGTGAATCCAGCGTCTTGAACAGATACTCGACGCGGGAATCGTATTCTTCGCGATTTTTCGCATGGATCTTGATCCACGCCTGGACGGAATTTGCCCCGGTGCTGACGAGGGCTGCGCAAGGAAGGTTCAGGGCTTTGTAGTAGGCGAGCTGCTTTGCTAAACTGAAGTGCGGGTTATCGACTACCGCGTAACGGAAGCGGAACGATTCATCGTTTTCGTCTGAGCCCTTGATCGGGTTGATGCCGACTAGCGCGCCGTCCGGACCGTCTAGGGACTTCATCGTTTTCTTGATGCCTTCCGCCTGGTTCAGAATTTCTTCAACCGATTGGATCGTCGTTTCGGACGTGTTGGATTTTTTGTATTCGACGGATTCTTCCGGCTTGAAAAGCGCTCCGAGAAGTTTTGCGAAATCCAGCCGCCAGTCGGGGGTTGGCCATGGGATGTTGAGCGCTTCCGGGTCTATCCGGTGATTTTGCAAAAGTTCGAGAGCCTGGGCGTCTAGGCCCATGGCGAGAACCTGTTCAAGGGAAATCGCTCCCGAAATGATCGGCTGTACCGGGCCGCTGAATGAGCCGTTCTGTTGAGTGTGTGGCGAGGGCTGCGGTTCCGCCTGGGCTTCTTTTGCCGGAGTCTCGTCCCTTTTCCGTTCGCGCTTTTCCGCTGCGTATGCCCTTCGGATGATGGTATCGGATTCTTCTTCGGAAAGGCCTTCGTCCTTTGCGTGTTCGCCTAGCTGGAACGTCGCTTCCATGTAGGTCATGCCGCTTTTTTCGGCGGCTTCGGCTGCGCGGAAAAGCTCGCTCTTGAGCTCTTCGGGCTTGTGCTTGCTGCTTAAAAACAGGTTGATGATTTGGCGCGGGCTATCCATATAGGGAGAAATATAATTTTATTCGGCCTTGTCAAAAATTTTCAGCGCGTCACATTGCGAATCCAGCGCTTTCGCTCGACACGCCACACGAGGATGGGTATCTTGACCAGTTCATCCGAGCGGAGCATCAAAAAGATGAGCGGGTAGGGAAGTCCCCAGGCGAAGCCTGCCAGGTAGCCGAGCGGAATGGAAAAAAGCCAAAGGCTCCCGATGTCGAGGAGGGTTGTGAAAACGGTGTCGCCTCCGGCCCGGAGAATCCCGACGATTGCCGGTGACGTGTAGGATTGCAGAATGATCATAATACACTGGATGCCGATTAACGTTTTGGCGAGCCTGACCGTTTCCTCCGGGATTGCGTACAAAGTAAGAACCGGATCCTTGAAAATGAAAAGGAGGGACGCTGCGACGATTCCGACGAAAAATCCAGCGAGGAGAAGCGTGTTCGCGTAACGCTTGGCGTCGCCTAGGTTTCCGCCTCCGAGCCTGTTGCCGATAATCGGGGCGGACGCTCCGGCAACGCCGAAGATAAATACCAGCGCGACCTGCTGGAGAGTTCCCACGATGCTTGCCGCGGCAACGATTGTCGCGTTCAAGTGCCCGAGAACGACGGACTGGGCAGCCACTCCGACGGACCAGCCTGTTTCGTTCACGACGACCGGGATGCTGTAGCGGAGAAAATCCTTGAAAAGCGGAATGTCAAAATGAAAGAGCCGCCTGAAGCGAAAATTCAGGTGCCTTTCCATGAAGCGTACGTAAAAGACCATCGCAAGGCATTCGAGCGCTCTCGCAATAAGCGTGGCGAGGGCCGCTCCGCGGACGCCCAAAGCGGGGAAGCCGCAGTGGCCGAAAATCAGAAGCCAGTTGAGGACAATGTTTAAGACGAACGCTCCGGAAGTGACGATGAGTCCCGCCTTGACTTCGCGCGTGCTGCGCATCAGCATGATGAGCGTGTTGCTGAACCCGAAGAAAAAGTAGGTGAAACCTTGGATCTTCAGGTATTCCGCGCCGATTTCGACAAGTTCGGGAACATTGGTGAAAATCCGCATGACTTCGCGCGGGAAAAGCGTCGTAAAAAATCCAAACAGGAAAGAAACCAGCGTCCCCATGCAGAGCGTGATGGAAACGATTTTCTGGATGCTCGCTGAATCGTGCTTGCCGTAATACTGTGCGACGAGAACGCCGCCGCCGCTTGCCGTCCCGAACGAAATCAAGGAAAAGATGAAAAACGGTTGGCTTGCGAGCGTTACCGCGCCGAGAGCCGTTTCCGAAATGCTTCCGACCATGATGTTGTCGGCGAGCGAAAGGGAAAACTTGATCAGGTCCTGCAGGGCAATCGGAAGCGCTAACCCTGCGAGAACCTTAAAAAAATGAGGCTCCAGGATGAACTTTTCGGCGAGTTTCATCACACTCCCGCGGGAACGATTTCTCCGCCGGAATAGTTGAGAATCTTGTAGGCGTATCCCTGCTCGGTGAGGAACAGCTGGCGGTTCATCGCAAACTCCTGCTCCTTGGAATCCTTGGTCACCAGGGAGAAAAAGTGCGCCGGGCGACCGTCTTCCTTGGGCCGCAAGACACGTCCGAGTCTCTGGGCTTCTTCCTGCCGGCTTCCGAAAGTTCCCGAAATCTGGATGAGAATGCTCGCGTCCGGAAGGTCTATCGCAAAGTTTCCCACTTTGGAAATCATGAGGTTGCGGAGCGTCCCCTTGCGGAAATCCCCGTAGAGCCTGTCCCGTTCCTTGTTCGGCGTCTTTCCCGTGATCAGCGGAATTTCAAGCTTTTCGGACAGCTTTTGCAGCTGGTCGATATATTGCCCGATGATCAGGATGCGGTCTTCCGGCTCGTCATACGTTTCGATGAGCTTTTTAACGACATCGTCCTTTTGCGGGTTGGTACTCGCTATCGTGATTTTGTCGCGCGTTTGGGCAAGCGCATACTGCATTTTCTGTTCGGCGGTCATGACGACGCGGATTTCGCTGCAGTCCGCAGTCGCTATCCATCCTTGCGATTCGAGAATTTTCCAGGGAAGGTCGAACTTTTTCGGCCCGATGAGGGAGAACACTTCCGTTTCCTTGCCGTCTTCGCGGACGAGCGTCGCCGTGAGGCCTAGCCGACGCGTCGCCTGCATTTCCGCGCTGAAACGGAAAACCGGGGCGGGCAGGAGGTGGACCTCGTCGTAGATCATCAGCCCCCACTTGTGTTCGCTGAACAGGGGGAAGTTTACGAGAGGCTTGTCGTCTGCGTCGCTCTTCTTTTCCTCTTCGTCCTCGCCTTTCTTGACGCGCTTTCTCTGGGTCAGGATCTGGTAGGTCGCGACGGTGACGGGACCGATTTCCTTGACGTCGCCCGAATATTCCTTGACCTGGTCGGCGGTAAGCGTCGTCTTGTCGAGAAGCTCGCGGATCCATTGCCTTGCCGCGGAAATGTTCGGGGTGAGGATGAGCGTGCGGGTTTTCATCAGGGCCATTGTCGCCATGCCGATGAGCGTCTTTCCCGAGCCGCACGGGAGAACGATGACGCCCGAACCGCCTTTTTCGGAACCGGACGCGTAGAAAATCTGGGACGCGTCTTTCTGGTAGCTGCGAAGTTCGAGCTTTTTCCCGCCGAGCGTCACTTTGCGGAGTTCGATGGGAAGCGGGTCGCCGGCAACGTAGCCCGCGATATCTTCGACGGGAAATCCGTTCAGGGTGAGCGTCATCTTGAGAATGCCGCGCTTGTTCGGATCGACAATCGCTTTCGTATCACCTTCAAACTTTACGAGGCAACTTGCTACGTTCGGCAGCTTGCAGACTTCCTTGAAAAGCGCCGCATCGGTCGATTCGAGGCAAAGCCCCTGTTCGCTCTTGATGAGCTTGAGCATTCCGTAGCGGCCCATATATTCATGGATTTCTGTCGCGACGGTTTCCGGGACTGGATATTTTCCCTGGTCTTCGAGACAGCGGACGACATCGTCGGCGGTGAGGCCTGTCGATGCGGCGTTCCACAGGGAAAGATGCGAAATGCGGTAGGTGTGCAAGTGCTCCGGGCTTTTGACCAGTTCGGTGAACGGGGCGATTGCGTCTCGGGCCTCGATGTAGTGCTTGTTGTGCACTTCGACGAGGATTTCCATATTGCTTTGTACGATGATTGCGCCTTCGGGATTCATAGGCGCCATATTTAAAAAATTATGGGGAACTTGGCGAAAAAAATCGATATAAAAAAACCGGATTCTTTCGAATCCGGTTAAAGAGCCACCCAACAGATTTGAACTGTCGACCTGCTGATTACGAATCAGCTGCTCTACCAGCTGAGCTAGAGTGGCATCGCAAGACCAAATGTAACAAATATTTTGAAAAATTTCTATATTAAACCCAAAATTTTTTTCAAGGACCCGAAAATATGGCCTCTAAAATGCCGAATAACATGCCGAATGGCGGAACTTCCGCCGGAAATTCGGAGATGAAGGAATTTTTTATCCAGCATGGAATGGTGATGGGAATCATTCTCCTTGTAGTCGTTATCGCCGTAATCGTGGTGGTTCGCTTTCACGGTTCGAGGACCCAGGCGAATGCCGCACAGGCGGAACTTTTAGGACCTGCCCTCGCCTATGAATATACAGGCAAGAAAGACAGTGCCCTTGCGGAGTATGACCGTTTGCTCGCCGGAAACGAACTGAGCGGGGAAACGCTTGCGAAGGCGGCGCTTCTTGCGGGGAACATCCGTTTCCAGAACGGGGAATTCGATGCCGCCGCGATTCTTTACCAGAAAGCACTTGACAATGCGGGAAATCTGCCGCTCGTCCGCGGAGGCGCGATGCACGGACAGGCCGCTGTCGCCATCGAAAACAAGAATTATGCCGCGGCGGTGAATCTTCTCGAAAAGTTCATCGCCGAGTTTGGGAAGCGGACCGGAGATCTAGAGGACCGCTACGAAAAGGTCGAACCTGCGGACCCTGTTCCGACGGTGGCCGATGCGCTCTGGAAGCTTTCGCTCGTCTATAACCAGATGGGATATCCGGACAAGGCCAAGGCGACCGCTGAAAAGCTGCTCAAGAAATACGGCGACAATTCGGGTTATGTGGATCGCGCGAAGAAGCTGATGGCGACCCTCTGAGTTTGATTTTTGGATTTTCAAAAGTTCGCCCTCGCTGGCGGGCTTTTTTTGTGTAAATATTTTAAAATGGCAAAGCTTTCCTTGGAATCCGACAAATATGTTGTAAACGGATTTCCTTGGCATTGAACCGGCGGGCGAAGTCGGAAAAACTTCAGGCGGTTTCCGAATGAAATTTCGATTCACATTTTAAATTTTCCCTGGAAAAACCAACACCGGAGAATTATATGGAAGACTATATCCAGAATCTGTTTGCGGAACGCATCGGCGGAAGTTCTTTTGGAAAGGGGACGGTCCTCTACAAGTTTGAAAAGATCAAGCGGGCGCGTCGTGAAGCGGAAAGGGCGCATCCCGAAACGCCGATTATCGACATGGGTGTCGGGGAGCCGGACTGGATGGCCGATCCGTCGGTCGTAAAAAGGCTCGCCCTGGAGGCAGAAAAATGGGAAAACCGCGGCTATGCGGACAACGGAATCTTGCCGTTCCAGGAAGCGGCTGCGAAGTACATGGAATCCGTTTTCGGCGTCCGCGACCTCGATCCGCAGAATGAAATTTGTCACAGCATTGGTTCGAAGCCCGCTCTTGCGATGATTCCGCAGGCCTTTATCAATCCAGGCGATGTTTCCATTGTGACGGTTCCCGGGTATGGAGTTCTCGGAACGATGACCCGATTCCTTGGCGGAGAAGTCTATCCGCTTCCGCTTCTCCCCGAAAACGATTTTTTGCCGGATCTGTCGAGCGTCCCTGCAGAAATAGCGAAGCGTGCGAAACTTCTCTACATCAATTACCCGAACAATCCGACGGGAGCCGTGGCGACTCCCGAATTTTTCGAAAAGGTCGTCGATTTTGCCCGGAAAAACCATGTAGTCGTCGTGTCCGATGCGGCCTATGCGGCGCTTACCTTTGACGGCTACGCTCCGCTCAGTTTTCTCTCCGTTCCCGGGGCGAAGGAAGTCGGCGTGGAAATCCAGTCCCTTTCGAAGGCGTTCAACATGACGGGCTGGCGTCTGGGCTTTGTCGCGGGAAACGAAAAGGTCGTGAAAGGCTTTGCGTGTGTCAAGGACAACAACGATTCAGGGCAGTTCAAGGCTATCCAATATGCGGGCGTCGAGGCTCTTTCTACACCGTCGATTACGGAGAGGACCGTGGCGAAGTATTCCAGGCGGCACGATTTACTGGTCAAGGCCCTTTCCGATGTCGGTTTCAAAGTGAAAAAACCGAAGGGAAGCTTTTACCTCTATGCGCAAGCTCCGAAAGGAATCGAATGTGGGGAAAGTTTTTCGAGCGCCGAGGATTTTTCGCAGTGGCTGATCCGCGAAAAGCAGATATCAACGGTTCCTTGGGACGATGCGGGGCACTTTATCCGTTTCAGCGTTACATTCACGGCGGATTCGGAGACTTCGGAAGCAGCCTTGATGGAAGAGATCAAGCGCAGGCTTTCGGACGTGAAGTTCGTCTGGTAGCGAAAACCCGGTTTAAAGCGAAAAATCGCGCGGTTCCTTGAACCGCGCGATTTTCGTTGCAAGGAGAAAATTCAAGGAAACATCGTCTTCAAAAGCGAATCGACCTGTTCGAAATTTTTTTTGGACAGGTCGCCGAAGCGGTAAAAAGTCCCGTCCTTGTTTACGATGAAGACGACGGGAACGTAGCCTGTTCCGTAGGCGGGACCGAACTTGGCGTTCACGTCCTGGAAAATGGGAAACGTCGCGTTGAACTGGTCGATGAAAAGGCGCACATCGTTCTTCTTGATGCCTCCGCCGATGGAAATTCCTATTCCCGTCAGCCCTTTCGGTTCGTATTTCTTGATGAGATTTTGCATCTCGGGAAAGCTCGCTTGGCAATGCGGGCATTTCGGGCTGAAATAGTAGATGACAAGAGGCTTGCCGCTGAAATGGGCGAAGAGCATTCCCGGATCGTTTACCCCGGCGAGTGTCTGCATAAAGTCGATTTTCATCGGGGTTCCTGTGGAATCCTTTTGCAAGGTCGGGACTTCCTGTTTGGGAACATCCGTTTGTCCAAAAGCAAACATGGAAAAAAGTGCAACCAGCGCAATCGCTTTTACCGAAAAACGCATTCAAAACTCCTATTCAGAACGGATTGTAAAATATAAAAAGGCACTTTAAAAGTCAATCAGGGCTTTAGCCGGTGGGGAAGGCGAGGAAAGGCGCCCGTTTCCCGGACATGGGGCAGGTTGCAAATCCAGGCGACGGTCCGTTCAAGGCCTAGCCCGAATCCCGCATGAGGGACGGAACCGTAGCGGCGAACATCCAGGTACCAGGAATACGTTTCGGGCGAAAGTCCCTGCTTTCTGATGGACGCTTCGAGCGTCACGAGATCTTCTTCGCGTTGGCCACCTCCGATGATTTCCCCGAATCCTTCCGGAGCGAGAATGTCCATATTGCGGACGACTTTCGGATTTTCCGCGCTGCGCTTCATGTAGAAAGGCTTGATTTCCGCGGGATAGTCATAGACGACGACGGGTCTTTCGAAATGCTTTCCGACGATGGTTTCGTCCGCACCGCCGAAATCGTCTCCCCATTGGAATGAAACCCCGGAGTCCTGGATGATCTTTACGGCGTCTGTGTAGCTGATGCGGGCGAACGGTTCGTTCGCGGTAATTTCGAGAACCTTGGTGTCGCGACCGAGAATTTTTAGTTCCCGGGTGTTTTCGGAGAGAACTTTCTGGACGATTGCCTGTACAAGGCCTTCGGCAAGTTCGATATCTCCGTCGAGGTCCATGTAAGCGACTTCGGGTTCGACCATCCAGAATTCTGTCAGGTGACGCCGCGTGTTTGAATTTTCGGCGCGGAATGTCGGACCGAAGCAGTAGGCTCTACCGAATGCCGCACAGGCCGCTTCCATGTAGAGCTGGCCGCTTTGCGAAAGATAGGCGGTGCTGTCGAAATAGGGCGTGCTGAAGAGCGTGCTGGAACCTTCGCATTCGTTGGGCGTAAAGATCGGCGCATCGACGAGCGTGAAGTCCCGGGAATCGAAGTATTCGCGAATCGCCTGGACGATGTGATGCCGGATGGTGAGAATGGCGTGTTCGCGCGGGCTGCGGATCCACAGGTGGCGCAAGTCCATTAAAAAGTCCGTCCCGTGCTCCTTGGGAGATATCGGGTAATTTTCCGTCCTGGATACAAGCTCTACGTGGGAGGCGATGACTTCTACGCCTGTCGGGGACTTGGGCTGCGAAACGACCTTTCCCCGGATGCGGACCGAGCTTTCCTGCGGAAGGTGCTTGATAAGTTCGAAGTTCTCTTCGGGAACGTCGTTTACGCTGGCGACAACCTGGACAAATCCCGTGCCGTCCCGGAATTGGATGAAGCTGACTTTTCCGGAGCTTCGGACATGAGTGGCCCAGCCCGAAAGTTCGACGTCCTTGCCGATAAAATCATCCAGGTGGCGAATATAAATCTTTTGGAGCATATATTTAAAATAGCAAAAGAAAATGCAGGTTGACTGAGCGTTTTGAAACAATGAAAAAGCCCCACAGATGTGGGGCTTTTAAAGAGCGGGAAAAGGGACTCGGACCCTCGACCCCGACCTTGGCAAGGTCGTGCTCTACCAACTGAGCTATTCCCGCGAGGACGACCCAATTATAGATAAAAAAAATAGGCCTGTCAAGGGATATGTGAAAAGAAATGTGATTTTTTTTGAAAACCGGTGGATGCTTGAGTATATTGGAGGCGAAAAATCGAAAAACAAGGAGTTTTTATGGACGCAAAGGAATACCTTAACGTTTATCTGGTAACGGATCGTGGACTTTCGCTCGGTCGTCCGATTGAAAGGGTCGTGGAAGAATCGCTCCGCGGTGGCGTGGGCATTGTCCAGCTCCGCGAAAAGGAGTGTTCTTCGCTCGAATTTTACGAGCTTGCCTTGAAGTTAAAAAAAACGCTGTCGGGAACGGGCGTGCCGCTTATCATCAACGACAGGCTAGACATCGCGCTCGCTGTCGATGCGGACGGTCTTCACATCGGGCAGAGCGATTTGCCGTATCCGGTTGCGAGACGCTTGCTCGGAAAGGATAAAATCATCGGGCTTTCGACGGATAACTACGAGGAACTTGTCGCGGCGAACGATTACGATGTAGATTATGTCGCGTTCCAGGCTTTTGCGACGACGACAAAGCTCGATGCCGCAGAGGGACTAGGACCGGAAGGGCTTCGGAAGGCGGCGTCCCTTTCGCGGCATCCGCTGGTCGCTATCGGGGGAATCCATCTGTCGAATGCCGAAGATGTCGCTGCTTCCGGTGTTGACGGGCTTGCCGTGGTTTCGGAAATCATGTCGGCGAAAGACCCGAAGCTCGCTACGGAAAATCTTCGGCGCGCCTTTGAATCGGGACATGCGAAGTTTAAAAGGGAAGGCTGAGAGAATGTCTTCATAAGAAACCGCAGACGTCTAGGTTCAGTGGCTAGTGGTCAGTGAGCAGTGGTCAGAGCCGTGGACATTTAAACTTTTGGGAAGCGTTTAGCGGGATGATGTCATTCCCTTGCTTGACAAGGGAATCTCGTCCGATAATGACAGGCTAGCGAGCTTGTCGAGCTATGCTCCGACATACATGAAAACAAGTTCTGAAAGCTTTGACCTTCAGCCTTTCGGAACGCCTGAATCCGCAGGGGAAAATTACAGTGCGCTGTTGATTTTCAGGACTTTCCGCTCGAAGTCTTCTAGGGATTTCCCGACGACGAGAATCAGCTTTTCGAGATTGATCCGGTCCGGAATCGTGATGATATCCGGCAAGGCGGGAGCCTTGGCGATGACGCTTTCTAAATCCCGGTCGTAATCGTTTCCGCGTTGCCAGTAATCCTTGGGCGTGGGCATTTCTACGATTCGGAATTTCGCCTTTTTGCAGGCGGAAAGGATTTTCGGGTTGTTGCGAAAATCGGCGACGCATTTCGCTTCGGGAAATTTCTTCCGGATAGAAAGAAGCGTGTCCGCCATATAGACGCTGATACCCATCTTGGGTTCTCGGACGGAATAGGTTTCGTTTTCGACGCGAAAAATTCGCCCGGGAACAGCGCACACATCTTCCCTAGACGTTCCCGATTCCGTGTAGCCGATGTTCATCCCTATCTCCGGGAGCATCTTGTAGATGTTCGCCGCTTTCAATCTATCGACGCAAGCCTTGAGGTCGCGACAGAGCCTGTCGCTTTCGGAAAGCGAGCCTTCGACATTTCCCTGCGAGAGTATGTTCGCCGCGTTGAAGAAAACGTCCCAGAAAAAATCCTTGGCCGGCGGCAGGAAGTTTTCTTTCTTCCCGTTTCGAAGCATTTTCCGCCCGGACTTTCTGTCGGTAAATTTTCCGATGACCGCGCTCTCGATTCCCTCGGCGGCCAGCGCCTTTTGAAGCGGTTTTGTGTCTTTTGGGGAAACGGCGATGACGAGCGTTCCCTCGCTGATGATTTCCCACGGGTCGAGTCCGAAAATCCGGCAGATGTTTTCGACGTCCTGGGGAATCTTGTATGAATCCGTATCGAGCAGGACGCCTTTTCCGGAAGCCTCGGCGACTTCCCAGACGCCGCGCTTGGTTCCGCCTTCCGTCGCATCGTGCATCGCATGGACGCCCCGAAAGCGCGAAGCGATTTCCGCATCCTTGACGACGGAAATTTCCTTCATCCTTTTGGCGGCGCGCCGGATATCCTTGCTGTCGAGCTTTCCCTTGAGCGCTTCGCCCAGTTCAAAACCCAGGAGGGCTGCCGCCTCGATGGCTACTCCCTTGGTAATCACCAGGTTGTCGCCAGCCTTGGCGCCTTTGGGCGAAACGTATTTCTTGCCGTAGCCCCAGACCGAGATTCCTCCGATGGTCGGGCAGGTGACCGCTCCGTAGTAGCCCGTGTGTCCTCCGACGATAGCGATCCCTTGGCGTTTCGCCTCGGCGCTGATTTCTGCGATGAGCCTTGCAATGTAATCCTGTTTCGTGTCCGGCGGGAGCAGGAGCGAATAAGTCATGAACTCCGGCTTGATGCCCATGACGGCGACGTCGCTTGCGCCGATGTGGACCGTGACGTAGGCAAAATCCTTCGGTGTCATGCGGACGGACGGAAAAATCGGGTCTTCGGCGATAGCCATGAAGCCTCCGGGAACCTTTAGGATTGCGGAATCCACGCCCATCGACGGACCGATTACGACTTTGGCGTTTGCGCATCCGGTCTTTGCGAGAATCGCCTTGGTGAAAAAATCGTCATTTACCTTTCCGATCATCGTCATCTCCTATTTGTTCTGGAATTCTGCCGGCGAAGTTTCCGTATCCTCGAAGTGCAAAGCATAGACGAATGTTTCGCTGCTCTTGCCCTTGAGCTCGAAAGGTCCCTTGGGGAGCGGGCTGTATTTCCCGACATTTGGAAGTTCCTGCAGAAGCTCCCTCGAAATCAGGAATTCTTCGCCTAGGCGGCTGCAGAGGTCCTGCAAGCGGGACGTCGTGTTGATAGCGTCTCCGTGGTAGGCTATCTCGCTCCGGAAGTTTCCGACTTCGGTCATGATAACCTTTCCCCAGTGCGCCGCGGCCTTGAAAGTCGGGTAGTGCCCGAATTCCGAAAGGAATCTCTTGCGGGTGCGGAAAAAGCACCGCTTGAGATCTTCGAAGCACAGGATGGGCTTTGCAATCTTTCGGGAGGCGGCAAGAGGCCATGTGAGAAAGACGCCGTCCCCGGCTATCTGGTAGATTTCCCCGTCGTTTTCCTCGCAGCAGTTGGAAAGTAGCCGGTAATACTCTTTCATGAAACGGCTGTATTGGACATGTCCCATTTCTTCGGCGAGCCGTGTGGAATTTCGCAAATCGACGAACATGAATACCAGCCCGACTTCTCTTGGCTCCTGGGTCTTTCCGAGAAGCGTGTTGATGAATACGTTTGCCCCGAACTTCTTGTTTACGGAACGGATGAACGTGATAAAGAATCCCGAAAAAATCCCGTAGAGGGCAAACGCCTGGATCGCCGGTTCTCGGAATGCGCGTTGTAAAAGTTCCAACCCGCGTTCATCGATAAAGGCTCCGTCCTCGTACCAGTTGAAAACCAGGACACAAATCGCAATGTCGATGAAAACCGTAGCCGTAAAGTATCCGAGCCGGATGAGCATCGCGGCGGGAATCGGTCGCGGATCGCGGTCGTCGCGGAGAATTATCACGTCGTAGATTCCGTGGGAAAGTCCGGTCAGGATGGCGAACTGGATAGCGGTCAGGTAGAGAACCGGGTCGGAAGCCTTGGGCGAACCGTAGAAGTGGAAAAAGAAAAACAGGAGACTGAAAAAAATCCAGATTGCCACATAGAACGCGATGGACTTGATCTTTCTCTTCTGGAGTCTGGAACTAAAGAGTGACATCGGACGTCAATGTAAAAAAAGGGGGAGGCTCCACAGCATCAGCGCAAGGAAAATATCCTTGTACGAAGGTCCGAAGAGAAGAACGGACGCTAGGATGAGGACGGTTCCCGCCAGGACAAAAAACAGGACGGATGGCATCCTTTTCTTGAAAAGCGACTTGATTTGAAAACGTTTTCCCACGCGCATAATATATATTCGGATTCGATGAAAGGACTTTATATTCATGTTCCGTTTTGCAAAAAAATCTGCGGTTACTGCGACTTTGCGACAGTTCCCGGATCGGCGCGGCTCTTTTCCGAATATGTGGAGTTGCTTCTCCGCGAAGCGGAACTGCGGCTTTCCGGGTGGAAATTCGGCGTCTCGGAATTTTCTACGTCCTACTTGGGCGGCGGGACGCCGAGCGAGCTTCCGGCGTCGGAACTTGCGAAGCTTGTCCGCGGACTTGGAACACTGGGCGTGGATTTTTCGAAACTTCTGGAAGTGAACATCGAATGCAACCCGGATTCGGCGAACTTTGAATTTCTCGAAAAAGCCTTTTCGCTCGGCGTAAACCGCTTCAGTCTCGGGCTGCAGACTTTTGACGATTCCCTGCTGCAGGCGATCGGTCGGCGCGGAACGTCACGGGAAAATCGCGAAGCTCTTGCAAGGCTCGTCAAGTTCACGCGGGAAACGGGAACTCGCGCTTCGGCGGATCTCATGTTCTGGCTTCCGGGGCAAAGTCTCGAACGGTTTCGGTCGGACGTTTCGGAGCTTGCACAATCGGGTATCGGGCATGTGAGCTTTTACGGGCTTACGCTCGGAGCGAATACGGTTCTCGAAAATCGGATGCGGAAAGGGCGCTTCTCCCTCGATGAAAATCTTTATCCCGAAATGTACGAAGCGGGTGCTTGCATTTTGCAGGAAAACGGAATCGAACGCTACGAGGTATCGAACTTTGCAAGGCCTGGCGAGGAAGGCTTGCATAACCGGAACTACTGGCGACGCGGCGAGTATCTCGGACTTGGTCCGGGAGCCCACAGCTTTGACGGATGCTTCCGTTCGGCTTCGCCCGCCCGCTACATCGCCTGGAAACGCTGGGTCGAAGAAGGCTGTCCGGATTCCGGGCTTGAAAAGGATGCAATCGGAAAAAAGGAACGCGTCGAGGAACGCATCTGGCTTTCGCTGCGGACACGGGACGGTTTGGATTTGCAGGCGCTGGACTTGGAGGAATCGGTGAAAATTCCCGAAAAAAAGATAGAACGCTGGATGGAACAGGGCTATCTGGAACGGGACGGTTCGCTTTTGCGACTTCTTGGCGCCGGATGGCTGATGATGGATTCTATCGTCGAGGATTTGATACCGGATTAGTTTATTCCAACTTGCTCTATTGCAAAATCCTTACATCGCCAAAATCCGAGCATTTCTGTCATTATTAAGTTAATTTTCTAGACAGGATTGTCATCGTTCTATCCTTATTCTGTGAGACACTGGTATGTTCTATCGGACGCTTAAATTGTTGCCTGCACAGGTTCTCGGTATCGCACTGTTTCTAGTGGCGATGGCTTTTGGGAATACGTGCCCCGAAGCGGGGAAGTGCGGCTACTATTCGATTTATACGTCGCTTGTCGCCTATCTGTGGACGGTTCCCGAATCCGAAAATATCGCGGACACTTCGAAGGCAATCCGTTCGGCGGATTTCCTGGTTTATGCGGCGAACGATTCCTTGACTTTGAATCCGTGCGAAAAGGATTATGCCTCGGGAACGACTGCCTGCTCTTCGACGGAGCTTTCGCATCCGACAGCAAAGGTCACTTCGGATTCTGTCCGGGGATTTTTCTATGCCAAGGTCTCTTCGCGTTTTCCGGTAAAAAATCTTCCGCTCGGGATGCAGGTGAGCGAAAGTGCTGCGCCTGTCGTGTTCCGCTATTATACGTTCTATGTCCCGCGTCTAGAATATTCCTATGTGAATGCCCAGGGCGATACGGTTGTCATCGATTCGACGACTAGGCTTTCGCTCCCGGTGGATTCGTCGATGACGGTGACTGTTCGCGCGGTGATACCCGTGGGGCCTTCAGCCGGAAAGACGGATACGACGATTAACAAGCGCGCCTTTTATCTGGAACCGATTCGCGGTGCGGAAAGTTTGATGTTCACGACGCTTGCCGGCGATTCGACGGATAGGGTCATCTTAGAAAAAGGCGTCGGGCATTTTTCGGTTCGCTCGGCGGGGGCGGTTTCCGGGGCGAGCTTTGTTTCGAAGGGACTTGTCAATCCTTCGGATTCGACTTTCTTTGTGGAAGAGGTTTTCCCGGGAAAGTTCGCGTTTGAAAATCCTTATCTGCCGACTCTCGACAGCGCCTTTATCTATGATGCGGACGGCGACGGCAAGGGCGACAGCGTCATCGCGTATTTTTCGGGCAAGACGGATTCCGTTTCGTGGGACAGCATCTTTTACATCTTCCCGAACGGCGCTTCCCGAAAGGAGTTTTCTGGCGAATACAAGCGCAGCCTGAACGGCGGACGGATGGAACTGCTCGATGTGAAAACATCGCTTTCCGAAACGCTCGGGAACGGTGAACTGGAAGTCTTTGTCAAGTCGAGGCTGAGCGGAACGTCGGCGGGACTTTCGACCGTCCTGGAAGACAGAATCGGTCCCGTAATCCTCAAGGCGACGCTTATCGAAGGCGTTTCCGGGGCGCGCGATACGCTTGTTCTCGATTTCAACAAGGCGTTGGATACCGCATTCTCGGCTGGTTCCGTGCTGCGGCTTTCGAATGGCGACAAGGTTCGGATCGAAGCGCTTTCGAAAAACGGCAAACGCTGGACGGTGACGACTGTTTCGGGGACGGTGAAAGTCGGGGATTCCCTTTCCGTCGTTTCGGGGCTAGGTGATCTCGGGCTTGTGACCGCCGACGGAAACGTTGCGACGTTCAACTTGCCTGCGAAGGTGACGAATGCGGGACGGGTTTATCTTTCGAACGAGAACAACGGATTTTTCGATTCCGATGCGGACGGGCGGATGGATTCGGTGACGGTGGGATTTGAAAATCCGATTACCGCCGAAGACCTTGAAAATATGCGGCTCCAGTTCTTCTGGAAGGATTCCGCCGGAAACGAGCTGATTATTTCGCCTCCGTCTAAGGATTTGGTGATTTCCAAGGACGGCAAGATGGTTTCCTACAAGCTTTCCGAATCGGAACAGGCAAAAGTCCAAAAAGGCCTTACATCCATCGATGAATCCAGAAGTTACGGTTATGCGGCCCTTGAAAACGTTTCCGTCGTAAACGGGGATACCGTTGCCGCGTTCCAGTATCTCGACATGAACGATCGGATTCCTCCGGTAATCCGTTCCACGTTCCTTTCGCCCGAATCGCGGAACAGCCGCAAAGCGGACTGCTTGACCGTGAAATTTTCCGAGGCAATCGACGTGAGCGAAATTTCCAATGCGAATTTCCTCGGGTTTGTCATCGGCGGCGACACCGTTTTCTTCGACTTTTCCCAAGCGGACTGGAACGAGAACCGTACGGAAGTGCGCCTTTCTGTCGCGTCGGGAGAAAAGCTTTTGTCCCGTGCCAACCCGAACGATTCCCTGTTCATCGTCGCTTCGGCGGTTTCGGACGTTCGGGGAAATTTTGTCGGGAACAATTCCCGTCTGGTCGGCGTTGAAGGAGATCCGCGAGTCGTGATGGAAACCGCTTCGATTGCCGCAGTCGATCGTGCGGGACTTGATACGGACGGTCCTGCCTTTACCGAGCGTCTGCTTCCGAAGGGAACTTCGACCGGAAAGGCGATGGAAGGATCGCTTGGCGTGATGCTCGATATCGCCTTTGCGACAATCTTTGACGATTCGACGGGCGAAAGCCTGGACTTGGAAAAGGTCGGTTTGAACTGGTCGATGGAAGTTTATACGAATCTGGGAAATTTTGTCGCCGGCGGCCACGGGAAGATTCGGTGCGACGATCCCGACTTTGCCGGAAACTGCTTTGACAATGCCAAAAGGCTTTACCTGCGCTGGAATCTGCGTTCCGCTTCGGGACGAAAGGTCGGCGTAGGCGCCTATCTTGTCCAGTTCCACCTGAAGGTCTATGGGCAGAAACATTCCTATACCTATGATAAAATCTTCAAATGGGGCGTTCACGGCGGCAAGGCTCACCTTGCGCTTGACTACTAACCGGAGGAGGATACCGCTATGAAAAAGATTAAACAAGTATTTTGCGCTTTGGGACTAGTCCCGTTCCTTTCCGCGTTTGTCTATGCGGACCCGGCTATCAATACCCCCTACAACCCTGCGACAGGCGTCTGGATCCAGCAGGTAGGCGACCTGTATCCTTCGGCGAGCACTAAGGAAACCGTCTATTACACGCGTTATTCTCAGCAGCAGAGCGCCAAGGCTCTCGACTATTACTATGACGGTAACGGCTACCTCAAGCTTTCCAACAAGAGACTGCTTTGTAGAACTCCCGGTGCGGACGGCATCGTGCACCATCCGGACGGCGATCTTCTTGTCGCCGGGCAGGACTACAATGAAATCTACAAAGTCAAGATGAATGCGACGGATACGCTTTCGTCGAAGTGTATCGCAAAAACCGTTTCTTCGGGAGTCGGTGCTTCGACTTTCCACCTGATGATGAATCCGGACAATACGGTTCTCTGGTCGGCGGGCATTCCGGGAAACCTGATTTTATATGAAACGGATTCGACGACATCGGATCGCCTGAGCAAGATTCGCCGGGTAAATGTCTATGGCTCCGTGTCTAACATCACGACGCTCCTCTGGGACAATTCCGGACAGGCGTTCTATACGCGTTCGAGCAACTTGGGAACGATTTCCCGCAATTCGAACAGCAATGCCCAGTTTGGAATCATCACGGATACGACCTGCAGTGTCAATACGAGGCCATGCCCGGCTAAGTACATCACCGGATTAAAGACCAAGACGCTGATCGATTCGCTGAAAGGCGCGCACGGAGCGAGCTTTGACGAATATTCGAATACGATTCTCCTGTTCGGCGATTCCCACATTGTGCAGATAGACCCGAAAACGCGCAAGGTGATTGCGGACGTCGATTTGCGAAAGTATCTGTTTTACGATGACAAGATGACAGGAAGCTTTTCGGCGAACTGGGCCGAAACCAAGGGCTATGCGATTAGCGGAACCAATGAAATCCGCTGGCTTTTGGACCAGGGGACAGCCGACCACAAGGGGCATATCTTTGTCGCTTCGAATTCCGGGCATCTGATTTTCCTCGATTACACATCGAACCCGAACAAGCTGATCGATAACAACATCCTCCTGCATGTTCAGTGGATTGATAACTATCTGGATGACCTCGCTCCGATTGCCGGGGCGGGTTCCAACCGCCACTCGGCGACGACGAATCCGGGGACGCTGGTTTCTTCGAGTTCCAGAAGCTCGTCCAGCGCAAACGTTTTCCATGAATCTTCGAGTTCGGGTAAATCTTCCAGTTCAATCGGCGGCTCGGGGTCTAAATCTTCAAGTTCGGGGAATTCCGACCTAAGCTCCTCCAGCAATGACGGCAAGAATTCGAGTTCTTCGAATGGCGGCGGTAGCGGCAATTCTTCGAGTTCCGCTGGCGGGGAAAATCCGGGCTCTTCGAGCGGTGCGGGCAACTCTTCCGGTTCGGGAGACGCCGGTTCGAGTTCTTCGAATGGCGGTGGTAGCGGCAATTCTTCGAGTTCCGCTGGCGGGGAAAATCCGGGCTCTTCGAGCGGCACAGGTAACAATTCCTCCAGCTCGGTAAAGGGTGGCGGAGACGAATGGATTCCGCCTTGGGTTACGGACACCACGGTCTATGAAGGATTTGGCGAAGAAGGTTCGGAAAACCAGGACGGTTCGGACCTCTACCCGACAAACGACAAGCGCGACAAGGGAGATACCCTTATCATCGGCGGTTCCAAGCTTATCCCGATTCCTGCGGATTCCTCTGTTCCGGGAACGGTTATCATCAACGGGAACACCTATGTGACTGGAGGCAATTCCCAATCGACGGATCTGCCTAGCTACGGCTCCGATTCGATTCCTGCTAGCGGACGCGAATCGGTCAGTGTCGGCGATGTTATCGAAATCAAGCTCGATGCGGATAAGATTCGCGATTACTTCGGCGATGCGGATTCGCTCTACATCTCCGGTTCCGCGGGGCTGATTTTCAAGGATCCTTCCAATACGGATGCGCCGGCGTCGAACATTTCCATCGGCGTTACCGGGAAGGACCAGTCGTTCTGGGTTTCCGCAGACACGACAGTTCTCGTGGGAAGCATCTACATTACCGACAAGGACGGTCATCTGATCATCTTTGACGGCATCAATTTCTACGACCCGATTCCCAAGGCGGAAGTCGCTTACATCCAGGATGCGGACGATGACGGTCTTTTGGATTCCCTGGAAGTGATTCTCTCCGATACGGTTCCCGCGGGGCTTTCGGCGACGGGACTTGCCCTGGTCGTAAACGGTGACACGCTTCCGCTTTCCGGTGCGCTGACCGTATCCGGGTCGAGAATCTATGCGAGCGCCGCGGAACTCGGGCTTTCCGGGGACCGCTTCCCGGACAACGCTCGGGTTATCGTGACCTATACGAGCGAAGAGACCGGTGCGAACTATAACCGCAGCACGAACCTCCTCCTCCTCGGCTCACATGTCATCAAGCAGGCCTATGCGATTCGTAACAAGACGGGCAGGGATTCGCTTTTCGTCGAGTTTAATATCGATGTCATCCCTGCGGACCTGAACAGTCCCGAGATGGTCGTGTGGCTGAATGCGATGGGCTTTGACCTGGATGCGGTCAAGATTTACCTGCCGACGAAAAATCTTATCATTCTGGTTGGCGATTCGCTAGGTCTCAACGGACGGACGGACTTTGTGACGCTCGCTCCGGGAGCTTCGTTCCACAATCTTTCCTACATCGCGACTTCGGAATACGAACGCCAGGTCCCTGTAAAAGTGACGGATCGCTATCCGGCAGCGGAAATGGTCGAGTATTACGATACGGACGGTGACGGCAAGCTCGATTCCGTTGCGGTTAGGTTCTCTTCGAAGGTGACGGCGGAAGACGTTGAAAACTTCTACTTCTCGTTCCCGTGGTATAGTTCCCGTGGGCTTTTGATCGAACTCCAGGCGCAGCCGCGCGACCTGATTCTGGGCGCGGACGGGAAGAGCGTCGGATGGGTGGTCCGAAGCAATGTCAATGTCGCTCCGGGCTTGACTAGCATCGGTTCGAATGTTCCTGCGGCAACGCTCTACACCTACTACGATATTTTCGGGAACACCTTTGTTGCGCAGCAGACAATCGCAATTGCGGACAAGATGGCTCCGGTTGTCACGGCGGCTTCGCTCCGCTACGGCGATTCCCGCGATACGCTCACGGTTTCGTTCTCTGAACCGGTCGATTATTCTTCGCTTGTCGGAAACGACTTCTTCGCCTACATCCATGGAAACGATACGATTGATATTCGGCCTTCCCGGATGCTCTGGGCGGCAGACGGCAAGTCGGTGCGCCTTGTGCTGCGCGAATCGACGGACGGCATCGTGCCCGGGGATTCTCTCCTGGTCGTTCGCGGAGAAAAATCTTCCATTGCGGATATCTACGGCAACAAGACGGTTGAAAACGCATCTCCCGTGGTTATCGGCGGGCTTCTCGGAAAGCTGGTGGAATCCGTCAAGATGGGATCCTATGATCCGGAAAAATACATCACCAGTACGCTGAACTCGGTTTCCATTTCCTACGTGCCGAACCAGACGCGGACTTCGGACCTTCGCGACGAAGGAACGCTCGGGCATCTGATTTCTCTCGGCGAACGCTTTGTTCCCCAGCTCATTGACGGTGCGAAACTCGATGCGGACGGAAATTACGATGCGGCTGTCCTCGATAGCATCGACCCGGGTGACGTCTTCGTGAATTTCAGCGTGAGCTACTTTGACAACCTAGGACAATACGTGACGGATACGACATTCAACATTCCGTGCAACAGCCCGGCATTCGGTGCGGGAAGAAACTGCCTCACGACGGATAAGAAAGTCTTCGTCAACTGGAACTACAAGGACCATTCGGGGCGCCTGGTCGGTTCCGGCGTGTATATCGTCGAGTTCAAACTGGTCGTGCGCTACAAGCAGAAGAAAGTGCAGGAAGAGATGCGCGACAAATGGGGCGTTCGCCGTAAAAAGAGCAAGTAACGGGACAAGTCTTTCCTATATTTTCGCTATGCTTAAAATAGGTAAGACCGAAACCGCCTTGAACGAGGCTATCGAAAGGCGCGGCGCGTTGTTCGCCGTGCTGCTCGACCCCGACACATCGGACGACACGTCCCTCCTCAAAGCGGGAACGCTTGCTGCCGAAAACGGAGCGGATGTGCTTCTCGTCGGTGGATCGTTCATGGGAAATTTCAAGCTTCCGTCCCAGGTTTTGGCACTGAAAAAGGAGGTCCCGCTTCCGGTTATCCTCTTTCCGGGCGGAGCGTCCCAGGTGGTTCCCGGCTTTGACGCGATTCTTTTTACGACGCTTGTGACGGGCCGCAACCCGAACTATCTGATTGACGAACAGGTCCGCGGAGGCGTTCTGGTGAGGTCTCTAGGCATCGAAGCGATTCCGACGGCATACGAGCTTATCAGCAGCGGAAAACGCACAGCCGTGGAATATATCAGCAACACGATGCCCGTTCCGTCGAACAAGCCGAAGCTCTCGATGGTGCATTCTGTCGCCGCGGAGTTGATGGGAATGCGTTACGTCTATCTTGAAGCAGGCTCCGGTGCCGAGACGCCGGTTCCGGTAGAGCATATCGCCTATACGCGAAAGGCAACACAGATGACGATTATCACCGGGGGAGGAATCCGGGAACCCGAAGCGGCTTCCGTGCGTGTTTCCGCCGGTGCGCAGATTATTGTGACAGGAACGCTTTGGGAAAAAGTGAAGGATCCGGGGCTTCTCCGCGAATTTGCGAATGCCATCCATGTCAGAGCTTAGTCGATAGAACTGAGAGCTTAGAACCGTGGACGTTTAAGCTCTTGGGGACTAGGGATGAGGGAATATTTCGCGGACGGGTAAGAAAATGAGGAATGAGGAATTGGTCGCGGAGCGAGCCTTTTTTGAGTCCTATTTTCTTTCAACTATCCACTATCAACTAGGCTCTGACCACTGAGTCCTGATTCCTGTCCACTATCAACTATTTGCTAAGCTCTAAAATCTCAGCTCTAAGCTCTAGCAACAGTTCGCTCAGCAATCTAATTCCCACTCCCTGTTCCCTAACTGTTCGCTAGTCGCTGACCTCTGACACCGGCTCGCTAAACAGCCAATTCCTCACTCCTAATTACTCATTGCTAATTGACCACTGATTCCATCCTCTCAACTAATAACAAATATCGGGCGAATTTTCCAGGTAGCCTAACGCTTTTCTTTTTTTATGTGTATTTTTTCTCCGAAAGGTTTCTTCTTGGAGAATTTTTATGGACAAGAAAGTTGGAATGACGTATGCGCTTCGAATCTTAGGCGTCGTTCTCGTTTTGATGTACTTTTTTGGGCATCCGCTGCTCAACCGGATTTTTCCGGGATTTCCCGTATCCTCTCTCAACTATTTCTTCTATGCGGGGCTGCTCGTCTATTTGATCGGGGCCGTACTCTATTATGTCTTCAACCGCAAGACGCTGAAGAAAATTGCGAAGGGTGAAGAGGACGAAAAATGATCCAGGTCGAAAATCTCCAGAAGACATATCGCTCGGGTTTTCTTCTGCGACCGAAAAAGGCGCTTTCCGGCGTGTCGTTTCATGTTCCGAAAGGCGTTATCTATGGCTTTATCGGCCCGAACGGTGCGGGAAAATCGACGACGATTAAGCTTTTAACGGGGCTTCTCCGCAAGGATTCGGGAAAGGTCCTGGTCGGCGGGCGGGATCCTTCGGATGTGGAATGCCGTCGTCATCTAGGATATTCGCCGGAACAGCCTTACTTTTACGACTATTTGACGGGGCGCGAACTGATGCGTTTTTACGGCAGGCTTTGCGGACTTTCCGGATGTTTCCTGGAAAAGCGGGTTGACTGGGCGCTGTCCCTTTTGAATGCGGACAAGGACTGGATTAACAGGCGGCTGCGTACCTATTCGAAGGGAATGATGCAGCGGGTCGGCATCGCCCAGGCGATTCTTTCGAAGCCGGACCTTTTGATTTTGGATGAACCGATGAGCGGGCTCGATCCAGTAGGCAGAAAAGATGTCCGCGAAGCGATTCTTTCGCTCAACCGGGAAGGCGTCACGGTCTTCTATTCGAGCCACTTGCTGTCGGACGTCGAAACGATCAGCCACCGCGTCGCGATGATTGTCGGCGGAAAAATCGTCCGCGAGGGAACGGTTGACGACTTTACGTCGAACGCTTCTGCGGAATACCATGTCCATGTCGCAGCGGATATTCCCTTGTCGGATCTTCCCGAAGGCGTCAAGCCGCAGGGGACAACTCCGCGGGAATGGGTCTGCCGGGATTCTCTTGCGCGTGACCGCTTTTTGAATTTTTGCCTTCGCTCGGGACTTCCCGTGGAATGCGTCGAACATAAACGTCCTAGTCTCGAAGATGTCTTGACGGAGGAAATTGCCCGTGCAGAACATTAAGAATATCGGGATCATCGCACTGAACACTTTTCGCGAGTCGGTGCGAAACAAGATTCTCTACAATATCGTTTTCCTTGCGATTGCGCTTGCTTTTTTCAGCATCTTGCTCGGGGAATGGTCAGTTTTCGACCGTTCTTACGTGATAAAATCGACAACCCTCAGCATCATGTCGCTTTCGGGACTTCTGATTTCGGTTTTTGTCGGAATCGGACTTGTCCAGAAGGAAATCCAGGGGAGAACCGTCCTTACGCTTCTTTCGAAGCCCATCAGCCGCGCGGTTTTCATCATCGGGAAATATCTAGGGCTGCTCGCCGTTGTCGCGGTTCACCTCGTTTTGCTCACGTCGGTCTATTACGCGATTCTCGTATGGACGGGGTCAAATCCGACGCTTTCGCTTCTCTGGGCGGTTCTTTTGATTTTTTGGGAAATGGCAATTGTCGTCGCGGTCGCCCTTCTTTTTTCGACTTTTTCGACACCGGTTCTATCTGCACTGTTTACGATAGGCGTCTATATCGCCGGACGGCTCTCGAATGAACTGATGGAACAGGTGCGCTTTGTCCGTCGGATGGGGGAAGTCGAGGGAACGGAAAGCGTCGTGATGGAAAAGGCTGCAGAAATCGTCCATGCCGTTTTCCCCGGCCTGTACCGCTTTGACATTGCGTCTTATGTCGTGCACGGTATCGCCCTTCCTTCGCACTATATCTTGTGGAATAGTTTGTACGCAATCGGCTACATCGGAATATTCCTTGCCATCTCTAGCTGGTGGTTTAGCCGCAGGGATTTTGTATGATGACAAGAAACCAGATAATGGCAAAGGTCCTGTTTTCGAACAACCTGGTCACAAAGGCGCAAATCCAGGAGTTTTGGGATAAAATTGACGAATCCCACGATTTGGGAAGGCTCTTGCTCGAAAACGGCATTCTCGACCAAACGACTTATGATGCGGTGGATTCCTATGTTCGGGATTTGGAGGTCAAGCTGAATGCGGCGGAAAAGCCCAAGGCTTCGACCGATTCGCCTTTTGAACGCCCGACGGCGAAAGCTCCGACGCCTGCCTCAAAAACAGAACCGATTGCCGAAACAAAGTCGCAGCCCGAACCTTCAATAGCCTTGGAAGGGAACAATCCCTACGGGCAAGCAAACGTGACGAGTGTCCAGATCGAAAAGGTTTCGGGGCTTGAACAGACGAGCATTGCGCCGGTTGCCGTTTTCCAGGCAGGGAATAGCGGACTTTCCGAATCGGGAGAAGATTTGCCGGACCGCTTTGAAATCGAATGCGGGGAAGGAACGGTCGAAGTCCCGGAGCGTTTTTCGATGGAAAATTCCCTTTCGCAGATTCTTGCCTTTGCCCGGAAGCTCAACGCGACGGATGTCTATCTTTCCGAAAAATCCCGGATTGCGTTTCGCGTGTTTGGAAAGCTTGTCTATGCGAGCGACGCCATTTGTGATGCGTCTAGGCTTTCCGCTTTTCTCTCCGAAGCGAAAAACGGTTTTGCGGACGGATACGAACCCGTTGTCGGAGTGGATTTTTGCAAGTCCTTCGCCCTTTCGGGGGTTGGCCGGAACCGCTTGGCGGTTACGTGGAACGAAACTGTTCCATCGCTTGCTATTCGCCTGATTTCTTCGACGGCGATTTCTTTCGATAAATTGTATCTGCCTGCGTTCTGTGAGGATTTCCTAAAGCTTTCAAGCGGGCTTGTGTTAATCGCCGGAAATTCGGAAAGCGGACGCTCGACGACGCTCGGGGCTTTTGGCGAAGCGATATTGAACGGCAGGGATGTCCTTCTGGAAACGGTCGAGAAGCCGATTGAACGCGTGCTTCGAAGCGACCGCGGGATGGTCCTTCAAAAGGAGATCGGATTGCATGTCCTATCCGGAAGCGAGGCTGTCCGGGAAGCAACCCGCGCCGGTGCGGATGTCATCCTGTTCGATCATCTGGAATCTCTCGACGAGCTTTGGTCGCTGTTGCGGGCAGCTTCTTCGGGAGTCCTGGTCTTTGCCGTAACGACGGGTAACGATATCTATGGTCTGCTTTCCCGCTTGCTTTCCGAAGCAGGTGAAAGTGAAGAGGAACTGGCGAACGCGTTATCGAACGAACTGAAGGGGATCATCGTGCAGCATCTGCTCCCCGTAATCGATGGCCAAGGTTGGGTCCTTGCCGCGGAAGCCCTGAAGGTTACCGCTTCGGTTTCGGATATTATTCGCCGGAAGGAGCTCGCCCGGTTGCCTCAAGCGATAATGTCTAAAGACCAAGGGATTTCGCTCGACGATTCCCTCCAAAATCTGGTGGATTCGGGATTTATCCGCGGAGAGGACGCTTGGCGGCATTCCTTGAACCGTCGCCGTTTTGCCGTCTATCGCCCGGGCAAATAGGATATAGTGTATGGAAAATTCTTTGGATGGCGTTCTGGAATACGCTTTGCAGGTCGGAGCGGTGGATCTGATTTTAGCCGAGGGCTTTGTCCCGTCGCTTCGCATCGCAGGACGCGTGAGGAACATTCCGAATGCGGAAAAGCTTTCTTTTGGCGAACTGGAAAGTTTTTTCGGTCCCCTGGTCGGGGAAAGTGGCGCCTTTTGTGGCGGTCCTTGGGCGAAAACGGAATGGCGTGTGCGTTATTCTCGCGAGGCTTTTGGCAAGACGGTCGTTTTGCGACCTGTCGGAATGGACGCTCCGGAACTTTCGACCTTGGCTTTCCCCGAAGCGGCGATGAACCTGCTTGGTGTGGATTCCGGGCTTGTCCTGTTCGCGGGTCCAAAGCTTTCGGGAAAGACGACGACCGCATCCGCTTTCGTTTCGGAACTGTGTTCAAGGCGGACGCTCCGGGCGAGCTTCTTGGACGCGCTTCCCGAATACCGGATTCGGACGGGAGAAAGTCTTGTCGTGCGGAAACGTCCCAAGGTTTCCGCGGAAGAGGAAATTCGGCAGGGAATCCTATCGGGGACGGACCTGTTCTGGCTCGGAGACCTAGACGAAAACGCCTTGCTTCCGGCTCTCGATGCCGCAGCTTCGGGAGCGTTGGTCGTCGCCACATATACGGCAGGTTCTGCGCGGGACGTCATGGCTTATCTTTCTTCTTCGACTTCTTGTGAAAACAGGAAGCTCCTCCGAGCCTCTCTCGCGGCTAATCTCCGGGGTGTCGTTACCCAAAGGCTTGTACTTGCCGATGACAGAAAGTCCTTTGTTCCGTCGTGGGAAGTCTTTAACGTCGATTCTTGCGTCGCTCCGCTAATCGTTTCGGGCGAATTTGAAAAAATCTTTGAATCACCGAAAGCCTAGTCCGGGGTAGCGATGTGCCTTCTCAGGAAGCTCTGGATTCCTCTTTTCGCGTTTCTGACGCTTTCCTTTGCCGAAGGCGATTCCCTGCATTTCCAAAAGAAAACGGTTCCGTTTTCGAGAACGGTTCTTTATCTGGGAGGGGGGAGTCGTTCGCCGTGGTATTCGTTAGGCGTTCTGTATGCCGTGCGGGATTACCGCGTCCCGGTGGATTCCGTAGTAGGGACTTCGTGGGGGGCTTTTGTCGGGTCGCTCTGGGCCTCGGGTTTTGAACTCGATGAAATCCAGCGGATCTTGACCGACACGCTTTTTGTTTCGCAGGTTTTGCCGCACACGCCAGAACGGCGATGGTTTGACTTGCCGGTTGCTTTTTCGGGGGCGCCAGCGCTTGCGTTTCGCTTTGCCTTTTTCGGAGATTCGTCTGGACGGGCGATGCTATGTCCCAAATCCCTGGAAATCGATGAATCCTTTCTGGAAAAGTCGCTCTTTCTGCTTCGGCTGCAAGAGGCTTTGACCCGGGCGGACTCTTCGGCGATTCCTTTTTCCGCACTTTCGTGTAAAGCGGGCGAATTCAAGCCTTCGAAGGTTGTGGAGGCGCTCCCGTTTTCGTTCGCTTCGGGCGAGAAGTGCCCTTTCTTTTTTCCGGACGATTCGTCTGCGTTTTCGATTTATGTCATGGCCTACCCGGTTCGGGATGACGGCTTTCGGGAAGATCCGCTTGCCGTTGCCGGATTTCAAAACGCCTTGAAGTTCTTTCGCGCCCGAAAAGATTCGGGGGGGCATCTGGCCGTTGTCCGTCCCCATTCGTTTGCCGAAGAGTCCCCGCTTGGATGGATGCAGGCGGGATATTCGGACATGGAAAGAAAGTTGGGTGAACTTTCCCCGCTCGCTTTGCGAACTTACCGGCCTCCCGAACCGTCGGATTCTATCCTTCCGCGGTTTAAAATCGAGCCGTCCTTTGAACAGGTTTCTTCGCTCTATTATTCCGACATTTCGTCTCGCTGGAATCCTTCCGATACGGGAATCGACGCTCCGGGCAATTTCTTGAAACGCATCGCCTATTCGCCGTTCTATGATTCCGTGCAAGTCCAGATGGATTCCGCAGGGATTGCGAAAATTTCCGCCTCGGCGACATCGATTCTCGAAGTTCGCGTCGGAGGTTTTGGCTCCAATTTGACGGGACCCTTGGCGTATGCGGGACTGGATTTTCGTTTTGTAAACCAGTTTGAATACGCACTTTCCGTTGACGGCTATGTCGGGGAATATTCGTATGCTGTCCGTCCCGGATTTTTGATGCGCGGTTTTTTCGGTTATCGCGGAGAGTTTTCTGCCTGGGGAAACATCTCTAGGCGTCGTCCGCTTCTCGGGTATTTTTCGGAAGCTTCGAAAGGTTTGCGCATTCGGGAAGTTCGGGAAAACGATGCGGAGTTGCGCTTTGCCTGGAAAGATTCCCTGGCGGATTTTTCGCTGGACGTTCTCCTCGGAAAATCTGAACTCCGAACTTTTCACGAAGAAGAAACTTTTTTTGTAAACACCCTGTATCCTAAAGTTTCGTTTGTACGTAGTCGCTGCGGGTTTGAAGAATGGTTCGGGGACCGAGGCTACCGGATTTCGGGCAGTCTGGGATTTCGTTCGGTGAACCTGACGGACGGTACGGGCGACGCCCCGCTTTACCTCGCATCCAACTTGGACGTCCAGAAATTCTTCTCTCCGACCCGCTTTTTCGCTCTGGGGGTTGGAGCCTTGGCGGGAGTCCACATTCGCCGGGAATCGGGCGAGGGCTACGTCTATCCCGATCCGCTTGCCACTTGGAGCGACGGAACGATTCGGGCGGTGGATCTTTGGTTTCGGATGCATCCGGAGCTTTCCCCTTGGAGCGCTTCCTTTAATTTTTTGGAAACGGCGACCCACCACTATGCGGCGGCCCGGGCGAGTCTTGGCGTGCACGGACGCTTTTTCGGGGCGTGGGTCTTTGCGTCCTACATGCGCGATTTCGAGGAAAACCCGTTTGTCGATTTGGAGGCGAACCGCTTGCTTTTCGAACCGATGGTACGCTTTGCCTACCGGACGCTTGACCTTCGTTTAGGGCTACACCGAATCGTTTCTCTGAGCGATTTTCCAAAGCTGAAAAACATAAGCGATTTCAGCCTCTTTTTCCAGGTCGGAGCGAACTGGTAATCATTCGCCGCGATTCTTGGCCGCTTGCGATTTGTAGCGGTTGTGTTCCGAAAGGCTCTTTGCGAAAAAATGCGTTCCCGAACCGTCGTCTTTTGCGACAAAGTAAAGCGCGTCGGTCTTTTGCGGATAGAGGACCGCTTCGACGGCCTTGCGTCCCGGATTGGAAATCGGGCCGGGCATCAGTCCCGGAAAACGCCGCGTATTGTAAGGGCTTTCGCTCTGGAGCTGGCTTTTGTAGATGGGACCGGTCAGGTTCCGGAAAATGAACCGGACCGTGGGGTCCGCTCCGAGGGGAATCCCTTGCCGCAGACGGTTGATGAATACTCCTGCGATGAGCGGGCGTTCGTCCGTCTTGCCGGTTTCTTCTTCGACGACGCTTGCGAGCGTGAGAATCCTGTGCCAGTTTCCGAGTTCTTTCCAGAGCGGGCTCCCTTTCGTTTTCATTTCATCGCGGAGCTTTTTATTCGCGCGGACCATTTGCCTTGCGATATCCTTTTCCGTAGCTCCGATTTCAATCGGGTAGGTGTCCGGGAGCAAGTAGCCTTCGAGGCTTTCCGCTTCGATGCCGAGTTCCCGCGCAAAATCCGGGTCGTGGACGATCGATTCCCATTTAGTCGAATCGAAGTCGGGGAGCGCCTTGCGGAAATAGGCGGGCATTTCCCAGGAAGCGCGTCCTTCGGGAATCGTCACCTTGCGGACAGCGGTCTTCCCCGCAGAGAGAATCTCGACGATACCGGCAATGCTGGTCTTCTCCGGAATGTCATACCATCCTGCCTTGAGAGAGGCTTTCCTGTAGCGGCACCACCACGAAAAAAGTTTTCCGCTGGAAACGAGTCCGCGGGCTTCGAGCGCTTTTCCGATTTTTGCGGCGGAGGCTCCGTTTTCGACCTGGAATGTCGTCGGGGCGTTGCTTGTGGGGGAGAAAACCTTTTCCCTTGCGAAATAGAGAAGGCCTAGGGCGAGAAAAACCAGGAGAATGAGCGTGAAAACAATTTTTTTCATATAAAAGCGAATATAAAAAGAAAAAAATCTTGTCGTTTGGGCAAAATAAAGGATATATTTGGGATAGAGTGTAAAAAGATTTCTTCCCTATTCGAGGATGTGAAATGACTAAAAAAATTTTGTTTTGCCTTCTTGCGCTGATGGTTGTCGTGGCGACGGCCGCTCCGAAAAACGTGAAGTCCAAGCAGGGCGATATCGATTTGACAAAAACAAGAGGCGGTACGGATGTCGTCTGCACGGTCGGTTTTAACGAAGAACTCCGCATTGTGAAGGACGAAGGCGATGCCGTGCTGGTCAAGGGTGCCTGTGGCCAGGGATGGGTCGGCAAGAGCGCTGTCGAATACGTGGCAAAGGCTGCGGGCGACAAGTCCATGACCCTCGAAGGCGTTGACGTTGTCGGCTGGCTCGATAACCCGAGCGCTGTCTTCGTTCTCGATGCCGATGCCGCAGAGTTTGACGGGGTGAACATCGACCGTGACTTCAAGGAATACCTGCAGCACACGATGGACCGCGAAACGATGGAAATGCAGAACAACGAAAACTAATCCTGAAAATTCTTTCTCCTTAGAGGCCTCTGCGATGCGGAGGTCTTTTTATATGGGGAAAAATTCAAATTTGCGCACTGTGAAATGGTAAAAAAGGTGTCTATTCTCTGAAAACCAATG
The DNA here is from genome assembly GCA_934691725.1 of uncultured Fibrobacter sp. Taxonomy (GTDB): domain Bacteria; phylum Fibrobacterota; class Fibrobacteria; order Fibrobacterales; family Fibrobacteraceae; genus Hallerella. The sequence goes on along the minus strand of CAKUTF010000002.1, from coordinate 41,618 downwards.
ATTGGCTAGCATTTTTTGCAGAGACAGGTTGCGATGGAATCCCTGGTCAGGTCCCTAAAGGACGTCCCTTTCGGCAGATATTGCCGTGTCAGCCAGTTCATGCTCTCGTTCGCCCCACATTCCCACGAATGGTGGAAGACATGCGACGTTTTTCTGCGAATGCCCGGCATCCAGCAAGGCTTTAATTTGGTATCTTAGATATCGGTCGAGTCTCATCGCTTGTCCTTTTCGTGGTTGGAAACAACAAGCTAGAAACTTGGCTGTTCCCGGGATTCGTTTCCCGGAGATTTTTTTTTGCTGTTTTTTGCCGCGAACGGGTTTATTTGACGATGATAATCCGCGACATCTTTACGTTCAATCAAATTATTTCTATTTTCTCATCGTTCAATCAAATTATTTCTATTTTCTCATTCTATGGGAATAAAAACATTCATTTTTAGCACATTATTGTTGTTTTCAGCCTCTTTTGCCGAAGAGGATTACGACAAAGCGGTTTCTAAATACAAAGACTTTCCGGCAGACATAGACGAGGATACCCGCTGGGCGGAACCTTACGACAAGACCTACCTACCGTACAACAGATGCAGAAACGTGCAGAATTTTGAAATCGTCCGGGTTGACGAGAGGGCGGACTATTACTGGGACGGAAAGGACGATTTGTTTGATCCTTACCATTATTACTGTCTGGTAAGCATTGTCCGGATAACGTACCGCGTTACCTGCCTGAACAAGCTGCAGTATGACGGTCATTCTTATTTTTTCAGCGACCCGCACAAGTTAAACGAATTCTACAACCCGAGCAACGAGAAAATCGAAGAGTTCAAGTCACATGCGCACGCATGGACGGAAAAGCCGCTTCGTTGCATCAAAGATAACGGCCGGTTTGACGAATCGTGTTCGGAATTCAGCGGGTATGACGGCGCTTTCGACCGGGAAGCCTTGGTTAAATCGTGGGAGAAGCAAAGGGTCGCTTTCCCGGAATGGACTTACCAGGGCGAGCCAGGTAAAAAATTGCCACGCCCCGTCATCTTTGTCCACGGTCTGAACAGCAGCTACGATGTCTGGGGCGTCATCCCGAAAACGGATGTTTCGGGCGACAAAAAGAAGGCGGAGGAATCCTTTCAAAAGGGACTCGTAAAAAGATACGAAAACGGTTCTGCGCCGGACATTATCGCCAGGATGCAGAATCTAGACAATTCCGAAGCCCATATAAACAGTAACGGGATCTATTTCTTCCAGGCTCCCGGCAAGATGGAAGGAGACAAATGGCGGGAAGCGGGACTGGAGTGGGACGGGAATGACGCATCGAATTCCCAATCACGAAAGCTGTACCAACAACTAATTGATGTCCTGGATGATTTTTACGGTTCGGACGACTCGCTCGGATGGAAAAATCGACCTGAGCTGGTCGTGGACATCGTAGCCCATAGCCAGGGAGGGCTTGTCGTCAGGGAAATGCTGCGAGGTTTGCAAACTGACGGGGATAATTTAAATGGACCTCAAAACGCGGCGAACCATATCGGGAAGGTCATCACGGTCGACACTCCCCATTTCGGTTCGGAACTTGCCGTGAAAAATACAGAAGACATAGGGAAAAAGTTTTCGGGATTAAAGCCGATTATCGACGACCTGGACGCACAGGAAAATGGAAATCCCCAAATACACGACTTGATTACCGCCAAGCTGGACCTGCACTGGTACAACTACGCCTACGAAGCGGCCGGCGCATTTACCGATGGCATTGGAAAAATCGGCCTGGACAACCCACTGGGAATCCTCCAGGTCTTTACTCCTGCAGCGAGCATATTGGGGTGGCTATACGGAGCGGCTACGGACTGGGCAACGGACGTGTATCTGACAGTAAAGGGACCGTATGTAGGGAAATATGTTCCCGAGGTGTATATCGACGGCGTTGGAGCGGGACCGTTCAACGTGACAAAAACGCTCGACACCATCAAAACCATGGCTTCCGTTTCGCGGGAAGCCCGTAAAATCAGAAAGGCAGGAGCCCACCTGGACGCAAACGGCACATTCATACGGAATCTAGGGAACGCTTACCCTAAGCGACCGGACGGAACCAACGTGACCCTGCGCCCCCTGTACTCCCCGTCAACGAAGAGGTTCCTTGCCGATCTTCTTTATTCCCTGGGCGAGGAAGCAAACGAAATCTGCGCGAAAAACGACGAGAGCCGGGAATGTTTTGCCGCGGGGGACTATTTTAAAACGTATGCGATGGAAATGGCGAAAAAACAGGGCGTTGCCGAAATAAGCGACGTGGAGTTCAACGATACCCTCTGGAACGCGCTGGTTAATGTTCAAGACAACTGGTTTTCCCAAACCGATATCGCTGTAACAGAATACAGCCAAAAATTTATAAATCGAGATGCGGGCATTATTCCTGAAACAGAACCAAACGGTATAAAAGGATTTAAAGATCCTCGCCCATATTTGTTCCACGACGCGCTGGCCCCGTGGGAAGATGTCCTGCACATGCCCGTGAAAGGCAAGAACGACGGATCGACAAAACAGGGACTGGACATATCATGCGCACTCGATTTCTACTGCGACCGGACTTTACAGAAACAGGGAGCGGGACTGGTTTACCTAGAGCAGGGAAGCGTGGGCTTGGCCGGGGATTTCGACATAGCCCCGATATTCACGGAAAGCGGAGTGCAGGAAGTGACCGTATCCGACGGAACTCACTTCTTAAAGGCGACTTACAGGCCGAAAACCGGTTCCTTCGTCACCTATACCGATGAAAACGGCAACGCCGTCTTGGACACCGTCATCGGCGCATCGATTTCGACGACGCCTTCGGTTTCCCGCGAAGGGCAAAACATCTCCGTCTCGTTCAACAACTATTCGGGAAAAATGTATGTGAAGACCTACCCGATGCCGAAGCTGGCGGAAAACGTCACCTATTCAGTCGGCAATGGAAATGATGACATCCTGCCGCGAGTGGTCGCTGGCGTAGCAAACGCGACAGACCCATCGACACAAACGCCTCCGAGTACGCCAAAGGACAAGTTCTTTGCCAAGTCCTCGATATTCGCCATGCATCGAGAAGCGAGAGGCGAACAAGAAAGCAACACTTCCCGTCCGAGAATCCTTGTGGCGAATTCATCGAATAACGATATAGGAGGATTCAAGGTCGCGTATTACTTCACAGCCGATCCGTCGCGAAAACCCGTCGTGGAAATCGACTACCCGAAGATTCCGGTAACGCTTGAAAACCTGGGTGGCGACCAGTGGCGTTTCGTCCTGGACGCCTCGGATTCCGTTTTGAAAGCCCGTTCCGTGTTTCCGGGAATGGACGGCTGGCAAATCCGAATCCATTACGGCGACTGGTCCGATTACAGGCATTTAAACGACTGGTCGGCGGATTACAATGTCGGATTGCCGAAAATAGACCGAAAGATTGTCGTATATGGCAAGGGAGGCGAAATCCTCTGGGGAGCGGAACCCAAAATGTTCGAGAGCGTAGATGACGGCATTGTCGCTTCGCCCAAGGGAACGGTTTCCTGGAAAGACGCCGCCCCATGGGAAAAGAACATGTTCAAGCCGCAGGTGACGGTTTCCAACACGGGTAGTGTAAACCTTCGGAATTACCACGCTAAAATGTGGTTTAGAGTCCCTGTGGGGAAAACTTTGCAGCCGCCACCCGAAGACTGGTACACACCGGAATCCAAGCCTTCCTTGACCAATGTCGGCGGGAACGTTTGGGAACTCGACATGTTTTTCGACAGGCATATTCTCTATTCCAAAGAATCGGTAACGGAAGGGAATGTCGGTCTTCGCCTGACCGACTGGAGCGAGTTCGACAAGCTTGTCTGCGGAATCGCCCTGGTCGATTCCGACGGGAACGCGATATACGGACAAATCCCTTCCGTTGAAGCTTGCGAGGCGTATGACGGTCCGGATTTACTCGTTCCACAATATGCCCGGAGGGACATAAGATGAAGAAGGGATACCTGCTTTTTACGGTCTTTGCTCTCCTTGCCTGCACAGACGATTCTGGCGTGAACCCGAAACACGAAAGCGAACCCATCACGGTAGGCTGGCGAAGCGCGGGCTTTACTCCCGTGATTTCTACCCAACGGGGTGGCGGTCTCCAGAAAGTGACGCATTCCGGCAACTGGCTGGTCCTGATGGACGCGTGGACAAGCCCCGTAGAGAACCAATCCGATACGTGGACGACTTTGACTTATACCCCGAGGCTATTTGTTTCTAGAATCGGCTCAGGCATCTGGGACACCCTTGTACCGCCGACGTCGGCCTATGTTAGAAATTCTTCTCTTTTCGCTGATTCCTCAGGGATTTATGTCGGAACAAATAAAACGGGAAATGTTCTGGTGTATAATCCAGAAAAAAAAGAATGGAAAGAGCTGAATGTTGTAAAAAAGGATGCTTCGGCATGGCATTATGTCATTGGAATACAAAAATTTAAAGGAAACCTGATTGTTAGTATCGGAAGCTATCCCGATACCTTGAATACAAAAATTGTTACAGCAAGCATCCTTTTGCAGAATGATACCGGCTGGCGAAGCCTGCCAACACCTTCAATCCGCTATGACATGTATAAAGACGATACGGTGCCGCTTCAATTTACATCTTCAGCAGAAATGGGAGGTTCCCTGTATGTGGGAACCGGAGACGGCGTCTGGAAATTGGACGGGACATCCCTTTCCTGGACCGAGCTTCCCAAATTCCCCAAGATGATGTGGAATTCCATGTATCACGACGTCTATGAGGTCGTGGATCTTGTAACCTACAAGGGTTCGCTGGTTGCAGTTGACGGTACAAATGACCGAGTCTATCAATGGGACGGTTCGGAATCTTGGATCGCGCTCGACAGCATGATTACTCCGCCCTATGTCACGGTTTACGGGGATACAGCCTACACCATATACAGAAGCTCCTTGTTTCGCATCATGAATGTGGTTACCGACGGGAAGCGCCTCTTTATTTCGGGAAAGGCTCCGAACGTGAATCATTGCCCCAAGGTATATATGGGGGATTATGGAGAGCCCTACGGAAATGTTCCCAAGGGCTGGCGAGCCATGATGCTCGGCTGGTGTGACGATAAAGGCTGCGATGCTACATATGGCTTGGATGTGGTTGGCGACACCATCTACGCAGCCGCCTGGGAAGGCCTGTTCAAGATGCCCCTGAGCGACCTGGATTCCGCAATCTCAGGGCAATCCGATTTCAAGGGATTTGAAAACATAAAGTGAAAAATCTATCTAGCCCTCATCTTCATTTCCATATTTGGCGGATTTAAGTCGCGCAGATTATCATCGTCAAGTAAATCCGTTCGCGGGCAAAAAACAGTTCGTTTTCCCTAGGATGTTTTTAGATGAACTTTTGAGTGTGTCTTAAAACAAAAAAAGATCCGCTGTAGCGGACCTTTTATGGAGATAAGGGGAATCGAACCCCTGACCTATAGATTGCGAACCTATCGCTCTACCAAACTGAGCTATATCCCCGGTTGCGTCACAAATATATTTTATATCGGATAAATTGTCAAGGTGTCCAGTTGATTTCCTCTAGGCCTTTGCTTTTGAGAAATGCGTTGGCCTTGCTGAAATGCCTGCAGCCGAAAAAGCCCCGGTAGGCGGACAGCGGACTGGGGTGGGGCGCTTCGAGAACCAGATGCCCGCGATCCTTTGCGATTAGGGCTTTCTTGCGGATGGCGTAGTTTCCCCACAGAAGAAAGACGAGGTTTTCCTTGATGGCGGAAATCCGTTCGATGATGGTGTCGGTAAACTGCTGCCAGCCGATTCCCGAGTGGGAAGCGGCCTGGTGGGCACGGACGGTCAGGCTTGAATTTAAGAGGAGGATTCCCTGGTGTGCCCAGTTTTCGAGGTTGCCGCTTTGCGGAATGGGGATACCCAGGTCGTCGTGAAGTTCCTGGAAGATGTTTACGAGCGACGGGGGCGGTTCGATACCGTCGGAAACCGAGAAGCAGAGCCCGTTGGCCTGTCCCGGATTGTGGTAAGGGTCCTGTCCGATGATGACCGCCTTGACCTTGTTGACGGGACATTCGTCTAGGGCGGCGAAAATCTTGGAGCCGGGCGGATAGACCGTGTACTTTTTTTTCTCTTCGATGAGCGTCGCCTTGAGACGCTGGAAATACGGCATTTCGAACTGGTCGCTTAGAAGTTCAAGCCATGTGGGGTCAAGTTTTACCATAATCCGATAAGATAAGAATTTGAACGTGATTTAGACGGGAACGGCGAGGATTGCCGTCTTTTCGCCGTTTATCCGGGTGTAAAAAAGGACGCCTTCCTCCGATCCTTTGGGGGAGAGCCGCTTGATTTCCGTTTCGGGAACGATTTCGACGCCGCGTTTTTTTAGCGCGAGCTTCCCGATGTCATTTGCCTTGAGAAGCGCCTTGACTTTTCCCGTGGAAAGGGGGACGCTTCCTAGTACCCGGTAATTGTGAAATGCGAACTTGTCTAAGGGGGCGGGGCTTGTGACGTAGGCGATTCTCGGAGAAAGCAGGCTTGCCGTCGGGGAATTTTTTAGCGCGATTTCGGAAAATAGATGGCTGCGGACAAGGACGGGTATCGGTTCGGCGATGAATTCCCGGAGTGGGCCGGTGGGAAGTTCGGGAATTTCCGAAAGAGATGTTTTCGAATGCCATTCGTGCGCTTCGCCGGATGCGTCGATCGCTACGGCTCGAACTTTTCCCGGGTTTCGCGCCATTTCACCGAAAAGGACAAGACATTCGCGACAGTCGTTTCGGGCCCCGATATAGGCGATTTCCGCATTTGCCGGAAATTCTTCCGTGGGATATCCGGGTGGGAGCTTGGCGGTTCCACCCCGGTAATGCCTTGCGATTTCGAGAATTTCCGAAAACGACGGTGTCAGCTCCGAAAAGTTTCGCTGGCTGTCTCCGAGCTTTTCACGGCGTGCGGAATCGATTGTAAAATATTCGCCCCGGTTCTTGACGCTTCGAACGTCCGCGACTTCCGCTTTTCGCTCGAAACCCATCGCCCGTGTATTGAAACGATACATGGCAACCCTTTCCGGGGAAAGGTCGTATCCGCGGACATCCGCTTCCTTGGGAAGGAAAAAGCTGTCTCCTCCCATGCCGCAGCACAGGTCGTCGATGGAAGCCTTCGGGAAGAGTTGCGCCTTGTAGGTTCCGATGTCTTTTGCGGTGGATTGTTCTAGGGCGAGCTTGTCGCAGGCGAGAAATGCGTTTGTCCGGAATTTTTTCCGGTATTTGGGAACGAGCGCGATGTAATCGAGGACCGGTCCGCGGATTTCCGCAAACGGGCTTTTCGCAAGAAGCTCCGAAAGTTTAAGATGGTCCGTGTTTCGCTCGATTGCTTCTGCGACAAGGCGGAAAAGTTCGGGATTTTCCCAGGGAATTTCCACCGAAGCCTCTAGATGCGCTTGCGGGCGATTTCGTAAAGGCCGAGGGAGAGCGCGACGGATGCGTTGTAGGACTGCGCATCGGGCTGCATCGGGATGCGGAGGACGTCGCTGCACTGCTTTCGTACAAATGGCGGAAGCCCGACATCTTCGCCGCCGACGGCAAGGACGATTCTATCGCCGAACGGATAATCGACGAGGGAAACTTCTGTTGCGGCGTCGAGACCGAGAACCTGGTAGTCCGCCTGCTTTAGTTCGCCGATGGCCGCTTCGAGGTTTTCGGGGCGACAGATTCGCAGCTTGTCGATGGCTCCTGTCGAAGCCCTGGCGACGGTCGGGGTGATGCCGCACATTCCCTTGGCGGGCATGAGGAAAATGTCCGCTCCGAGGCCGAGGGCGGACCGGATGCACGCTCCGAGATTTCGCGGGTCTTCGATATTCGTCGCGACGACTACCAGCTTGCGCGTGCCCTGTTCCTTTGCCTTGAAAAATTCCTCTTTCACGTCGGTCCACTGGAGCAGTTCATTTTCGTTGCAGAGGGCGACTACCCCCTGGTTTGGCATCGCATAGGAATCGAGAATGCGGGCTTCTACCTGCTGCACGTGGATGTGGTTTTTCTTGGCGAGCTTTTGCAGGGAATAGAGCTTCGGGTTTCCCGAATTGTGCCGGAAGAGGATGCGGTGGAGGCGCATCGGGGAATTGGTCAAGAGTTCCGTGACTTCGCGGATCCCGCCGACTGCCGTTTGCGGTGTGCTTTCCGCATCGCCGATGGCGAGGTTTACCTGGGATGGCTTTGGCCGGCTTTCGTTTGCAAGTCGCGGAGAACGTCCGTAAGAGATATCGCGGCGCGTGCTTTCGAACGGTGAATCGTCGCGGCGTTCGCGGCTAGAATGAAACGGTTGCTTTTTCCACATGCGGAATCTCCTTTTGGGCGTTTCGGGGTGCTACAATATAGTTCATCAAAATATCGTGCGGCTTCCGTTCCAAATTTTTTTCGGATACCTGGGCGCTGAACGCGATGCCGCATTTGATGGTTTCGGGATGCCGCGCAAGAAAGCGGTCGTAATAGCCTTTGCCGTGTCCGTGACGACCTCCGTCGCGAGAAAACCTTGTCCCGGGGACGAGGGCTAGCGGAATCTCTCCGGAATAGACGGGAAGGGATTTCTTCGGTTCCTTGACATGGAAGCGGCCTTCGGCGAGATCCTTTTCGAGAGAGTGAATTTCCACAAAATCCATCTGGCAGTTTTCGCGTGTGAGCGGCAGGAGCAGTCGCTTTTCCGCGGCGAGTTGTCTGAGGACCGGTCGGATGTCCGGTTCGCTCGGGAGCGGATAGAACGCGGCTACTTTTTTCGCTGTCCGGAACGGTTCGAAATTTTGAATCGCCTGGACTATCCATCGGCTTTCTTTCGCTTTTGCTTCGCTTGGATTTTCCTTTGTTGCTTTATTTGAAGCCGATTTCATCAGCGCATCCTCCAGGTCGAATTTTAGCCGGTAGAGCTTGCCCTTGATTCGCTTGAATGCTGCGAAAGTCCGTCCGACATCTTTTGGGGATACGAGCACGAGCGCCAAAAAAATCAGCAGACACAGTTCCGAAAAACCGATTTCCGCAGTCATTTTCCCCTCCATGAAATCCGGTAGGCGACAAGGCTTATCCCGTAAAGGGCTAGAATGGGAACGGCTACCCAGAACAGGGAAAAAATATCCGGCGGCGTGATAATCGCGGAAAAAAGCGCGGTCAGAAAAATGGCGAGGCGGAGATGCCTAGAAAGAAAGTCCCGGCTGGCTAGTCCTGTGCGTGCGAAAAATGTGGCAAAAATCGGCATCTGGAATACCAGGGCGAAAAGAATTTCAAAGCGGAAGAGAAACGCAATGTAGGATTCTTGCGACCAGAGCTGGAGCGCCATGCCCGAATATTCGGCGAGAAACGTGAACAAGAGGGGAATCGAAAGAAAGTAGGCAAACGCCGCACCGGCAAAAAACAGGAGTGTCGCTACAAAGACAAATCCCGAAATAGCCTTGCGGCTGTTCCGGGGAATGGCCGGTGCGCAAAAGGCGTAACCGTGGTAGAGGATGACGGGAGAGGAAACGAGCGTTCCGACAAGGCAGGCGAGGAGCAGGTTTGCCGAAATGCCTTCTGTCGGTGAAAGATTCGCTAATGTCACCGGGACTGCGCTTGACAAGGGTCTTGCCGCGAGATGCCATAGGTTCGGAGCGAAAAAGAAAGCCGTTCCCGATGCGGCGATAAAAAATACGAGGCAGACGAGGATTCTCGCCCGAAGTTCGCGGAGATGCTCGGAAATTTCCAAGTGTAAAGCCTATTGTTTTTTGTCAGCGTCTTCTTTGCTTTCGGCTTTTTTATCGTTTGGCGATTCGTCGCTGTTCGCCTTGCGAAATTCCTTCAGCGCCTTGCCGATAGAAGCTCCCAGGTCCGGGATGCGGCGGGCTCCGAAAAGGAGAAGGACCAGGAAAATTAAAAGGAGCAGTTCGGAAAATCCGATGTTTCCCATGGGGAACCTCAGCGGGTTAATTTTTTATTTAGGATATCGTTCCATACGGAGCGTTGCCAGTTCAAGAGGTGGGCTGCGTCGTAGCGTTCTTCCCATGTTTCTCCGATCGGTGTGGCGAGGGCTATCAGCTGGGAGCGGTTTGCAAGCATCGCTTCGTCGAACAGGAGTTCCGCGGCGCGTTCGTTTCTCCATTCCTTGAGCGTGTCGATCAGTTCTCCGCTCGGGCTTACCACGGGATGTTTTCCTCGGTGGCTAGCCTCGGGCCATTCGTCTTCGGGAATCCGCATCGCACGCTTGAGCATTTCAAAAAAACTGACCTTGCGATCGCCGACAAAATTGCGCGGCAGCTTGGGAAGAAAATCTTCGCGGACGTTTGGGAATGAATACGATGCGGAACGGACAATTGCAAGCATCAGTTCGTTTCCGAAAACCTTGTAAGGCGGCCTGTCCAGTTTTTCCGCTTCGTGTTCCCGCCAAGTCCACACGGCTTTCAGAATGTTCAACGATCTCGGGGATAGGCGGAACGAACCCGGGATTCGCCAGCGGTCGGGATCTTCGGGCTTTTGCTGCTTTGCCTTTTCGATGAGGTCGTCGCACGTTTCGAGAAGCCAGCCGAATTTTTTTTGCGCCTGGAGCTTTTCGCCTAGGATGGCACAGAGCTCGTGCAGATAAAATGTATCGTGGATGGCGTATTCGCACATGTCGGTCGGGAGAGGTCGCACGGTCCAGTCGGATTTCTGGTTGTCTTTCGGGAGCGTGACGTTGAAGTATTTTTGAACCAGGCTTGCGTAGCCCAGCGCACTTTCCCCCAGAAATTTTGCCGCGAGCATCGTGTCGAAAACATGCTTCGGTGAAAACCGGAATCTGTGCCACAGCATTCGCAAATCGTAATCGGCGCCGTGCAAAATGATGTTGTTCATCGCGCGGGTCTTGAAGATGGGACGGATATCGAATGGCGCTAGCGGATCGACAATGTAATGGTGCTCGCCGATGGTAATCTGCACAAGGCAAAGCCTGACCGAGTAGTGATACATGGAATCGGCTTCCGTATCGACCGCCGCGATTTCATAGTGTGACAGATCCTCGATAAGGCTTTCGAGAGATTTCTTGTCGGCTACGAGAATGTAGGGATCGTTGACCATCGTTTTCAATTTAAAAACTTATTGCGACGATTTTGGCGAAGGAACGCAAATCTCAAATGTTTTCCGGTTTCCCGCTTCGTCGCGGATGGAGATAAAAAAGTTTTCGCCCGCTTTGGGCAGGTCGCTTTGGATAAGGACGATTTCGCGCGGTTCGGAATCGTATTCCGCATAGATGAAAGGCTTTTTGCCGGAATACGCCTTGATGGCGTTGCCGTTCGCGATTCCCGATTCCTTTTCGATGAGCGGGATGCGGATGACCGGCTGTTCTTGCCCTGCGATAAAGGCCTTATCCATTCGGATTTCGCCTATCTCCGGTGCGGTCGTGTCCGCGATGAATCCGATGTCGCGAAGTTCGTTTGCGCTTGCGGATCGTTCCGAGTTTCTTTCCGACTGCTTGCTGAAGAGGAACCAGCGTCGGCTGGTTTCGCCTAGATAGTAGAGCGGCTTTTGGGCGATTCCTTTGTCGAAAGCGACTCGCCACGAACCGAGAAAATGGAGTCCTTTCGGGTGAAATTCCAATGCGGGAACGCTGTCGTTCTTCATTTGTCTCACGGCAAGCGCTTGTGTCCACGGGACAGGTTCTAGACCGGTGATTTTTTCCGAGACGGGAAAAATCCGCTCGTCGATTTTCCACGAAAAGTTCTTGCGCCTTGCGGGGATTTTTTGGATGGCTATCGTGTCGATGCGACCGTCCCGTTCGACCTGGATCGCTGTCGCTTTCGGATGTTTCTTGAAAATTTCGCCGAGCGTAAGCGGCTTTGCCGGGAATTCTTCACAGAGGTTTATGGGAACTTTTCGTTTCTCGAGGAGCAAAAATTTTGTCGTTTGCGAATCGGAGCGGCAAAGGTCTAACCCGATCCATGCCCGGCTCAAAAATGAAAACAGCTCAGGCGATTGAAATTTTCCGTGCATTGCGGGTTTCGGACCGTCGCATTTTCGCTTGAACGTGAATGTTCGAGTGGAAATTCTCCCGACCATGTCTTCCGTTTCGAGCGTCAACGTGTCGCTCGGGGTTCGGAAAAATCCGTTCGGAAGGTAATGCCAGTCGCCGGCGGTGTCCGCTTCTTCCGCCCAGAGAAGCTCTTCGCGAATCTGGAGCATGCTCGTGAACGAAAGCGTGTCCTTGGTGATTTCGTCGATGACTTTTTCCTTTTTCCTGAGCGTGACGCGTCGGACGGACATCGGGTTTTCGAGCGGTTCCCGGCTGTAGTCGGCGATTTTGAAAACGAACCGGAGTGAATCCGTGAAATTGTCGATGTCGGGAATTTCGATGCAGCCCGCCTTGAGGGCTTCTTCGCCGGAAAGGGCGACCGCTTCCCCCTGAAAAACCGCCGCTCCGAGGATAAGCGGATCGAGGGTGTCCATGCAAAGCGTTCCGTTCCGGCATGGATTGACGATGTTCTCACCTAGGCGGATTTCCAGGTGCAGGTGCGGATTTCCGATTCCGGAACTTCCCGTAAAGGAAATCGTATCGCCTTGGTGAAATTCGGGAATTTTCGGGTTTGCGATGGAAACGTCGTTCTTTTTCTGTTCCGTCTGGGTCTTGCGTACAAGCGAATCGATAGATTTTGAAAAACCGCTCTGGTGGGCGAAAACCCATGTTCTGCCGCTTTTGCCCTGAAAATAGACGACCTTGCCATATCCGTAGGGAGAAAGCTTTACCTGGGAAACCTTGCCGTCCTCGGGAGCGATGACCGGAAATCCTTCCTGCATGTCGGTCGAGTAATCGATTCCCGCATGGTAGCGCGTGCCGCGGTTCTCGCCGAAAGAGGAGGTGAGGAAGCCGGGTTTTCCGAACGGAACATACAGAGCGCCTTCGGCAAGAAGAAGTGTCGATAGGGCGAGAATCCAGAAAGCGGAGCGTTTCACGGAAAGTCCTAGAGCAGCTTGCGGAAAAATCGTGGCTGGTGGAAATCGGGCTTTTCGGTGACGATCGGAAAGAGCAGCAGGTAATGCGGATGGCGGGATCTGTCTGCGCATTTGTAGATGTTTCCGAAAATCTCTTCTCCGGCGAGGCTTCGCGCTCCGAAGAGAAACGCCGGGATGGAAACCTTGAGCTCCCAGGAGACGTTTTTTTCGTCGAAGACGGGAGCCTCTACCGTGCGCAGGATCCGGGCGTATTGCATCGGAAGGAATTCTCTCCGGTGGAGCCTGTCCCTGCCGCGGGCGGCATAGCAGAAGCCCTTGCTCGTAAATTCAAAATTGATGTATTCGTTTTCGGAATCGAGCGCACGGACGAACAGTTCGACGCAGCTGTCTTCCCAGGCGTTTTCTCCGTCCTTTTCGATGTTAGCCGCGAAACATTCCTTCGGTTCGGTGATGAGGAAGCGGATGTGCAAAAAATGATGGTCTTTTTGGAGATGGAAGACGACGGAAGGAAGTGCCTTTTCGTCTTCGTCTGTCCAAAGGCGGTTCGGAATTAATCTCATGTTTTGAAATCTAACAACATTTTTGCCTAGGCAAATTTTCTAGATTGGATAGCGACTTTTTTTGGGAGGCTCCATGCTCGATCTGCCTGTCGTCCAGATGCTTCGCGATTCCGATGTCGCGACGATGATCATTCTCGGCATCCTAGCGTTTATGTCGCTTTTTTGCTGGGGAATCATTCTTGTCAAGATTGTCTTTTTCCGCAAGAACCAGCGGGCAAACGCCCTGTTTTTCCACAAGTTCGAAAAAATGGAACGCTTCGTAGATTTGAAGGAACTTTGCGATTCGAGCGGTGACAGCGCGCTCAAGAGCCTCACCGAGGAGGTTCTCATCGAAGCGTCCAAGTTCAGCAACTTTGTGAGTTACGATTCCATCCAGCACCGGGCATCCCTTTTGGAAGATACCATCCAACGATCCATCGAGGGAATCCGTCTAGGCGAAAACCGCCACGTGAACTTTTTGGGAATGTGCGCGAACCTCGCCCCGTTCTTCGGTCTTCTCGGAACGGTCTGGGGAATCATGGTCGCCTTTTTTGAAATCGGGAAGCACGGGTCCGCGGATCTCACCGTTGTCGCTCCGGGCATCGCGATGGCCCTCATCACGACCGTCGCAGGGCTTCTCGTCGCGATTCCCGCTTCGGCTGCCTACAACATCTTTGTTTCCCGGACCGGTGAAAACGAAATCGCCTACTACAACTTCGGAAGCCGGATGCTCAGCCTTTTCAAGCGCGGAGACTTGCTAGCCCTTGAAGAAGTCGCGGGTTAGGAGGATTTGTGAAGCGCAGCCGTAGCAGGACGATTAACCAGGAAATGAATCTGACGAACATGATTGACGTCGTGTTCTCGATTCTCATCGTGTTCATGATTTCCGCGCCCTTGATGAGCCAGGGAATCAAGGTGGAACTTCCGAAGGCCGAAGCGCCGACGATGGAACAGGAAAAACTGTTGAAAGTCTCCATCAACAAGCAGAACGAAGTCTATATCGCGGACATGAAGGTGAATCCGAAGGATTTCGGGAGCGTCTTCAAGTCGCTATGGGACGGAAACATGGCGGTGGTCATCAATGCGGATGAATCGGTGGATTACGGACGCGTGATGAAAGTCGTCTCGCTCGTGCAGAATGCGGGCGTCACGAAGCTCGGGTTTCTGACCCTTCCCGGGGATGACGAAAAGTAGGTATGGCGAGTAGGGAAAAACAGAAGTCCCCGTTTTTTCAAAGCGGCTGGAACGGCGCTCTCGTGAAGATTGTCGTCGTGTCGCTTGTGTTCCATGCGCTTATCCTTCTGGGTTTTGTCGCTGCGAACAGCATTCGCTTTGAGAAGGAACCGGAACCGGTGAAAGTCTTTGAACTTGTGCAGGTGTCTCAGGCGAAGAAGCCAGCGCCGAAGCAAGTGCGAAAGTCTCCGCCACCGAAACCACCCGAAGAGAAGAAGGAACCCCGAAAGGAAGAACCCAAACCGAAGCCGAAGCCCGAGGTGAAAAAGGAACTCCCGCCCGAGCCGAAGGTTGCGAAAGAGGAAAAGCCCGCTCCCGAGCCGGAACCCGTTCCCGAAGAGGAGCCTGAAGAGGCCGCCGAGGAAACGATGGACCTCCCCGACGACATGGATCTCCCGGAAAGCATCGCCGAGGAATCGGGTTTGAATCCGGTGGGCTATGTGGATATGGACCCGCTGATGCAGGTCTATCTCGAACGCCTGAAGCAGATCATCATGCAGAATTTCAATCCGCCGTCCGGCTTGAATGTCGCCAAATCGACGAAGACCTCGGTGCAGTTTACGGTGGATAGGTTCGGAAGCATTACGGACATTTCGCTCAAGCGCTCGTCGGGGAACAAGACGTGGGACCATCTTTCGATGCGCGCCATCCGGATTTCCAAGTTGCCGGAGCTTCCGCCGAATTACCGGGCACCGGCTCTTTCGCTCAATTTCAACTTTACCCCGAACTAGAGTTTTGCCTTGAAAGCAAAACTTTGTATTATTGTGGTGATGAAATTTCGATTCCGTTCTTTTGTCCTGATTTTTTTTGCCGCCTTTACCGGAGCCTTTGCCGTCATCGATACGATCTCTGTCGATGTGGGAATCGCTGTCGAAAACACGATGCCTATCGGGCTTGTTCCTTTCGAACAGACGGAAAAGTTCGAGGCGCTTTCGGCGAGACCCGAGGAAATAGTCAAGCGGGATTTCGAACTTTCCGGGCGCTTTTCCGTGGTGGAAAGCCCGAAGTTCAAGATGGTGACGTTTGTGCGTGCGGGAGCGAAGTTCTACGTGACGGGAAAACTCGAAGACGTTCCCGGGCCGAACGTGAAGCTTTCGTGCTATCTCTATGCGACGCAGACAAAGGACCTTCTTCTCGGGGAATCCTACACCGTGCTCCAGAAGGACATTCGACGGGCGCTGCACGATTTTGTCGATAAGGTCGTGAAACAGCTCTGGGGGGAATACGGGGTTGCTTCGACGCAAATCGCCTGGGTGTCAAAGATCGACGGAAAAAAACAGATCGTCGTCGCGGATTACGATGGCTATAACCGTCGCCAGCTGACGCACGATACGACAATCAACACGATGCCCGCGTGGACAAAGGACAACGAGGCGATTGTCTATGTGAGCTTCCGAAACGGCAAGGCACAGCTTTTTGAACGGGAACTTTATTCGAGTCGGGAGCGTCGGCTTTTTCCGGACAAGTCACAAACCTTTAGCCCGGCGGTAAATCCGAAGACGGGAGAGCTTCTGTTCGCTTCGATTCACGAAAACCGGACGACGCTCTACCTCGGCGACCCGAAGACGGGGAAAAGCCAAAAGCTCCTGTTCGGTCGCGCGTCCCAGGTTAGCCCCGCCTGGAGTCCTTTTGGCTCGGAAATTCTCTACACGAGCGATCGGGGCGGGCAACCGCAGATCTATGTGATGGGAAAGGATGCAAGCGATGTCCGTCGCGTCACCTTTATGGGAAACTACAACGAACGCGCTTCCTGGTCTCCGGCGGGTGACCGTATCGTCTATACGTCGATGGATAACGGCAAGATGAATATCTATACATGCGCAATCGACGGTTCGGATATCGTGCAGCTCACAAGCAACGCGGGAAACAACGAACACCCGACATGGTCTCCGGACGGAATGCTCATTGCCTTTTCGAGCGACCGTTCCGGTTCGCACCAGATTTACATGATGCGGAAAGACGGTTCCGGCGTGACGCGCATTACAAACAGCGGGGACAATACGTCGCCCACGTGGTCCTGGTATTCTCCGGAACGTCAAAAACAAAATTATCAACAAACGCAAGGATGGTAACCATGAAAAAGCTCCTTTTGATTTCTATGGCTTCACTCGCGGCCCTTTCGACGGTCGCCTGCTCCAAGAAAAAGCCGCCCGTAAACCCGGTTGTCAAGGAAGAACCTGTTGCCGCCCAGCCCGCGCCGGATTCTGCGGAACTGGCCAAGGCGAAAGCGGATTCGCTCGAACGCGCTCGGATCGAATCGGAGCGTCTTGAAGCGGAACGTTTGGAAGCGGAACGCGCCCGTGTCGAGAAGATGATAAACCAGCTGATGTCCGATGACGTCTATTTTGATTTCGACCGGTCCGAATTGACCGAAAAGGCCAAGGAGGTTCTTACGCAGGTCGGTGACATCCTTCTCAAGGAACCGCGTTTCGTCATCGTCGTCGAAGGCCATACGGATGCCCGCGGCACCGAGGATTACAATATGACGCTCGGCAGCAAGCGCGCGATGAAAGTGAAGGAATTCCTGTCGGCTTATGGAGTCGGCGGAGACCGCATGGAAACGGTCAGCTTCGGCAAGGAAAAGCCGAAGGTCGCCGGGGAATCGGAAGAAGCCTATGCGCAGAACCGCCGGGCGAATTTCAAGGTCAACATCAAAAAGTAAGGAAAATCGGGTCGGAATTTTTTCGGCCTGGCAAAAGGTTTCTATGAAACGACTTGTTTTTGGAACGCTTTTCTTTGCGTTTGCGCTTACGTCCTGTTCGAGCATCACCGTTCTCCGCACCAAGGAAATGAAAGCGGTTGGCGAAGATGTCAAGGTCGATGTCAAGAAGGAAATGGTCGCCTCGGCGGAAGCGTACCAGAAAAAGCTTGATTCCCTGACGCAAATTGTCGATTCCCTTGGACTTGTCCAAAAGCGGATGAAAGTGGAACTCGCGATGCTTTCTTCCAAGGTGGCGGATATGGGCGACCGTGCCGATAGCCATCACGAAGAGCTGCTGTACAGGCTAGACCTCTTGCTTGGAAAGTCGGACAAGATCCTTTCAAAAAAGGTCGTCGTGAACGGACAGGCGGTCGCTCCCCCTGCCGACAGCGCTACGATTTCTACGGAAAAATTGCAGATGCTCGATTCCCTGTTCAACACGGCCCGTGCAGATTACCACCGCGGGGAAATCAAGCTTGCCTATTCGGAATTCAAGCAAATTTATGAAGAGACGAAGGCGGGAAACATGGCTAGCGATGCGCTTTACTGGATGGGCGTTTGCCTTTCGGACGCAGACCAGAAGGACAAGGCGAAAATCGTGTTCGGTCGTGTTGTCAAACAGTTTCCGGATGCGCCGAAGGCTTGCGCTTCTCTTTTCAAGCTTTCCGGCATTGCGGCGACGGATGGCGATGTTCCACTCCAGAAACAGTATCTGCAAAAAATTCTGGGAACGAAAAGCTGCTCGGATTCGAACGAGTTCTTGCAGGCTGCAGAGATTCTGGAAAGGGTCTTGAATGGGGAAACCGTTGTTCCTCCGCATCCGGCGCCCGTTCCGGATTCTTCGGCTGCGCCCGGATCTTCCGAAATGCAGACGGATTCTTTAGGGACTAGGGATTAGTCCGCAGACATCTAAAAGAATGAGAAATTAGGAATGAGTAATGAGGAATTGGTCGGCAAACGTCTAAGGGAATGAGGAATTAGCAATTAGCAATGAGAAATTGGTCTGCGAACGTCTAAGCTTAGGGAAACGGTACGAGGAACACGGTATAATGTCATTCCCCGGCTTGACCGGGGAATCCCCGTTAAGGAATGGAACTTGACAGGCTAGCGAGCTTGTCGAGATATTCAGAACTTAGTTGAGAGAACTTAGCGCTTAGAACCGCAGACGTCAAACTTTTAAGATACAAGAACATAGATGTCTGCAAATCTAAGTTCTCAGCACTAAGCTCTAAGTTCTGAACACGCTCCGATAACTGTTCCCTAATCCCTTATTTTTGAGAGCCGCTCGCTTAACAGTCAATTACTGACACCTCATTCCTAAATTCTCATTGAGCTCTGATTCCTGATTTTCTAACTTTACCGAGGAATTTTTGACAAGAAGGTGCTATGTCGCGTTTGCGCATTTTGGTTCTTATGGGTGGCTATTCTACGGAACACGATGTCTCGGTTTCGAGCGGAACGGGCGTCGTTCGGGCGATGGATGAATCCAAGTACAATGTTCATCCGGTTCTGATTCAAAAGGACGGTACGTGGATCTGGTCGTCTCGCGAACTTTCCCCATACCAAAAGAACAATTTTTCGGAAAACTACTTCTATTCCCTCGAAGGTCCCTGTGCGCGGAAGGAAAAGAATCCGTCGCTTGCGGAATTGCCTAGTGCCGATATCGCTTTCCTCGCGTTGCACGGTAAGTGGGGCGAAGACGGGCATGTCCAGGCTCTTCTTGAAAACTGGAACATCCCTTACACCGGCTGCGGACTTCTTGCAAGTGCGCTCGCGATGGACAAGGTCCTTTGCAAGGCGGCTTATTCGGCTGCTGGAATTTCCACACCTCCGTATCGCGTGCTTTTCCGAAACGACTTCTCGGGCGACAAGCTGGTCGAGGCGGCGGATGCGCTGGGATTTCCTCTGGTCATCAAGGATCCTGTCGGCGGTTCGAGCATCGGCATGGGAATCGCAAAAGATTTAGACGAAGCGGGTCGGATTGTAAACGACCTGTTCTCGAATTCTCCGCGGCTTCTCTGCGAAAAATTCATCAAGGGACAAGAAGCGAGCTGCGGTTATATGGAAGGACTCGAAAAGCCGCTCCCGCCGACAGAGATGCGCATGACGACGCGGGAATATTTCGATTACGAGGCGAAATATAATGGCGAATGTCGGGAAGTGACTCCGGCGGAATTTCCGGATGAACTTACAAGCCGCGTCCAGGCGTTGGCGAAAAAGGCGCACTTTGCAATCGGCGGCGCAGGATACAGCCGTACGGACGTTCGGGTCGATGCGGACGGTAACCTCTGGGCTTTGGAGACGAATACGCTCCCGGGAATGACGCCTTCATCCATTCTCCCGGCAGAGGCTCTTGCCATCGGCATCGACTATTCCCGTCTGATAGACAAAATCATCGAAACGAGCCTTCAAATCAAGCGCTAGTATGGAACATCTGGATCTGGTCTTGGATACGTCCCGGCAGGGAATCTCGCTCGGCATTTATCGGTCGGGCGTCCCTCTGGATGAATTTTTTGAACCGGAAACCCGCGGGGAAAATCTCGGACAGGCGTTGGATCGATCCTTGGAGCGGGCTTGCGTCTCGCTCGGGGACATTCGGCGGGTTCTGGTCGCTCTCGGTCCTGGTTCGTTTACGGGGCTTCGCACGGGAATAGCCTTTTGCGAAGGGCTTTGCTTTTCGGGAAGGCGTTCCCTGTTCGGCGTTTCGACGCTCCGGGCGCTCCGCACGCTTTCTCCGGATGAAAATTGCGCGGTCGTTCTGTATGCGCGCACCGGCTATTTTTATGTGGGAACAAAGGACGGCGAATTTTTTGTCTCGGCGGAAGAGGCCTTCCAAAAATTCCGGGAAGAAAAAATCGTTTCCTTTGTCGTCGATCGCCGCGTTTCCGAAGTGCCCGAATGGAAGGATTTCTCCGTTTCCGGGAATTTTTCCGTCTTCGTTTCGGAGGGTAACGAAATCGCTTCGTTTGTCCGCCTGTTTGACGAACTGGAACCGAGCCTTGTGCAAAAGGCTAATTACATCCAACCGTCTTATTATGAGCGCCGCGGCGCAATGGGAGTTCTCCGCTGATGTCCGAATTTGCGATGACTGTCCGTGAAATGGACGAGAAAGATATAGAGCGTGTTTTGAAAATCCAGGACGCGACGCATTTTGAAAATTGGAAAGAAAAGACGCTTCGGGGCCTTTTGCGGAAAACGTACACGTTTGCGTATGTAGCCGAAGCTCCGGACGAATCGGGCTACTGGAAAATCGCCGGATATGCCGTGTTTTCCCTTGCGGCGGATGAGGCGGAACTTCTCGCCATTTCGACTGCCCCGGAGTTCTATCGGAAGGGAATCGCAACGGAGCTTTTTGCGGAAGGCGAAGAGGCGCTTGCGGATGCCGGTGCCCGGAATTTCTATCTCGAAGTCCGTGAAGACAATGCTCCTGCGATTGCCTTTTACCGGAAGCTGGGGTTTGACAAGTGCGGGATGCGGGAATCCTATTATGCAGACGGCGAAAACGCCGTTCTGATGTCGCGTCCGCTCTGACGGAAAAAACGATAATGTATATTGGACGCTATGAGCCGTATCTTTAAACCAGTCGCTGACGTTCGAAAGGAAAAGAACCGGAAGCGCTTCTTGACGCGAGCGAAAGTCGGAGTTCTGGTCGCATTTATCGTCATCGCCTTTTATCTGCTGATTTCGTATAGCGGGCGTTGGCTTGTCCGGGACGATTCGTTTGGACATGTTTCGTGGGCTGTTGTCCTGGATGGGCAGAGCGGGGACTTGGAACGTTCGGACTTTGCCGCTGACCTGGTGCGCGAAGGCCGGGCGGATTCGCTTCTGGTGCTCGGGCGGCGGGTTTTCCGCGACAGGAACAATGCGGATTTTTATGCCGAGGATTTGGAACGTATCGGTGTCGATGCCGGGCGTTTGTTCGTCTTTCGCCACGACGATCCGAGTACGCTCGAAGAAGCGGTTTCTACGATTCCCTGGTTGAAGCGTCGGACGCATGCAAACGATACGATCCTGCTCATCACGGGCGCTCCGGCTACGCGTCGGGCTGCTTTCATCTTCAATAGGCTTGCTGGCGGACATCCTGTTTTCGTGACGGCGGATATGCACAATTGGCGCTACAACGCGGGCAGTTGGGTCTTTGAACGGGAATCCCGGAAAAGCTGGCTTCGCGAATGGGCGGCAATCTTCAATGCGAAATGGGAACTTTGGTTCGCAGATACCCTGGACACTTCAAAGCGCCCGTTCCGCGAACCGGTCCCTTGGCGTTCTGCTTCGGAGCCTCTCAAAAGGGAAAACGTCAAGCCGGAAAAGCTCGTTTCCATTCGGGATGCGATAGCGCTCCAGGATTCTGTGGTTAAAGAAGTTCGCGAGGATCGCGCCATTGAAAAACGGGGCGAAATGTCGCCCGATACGACAGGAAATTTCCGATGAAAAAAATCATTCCGCTTTTTTCCCTGGCGCTCCTTTTCGCTTGCTATAGTCCGGAACGCTACGAGGCGGACAGCGCGTCGAAAGGCGAGAGCAGCCGGTCGGATTTTGGAACGCTCTTTGACGTGAACGGCGGGCACCAGATTTGCAATCCTTCCGTGACGATGGACGAGGAGAATTACCCGGCGTCGATGCTGTGGCTGAATTTTTCGGGAACGCTGAACGTAAGCGATGCGCCGAAAGGCTTTTCGACTAGCAAGGTCGGGGAACATGATCGCCTGACTGTTTCCGATACAGCGGGCAGGGTCCTCTGGTTTCTGATGACCGATTCCGTTCCCGGCGTCGAATGTGAATTCCAGGATCCCGAGTGGAGTGCGGACGGGCGCTTTGTCGTCGCTCTGGGAGGCTTTAACGCCAAAGGTTCCAAGGGTTGCGATGAACTTGAATATGGGATTTTCGCGGCGCGCCTTTCGGACAATGCGACATTCTTTTTGGTCGATAGCTCTGTCGGGGAATATGCGGACCCGCATTTGTGGGTGGGCGCTCCTACGGCGGAAATCGATTCGACGGATTCCCTGCAAATGTTTTTCGGGACGGACGAGGTAAAGCTTGTCTATTCGGACGGTTCGGGGCTTGTCTATGTGGATTATGCGAAAAGCGCAAAGCCTGCCAGGCTTTTTAAGCCCGATTCCATTGCGGGGGATGAACTGGGAAATCCGCTGATTTCGCCCGATGGAAATTTTGTCGCCTACCATCGTCTGAACTCTTCGTATGCGTGGAATTCCTATTTGCAGGAACTTTCTCCCGAATCGAAACCGGTTGAAATGGAAAAGTCCGGCGGGATGATTTCGAATCCGGTCTTTCCGCACTGGTGGCGTTTTGACGGTCGCCTGTTTGTCGTCTGGGCGGAATTCGCTGCCGGAAATTCTTATTTGAACAAGAGCGATTTGCTTAAAGAATCGACGTGGAACGTTTCGGTCGGCAGGACGGCGATGCGCGAAGTCTCCGTGAACGCATCCGCTCCGAGCGACATCTCTGTCGAATGGATCGGGAACGTCCGGGAAGTCGCTCCGGTTCCGCTGATCGGAGGCCGTTCTCCGAGCGGGCATTTCGTTTCGACCGGTACGAACAACGGCTACTTGCTCTATATTCCCTGAGGAGACGCCCGGTGAAAAAAGCTTTATCCATCGTAATGGCTTCGGCCCTCGGACTTTCCCTTTCCCTGCTTGTCCCGAACGCGCCAGAGACTCCGTGGCAATCGATCGGCGGTTGCGGTGCGGGCGGCGGAGGCGGCGGAACTTCGGACGGAATCAAGTGGATTGGGCAAGGGGTAAACGGCGGGCTTGTCGAAGCGGAAGTCTTTACCAAGATGAATGTCGGCGAGAACTATTCCGCGTTTACGTTTACGCCTCGTTTTTCCTTTAAGCCGCTGTGGACGACTTCTGTCGGAATTTCGGTCCCCTTCATGACGCATCGCGGCGAGGTCCAGTATCGCACGAACCAGGCGCCTCTTGACCGCACGACCGGAGGTGTCGGAGACGTTTCGATCGACGTTTCGCAAATCGTCGGCAGCGGCGGAGCGGCGAACCTTTCGCTTGCGCTTACGATTCCGACCGGGCAGTACGACATCAAGCGGGGAACGGACGCTTCGCAGGAGTTCCTCCCTACGGGTTTCCAGAAAGGTTCGGGCGTCTATTCGGCTGCCCTCGGATGGAACTACACCCGCGACACGGAAAACGGGATGTGGCTCTATTCGTTCACCTATACGCATCCGTTCAACATCCGCTTTGGCGGGGAAAACGAGTTCAACGATTCCTACTTCAAGGATTACGACACATCGGGCGACGACCGCTTTGAATACCATTTCAAGTGGTATGGCGAAAACGATCTGGGAGGCTTTACTCCGCCGAGCGTTTCGGCGAGCATCGCCTACGCTTATCGCGGACAGGAAAACTTTGTCCATTCTTTCGGCGTCACGTTCTCTGCGCCTCTCGGTGTCGCCTGGATTCCGTCGGAAAAGGTCGGCGTTTACGATCCGCGACCGGACCCGGACCATCTGGCGTGGTCGATGGCTTTTGTCTATGGACTTGAATTTTCCCGTTCGGACTATCCGGTATTCCTCGCGTTCTCGCTTCCGCTGCACGACAAGTCCAATGCGGCGAATCCGGACGACGAATATGACGAAAGCCCGATGCAAAAATGGAATATGCCCGATTTCGGAGCGCTTTTTGAAGAATGGACGCTCGCTATCGGCATCAAGGCCAGTTTTCTTTGATTTCAGGAGTTAAAAATGAAAATTTCGCTAATCGCTTCCTGTTTTGCTGCGGCTTTTCTCATGGGCTGCGGAAGTTCGAGTTCGAGTTCGGACGGGGAACAGTTTGACTGCAACCGTTCCGAAGATGGCGTGACGATCTTTACGCCGAAGAGCGGTGACGTCTTTAAGCTCGGCGATTCCGTCGAGGTGACTTTTGTCGCGAAGTACAAGAACGCCGGTGGTTTCAAGGTTTATTATAAAGCGGACGAAAACGACAAGGGCGTGAACCTGTTTGCAAACTCGATCGGAGACGAAGCTCCGGACGGAAAACATTGCACGACGGTCTCCGCCTATCTCGATCCGGAAAATATCCAGGCTTCCGACAAGGCGTTCATCCAGGTCGAGGCTTATAACGCAGGAAAGATCCGCGGAAAATCCGAAACGTTTGCCGTCAAGGAATAATTTGAAAGATCCGGACTTTCGCTTTGACGATGCGGACCTGACGGTTGCCCTTGTCGGTGGCGGGGGATTTGTCGGTTCGCATTTGCTGCGGGCGCTCTTGGCGCGGACGCGCTGGAAAGTCCTTGTCGTCGATTTGGACTTTCACCGGGTGCGGGATTTGCTTGCGGAGAAAAATTCTCGTTTGGAATTTTTGCAGGCGGATATCGCCGACGGGCAAATCGCAGAGCGTGTTTCAACCTGTAAAATCGTGGTGAACCTCGCCGCGATATGTACGCCGAGCCGTTACATGGGAGAAGCGGAAGCGGTCATCGAAAGCAATTTTACGCACCCGGCAAATCTTGCCAAAAAGTGTGCGCGTTCCGGTTCGTGGCTCGTGTATTTTTCGACATCGGAAGTCTATGGGAAAACGCTTGAAAATTCCGAAATCCTGGATGAAGATTCTTCGGATTTTGTTCAAGGCCCGCTCGGGGCTTCGCGCTGGTCGTATGCCTGCGCCAAGCAGCTTTCCGAACGATTCATCACGTCCGTTCCGGGCTTGCGTTACAGCATCGTGCGCCCGTTCAACTTTATCGGGCCGTGGATGGACTTTATGCCGGGTGTCGATGGGGAAGGCATTCCACGGGTGCTCGCCAATTTTTCAAGCGCGCTCGTGCGGGGTGAGCCGATGGTCCTTGTAAACGGAGGCGTGGCGCGCAGGACATTTACTGCGATTGAAGATGCTGTCGAGTTCATGTTCTGCCTGTTTCGGAATTCTGAGCGGGCTTTTTCCCAGGCGTTCAACGTGGGAAACGCGAAAAACGAACTTTCGATTCTTGAACTCGCCAAACGGATGCGGAAAATTTTTGCGCGGATAAATTCCCTTCCGGAAAGTTCGCTTCCCGAATGTCAAATCTTGTCGGGCGAAGAATACTACGGCAAAGGCTACGAGGATTCCCTGCGCCGCGTTCCCTCGGTGGAAAAGGCAAAGCGCCTGCTGGGCTTTGAAGCGAAAGTTCCCATTGAAAAGGCCCTTGAAAAATCCTTGCGCTGGTTTAGCGAACACTATTCCGCCATGCGAACATGAAACGCGACCTGTTTCTCTTTGTTCCCGCGTATAACGTAGAAAAGGAGCTTCCCGACTTGCTCCGGTCGATTCCCGCTGAAATTTTGCTTCGCACGGAAGAGATTCTGGTGGTCGATGACGGCAGTTCGGACGGCACGCGAAAAGTGGCGGCGGATTTTTTGCAGAACGAAATCCGTACGCGGGTTCGCATCGAATCGTTTGCGTCTAACCGAGGTTACGGCGCGGTCGTCAAATGCGGAATTTCCCGGGCAAAATTTTTGAAAAAAGATGACATTCGGTTTGCGGTCTGCCTGCATGGCGACGGGCAGTATCCGGCAAGCGCGATTCCCCGGATGATTTCTGTCTTGGAAGATTCCCGGACGGCTGCCGTGCAGGGTTCACGGCTTGCCCGAAAGGGAAGTGCCCGGAAGGGGAAAATGCCGATCTATAAATTTATCGGCGGAAAAATTCTCACAAAAATCGAGAACATCGTTTTTACAAACAAATTAACCGACAGGCATAGCGGACTGATTGCGTTTCGGGTGGATTTTCTGGAAACGCTGGAACTTTCAAAACTCAGCGCATCTTTTGATATCGATCTGGAAATCCTGGCGATTGCGGATGCGAAAGGCTTCCAAATTTCCGAAGTGCCCATCGAGACCCGCTATGCGGACGAGAAATCGAATCTGTCCGTCATCCCTTACGGGCTTCGCGTCTTGCGAATCATTCTCTTGCGATTTTTGGGGCGCTATGGCTAATATCCTGATTACAGGAGGCGCAGGTGTCGTCGGCGTTCGGCTGTCGAAACGGTTTCTTGCGATGGGACATTCCGTCCGCGTTCTGACACTTCCCGGGCAAGGCGAGACAGTACGCCTTCCCAAGGATGTCGAAATTTTTTACGGCGATGTCCAAAAAACGGAAACGCTTTTAGCGGCTTTTCAAAATGTGGATACGGTTTGCCATTTGGCGGCGGTCATCCTCGCCAGAAAAAAAGAGGATTTTGAAAAAATCAATTTGGAAGGAACGCGAAACGTTCTTCTCGCCGCTAAATCCGTCGGGGTCAAAAGATTTCTCTTCGTATCGAGTATTTCGGTTACTTATCCGGATTTGACGGATTACGGTTTTAGCAAGTTACGGGCGGAAACCCTGGTCAAAAACATGGGCGTTCCCTTTACGATTGTTCGCCCGACCCTGGTTGTCGAAAAAACGGGCGGAGCGGAATATATGCTCTTTGTGAAATATCTGAAAAAATCTCCGCTCGTCTTTTTACCGGGGAAGGGAATGTGCCTGAAGCGTCCCGTGAAGACCGAGGATCTGGTCGAAGGGATTGCGCTTGCCGCGACATCTCCGGCTGCGGTCGGAAAAACATACGCACTTGCGGGGTCGAAGGTCCTGTCCCTTTTTGACATGGCGAAAATTTCGATGGAAAGGGCCGGAATCCAGAAAAAGATCTATGGCGTACCTCTCTGGATTTGCCATGTTCTGGCGCTGTTGAAACAGTTTCTGCTTCCGGGGAGCGTTTCGGCAAGACAGGCCCTGGCGGGTTTCCGCTACGATGCGGCTCCGGGAATCAGCGATGCGGAAAAGGACCTGGGGTATAAGCCCGGTTCGCCGTTTTAGTGCAAAACCCTTTGCAATTTGCCGCGGAATGGTGTAGATTTAGAAAAAACAAAGAGGCTTTTATGAAATGGAATAAGATTTTCTCTATCGTCGCCGGAAGCGCTCTCGCATTTACCGCATGCAGCGATTCGGGCAGCAACGCTAGCCGTGAAACGGATTCATCGTCTTCGGGAGAAGTCCTTTCGTCTTCGTCGTCACCGGATAATCCGACGCCGGCTTTCGACACGGAAAACCTTTTGCCGAACATGGATCTCGGTTTAAAGTTCGGTACGAACCTCTGGCTTTCCGCTGGGAAAAACAGCCTTTATTCGCTCTGGTTTGTCGATACGGCAAATGCGGAAGTTTCTTATGGAACAATTGTCTCCCATGCGGATCTTTCAAACGGCATTCTCGCGTTCGATTCCTCTTCGGGTTATACCTATGCGGCAAATCATCACAAGGGCGATTCGGTCCTTGCCTGGATTAGGAAGGGAATCCGTCTGGAATTTTCGATGGATGGTTCCACGCTGATGGTGAAAATCGACGATGCGGAACCGGTAGCCGTAAAAAAGGCGACGCGACAGGTTGAATCGGGGTATCTAGCGAAAGGCGATAGCCTTGTCGGAAAAGTTCTGGAATGGAGCAACGGCGATTCGAGTTCGGTATATCGCTTCTATAAAAACGGGGAATATATCCGCGAGGTTGGCGGCAAATCGTTTGCCTTTGAAGCGGGCTATTACGATGTCCACCGCCAGCGTCTGCTGACGCTTCCTGTCTATTTTGCCGGCTATGTTTCGATTCTCAATTCCTATGCGGCCAAGGAAAACAGCGGTTCGTACGAATTTGACAATGATATTTCGAAAAAGAATTACAGCGTCTCTTCGATGACCGTGGAATATCCGGATGTGTCGCTTTTGGTGGCTGCCGGCTGGCGCTCCGAAAGCAATGATACGCTCCGCTGGACGCTTTCGTTTAGCGGGGAAAATTATACGATCAAGGGAAAGACCGGCTTGAGCGAAAATACGCTCAAAATCCAGCGCGATGGCGCCTGGGCGGTTTTCGGAGACCGTTTGGTTCTCTCTGTCGAGAAATGCTCTGCGGCTAAAAAAGTGGAATGCCCGGCGGTGGAATATGGAACGCTTTCCAATGTCAAAGCGACGTCGTTTGGGTTTGAAAATTCCGATTCTTCTGACGAGTACGCCGCTCCGAAAAACTGGACGGCAATTGAAGAGGAATGATTCCGTATAAATTAATCGACCGATTCCGGCCAAGGATGCTTCGGGTACCTTCCCCGAAGCTCTTTTCGTATTTGCGGATAGGTGTTTTTCCAGAATCCCGTCAGGTCCCATGTCTTTTGGGCGGTTCGGAAGTTCGGGGCGAGAATGTCGTAGCGGACCTTGACCTTTCCCTCGGCGATGAAATGTTCTCCGCGGAATGGGAGAAAGTCCTCGATGCGTGCGGAAAGCTCCACGGGGGAATTTTCCGCGTAACGGTAGCGCGCCTTTTTTCCGTTGGGAAGAGCGAGCGTATCGGGAAACATTTTTCCGAGCCAGGGAATCATGTTTTCTCCAAAATATTCCTTCATCTTGGTGCGGAAAAGTTCCGGGGTGAGTTCCCGGAGCAGGAAATGACCGTCTAGAAAATCCTCGGTGACAAGCTCGATGTCTTCCGCGTTCCACGCAGGCAGGGAATATTCGGGAAAATTTTCGGCGGCGAGCTTCATCTTGCAGAGAAGAACCTTGTTTGCGTCATCCAGCCACAGATGGGAAAGGTCTTCCCGCCTGTGGCGATCCATCCACGCTTTTCCTGTCAGCGATTTTAATTTGTTTAAAATTTCGGCGGAGGATTCCTGCGGCTGGATTTCCTTGCGGGAAATTTCCACGCCGTTTGCCGAAGAAATTTCTAGCCCGATGTAACGCTCCTGCCCCGCGCGCCATAAAAGCTCGTAACGAACTTCCTTGTTTTCGTTCTTTAGAAACTCGCCGGGAACCGTTAAATAAAATCCGGCTCGCATTTCGGATTTCTGTGATGAATTTGTACGCAGTAAATGGAAAACCAGAATGGCGTCCGCATCCTCGACGGCTTCCGGACCTATCGGAAACGTGTCGTTTTTTGTCCTGTATGCGCATCCGCTTTTGATGGCGAGCGCATCGGGAAAGGCCTTCCAGAAAAGGCGGAGCGTTTCCCGGGGACTGTCGGATTGAAAACCTGTGGAATTTTTTGCCCTCGTAAATTCCAACAGTCTTCGGTAAGAAAGCAGAACTTCCCGTGTCGCGTCGCGTTTGTCCCGGAGCATGTTCTGGGCGCATTCCAGGGCGTTTCGGGGAGCGCTTTTTCCGCGCATCGGTTCGGCGGAATCGAGGATGGAAAAAACGGCGAGAGTCAAAGGGGAAAGTGATTCCGCTTCGAGGTACGCCTTGGCCAGCTGCAGGTCGTTGAGCGGGATTTCCAAAGCGCGGAGACCGCTCGGAGAAATTTTTCCGTCTGCCGAAAGAAATCCGTGTCGGGAAAGTTCTTTGACGGCTTTTTCGGCAAGGGTTGGATCCGGCTCGGTCGGTAATTTTAAATCATTGGGTGCGATGCCTAGCTTTTTGGCGAGAGCGGCCCTTTTTAATAAAACCGGGCGCAGGTCGCTTTTCTGTATTTCGGGAACGATGCTTTGCGTAAAAAGGCTTTCTTCTCTTTTGCTCCACAGCCGGATGCAGACGCCTTCCCGGGTTCTGCCCGCGCGTCCCGTACGCTGGACCGCGTTCTGCATGCTGATGTGTCCGAGCTTCAGGATGTTTTTCCCTTGAGAAACGCTGAATTCCGCGGTGCGTTCTAGCCCGGAATCGATAACGCCTGTGACGTCCGGGATGGTGAGGCTTGTTTCGGAGATGTTCGTCGAAAGGATGACGCGCGGTTCGTTTGTACGCAAAAAGATTTCCTGTTCCGTCGTCTTGTCCTGTCCGCCGTATAGATCGAGAATCTTGAGCTTTCCGTAGCCGAAAGTTTCGTCGAGATGGCGATGGACGCTTGCAATTTCTCCCTTTCCCGGGAGAAAGACCAGAGTCGTGCCCCAGACTTTGTTGCGTTCGAGGGTGCGAAGCGCCTTTTCCACATTTCGCGCAAGGGAACTTCCTGGAGAAAGCTCCTGGTTCAGAATTTGCACGGGAAATCCGGGACGCCCAACCTGAAGACATTTGACATTTAATTTCTTTTCGAGCTCCTCGCGGTTCAGTTCCGCGGAGAGAACGGCGATGCGCGGCGCATTGGATTCCTTTTGCCTTGCGAGGAAATAGGCTAAGAGCAAATCCATTTCGGAACGTCGTTCGTGAAATTCGTCAAAAACTATCCAGTCGAACGATTCGCTTTCGTGCAGCAAGGTTTGGAGAAAGTTGCCGTATGTGGTAAAGAGAATTTTCGTGTTGTCGGAAACGGCGCTTTCGAAGCGTATCCTGTAGCCTACTGTCGTACCGGGCTTTGTTTCGGAAAGTTTCGATAGATAGCTGGCTAGGCTTGTCGCGGCAAGCCTTCGCGGTTCGAGAACGGCGACTTTTCCGATGCCTTCCTTTTGCGAAGCAAGCAGCCATGGGACAAATGTCGATTTGCCGGATCCCGTCGGAGCGGTCAGGAGCAGGTTCTTTTGCCTGTGGGTTTCTTCGAGAATCGCTTCGCTGAAATCTTTCAGCGGGAGAAATTCAACGGCCGGATTCATTGACGGATTTTTGTCGGATGTCTAGACGCGCGGAAAGCGGAGATGTTCCCCGGTCGCCTTGTCCGTGTAAGGCCAGTGGCTGTTTTTTTCCTGCTTGTCGAGCATGAGGTTCGTGATGCGGCGCTGGAGTCCCGCTTCGGTCTTGCAGAAAAAGTAGGCGACCTTGTTTTCCTTTTCGATGAAGAAAACGGCTGCCTTGAACTTGCTCTTGAACGCGGCGCGGAACAGGGATAGGTCTTCGCGCTTCGGGACGACCCGGTTTCCCTTGACTTCGCACACGACGTCTGCATCCTTGAGCATCGCCTTTCCCTTGTAGCGGATGACTTCGCGGTTCGGTTCGGAGTTCTTGCGGATGGTTTCCATGTTAAATGCTCCGCCGCCTTCCTTCATGACCTTTCGCACGGCGCGGATCGCGGCAAAAACGACGACAAGAATGACCAGGATTAAAATGACAACCCAGTATTCCGAGAAAAAATTGGCGATTTGGGACATAGAGCCTCTTGAATGTAAAACTTTGCGCCTGAAAATAGAAAATGCGTCGGAAGCCTTAAAAGTGGGGCTGTTTTTTTCTATTGTTTTCCCCGATTTTCACAACCAAAAGAGGTGCACTCACGAAATGAAAAATTGGCGTATCGACGATTCCCGGGACCTTTACAATGTCCGCGGATGGGGAATCGGCTACTTTGATATCAACGAGGAAGGAAATGCTACAGTCAGTCCGCTTCGCGACAAAGGGCCGGAAATCGATCTTTACAAGCTTGTCCAGGAACTCGACCTGAGGGATATGCCGACGCCTCTCCTTCTGCGTTTTCCCGACATTCTCGATACGCGGATTGAAAAGATCAACGAGTGTTTCAACAAGTCCATCAAGGAATACGGATTCAAGGGTTCCTTTTACGACGTGTTTCCTATCAAGGTGAACCAGCAGCGGGCGGTTCTCGAAGAAGTCGTGCGCCACGGGAAAAAGTTCAACATCGGACTGGAAGCGGGGTCGAAGCCCGAGCTTCATGCGGTGCTTGCGAACATGGACAATCCGGCGTCGCTCATCATCTGCAACGGCTACAAGGACGAGGATTTTATCGAGCTTGCGCTTCTCGCGCAGAAGATGGGAAAGAATATCTTCGTCGTCGTGGAAAAGATGAACGAGCTTCCGATGATAGTCGAAATTTCGAGACGCATCGGGGTGAAACCGAATATCGGGCTGCGGATAAAGCTTGCTTCATCCGGGCAGGGCAAGTGGGAGGAATCCGGCGGCTATCACAGCAAGTTCGGGCTGAGCAGTTCGGACCTGCTTCATGCGCTTGACCTTATCCGCGAAGAAAAAATGTGCGATTGCGTCCGGCTCATCCACTGCCACCTGGGAAGCCAGATTACGAACATCCGGAAAGTGAAGTCCGGCTTGCGGGAAATTTCCGAATTTTACGCGCAGCTGAAACAGGCCGGGATGAACGTGGAATTTGTCGATGTCGGCGGTGGATTAGGCGTGGATTACGATGGCAGCCGCAGTGCGGGAACGGGTTCCGTGAACTATTCCATCCAGGAATACGCGAACGATATCGTCTATTCCATTTATGAAACGTGCGAGAAGTTTTCGCTGCCGCATCCGAATGTCATCGCCGAGACGGGCCGCGCCCTTTCCGCCCACCATTCGATTCTGGTCTTCAATGTTCTTGAAGCGGCGGGTCCCGCGTTTTTCGAGGACGAAAAGCAGGAAATTCCGGAGCGGGCTGCGGATTCCATCAAGGATCTGTATGCGATTCTCAAGAGCCTGAACATTCGGAACCTGCTGGAAAACTGGCACGATGCGATGCAAATCAACGATGACGTCCTTTCCGGCTTTCGGATGGGAACTGTCGATTTGCAGACCCGCGCCCTTGCCGAGCGGCTCTTCTGGAGCATCGCGCGCCGCGTGAACGAGCTTTCGAGCGAACTTCGGCATGCCCCGATGGAACTTTCGGAACTTCCGCGGCTTCTGGCCAAAAAATACTTCTGCAATTTTTCGCTTTTCCAGAGCCTTCCGGACAGCTGGGCCATCGACCAGATTTTCCCCATCATGCCTATCCAGCGCCTAAACGAATCGCCGACGGTCGATGCGACGCTCCAGGACGTCACCTGCGATTCCGACGGAAAGATGGATATGTTTGTTTCCGGCGACGGCATTTCCCGGACGCTTCCCGTCCATCCGCTGAAGGATGGCGAGCCGTATTATCTCGCGGTCTATCTAGTCGGCGCCTACCAGGAAATTCTCGGCGACCTGCACAATCTTTTCGGCGACACGAACGCCGTGCATGTTGTCTGCGACGGGGATTCCTACCGCATCGACCAGATGATCGACGGCGAGTCCGTGGAAGATGTGCTGGACTATGTGAACTTTAGCGACAAGGCCCTTGTCCGGACAATGGAAAACTGGGTTTCGAGTTCCGTGAAGGAAGGAAAGATCACGCTCCAGGAAGGCAAGGAATTCTTGAACATTTACCGTTCGGGGCTTTACGGCTACACGTATCTCGAAGGCTAGCGGAAGCTGCAGTCTAGGAAACTTTCACCTGTAGGGGATGGGTTTTATCTCTTTCCGGCATCTCCATTTTCTGTCAAACGGAATGTAGAAACCCATCGATTGGATAAACTCGTCGGTGTAAAGACTTTTGTCTGTGCTCCAGGTGTCGTCACCGGCCAGGATAAACCGCCCGAAAGGATAGTATTTCATTTTGGCGAGAACGCGCTGGTCTTTCTTGAAGATAAATTCACAGATGTAGGAAGGCCGTCTTCCTTTGATGGAAGTTTTGATTTTGTATTCGTTTCTTTTGACTGTGGAAAAGCGTTCGGAGAGTTTTTCCGTTTGCGATTTGTCCAGAGTGATTTGTACTTCTTTTTCTTTTTTGTATCTGGGATTTTGGATCGCCTGGATTTCATCGGAGGAATCGATTAGTGCAAGAAAATCGGAGGCGCTTTGGAAAAGGTTTGTGAAATTTTGATCAGTTTTTTTCCGGAATCCGGAAAGTTCGGAATCTTTGAATGAGGTCTTTGTCGCCATGTTCTTGCCGTAATTCTCGGTTTCGCTCTTTTCCTCTTCGCATCCGCAGACGAAAAATGCCAAAATGAGAACGGCGAATGTCGCGATGAGAGCGCCTTTCCTCATTTCATGCCCGTTTCATTTCCTTCAAGAATCTCGACAGGGCGTCTTGCCACGTCGGAAGCGGCTTAAAGCCTGCCTCGAGGAGCTTTTCCTTGGAAAGTCGGCTGTTGAACGGTCGAGCGGCCTTGGAAATTCCGTATTCCGCAGTCGATACGGGGATGACTTCGGTGGAAAGTCCCGCCTGGCGATAGATTTCCCGGGTGAAGTCGTACCAGCTGATGAATCCGCCTTCGTTCGTCGCATGGTAATAACCGTATTTTTCCGTCTCGACCATGTCGATGAGAAGCCTCGAAAGGTCGAACGTGTATGTCGGCGTTCCGATCTGGTCATTTACGACGCGCACCGTATCGTGCGTCTTCGCCACGTTCAGCATTGTCCGGATGAAATTTTTGCCGTTCAGGCCAAAGACCCAGGCGATGCGGACGATGAAATATTTTTGGAGAATTTGGCTGACGGCGAGTTCCCCTTCGAGCTTTGTCTGTCCATAGACGTTGAGAGGCTTGTAATCCTTGCAGTCCGGCTCCCACGGCGATGTTCCCTGCCCGTCGAACACGTAGTCCGTGCTGATATAGACCATTTTTGCACCGATTTCCCGGCAGGCTTCGGCGATGTTCTTCGTGCCTCCGGCGTTGATGGCGCGAACCTTTTCCTGCTTGTCGGGATCTTCGGCGAGATCGACCGCGGTCCAGGCGGCGCAGTGGATGACCGCATCCGGGCGAAGTTCTTCAAGGAGCCTCTTGACCGAAGCCTTGTCCGTAATGTCCAGTGCGCGGTAGGGCGCCTTGGTGACAGAGCTTCCGTTTAAGATTCCGCTGTATGAGGGCGCGAGGTCGCTCCCGATTCCTTCGTGTCCTCTTTTGGCTAGCTCGTTCATCACATCGTGGCCTAGCTGCCCGGCCACTCCGGTTACAAAAATCTTCATACCTTAAATGTAAAAAAAGCCCCGCCGAAGCGGGGCACCTTCTGGAGAAGGGAAAGTATATCGAGGCTGCTAGGTGAGTTCCTCGCCGCGGACCATGATGACCTTGCCCGTGCGGATATATTCCACGACTTCGAACTTGTCGAGCAAGTGCTTCATCGCGTCGATCTTGTCCGTGTTGCCGGTAATCTGGATAATCATCGACGTGTCCGTCATATCGACCGTTGTCGCCTTGAAATGGTCGCACAGCTGGAGGATTTCTGTCCGTTCGCTGGACTTGCACTTGACTTTGATCAGCGCGAGTTCCTTTTCGACGGTGCTTGAACCGGTATGGTCCTTTGCCTGGATTACGTCAACGAGCTTTTCGAGCTGCTTGATGATTTGCACGAGAATTTCCGGGTTGCCGTGGGCGACGATGTTCATCCGGCTGAAGTCCGGGTTGAGCGTCGGGGAGACGACCAGGGAATCGAGGTTGTAGCCTCGGCGGGAAAATACGAGCGCAATGCGCACGAGAACGCCGGGACGGTTGGCGACGAGCAGGCTCAGGCTGTGAGCGGAAAGTTTCTTATCGGTTTGCATGGTTAGGTGCTCCCTGTCGGCTTTTCGAGCTGACCTTTGGGCTGTTCCGTCATCATGGCGGTAAGCGGTGCGCCTGCCGGAATCATCGGGAACACGTTGTCTTCTTCTTCACACTCGCAGTGGATGAGGATGGGACCTTCGTGATAGTCAAGCGCCTTCTGGATGACGCGCTCGGCGTCCGCGGCCCGCTTGATGCGGAGACCCGGAACTTTATAGGCTTCGGCGAGCTTCACGAAGTCCGGATTTCCGACCATGCTGACAGAGGAATAACGCTTGTCGTAGAACATATCCTGCCATTGGCGGACCATCCCAAGGAACTTGTTATCCATCACGAAAATCTTGATGGGAAGCTTGTGGATGAAGGCTGTCGCGAGTTCGAATTCGGTCATCTGGAAGCCGCCGTCTCCGGCAAAGCAGCACACCGGCCAGTTTTGCTCCGGAGCGAGACCGATCGCCGCGCCGATTGCCGCCGGGAACCCGAATCCCATCGTGCCCGCACCGCCGCTCGTGATGAACTGCCGCGGATAGTCCGCCTTGTAGAACTGGGCGACCCACATCTGGTGCTGGCCCACGTCGGTGGTGACGATGGCCTTGCCTTTTGTAAGCGCATAGACCGTGGAAATGATATGCTGCATCCGCAGACCGCCCTGCTTGGGATAGCTGAGCGGGTAGCGCTTCTTATAGGTCAAGACAGTCTTTACCCAGTCGTCCGTGTCAAGCCGCGAAACGAGCGGCAAAAGCTGTTCGAGAACGAGCCTTGCGTCGCCGCAGAGGAACGCGTCCGGCTGTAAGATTTTTCCTTCTTCCGCCGGGTCGATATCCACATGGATGATTTTAGCCCCCTTGCAGAATTCGTCGAGTTTTCCCGTGATGCGGTCGTCCCAGCGGGAACCGATGCTCATGATAAGGTCGCACTCGAGAAGCGCCTTGTTTGCGTAGGCTGTTCCGTGCATCCCGAGCATTCCGAGCGAAAGCGGATGCGTTTCGGGGAAGGCGCCGAGGCCGAGCAGCGTCTCGACGACGGGGGCGTTCAGCTTTTCGGCGAGTTCCTTCACCTGGCGGGAAGCGTTCGAAATGATCGCTCCGTGGCCGACAAGGAGAAGCGGCTTTTTCGACGCCTTGAGAAGGCTTGCCGCCTTTTCGATCATCGTGGAGTCTGCGTATGTCGGAACTTTGTAACCCGGCAGGTCAAGCTCATCGGTGTATTTTGCCGTGCAGGCGTTTGCGAGAACGTCTTTCGGCAGGTCGATAAGCACGGGCCCCGGACGTCCGGTGCTTGCAATGTGAAACGCCTCCTTGACTGCGCGCGGAAGGTCGTTCGGATCCTTGATTAAAAAAGAATGCTTGACTGCGGCGAAGGTCATTCCGCTTGTATCGCATTCCTGGAAAGCGTCTTTTCCGAGGTTCGGGGTGGTCGTCTGGGCGGCGAGAACGACGAGCGGGGAGGAATCCATCAACGCGGTATAGATGCCCGTAAAGGTGTTCGTTGCGCCCGGACCGCTTGTTACCAGGACGACGCCGACTTTTCCCGTGGCGCGGGCGTAGCCGTCAGCCATGTGCGTTGCGCCCTGTTCGTGGCGCGAAAGGACCATCTGGATGCCCGAATCGAGAATGGCATCGAAAAGGGGAATGGCGGAGCCTCCTGGATAGCCGAAAATTGTATCAACGCCTTCGCGTTTCAGACAATCGAGAATCACTTGTGCACCGCTTAATGCGTGATTTGTCATAACAGTTCTCAATCAAGTTTTGAAGTTTTGATGGGCTTAATATAGGAAATGAAATTCCGATTGTCAATGCGTTTTGTTGAAAATAATTGAATTTTTGAATTGTTGAACTTTTGAAATTTTGATATTTTTTGCAAAATTGATGAAAATTTTGAAAAGTCTTTGCTTTGTTGTTTTTTGTTTTTGAAAAATGTGGAAATTTTTTGCTGAATTTCTCTAAAATGAAGATTTCTGTGGATGAAAAAGCAGCTTTTCGCTTTGAATGTTTGAACTTTGAATTAAACCGTGATTTAAAATGTGATTTTTTTTTGCTAAAGATGCTTGAATTTTTCGTTTTAAATAAAAGTGGATAAAAACGGCGTTGGAGCGTTATAGAAAGAAAACGGACTTTTTTTAGGAGAAGTGAATGCTCGTGTGTGATAAAAAATCCCTTCCGCGGGAACGTCTGGCAAGTGATGGCCCGGAATCCCTTTCGACGTCGGATCTGCTTGCGCTGATCTTGGGGCGGGGGAGTGCGAAAAAAAATGTTTTTGCACTTTCCGATGAACTCGCCGAGTTTCTTTCGAAAGCGGCCCGCCGCCCGACTTTGGGGGAACTTTGCGAAATAGGAGGTCTCGGACGCGCCAAGGCTTCGCAGGTTTTGGCCTGTCTGGAACTTTCGAGCCGGTTCTTTTTGGGATCGCGGATGGCGAACATAACGTCTCCGGGGGCACTTTTGCCACACTTGGCGTTTCTCAAGTTTCGCAGGCAGGAATGTTTTGTTTCGGTCTCGCTCAGCAGCTGCAACGGAATCCTGGGAGTCCATCTGGTGACTTCGGGCCTCGCCGATCGCACGCAGGTCCATGCACGGGAAGTCTTTTCCGAAGCAATCCGGGACAGGGCGTGCAGCATCATCGTGGCGCACAACCATCCGTCGGGATCCTTGGTGGCTAGCGAGGAGGACAAAAAAGTGACGCGGTCTCTTTGCGATGCCGGCCGGATGCTTGAAATTCCTGTTCTAGACCATCTGATCGTGTCTTTTCGGGGCTATGCAAGTTTAAAGCGGGAATTTCCGGAGCTGTTTTCGTTTAGTTGATTGAACCGCGGACGTCTATGTTCCCTGGCTACAGCTCGCTTAACTGTCAATTCCTCATCCCACTCAACGTGTCCCATTTCCCGTTTTGCCTGCTGATTCCTGAATTCTGTGTTCTTCTATCAACTAATCCCTAGTTCCAGACAACATCTCATCCCTCTTATCGCATCCTGCAACCCATAGATCCAACCGGGATTTTCCACCTAAAAACGCCCTAAGTGCTTGTTTTTTCTATCTGTTATGAAAATTCCTATTGACATCGGGCTTTTGGAAAGGTAGAATTAAAAGAGTTCCGAATTTTGGAACAGAGGTTTTACTTTGGCACTGAATCTTATCGCTAAAATCCGCGGTGAACGCCAGACGATTGGCGTGGACATCGGTCATTACTCAATCAAGGTTGTTCGCGTGCATCACGGACGCGGCTTTGCTCCCCGTGTCATGGGTCTTGATTTGGAACTCACGCCCGAAGGCGCCTTGGCCGACAATGAAATCCAAGATGAAGCGAAGCTTCGCGAAGCGATCGTGCGCCTGATGACCCGGAATTTCCCGGATATTTCCAAGGACGATATCGTTGCGTCGATCAGCTGGGTTGCCGGCGTACTTGCGGACAAGAGTGTCGCCAAGGTTCCGAAGAATGGAAACGAAGACGCGATAGTTGTCCAGACGGCGCAAGCGAAGCCGCCTTTTGACGACCAGGACATCATGCTGGACTACCAGGTCGTCGAGCGGGATGCAAACGGCGAAGTGAAGTCCCTCGTTGTCGCGGCGAAGAATAAAACCCTCACGGACTGTGCGAAACTTTTTTCCGGGGCAGGCTTTCGGCTTGATGCAATCGACGTCGATGTGTTCGGAATCGCCAATGCATACGCTGCGACGGTTGCCGAGGACAGATCCGAAGAAACCGTAGCCCTTTTGGATCTGGGCGAAAAGAAATCGACTCTCACGTTCCTCCACAAGGGACGCTTCCATTCGGTCCGGACCTTGACTAGCGGATCGGTGGATTCCGTTGTCTCGACGCTCGTGCGCCATTTGGGGATCGACGCGGCGACATGCCATGAAATGTTCGAAAAGAACGATTTGACGATGGTGAAGGACCGCTCGGTTGCCGAAGTGGAATCGGCGCTGCAACTCGCTTACGAGGAAATCGTCAGCGCGGTGGAATTCGGCGTCCGGTATTTTTCGACGTCAGAATCCGGAGAAAAGCCCGTGCGGCTTCTCGTCTGCGGTGGAGGCGCGAACCTGCCTGGCGTGTGCGAATATCTCAAGGAAAAGCTGGATATCGATTGCGAACCGATCAACCCGTTTGCGGGAATTCCGTGCGAACCGGAAGCGGCTTTCGCGGGCGGCGTTTCCTTGCCTCTGTCGAACCTATATACTCCCGCTCTGGGACTTGCCTTGAGGAAGTTCTAAATGGCCAAGGGAAAGAAAAAATCGCTTTGCGTGGAAATCAACCTCTTGCCGGTGGAATATCGGCAGACGAAAATCGACTTTTCGTGGATTGCCGACCGGCGTGTCGTGTGGCCTTCGGTTGCGCTCCTTACCGCGCTTGTCGTCGTCTTCATGATCCAGTCCTATGTGACGGAAACGGTCGATTCCCTGCAGCGGGATGTCGATTCGACGAAGGCGGAAGTCGAAAAACAGCGTCCGCTTCTCGAAAAAATCAAGTCCCTCGATTCTAAGCTCAAGGCTATCGCCCAAAAGAACAACGGACTAAAGTCCATCCAGGTGAGCAAGAAGCGCTGGGTGATTCTTTTCGAGAACATCTCGTCGATGATGCCGCCGAACATGTGGCTTACGTCGCTGAACCAGATTTCCCAGTTTGACATGGAGCTCCGCGGGATGACCTTCGACTTTTCGGAAGTGGCGGAATACATGGTCAAGCTCGAAAAACAGGCATGCTTCAACACGGTGACGCTTATCGACGTATCGACAAACAAGGTCGAAGGGGAAGAGGCCTACAGTTTCGTTATCAAGGCCGAAATCAAGTCGGATCTCGGACTTGAAGGAGGGGCGAAATAATGCGGGCTATCGACTGGAAAGACAAGAAGACCATCTATGCGGTTGTCGTCGCGTTGCTGATAGCGGCTGGCGCCTATTTCGTGTATGCCTATATCTGGGAACCGTTTACGCTCGAAGAAGCGAGGCTTGAACAGGAGCTGCAGAGCGCGCAAGCGGAACTGAACAAGATAAACGTGCAGCGCGGGCGGATCGCAAAGCTCGAAGCGGAACTGGTACAGGCTGAAGATGAATTCGAGCGTCTCAAGGAAATGTTCCCGGAAGAGGAACAGGTTCCGATGCGTCTGCAGGACCTGTATGCGGTTCTCCGAAGCGCGGGCGTCCAGATCCAGAAGTTCAGCCCGGGCGGAACGACGGAGCGGGAATTTTTCATCGAACACCGCTATTCCGTATCGGTAAACGCCGGCTATCACATGCTGGGCTACCTGTTTGCGGAAATCGCGAACTTCAACTACCCGACAGCGATTACGGACTTGAAAATTTCCCGCTATTCGGGCATCAAGCAGGAAATCGAAAAGGCGGAATCCCATGGCTGGACGCCGATTACGATTACCGTCTCGTTTAACTTGACCACCTATACATCCAAGAAGGTTGCCCAATGATAAAATGGATGCTCCTTCTCTCGCTATCTTCGGTTTTCGCCTTTGCGGCGGAAATCAAGGATGTCTCTTATTCTTGCGGAGCCAAGGAATGCTCGCTCCGCTTCCAGTTTGCGTCGGCGAAGGATTTGCCTAACTTTTTTCAAAAGTACGATGCGAATGCGCACAAACTAACCATCGGATTTTCGAATACGAAGACGTCGCTCCAGGGGACATCGATTGAATTTGGTGAAACGTCTGGGCTTCGGGCGGTTCGCGTCTTTACGGATGCATCGTTTCAGGTTCCCCTTCTGAAGTTTGAATTTCTTGTCGGCACGTCCGTCCAGAACGACCGGAATCCGGTGAGCCTTTCGAACCAAAAGAATTTTGTCATCGCCCTTCCCAAGGTCAAAGCGAAATCCTGGAGCCTACAAAAGCTGTCTGCGGAAAAAAGCTCCTTGGAAAAGAAATCGAAAAGTGACAGTCTCGTCGCATTGAAGAAGGCAAAAGCGGACAGCGTTCAAAAGGCGAAAACTCTTGCCACGGAAGCGAAGAAACGCACGGCGGACAGTCTCGCCGCGTTGAAGAAAGCGAAATCGGACAGTGTCCGACAGGCGAAAACTCTTGCCACGGAAGCGAAGAAACGCACGGCGGACAGCCTCGCCGCATTGAAGAAGGCAAAAGCGGACAGCGTTCAAAAGGCGAAAACTCTTGCCACGGAAGCGAAGAAACGCACGGCGG
>CAKUTF010000001.1 GCA_934691725.1 uncultured Fibrobacter sp. | reverse complement strand
GGGTACGGCTTGCGCCTCTGCCTTGCTTCTTTCATGACGTTATTATAGTATATTCTCGCTATGAAAACAAGCTCTAAAATCTCAGCTCTAAGTTCTAACAGCCCCTCTTCCCATCTAACAACTGAATTCTGTTTCCTGATTTCTGTCAACTATTAACTATCAACTAAGTTCTAAGCACTCAGTTCTGAACACGCTCCAACAACTACTCCCTATTCCCTGACAACCCCTTGTCCCGCGTCCCATTTAAATTCATATTTTAAAGAAAACCCATTTCCAAGAGGTCGTATGAAATTACTCGCCGGATTCATCTCCCTTTGCCTAACCGTTATCGCCATTGTCTATATCGTTCATGCATCGAAGGAACCCCGCAAGATTTCCACAGACGATTGTGGGATTTTGACCGTTTCTGCTGCGCAATCCAAAAGTTTCAGCCCAACGAACATCCGATATATTTTACGATTTGAAAAGCGCGGTGCGGAAAAAGGCGCGCTCATTGAAGCGAACCATGCGGCAAATGCGGAACTCGTTGAATTTGTCACGACGCTAGGAGTTCCGGCGGACAGCGTCACCGTCAAGCAGTTTTCGCTCGAAAAGGCGTGGAAGTGGGAAAATAACAAGCGGATTCCCGACGGATTTGAAATCTCACAGAACATCATCGTCAATCTGCCCGAACCTTCCAAGGTTTCGGAATTTATCGAAGGCGTTGCCATGATTCGGGATTTAGAAATTACCCAATCGTCTCCAGAACTTTCATACGCCGCCGAAAAGAAAAACGACGTCTATCGCGCCGCGGTAAAAGAAGCGACAGAAAAAGCGAAAGCCCTGGCGGAAGCCTCCGGCAAGAAACTCGGAAGAGTACTCGCCATTGGCGACGAAAATTCCTCGGTAAATACTTTTGAAAATGCTGTCTATTACGACGGTGCAGTGGCGCTTGGCAGCGCGCGAAAAATGTCTAAGGCGGCGATTCCGGAACAGAAAATCGAAATCAGCGCTAGCGTAACGATGAAATTCAAGCTGAAATAAACCCGGCTAGTTTCCAAGCAGCGTTTCGTACAAAAGAAGCAGCTCTTCCGGGGACAGTTCCTCGGCGCGGGCGTTCGGCGAAAGCCCCGAACGTTCTAAAGCTTTTAAGACTTTTGTCTTTTCAAAACGCGAAGAAAGGGAATTCGTGATGACTTTCCGCTTTTGGGAAAATGCGCTCTGGACAAATTCGAAAAATTCCGGAGGCGCTTCGATCGGATCGGTCCGCGGTGAAAAGAGGACCGTTGCGCTATCAACGTTCGGTCGAGGTGTGAAATGTTCCGGGCCGATTTTTCGGATGATTTTTCCTGCCGCATGAGCGCGGATCCAGACCGAAAGGCTGCCATAGCTTTTTGTGTGAGGTTCTGCACAGAAACGTTCCGCGACTTCGAGTTGGACCATGCACATAAACCCGAGCGTCTTTTTCAAGAGCGGCATGACATTCGCTACGATTCCCGTTGAAATATTATAAGGCAAGTTTCCGGCAAGCCAAGGCTTTGGATTCGTCTCCAGCCATTCGTCCATCGGAAATTTCAAAATATCCTGGTTTACAACCCGAAAATTCGGATTTCCAGAAAATTTTTCCCGGAGAATCGCAACGCATTCTTCATCGACTTCGACCGCCGTGACGGGAACGCCCCGAGCGAGCAGATGTTCCGTAAGCGCACCGTGGCCCGGGCCGATTTCCAAGATGGAACTTCCCGCTTCGAGCGGAATGTCCGATGCGATGAGGCTTGCAGTTTCTGCATCCAAAAAATTTTGCCCAAAACGGCGGCGACGGTCTCTGTCCATGGCCTAAAAATAGGAATTAGTTTGCGGACCTTTAAGGGAATGAGAAATTAGCAATGAGCAATTGGTCAGCGGACGTCTAGGCTTTTTAAAATGTCATTCCCGAGTACACTATGATGTCATTCCCCGGCTTGACCGGGGAATCCCCTTTAAGGAATGGGATTTGACAGGTTAGCGAGCTTGTCGAGCTAAGCTCGGAATTCAGAACTTAGTTGAGAGAACTTAGAGAATGTCTTTATAAGGAACCGCGGACGTCTAGGTTTAGGGATTAGGGAACAGGGATTAGGGACTAGGCCGAGGACGTCCAAGGGAATGAGGAATTAGCAATGAGAAATTGGTTGGCAAACGTCTAAGCTTTTTGAAAACGGCAAGCGGGACACGGGATGCGGGGGTTTCCAAGCGAACTGTTTCTGTTCATTGTCATTTCCCGGCTTGACCGGGGAATCCCCGTTAAGGAATGGAACTTGACAGGCTAGCGAGCTTGTCGAGCTACACCCGGCAATGACTGTTAGCGAGCTTGCCGAGTTATGCTCCGACACATATGAAAACAGGTTCTTAGAGCCTAGAACAGTGAACAGTGAACAGTGTTCAGTGGTCAGTAATCAGAACTGCGGACGTTAAACTTCCGAGATACAAGAACATAGACGTCTGCAACTCTAAGCTCTAAAATCTCAGTTCCAAGTTCTAACAATCCGTGTTCCCGCTTAGCGTATCCCGCTTCCCATTCTAATCACTGGCCTCTGATTTCTGTCTCCTGATTCCTATCCACTCAGCACTAAGCTCTAATTCTGAACGCGCTCCGATAACTGTTCCCTACTCCCTAATCCCTTATCCCTGAGAACAGCTCGCTTAACTGTCAATTCCTCATTCCTAATTTCTAACCGCTCACGTGCCACTGATTCCTGATTTCTACATTGCGTCCCATGAAAACATTTGAACTTCCGACACCCGATGATTTCCATGTACACTTGCGCCAGGGCGATTTGCTGAAAAATTATGCGAAGACCGTTGCCCGGGAATTCGGAAGGATCTTGGTGATGCCGAATACCGTTCCGCCGATTTCGAGCGCAAAGGCTATCGAGGATTACCGAGGCGAAATTCAAGCTGCCGCCCCGGGACTTGAAACGCTGATGACGTTCAAGTTGAATGCAAAATATACGCCGGAAGACTTGAAACAGATGAAGCTTGCGGGCGCTGTCGCCGGGAAATATTACCCGGCGGGAGTCACCACGAACAGCGAAGACGGCGTCTCGGATTTTGAATCCATCCTTCCTGTCGT
Organism: uncultured Fibrobacter sp.; assembly: GCA_934691725.1. Classification (GTDB taxonomy): domain Bacteria; phylum Fibrobacterota; class Fibrobacteria; order Fibrobacterales; family Fibrobacteraceae; genus Hallerella. The sequence continues at coordinate 151,255 of CAKUTF010000001.1, read as the reverse complement.
TTCGGAAATGGAACGGCTCGGGCTTGTACTTTGCATCCACGGGGAAGAACCGGATGCTTTTTGCCTTGACCGCGAACGGAAATTCATTCATCGGGTGGAATTCTTGGCAAGGGAATTTCCCCGCTTGAAAATCGTCTTTGAACATCTTTCGACGAGCGCCGCGGTGGAATCCGTTCTCCGCCTGCCGGAAAATGTCGCTGCGACGATTAGCGTGCACCATTTGCTTCACACGCTCGACGATATCGTCGGCGGATCGCTCTTGCCTCATCATTTTTGCAAGCCTCTCCCGAAACGCCCCGAAGATCGCGAAGCTCTCCGGAAAGCGGCGTTCAGCGGAAACCCGAAGTTCTTTTTCGGTTCGGATTCCGCTCCGCACGAGAGGGGAAAGAAGGAAGGTCCCTGTGGCGCGGCTGGCGTGTATTCCGCACCGGTCGCCATTCCGCTTCTCATCGAAATTTTCGAGCACAGCGGGCACTTGGAAAGGCTTGCCGATTTTGTCGCCGGATTCGGGGCGGATTTTTACGGGATTCCGCGGACAAAGACACGCGTTTCGTATATCGAAAAACCGTGGACGGTTCCCGAGACGGTCGATGGAGCGGTCCCGCTTTTTGCCGGAAAGTCGCTCAAATGGCAAAAAATTAAAAGTTGACGCTCCTTAATGCAAAAAGTTTTGCAATTAACAAAACTTTACATTTGACCAAAGAAGCCTGTAAAAGCGTAAATTTACAGCGTTCCACTTTTTTGATGAGGTTTCCGCATGAAACTTTGGATTTCTCTGACGCTTGCTGCGTCTTTTGCCGGTTCGGCTTTCGCTCTGCCAAAATCCTCGGAGCTTGTCTCGCAGATGGGAATGGGCATAAACATCGGAAACACGATGGAAGTTCCAGAAAATCCGACCGCTTGGGGAAATTCTTTCCCGACAGCCGAATACGTGAAAGCGATTAAGGCGGCGGGCTTCAACACGGTCCGCATTCCCTGCGCCTGGCACAGCCACGCAACAAACGGCGTTATCAATGCGGGCTGGCTCGATTCGGTCAAGACAGTCGTCGATATGGTGGTTGGTGAAGGAATGTATGCGCTTTTGAACAGCCACTGGGATACGGGCTGGCTCGAAGACCATGTGTTTGACGGGGCGGGCTACGACCAGAACGGAGAGATTACGATTAAGGCGGATTCGATTGCCGCGCTGCAGGAAAATTACTGGACGCAGATTGCAACAAAGTTTGCCGCATACGACGAACATCTGATTTTTGCCAGTGCGAACGAACCGGGTGTAAACGACCCGTGGATGGAAGGCGGAGCCGACAACGGACAGTGGGGCTTTGACGATACCCGCGCCAAGGTTTTGAAAAAGTATCACGAAGCGTGTATCCAAGCGGTCCGCGCGGCAGGCGGAAACAACGCTACTCGTACAATTGTCGTGCAGATGCCGCGAACGGAAATCGACAAATACGAACTTCTCGCGAACAACTACCCAACGGATCCTGCCGGGGACGGTTACACGATGGCGGAAGCGCACTACTATCCGTATCAGTATTCCCTGATGGAGGAGGAGGCGGGCTGGGGAAAACGCTTCTTCTACTTCGACGGAATGAGTTCCACGACGGATACGGAACACAACATGGGATCAACGACCGGGGATCTGGGGTCCAAGGCGCATATCGACGCCCAGTTTGACAAGCTCCAGTCCGCTTTTGTAGCAAAAGGCATTCCGGTAGTCATCGGCGAAATGGGCGCAATCAAGCGCCTCGAAGATATCATGGGAGACAATCTGCGGCTTCATCTGCAGGGCCGCGCAGCGTGGTATGGCTATGTGGCGTCTGCGGCAAAGGCTCGCGGAATCGTTCCCTACGTCTGGGATACCGGCGACGAGGGCAACGGAAACATGACAATCATCCACCGTCAGGACAAGTTTGCGGGGAATGTCGGCGACATCGTGGATTACGAAGTCCTGAACGCTCTGCGCCAAGCCTACGGTATGGACACGCTTGCCGGAAATTCCATCGACAAGTTCGTGGAAGCGAGCCTCGACACGAGCGACAAAATGCTGAAAATCACTTACACATCCGCCCAGTCGGATTCGTCGGAAACGGGAACGATGCGCATCGATCTCAACGGAGCGGACTGGAGCGATTATGTTGCGATTTCTTTCCAGGCGAAGGTCAATGTGACTTCAGCCGGTCCTTGCACGGGAGCCAAGTGCAATCCGTACGCCTGGACATCTCTTAGCCTCTTTGCGATGAGCGGAAGTTGGAAATGGAGCGATTATAACTTTGAAGAAACGGACATTTCTACGGCTTGGAAAACTTACACGATTTCTCTGGATGCGAACGGGCTTAATTTGGCGGACAAGGCGGATGTGAAAGCAATCGGTCTAAACCTTTACGGCTCGCAGGTCTCCGGCACGATTGAAATGGACAACATCATCCTCCACAAGGCGGACGGCTCTGAAGTTGTCCTGGAAAATTTCAACAAGAAACTTCCGACACTTGAAGGAATCGCTAGCGGCGAACTGGTTGTCCAGACTTCCGCTATCAAGCGTCCTGCGGCAAAGGCTTTCGGCAAGATGCTCGTAAGCGTGCAGCCGGGAACGGTAAATGCTTCGTTTGTGGCGACGGCAACCGGTCGTGCTTCGCTTTCCCTCGTCAATTCGAACGGCCAGATTGTTTCCTCGAAAACGTTCACGATGAACCGCGGAACAAATTCCGTTTTGCTCGAAACGAGTTACCGTGGCGCGGGCTTCCTAATCCTGAAACAGAACGGCAACCGTACGACAGTTCCCGTCCGCTTGAAGTAAATCGTTTCCCTTAAAATCTTGGCGAAGGTTTCCCGCGAATCTTCGCCTTTTTTGTTTTTCCAGGAAAGCGGGAACTTTGAGCTTAGTTGAAAGCCAAAAGGAATCAGGAGACAGAAATCAGTGGTCAGTGGCTAGTGAGCAGTTAGAAATGAGTAATCAGGAATCAGTAATCAGAATTCAATTGTTAGAAGGGAAGAGGGATGTGGAATACGGGATTTTAGAGCGTGTTCAGAACTTAGAGCTTAGTGCTGAGAACTTAGATTTGCAGACATCTATGTTCTTGTATCTTAAAAGTTTGACGTCTGCGGTTCTAAGCGTTAAGCTCTCTCAACTAAGTTCTAAATAGCTCGACAAGCTCGTTAACCTGTCATTATCGGACGAGATTCCCTTGTCAAGCCGGGGAATGACATTTTAAAAAGCCTAGACGTTTGCCGACCAATTCCTCATTACTCATTCCTAATTTCTCATTCTTTTAGATGTCCGCGGACTAATCCCTAGTCCCTAAACATAGCGCTTTGCAAAAACAACCATGGACAAAAAATCCATGATAAATTCCCTTCGGCGCTTCAAGTTTAAAATTTTGAATGTATTTTAATGGAATGAACCAGTTTTCCGATACGACGGACTACCGCGATATTCTGAAAGCCTATTACGAGCGGCGCAAAAAGGAGATGCCTTTCTACTCCTATCGGATGATGGGCGATAAAATCGGTCTGGATTCGAGCTATCTCTATCGCATTCTCCGCAAAAAACAGCACCTGCCTGCACATGCGCTAGAAGCGGCCAAGGAACTCATCGGCATGTCGGGTCGCTCTGCGGATTACTTCAATCTGTTATACGCATCGAATGTGTCCAAAGATCCCGCTCAAAAAGAAGAGCTGATGGGGCGGGCTATCGCTCTCCGCGACGTGGAACGACGCGCCTTGCAGTCCGCCGAACTGAAGCTTCTCGAAAACTGGTGGATTCCCGTCGTGCGCGCCTATCTGGAACTGAACGGAGGAGTCGCAAATCTCCGCCAAATCGCGAATGCTTTGTGCCCGCCGATTACCGAAGAACAGGCGAACGATGCGATCGAAACGTTAAAAGATGCCGGCCTGGTCAAAAAACTTGCTTCAGGAAAACTCGGACTCACCGATGCGCATTTGACCGTTAGCGGAACCGAAAAAGCGAAAGCCGTCCGCAACTTTCAAAAGCAGGCACTGAGTCTCGCCGGTGAATCGTTAGAAGGCGTTCCCGTCGAAGAACGGAACATTTCGACGCTTACCGTTTCCGTCGATCAATCGGGATACGATGATCTCAAGGATATGCTAAAAGAATTTCGACGCCTTGTCCAAAAGAGAATCGACTCGGTGAAAAATCCGGATCGCGTGATGCAGCTTTCCATGGCGTTCTATCCGGTGGCGAGGAAAAGATGAAGCGGTGGATTGGAATTTTAGGAATTGTTATAGGCGGACTTTGGACCGCCTGTTCGCGGGACGTCGCCGGTTCGACGTTCGAAACGGAAAATTCGGTCGCAATCATCGTCACCCGTCACGATGGGACTCCGGCAGCCAGAAGCCGTCTAAACATCCGGAAGCAAAACTATCTGAACCTCGAATCCTATCCGGGCGAGACTCTTGAAACGGATTCGCTCGGCGTCCTTCGATTAGACTCCTTCCCGGCCGGTGACTACACCGTCGAAGCGCAAAGCCTGTCAAAGGATGTGATTCAAAAGGGACTTCAAAAATTCAGCGTACCCGAAGCCTTGCCGGATTCAGGTCTTGGCGTTTTTGTTTCAACCGACACGCCGTCAAAAGTCTCGGGAACATTCCAGAGCGAAAAATTCCCCGTATGGATTTTGCTTCCGGGAACCGATTACGCAGTCCAGGTCGATTCCAGCGGGCGTTTCGAATTTCCATCCCTGCCGCGCGGAACCTTGGAATGGGTCGCTATCTACTCGGCGGACACGATGAACGTTCCGCTTGCCGAAGGAAACTTCGAACTTTCCGTCGAAGAAAAAGAACTCGTATTGCTAGATACCGCAACCCGGGCCTTTGTCTTCGAAGATTTTGAAAACGGCCTCGCGAACTGGTACCAGTCCTCTTCGAAGTATGCGACGGCAAACCTTGAACTAGACAGCCTTGAAAGTCCAAACGGAAAATCGGCACGCTTTGCTTCGCAAAACGATTCCGCGGAAAATTGGACTCTGATGGGCCGATACCTGGGACGCGCCATCGATATGAGCGAATTGGATTCGGTTTCGTTCCTCGCCAAGGGAAGCGTCAAGGGAAAAATTTCGTTTGCGTTTGACGTCATCGCGGACAGTTCCGTTTCCTACGAAAGCGGCAAGGCGTGGGAGCATATCCAATTGGATTCCGTATGGACGCGCTACACGGTAAAGCCCGAAACATTACTGGAAGCGGATAGCATCGGCGGAAACATCGGATGGGAAGCGGTCAAGGACCACATCACGAACATTTCCATTTTCGGCGGAACGGGAGGAGAGTTCTGGATTGACGACATCGTTTTTTACGGCGTAGATTTTTCGGAATGATTTTTCGCTCCGTGGATAAAATGTCCATGGGGATTTTTTGCGAAACGAATTTCCGGGAAATTTGAAAATAGATTTAGCGGGAGGAGTGTTTCATGTCGAAGCAAAATTTTCAGGTAGCCGTTTTTTCGTTGGGCGTCTTCTTCGCCGGAGCTTTCGCCTACAACCCGATTTCCACCTACCATTACCTGGCGGATCCAGCTGCCGCATCCGATGGCGAATATTTTTATATCATCACCGATTCAGACGATCCGGCTCCGTATAACGCTGACGGTTATTCTATCAAGGCCCTGTACGGTTTCCGGAGCAAGGACATGCAAAACTGGACAGATTTCGGCATCATCTACGACTCTCGCAAAGTAGAGGGAATTGGCGACATCTGGGCTTCCGGTATCGCCGTAAATCCTTCCGACGGCAGGCTGTATATCGTATTCCCGGATGGCGGAGGCGGAGGTATCGGACTCATCGGAGCAGACAGCATTGCCGGCCCTTGGACAAATCCGGTTTCCGGTGGCAAAAAACTAATCAACAACTGGGGCGGCGGACTAGCCGATTGCGACAATATCGGTTGGTGCTTTGACCCGGCAATCTATTTTGACGATGATTGCCAAGGCTATTTCACGTTTGGCGGCGGCAGCAGCGACAAGCGTCCGGCAGCGGACAACGACAACAACATTTTTAACATCTACAAATTCAACAAGGATATGAAAGGCTTTGACGTCGGTTCCAAAACCGAACTGAAAATCGGAGGGCCAAAGGCGATGGAAGCTTCTTATATCCATAAATACAAGGACAACTATTATCTGTCCTACAGTACTGCGGATCTGCGCATCGCCTACGGGATGTCCAAAAATCCGATGGGACCTTACACCTACAAGGGAATCTTTATGGGGAACCCGAATATCAATGGGCAGAATATCAATGCATACAACAATAATCACCATGGAATCGCAGAGTTTAAGGGTCACTGGTACGTGGTATATCACGACCGCCGTATCGCTAACGGCTATGACGGCCTTGAAAAGATTCCCGCGGAAGACGGAAAGTCTAACCCCAACCCGGCATATCACCGTAGCGTAAGCATTGACGAATTTACATATGCAGCCGACGGTTCCATGAACTCGTTGACGTTCACAAAGGAAGGTCCAAAGCAATTGACAAATTTTGATCCATACGACTGGTATCCGGCTCTTACCAGCTCTAGGCAAAAAGGCATTCGCAGCCGTTCCAACTGGACGCCCGGAAAAGTTTCCGAACACCTTTTGCTCCCGTTATCCTCCAAGGAGTCCTGGATCCGCATCAGCGGCGTTGATTTCGAAACAGCCGCGACAGACTTTGTGGTTGAAGCGGCAAGTGTCGCAGATAACGATAAGATTGAAATCCACACGGGTTCCGCGACAGGTACTTTGGCCGGAAGCTGCGTTCTTAAGAACACCGGAAACAAGAACGCCTTTGCGAAAAACAGATGTAAAGTCACTGGACTTTCTGGCGTTGTAGAAGAGGTTTTTCTCGTTTTCAAGGGTTCCCAAGACTCCACCATGGCCGTTAAGGCGTGGGGATTTGAAGGCAGCGGGACAATCCCGCCCACTTCGCAGAAAGCTTTCAATGAAAACAACAAGCCGTGGACAATTCCGGGGAAAATCGAAATGGAAAATTTCGACATTCCGGGGACCGGACGGATTGAAGGCGCAGATTCCTATTACGACCTTGACGTCGAAAATCACGGCGACAGCGATTACCGCAAGGATGACGCCCCTGCAGTCGATCTATACCAAAAAAGCGGGAATCGCATTGTCGTCGGATATATCCAAAAAGACGAATGGCTTGAATACACGGTGGATGTGGCGGAAACCGGAATCTATTCCATGTTCGCAGCGGTCGCTTCCGATGGAGGATCCTCCTTTAAACTTTCCATCGATGGCGAAGATATTACCGAAGAAATTGCCGTGCCCGCCGCCAAGAAAACAGACGATGAGACGCAGAACTTCGACGATTATAGCAAAGTCCGCGCAAATGTCAGTTTGACCAAGGGAGAGCACATTCTCCGCTTTACGGCAACTGCGGACTGGTTCGACATTGACTACATCAACTTTGTCATAGGCAAGGATGCCGAAGATGACAATCCAATTGAAGGCGCATCGACGGCGATTACGGACATTCGTTACGCCAAGAACGTTTCCTCCGAATACAGGGTATTCGATCTTCAAGGACATAAACTGGGAAGAGTAAAACTTTTCGGCAATTCCGCAGCCCAAGCGCTCTCCGAAGCGGGCTACGGCAACGGCGTCTATGTACTCCGCGCAGTAAGTGGCAAATCGTTAAAGGTCCGCGTCATCCGCTGAGAAAAACAACGTTAAAAAGGAATCTATATGCATTTATACGGTCAAAGAATTTCTTGTGCGACGGCAACCCTCACAAGCCTGATTGGTCTTTTCGCGACAGGCGTTTTAGCATCTACCGTGAATGTCGATTTGGATGAAGAGCACCAGGTTATCCGCGGTTTTGGCGGAATGGTCCATAATTCTTGGCAAGGCGGCGCTGGTCTTTCCGATGCGGACGCAAAGCTCGCCTTCGGTACGGGAGACGGACAGATCGGTCTCAATACCTTGCGGATACCGGTAAACGGCAATTCAAGCGATTTTGGCAAAGAGGTGCAGGCGGCGAAATCCGCAAAGAAGTACGCTGGCGGCGACTTTATTCTTTATGCGACTCCGTGGACATCCCCGTATGCGGGAGGAGGCAGTCATATCGCAAAAAGCGATTACCAGAATTACGTAAACCATTTGAACGGCTTTGCGGAATATATGAAAAACCAGGGTGTTCCGCTGGATGCGATTTCCATCGGCAACGAACCGGACTGGTGCAATGAATGGACCTGTTGGAGCGAAGACGAAATCTATGATTTTACCAAAAACTATGCCGGACAAATGCGGAAATTCGGAACCAAGGTAATTTCAACGGAATCCTTCGCCTACCAGAAAAAGCTTTATGACAAAGTTTTGAACGATCCCGATGCCCTCAAAAACTGGGACATCCTCGGAGCCCACTTCTACGCAAGCGAAGCCAAAACAAGCGACGATTTTTTCAAGTATTCTCTTGCCGACCAGAAAAATGTAGAACGTTGGATGACGGAACATTATACCGAAAGCCAGGGAAGCGGCAATTATTGGCGAACCGTAATGCAGACAGGTGACCAGGCGAACCAGTCCAAGATCGATACCGTTCGCGCCATGGACATCGCTTACGAGATTCACCGCGGTCTTGCTGTCGGCAATTTTAGCCAATACACCTGGTGGTACATCCGTCGTTGTTACGGTCTAATCATGGAAAAGGATTTCGGAAACAAGCTTCAGATTCCAACGGCTGAAATCGGAAAAGTTTCCAAGCGCGGTTATGTTTTAAGCCAGTTTGCCCGCTTCATCCGCCCGGGCGCTATCCGCGTGGGCGCAACGATCAACCCGGAACCGAATGTCTATGCCTCGGCCTACAAAAGCGCAGACGGAGATTCCACAATTGTCGTCCTTGTGAACCGCGATTATCAAAACGCCAAATCCGTGACAGTGAACGTAAAAGGCGCTGATATCGAAAGCTTCCATATCTACACGACAAGCGAGGCGAAAAACGCCAAGTACGAAGGCGAAGCGGAAGTCACGAACGGGAGCGTTACTGTCCGGATGGAATCCGGAGCGGCCAACAAGGACTGCATCGTTACACTCGTCGGTGTCGGTCCGCAAGTGATAACGCCTCGCGAACCGTTTAACGCAAAGAAGGAACCTTGGGATATTCCCGGCAAGATTGAAGCGGAAGATTTTGACATTCCCGGCTCAGGCAAGGGCAATAATTCCTATTACGATAAAGACTCGGAAAATCACGGGAACAGCGATTACCGAAAAGATACCGGCGTAGATATTTACAAAAAATCTTTCGGCAATGTTGTCGGCTACAACCAAGCGGGAGAATGGCTTGAATATTCCGTCGATGTGAAGAAGGCGGGCGATTACACCCTGTTTGCCTTCGTAGCGTCTAGCAACGGTACGGCGAGCTTCCGACTATTTATGGATGGAGAGGCTATTACCGATACAATCGTTGTGCCAAAAACGGTAACGACGGAAGGCGAGTTCGATACGTTTGAAAAAATTCGTGCGAGCCTGGAACTTCCTGCGGGAAAGCACATTCTCCGCTTTATGGTGACGGGAGACTGGCTGGACGTGGATTATTTCTCTTTTGTCGAAGGCAAAGATGCGGTTTCCGATTCTTCGCTCACGCTTCTTCCCCGCAGAGCGACGACAAAAGCGGGCAGAGTCCAGCCGTATCGAACCAAGAAGCTCTTTGATTTGATGGGCCGGGTGCGAGGAATTAGGTAAGCCGAAATTTCTCCGTTCAGCCCGCACCGGAAATCTTTGGAGCTATGGTTTGCGGTATCTTTTCCGCTATGGATTATTTGTCCACAGGAAATTTTTCCTTGCAGGAAAAAAAATGACTGTTCAGAATAGTTTGAAGTGAAATGAGGAATGGATTTATGAAAAGACAATTTTTGACTCTTCTCGGCTTAGCCCTTTATACAAGCTCCGCTTTTGCCGCGCTTGCGGATGGGGGCGCCAAATTTGTGGGAAACATCACGACCAGCGGCCAGATTCGAGACGATATGGGCACTTACTGGAACCAAATCACTCCGGAAAACGGCTGCAAATGGGGATCGATTCATTCGCTCTCTAACGGAAACAGCGGAACGAGCCGCTTTGCCTGGGACAATTACGACAAGTGTGAAAGCGCCTACAACTGGGCAAAGGAAAAACCCGGCGAACGGCATTTCAAGTTTCACGCCTTGGTCTGGGGTTCCCAATACCCTAACTTTCTTTGCAAAAAGAAAAATCCGGGCATTACCGTAGAGCTCACCAAGCAATACATTACGGAATGGTTCGATGCCGTTGCCGCCAAGTTTCCCGATCTCGAATATATCGATGTTGTCAACGAAGCGATTTGGGATGGAAACAATTACCATTCCGGTTACGGTAAACCCGCTGCTGGCGCAGGCGGCATCAGCACCGACGATACCGAATGCGGCGGCTCCTACATTATCGAAGCGCTCGGAGGAGACCGCGTTGTTAACGGAAAACACCAATACGACTTCATCACCAACGCGTTCAAAATGGCAAGGGAACGCTGGCCCAAAGCCGTGCTTATCTATAACGATTACAACACGCTTTCCTGGCAGATGAACGAAGGCATTGAACTGGTCCAGACAATCATAAAAAACGGAGCGCCTGTCGATGCATACGGGCAACAGGCTCATGATTGCAAGGGCATGAGCAAGGAGGATTTCGAAAGTAGGCTGACCAAGATTCACCAAGAAACAGGTCTTCCCCTGCTGATTTCGGAATACGACATCGGTGAAGCAGACGATCAAAAGCAAAAAGACGATTATGCGAACCACATCCCTTTCATGTGGGAAACCGATTGGATTGCCGGCATAACCCTCTGGGGATACATCGACGGATCCACCTGGGCGAGCAATACCGGAATCATCAAGAACGGGCAGGACCGCGCTGCAATGACGTGGCTCAAGGAATACTTTGCAAGCAATCTCGCCAAAGGGAAAAACTCCACAGGATTGGGAAACGGCCAAGCTGCCGATCCCGTACCGCAAGAGCCTTTTGGCGGAACGCCTTGGAAAATTCCCGGCAAGATAGAGGCGGAAAATTTTGATATCCCGGGCATCGGCACAGGAAACGACTCCTACCGCGTAGAATCTTCCGGCCACGGGAATGCCGATTACCGCGAAGAAGAACCCAACATTTATACGAACGCAACAGGATACGTCCTTGGCTACAATAGCGAGGGCAACTGGTACGAATACACGGTCGATGTCGCGGAAGCGGGCGCATATACGATGTTTGCAGCCGTAGCTGCCGCCGGTTCCACATCCAGTTTCCAGATATCGATGGACGGAGAAGCCGTTACCGAAGCAATCGCCGTTCCGCAAGCCTCTTCCGGCGAGGAAAATTATAGCGATTACAGCAAAGTCCAGGCAAATGTAAGTCTCGCCGAGGGAAAGCACATCATGCGCATAACCGTAACCGGTGCATGGTTCGACATCGATTACGTCAATTTCGAAAAAGGCGAAAATGCGGAAGATTCGTCTCCGATAAAAAAAGGCGACGCCACCCCGATTGCAAACCGGTTGCATAGAAATACCCCGGTCCTCTCCGATTACGATGTTTTCGATATGCAAGGAGTGTTCCTTGGGCGTCTCAGCGCTTACAGCATACAGGAAGCGGTCTCTTTTGCGAAGTCCGGCGCAGTCCTAAAAGCGAACGGTTCTTACTATATCCGCAATAAATCTACCGGCAAGACGCGTTCTTTCCGCCTCGCAAAATAACAAAACTCCACACACCATCAAAAAGGTTCCGCGGCAAACGCTGCGGAACTTTTTAAATTAAGCAAATGATTCACAAAGAAATCTATGCGGAATGGCTGCGGATCATCGCCGCCTTTAGCGTCGTGTTCCAGCATACGGTAACATCGGCGTGGTATTCCGTCCCTGTGGATTCAGACAACTTTGCCATTCTCAATTTTCTCAACAGCCTATCGCGCTTTGGTGTCGGCGTATTCGTGATGATCAGCGGAGCGTTCATGCTTTCCCCCAAATATCCTCATCCGCCGGAAAAAATTTTTAGGCACAATCTGACAAAAATTTTTGCGCTGCTCGTTTTTTGGGTTCTCTTTTACGGAGTCATTGATACGTTCGACAAGGGAGGCTCCGTTTCCGGACTGCTTTCCACCCCGCTATTGATTTTTACAAAACCGCATACGCATCTCTGGTTTCTATATGTCATTGCCGGTCTATATGTTCTAACTCCGCCGTTACGCGTCTTTACCCAATATGCCAGCCAAAAAATGGTTCTTTATTCGATTGCGCTATTCGTCGCTTTCGGCCTTTGCCTGCCGACGATTAGTCACCTGCTAGGCACATTTGCCCATTTTTCGCTATACAAAAATTTTACCATTCACGGACTTTCCAGTTTTGTAGGCTACTATCTTGCCGGATTTTATCTATCGCATTATGGGATTCCAAGAAATTTTCGAAAAGTCCTGTATGCTGCCAGTGCATTTTTTTGGGTAGCGACGCTTTTCGCATCGGATTATGTCAGCGATTTGAAGAACGTTCCGAACGAATATTTTTTCGGTAATTTCCGCCCGACGACTTTTTTGATTTCTGCAAGCGTCTTTTGCCTTGCCCGGGAAAAATTCCGAAATCGCATGACCGCAGATTCGCGTTTCCTGAAAATTTCACAAGCAATGCTCGGAGTCTATTTGATTCATCCCTTATTCATCGGCGCCTTTTACCGCTTGAATTTTTCGCTTCTGGCATGGAATCCTCTCCTCTCCGCTCCGGCGGCAAGCCTTTTGTTTTTCTTGCTCTCGCTAATCATTGTTCTCGGAGTTCGAAAAATTCCTTTTATAAGGGGAATTTTTTAAGAGGGATCCGCCAATTTTGATAAATAAAAACGCCCGAAGTTTCGAGCGTTTTCTGGAATATTTTTAAACCGCAAATTCGGAACGGATTAATTTATGCGAAATTATGTTGTTCGGTAATATCTTCGTCCCGGTCGTTGAACATATAGAACTGGCTCGGGAACATCTTGTCGTCCTCAACCAGTTCGAGCTTCATCTCGTGCTTGTATTCGAGATAGTGGAACATGCGAGCCATATCCTTGCACAGCAAATCGACCATTTCCGAGCTGACGACCATCTTCACTTTCTTGAGACGCCCCTTCGCCCGGGCGCGCGACAGCCAGCGGTCGATAGCCGAAAGCGTTGTCTCTAGCCGGAACACGTGTCCCGTGCCGCGGCAGACCGGGCAGATTTCGGTTTTCTCCGTCATCAGGTTCGTGCGGACACGCTTGCGCGTCACTTCCATCAGCCCGAACTGGGATAGCGGAGACGGCGTAATCGGAGCCTTGTCCTTGCGAATCGCCTTGCGGAATTCCTGATAAATCGCGTCGCGGTTTTCCTGAAGCTCCATGTCAATGAAATCGATGACGACAAGTCCGCCGATGTCACGCAAACGGAGCTGCTTGGCGATTTCGTAGCACGCGTCCACGTTCGTTTCGAAAATAATCTTTTCCTGGTCCTTGCCGTGAACCTTCGGACCCGTATTCACGTCGATGGCGACAAGAGCCTCGGTCTGGTCGATGACCAGATTCCCGCCGTGGGGCAGCGGAACGGAACGCTGCAGGGAACGCGCATAATCGTCTTCGATTTTAAAGTATTCGAAAAGGCTTTCCTTGGAACTCCAGAGCTTGACCTTGTTAATCTTGTCGGACGAAAGCTTTTGCAGCTCTTCGCGAATCGCAAAGTATTCGTCGCGGTCATCGACATAGACATAGTCCGTGTTGTCGCTGAAATACTCCCGAATCGTTTGGCCGACGGAATCCGACTCCTTGTAGATGCAAGTTTCGGCGGGCTGGTGCGCAAAGTTGTACTTGGTCGCATCCCACTTCGCTTCGAGTTCGCGCATCTGCTTGGAAATTTCCAGTTCGCTTTCGGAAAGCCCGTTCGTGCGGACGATGTAGCCGACGTCCGGGCCTTTTAGGCGGCGGACAACCTTCTTGAACTCGCGGCGTTTTTTGGGGTCGCGTTCGCGTTTGGATACGCCGACAAAGTTCGTTCCCGGCATGCAGACGAGGAACCTGCCCGCAAAGCTCAGGTGCGTCGTCAAACGGGCACCCTTGGTGCTGATCGGTTCCTTGACCACCTGCACCATGATTTCTTGACCTTCGTGCAAAATCTGATCGATAGAAAGCTCTTCCCCGACTGTATTTTCGTCATCCTTGTCTCCGTATTCGCGGGACAAGAGGATGTTCCGGTCTATGGCATCTTCCTGGTGGAGGAAACCGGCTTTTTCAAGCCCGATGTCAATAAACGCGGCTTTCAGCGCAGGGAGCACCTTTTGCACGACACCTTTGTAGATATTGCCTAAGACCCGGTTGGACTCCGCACTCTCGACGACGAGTTCTGCGAGTTCTCCGCCTTCCATGACAGCAATTCTCTTTTCATAAGGGGTCATACTGATCAAAATGCCACGCTTCGAATTCTGAATAGCCATTCAAACTCCTAAATAAGACAAACTCTTCGAATCCCAGACGGGACCCGCTAAAAAGGTACGAATATAGAATTTCGCGTAAAGCCCCGAAAGCGGAATCGCTCAAAAAAAATAAAAAACGCTCCCTGTCCGGAAGCGTTAAATTCGTTTGTACGAAATTTCTAGTCGCGGAAAAGAACCTTGCGCGAACCTTTGACGACTTCGCCGACCATGTAGAACGGCTCGTTTTTCGTCTTGAGATGCGCTTCGACTTCGGCGAGGTTTGCGTCATCGACAAAGAGGAGCATTCCGATGCCCATGTTGAACGTCGAATACATTTCGTCCTTTTCGACCGTGCCCGCCTGCTGGATGAGCTTGAAAATCGCAGGAACCTGCCACGCGGAGCGGTCGATGACCACATCGACGTTTTCAGGCAGGATGCGCGGAATGTTCCCCTGGAAACCCGAACCGGTGACATGCACCATCCCGTCGATTTTTTTCGCATTCGTCAAATCGATGAGGCTCTTGTAGTAGCTTCTGTGCGGAACGGTCAGCGCTTCGCCGATTGTCCCGTCGAGACCTTCGACCTTGCTCTTTACCGTGTAGCCGGCGACGTCGAAAAGAGCCTTGCGGGCGAGCGAGTAGCCGTTCGTGTGGAGACCCGTCGAAGGAAGCCCGAGAATCTTCGTCCCCGGATGGATGTGCGAACCGTCGATGATGTTTTCACGTTCCACGACGCCGACGATTGTTCCCGAAATATCGTAATCTCCCTTTGCGTAGAAGCCCGGCATTTCCGCCGTTTCGCCGCCGATAAGCACCATGTCGTTTTCACGGCAAGCCTTTGCCATACCCACGACAATGCTGTCCATTACGGACGGTTCGAGGCTTCCCATCGCCACGTAATCGAGGAAAAACAGCGGACGCGCGCCCTGGACCAGAATGTCGTTGCAGCAATGGTTCACGATGTCTTGCCCCGGAAGCGTATGCGTTCCCATTTCGATATCGACCTTGAGCTTTGTCCCGACGCCATCGACGGAACTCACGAGTACGGGATCCTTGAGACCGAGATGCTTGAGCGTGAAAAGCCCGCCGAAATTTCCGACATCGCCCAGGACTCCCTGGTTGAACGTGGAACGGACGGACTTCTTCACTCCGACCATCGCCTGGTCCGCGCGAGAAAGGGAAACACCTGCGTCTGCATAATTCATACGTTTTTCCTTTTGTTGTTTATTTCTTTTGATTCTGCCTTTCGTCGATATTCCGCAAAGCATCCAGAATCAAGCTTGTCGTGTCGGATTCCTGGCTGATGTTTACCGTATCGGGCATCAGGTGAGTGTCCAACTTAAAGAGCGTTTCGTCGCTCCAGGAAAGCATCTGTTCGAGAGCGTCCGGACCGGTGAGCCTTCCGCATTTCGCACAGCAGATTCGCCCTTCCTTGAACGCGATAAATCCGGAAGTCCCATTGCATTCAAAGAGAACCGTTCCCGTGATGCGGCTCTTTTCGAGAGTCTGCGCAAAATCGATAAATGGCAAGACCTTTGCGCTCGCGAGGAGGGAAAGGTTTTCAAATTCGTCGAGCGCCTGGTTCTTTGCGCGAAGCCTGTCCGCGGCAATCTTGTACAGGCAAACCATGATGCTCGGATTTTTTTCGAGGAACTTGATGAAAGCATCTCTCGAAAGGTGAAGGACCGTGCAATCCTCGGCGGCGATGACCGTGTTGCTGGTCCTCTCGTTGCAAATGATGGACATTTCGCCGAAACACGCGCCCGCTTCGAGCCAGGCGAGCACATTGTAATGCCCGTCCGAAAGCATCTTGCCGCAAATCTGCGCGCGACCGCTCTGGAGGACGCAGAATGTTTCGCCTTCGCTGTCGCCGGTGATAATCACTTCGCCCGCTTCGTATTCCCGGATTTGCGAATTCAGCAGAAAGAAATCCGCAGACTCCCGCGGAATCTGCTGCAAAAACGGCACTTCCCGTTCGTAGGAAGCCGAAATCCAGTCGCCGATGCTCGAATGCACTGCCATATCCACCTAAATATTAGAAAGTTTGCGATACCATTTGGGCGCTTCGAGCCGAAAATCCGCCGGATGAAGAATTTTTGCCACGTCTAACAATAGGGAATCGGGCTTGATTATCGCACTTTCGTAAAAATCCAGACCGCCTTCGGGACCTTTGCGCAAATCATATTCATAAATTTCGCCGGACGCCCACACGGGAAAGCGTTCTAGCCGGGGTTCGCGCGCAAGAAGTTCCTTGCGATTAAAAGCGCCACCGGGATTCAGCCAGACTTCCGCCCCTTGAACGTCTTGGAAAACCTTTTCGAACGACATGGATAGCGAACTTTCCGAAGAGTCCGATTCCCAGAGATACTTCCCGCCGGCATCGCGGATCAGGTTCGCCATGTAGCTGTCCCCTGTCGAAGCGAACCATGTCCCGGAAGAAGGCGTCCCGGTGAAAACGACAGGTCGCGCCGAAACGGAATCCAGACGCTCGCGCAAGGTCTCGTAGCGATTCTTCATCCCGATAAAAAGCGAATCGGCGCGAGCTTCCCGTCCAAAAAGAGCCCCGAAGAACTTAATCCATTCCGCCTTGGCTAGCGGAGAACGTTCCACCCATTCCGCAGTCAGCACGACGGGCATTTTCAGGCGCTCGAGTTTCGGGAACACGTCATAGACAGAGCCTCCCGTCGAAAACGCAAAGACCGCATCGGGGGAAAGCTCAAAGATCGCTTCGGGCGAGGCGTCCGCACTGCCGACTTCCCGGACTTTTCCGGATGCGACCCGGACGTAAAACGAGCTGTCCGCGAGATATTTTCTGGAATCGACACCGACAATCCGATCTTCGACGCCTAGAAGTTTCAAGTAGCCCAGATATGTCGAAGAAAGCGCAACTGTCCGATTTGCCGGGATTTTAATTTTTGGATATTCGGCGATGTTTTTTGGCAAGGATTCCGCAGACAAAGAGTCGAGGAGAAGCCAGTGAAGAGGTGAAGCATTCCCGTTTTTCACCCATAGAATTCGAAATCCCCCGCAGGAATCAATGCCGAAATTTTTTGCGTCGGTAAGGGAGAGAGCAGGAATTTCCCGGCAAGAGGCAACCGACGTCTGGTCTGATTTTTTCAAAAAATTACTTTGAGCGAAATACATACAAAGTAACGCGATAAATATCAAAGGGAAAATGAGTTTTTTCATGACGAAAATCTAGAAATGAGATTTGGAAACGAGGAATCAGTGGGTAGTGAGCAGTTAGCAATGAGGAATTGACTGTTAAGCGAGCTGTGGTCAGGGACTAGGGATTAGACTGCTGAGCGAGCCGTTTTCAGAGCTTAGAGCTGAGAGCTTAGTTGATTGTGGGATAGCTAGCAGGAGAAATCAGGAGACAGGAGTCAGTGGTTAGAATGGGACAATGGACACGGTGAGAGGGATGAGGGATTGTTAGAACTTAGAGCTGAGATTTTAGAGCTGAGATTTGCAGACATCTATGCTCTTGCATCTCGGAAGTTTAACGTCTGCACTCTGACCACTGCACACTAAGCTTAGACGTCCACAGTTCTAAGCTCTAAGCTCTCTCAACTAAGCTCTGAATATCTCGACAAGCTCGCTAACCTGTCAAATCCCATTCCTTAAAGGGGATTCCCCGGTCAAGCCTGGAAATGACAGTGCGCAGAAACGGTTCGTTTCGAAATCCCGTGTCCCACGTTCCGCTTACCGCTTCCCAAAAATTTAAATGTCCGCGGACTATTCCCTAATCCCTCGTCCCTAATCCCTAAACATAGACGTCTGTGGTTCTGCCCACTACCGCCTTTTTTGCATCCGCTTTCTCCGCAAGAGGCGAAGCTTTTCGAGAAGAGGCAAGAGCAGGTCGTGACGCTTGGCGTGCAAAAGTCCGAGGACTAGATAGAAAACGGATTGCTCGAACAGCCGGAGGAGATTTGGGGCGACTTCGGAAAAGGACGCTCCGATGTTCTGGATTTTTAGCCAGGCGGGAATCGCGTATGTCGAAGGGAAGAACGCTCCGCAAATGCGAAGCCATGCCGGCATGTTTCCCTGGGGCCAGCTGAAGCCGGAAACGAACAGCACGAGAATCGGGACGCAGGCAAAAAACAGAAGCGCCGTTTCGCGGTGTTTAAAGAATTGCGCCATCCACATTCCCATATTGACAGTCGCGCCGAAGAAAAAAATCCCGAATACAAGGACGAGCCATATGTCTCCGCGGTCGGGAAAATCAAAAACGTGGTAAATCACCAGCTTGTAAAAGAAAAGCGCAGCGAGATAGTGCAGAATGAAAGCCGTGGATCGTCCGAAATAACGCAAAAGCAGTGGAGCATTTTCCGTTTCTTTGCAACCTTTTAGCAAACGGAAGTGCCTGTTCTTGCGCGGTCCGCCCATGACGCCGATTCCGATGAGGCATGTCTGCTGCAAGATGATCATCAGCACCGCCGAGACGGCGTAAATGCCGTAACCGCCGGACTGGTTGAACATCCGAAAGAACCGCGTGGGAATCGGATCGCGAATCGCTTTGGCTTCGGCGAGGTTCTTGCCGTTTGCGACGATGCGCTTGACCTGCACGGTCGCTCCCATGGTTCCCGCTGCCGTAGCGAAGGCCGTGGCGACATTTCCGTAGAGAAGGATGAACGCTCCGTGTGCATAGACGCCGACCGAGACGTTGTTTCCCTTGCGGAGGTCCGCTTCCATCCCATTTGGAATTTTCATGTAACCGTAGATTTCTTCGCTTGCCAGGGCGAGTTCCGCGTCGCGTTCGTTGCTGTAAACGGCGACGACGGTATCTTCCTGCATGGACGATGCCATCCGGATCAGTTCGCGGGACATGGCGGAACGGTCTAAATCGACAATGGCGACCGGAGCCTTGTTCGCCACTTCATGGATGTAGGGAAACGGATAATAGAACGAATAGAGGACGACGCCTACGACGACGATCAGCATGCAGGCCGGATCGCGGAGCATCGTTTTCCATTCCGTGAGAGCGATGCGGAAAAACTGTCCGATGCGGTGCATCATAGCGCAGCTTGCTCCTTTTCGATGGTTTTTGGGATTCGGATGCGGAGCGTAAAGATGGCGAGCAAAATCCAGAATAGAAGTTCGCCGCAAAGGATTTCAAGCGAATGAAAAGCCCGGGTGATTCCGATGTGCCCGATAAAAAATGCCGACTGGAGCTGCATAAAATGCGTAATCGGCAGTACAAAGGCCCAGGCACGAAGTCCAAGCGGCATCGCAAACAATGGGAAAGTCTGCCCGCAAAAGGCGAAGGCCGGTCCGCCGGCAACCGCCGCGGAACTCAGCGCGATGCGCATTTCCCCGATAAATCCGACGAAGGCCGCTCCCGCGGCAAGGCAGGTCCCGACCATGGCGTAGATGCCGCAGACAAGAACGGCTATATCGATTTTCTGGAGCGCAGGCATTCCCCTTCTCGCAAGAAACATCAAACCGACCATTTCCGTTCCGAGAATGAGAAGCGCGGGCAGGAACCTTCCGAAAAATGCGATGACGGTTGAATTTCCGGCAGCGTTAAACCATTCCCGGACGCATTTTTCCCGAATCGGGTAGGCGAAAAAATAGGCGCCGAAAATCATCGCGATGACGTGGAAAAAGGCGGTGACAAGACCGATTCCCAAAAAACGCTCGTAATTTCCGGTAGGGTTTCCGACGATGTGAAGCTCTGCCGTGACGGGCGGCATGACGGTATTCTTGACGAGCAGTGCGCCTTGTGTCCCGATGGCGGTCCGCAGATCGTTCGTAATGAGCTT
This sequence comes from uncultured Fibrobacter sp., assembly GCA_934691725.1. Lineage (GTDB taxonomy): Bacteria > Fibrobacterota > Fibrobacteria > Fibrobacterales > Fibrobacteraceae > Hallerella. Next base: position 131,078 of record CAKUTF010000001.1, on the reverse strand, counting down.
GCTCGTGAGCAGGGACTGCCCGTTGGTATAGACAGTAATAATCGGCGTTTCCAACCGGAGAGCATCCTTTTCAAGTTCCGGCGGGATATGGAGAAACGCGTAAATTTCGCCGCTGCGCATGGCCGCTGCGCATTCCGAAATGCTCTTGCAGCGTTTGGAAAGCCTTGTCGTTGGAGTGGCATCGATCGCTCTCAAAAGCTTTCCCTGCAAGTCTCCGCCGCTTTCCGCAACAACCCCGATTTCGAGGTGGCTAGGCGTTTCCGCCGAAAAGAGCGAAAGAATCCCGAGGCAAAGCCCGACGGGAAAAATGAACAGCAGAATGACCATCGGGGGATTCCACCGACCGTATGCGTTCTTGAAAGCTGCCCAAAAATTCTTGACCAACTTATTTCTCCGAGGAACGTTTCCAGAGCGCAGTCATTCCCGGGCGCAGTCCTTCGACGGGAGCCTTTGGCCGCAAGCGGATTTCAAAGGTTTTCAGGTCGAATCCTCCGCTCTCCTTGCTGCTTTTCCAGATGGCATAGCTGCCTGCACTTGCGATGTAATAGACTTCCATCGAAACGTTCTTGTCTAGCGCGGGAATATAGAGTTCAAAGCTTTTTCCTTTGGAAATGTCCCGGAGTTCATCTTCTCGGATGTTGAAAACCGCCCACGCATCCTTTAAATCGGTAATGGCGACAATAGGCATTCCCGCTCCGACGACTTCTCCCTCTTCCGAAATCTTGAGCGTGATTTCGCCGGAAATCGGCGCGACGATTTTTGTTTCGTCGAGGTAGGCCTTGACTTCCGCCTTGGCTCCGTTAGCCTGCAACACAAGCGCGTTCGCCGCGGCCTTGTCTTCGGCGCGGGCTCCGTTCATCGCTTCGGTGTATTGCGCCTTTGCGGCTTCCGCCTGGGCGTTTGCCGCGTTCATCTGCGTTTCGGCTTCGTCTCTCTTTTGGACCGGGAGTACGCCTTCGTCGTAGAGCTTCTGGACGCGTTCGTAAGTCGTCTTGGCGAGCTTTGCCGCTTCTTCGGCGCGGGTCATCACGGCCTTTGCCGCGTTGATCTGTTCTGCGCGCGCTCCGTTTTTCGCCTTGTTCGCCTGCGCCTTTGCCGCCTTGTAGGCTCCGTCTGCCTGCATTTTCTTTGCTTCGACTTCCGGACTTGAAATTTCGGCGATGATTTCGCCTTTTGAAACGCTGTCCCCTTCTCGCACGGCAAATTCGCTGATGCGTCCGGGAAGCTTTCCGGCGACCATCACACGGCGAGCTTCGATTTGTCCTTGCAGGTATTCAGGCTGCGGAGCGAGCGCAAAATGTTTAATCGCTCCGAATCCCGCGACTAAAAGCAGGACAATTATCAGCAACATCAAAATGGCAGGTACTCGTTTCATTTTTTGTTCTCCAGGTATTTTCCGATGTTTTCCACTTCGCCGCAGGTCTCGAGAAGCCCGACGAGGGCCATCATCGCGTCATAGTTCGCTTTTAACGTCGCCACCCGCAAGCGTTCGAGGGAAAGTTCCGCATCGACTACGTCTAGGCTTGTCCCCATGCCGGCGTTAAAGGCTTTCTGCTGGTCTTCGAGGGATTCCTTGGCGAGTTCTTCTGTCTTCTTGAGCGTTTCGAGCTGGCTTTTTGCATGTTCGTATTCGCGGAACCTTTTTTCGACCAAAAGGGAAATATTCTGGACTGCCTGGTTCTGCATGTTTTCGACTTCACGCTTGGTCGCTTTTGCTTCGGCGACTTTTCCGACGGTTTCACCGCCGTGGAAAATGTCCCATTCGATGGCGACGCCTACGGCCCATTCCGGTTCGAGAATCGTCAAATCCTTGGTGTAGAGTTCCTTCTTGCCGAAAAGGGCGACGGTCGGGAAGTAGTCTCCGCGGGCCGCTGTGACGGCTCGGCCGGCTCGTTTCTTTTCCTGCTCGAGCTGGCGGATTCCCGGGTAGTTTTCGGAAGCGCGCTTCTTGTAGTCTTCAAGCGTCCTGTCGAGTTCGACCGGTTCGATGGAAGTTGTCGCGGTGAGAGACGTGTCGTTTGCGCCTAGGCTGTTGGCGAGAGCGAGCCTTGCGAGCGAAAGGTCGCGTTCGGCATTGTCCTTTTCGGTCATCGCTTCGACGAGGGCGACTTCGGCGCGCAGGCGTTCAGCCCGGGAAATCTGGCCGCCCGCTTCGAGCTTCTTCGCCTGGTTGACGTGTTCTTCGATTGTCTTGAACGCTTCGGTGCGGAGCGTGAGCATTTCCTCGGCGAGTCTCATGCTGAAGTATCGCGTGCAGATTTCGGAAAGGACCGTATTTTCGACCATGCTGTAGGCGGACTTCTGCGCTTCGATGTTTTCCGTCGAGGCGGCGTATGCCGAAAAAATCTTCCCCCCGGTAAAAATCGGCCAGAGAACCGTAGCGGAAGCGTTGAAGAAGAGCTTGTCCTGGACCTTGATTTTAAACTTGTCTTCGGGAATCTGCGAAGCGAGCTGGGTTTGTCCGTTTCCCGCGACATTCTGGGCATATTCCTTGGCCTTGGCGTCTGCCGCGGCGATTGCCGCCATGTCGGTCGAGGAAACATAGGGTGCCATCAGTCCGCCGTATGTCGCCGCGTATGTCGAAGCGTAATTTGAGCCGAGAATGGCGGAGCGAATCGGGGAAAGGTCGATGGTAATCGGGTCGTTGATCCGGGTTACTTTGCCGGAAAGCGTGAGCTTTGGCATAAAAAGGGAACGCGCCGATGTCTTTTGGCTTTCCGCCTTGTCGAGGTGGGTGCGGTTCACGACTAGCTGGGGATTCTTTTGCTTGGCGATGGCGATGGCTTCGTCAATCGATAGCGGCGTTGCGCTTGCCGCCTGCAGAATCCCAAAAAGTAAACAAATCGTTACGGTCCGTTTCATAGTATAGGATAAAATAACAAACGCTCTGGTCAAAAAATGAAAATTTTGGCGAAAAGCCCGATTTTGCTGTTGAACGGTCGTTTATTTTGTTTGGATGGAAACTTGGCGCTTTTCTGTGGGAACGATTTTAGAACAGTTTAAGGCTACTTTTTGTTTTCAAACGGGAGAATTTGGAATTTCGAGAGTATTTTAGGGAACATTCGGCCTTGGTGCCACAAATCGATTTGAGGTTCAGAATGAAAGCTTTTAAAATGGGCGTCCTGACGTCAGCCTGTCTCCTTGCCTGGAATTGCGGTGATGATTCCTCGTCCAATCCGCCGGCAGAAATTTCGAGTTCGAGCGATCCGTTGGTATGCGATTTGTCCGCCTACGGAACGCTTCCGCTTTGGACGGGAGCCTACTTTATCAACGCGGACGGTTCGGTTTCGGACGGGACGAATGCCGTGGGGACCTTTGATTTTGCGACGGGAAACATTCTGGACGCAAGCGGAGCGACGATTGCGACGCTCGACGCGTCTCTCTTGCCCTACTTTGACGGGACAAAGCTCATTTACAAAAACTGCCTCGTGACCGCTGTCGATGGAAGTCCGCTAGGGCGTATCGACGAAACCGGAAACTTTATCCCGGGAGCGGTCGATGTCTCGAGTTCGAGCGAAAATCCGGATCTGCCGACCTCCTCGGAAACCGTGGATCCGAACTCTTCGGCGTCGCTTCCGATTTCTTCGGGCGAGGACGCTTCGAGTTCAAGTGCCGCGATTGTGGAAAGTTCCAGTTCGGCGAAAATCTCTGGCTCCGGCGAAATGGATCCAAGCGGATACGAAATTATGAATTACGGAAACATCTTGAGTAACGGAAAGACCGGTTGGAGTTCCCGCTATTGGGACGCTTGCAAGCCGCACTGTTCGTGGCCTGGAAATGTCGATACGAGTTCTCTCGCCGCTTACAAGGCGGATCACGGTGCCGCGCGGAATTGCAATATCAACGATTTTGAAATTCCCGCCTGGACGCTCAGCTATAATGTGCAACAGTATTGGAAAGGCTACCAGGGAACGACCAGCGCCTGTAAAAGCGACGAACGCGGCGGTGGAACTGGAGGCGCCTTTGTCTGCACGGATATGGCGCCTGTCGCCGTGAACGATACCTTGGCGTATGCGTTTGTCGCGGGACCGGGTTCGGGAACCAAGGGTTGCGGAAAGTGCTACCACTTGCAGTTCAACGGCGGAAACCATGATAATAACATCAAGGCGGCACACAAGGCTTTAAAGGGAAAACACTTGATCGTGATGGCTTCGAACATCGGACATGACGTGGAAGAAGGCCAGTTCGATATGATGGTGCCGGGCGGCGGCGTCGGGCAGTTCGATGCGCTTTCTTCGCAGATCGGCGTTACAAAGGATCAGCTGGGCGTTACTTATGGCGGTTTCCTTTCGTCATGCCAGCAGACGCTCGGCTATGATGCGGCTTTAGCCAAGTACCAGACATGCGTTATCGATATGTGCGAAGCCGTTTTCCCGAACCATCCGAACCTTTTGCGCGGATGCAAATGGTTTGCCGAATGGTATATGGCGGCGGACAATCCCACGTATAACTGGGAAGAGGTCGAATGCCCGAAGTATCTGGTCGATAAGTATATGACGACGATCAATACGGAAATAGAGACGAATATCGCTTGGCAGGACGATTGGTCGGGCTACACGGGCGGCGCATTCGAAACAAAGGATTGCACGGATTCGGGCTGCCCCTAATAACAAGATTTTGATGTGGATTTTCGGGTGGTGTGTGGTAAAGTTTTCATCGAACAGAAGGACGAAAAATGAAAAAACACTACCTGGCTCTTCTTGCCGCATCCGCGCTTCTGGCGTGGAACTGCGGTGACGATTCCAACTCGGCTTCGGGCGGCGGTGACATTCCGCCGTCACCATCCGTTGCGGATTTACCCTATTACCTTGGCGGATTTACCATCGATCCGGCGACGGGAATTGTCTATGATGCAGCGACCGGCATCGCCGTGGGACAGCTCCTCACCGACGGAACAGTGGTGAGCGCCTCGGATGGAGTGACGCCGATTTTTGCCTGTGATACGACTCTTTTGCCTTCGCTCTCTTCGGCAGGTTACCTCATCAATAAGAACGGTGTCGTGACGGACTTGAACGGAACGCTAATCGGAAACCTGACCGAAGACCGGGTGACGATTCGCCTTGCCGACGGTTCGATTGTTGACCTGGCTGGCAATGTCATTGCGCTTCCCGGAAACGACACTCTTTCGATTCCGCAAAATCCGGATTCGCTGATCGTTTCTTCGGCGAGCGGGCCTGACGTGCCGGGTATTTCCAGTGCACAAATCGATATTCCGGTTTCCTCTGCCGGGGAAATTCCGGTTATCGGTTCTTCGAGTTCCGCCCAGGTTCTCCCGACGTCTTCTGCGAGCGTCCAGCCGGGAAACGTGACGGGAAGCCTTGTGCAAAACGTGCAAAAGGGGCAGACCATCGAGACGATTGTCTTTAGCGGAGTCGCTTCTGAACCGACCCGTTCCTGGAACCTGCATTTCCTGACGATGAACTATGACAGGGACAAGGGAACCTATACGATTTCGGGAACAGTTCCCAATTGGTTTCAGGAGGGAAGCACGAGCGACAAGCTGACGATCGACGGAAAGGAATATACGGTTGCGCTGCATGTCGGAAACGTTTCCGTGAAAAGTTCTTCGAGCGTCTCGGTGGAGCGTTCTAGCAGCTCGGTCAGGTCTTCGTCGAGTGCGCAGGTTGTGGCGCGTTCCAGTTCATCGGCAAAGTCGAGCAGTTCGGTTTCGGGCGGGGCGGCTCCCAACATTAAAGTTGTTTCCGGCGGAAAATCAGGGTCTGGATACGCAACGCGCTATTGGGACAGCTGCAAACCCCATTGTGCGTGGAACGGCAAGGGTGGTCCGGCTACAACGCCGACGAGAACTTGCCATGCGGACGGTTCCTTGGCCGGTGCGGACGAAACATCGGCGTGTGAAGGCGGAACGGCAGGAACGTGCCTGAGCCAGATTCCGCAAATCATCAACGACCAGGTAGCCTATGCCTTTGCGGCAACCCCTGGTGGAGAAAACGACTGTGGCCGTTGCTTTATGCTTACCTTTACCGGAGAAGGCAAAGACGGTACGAATGCGCGTTCTAGGGCGCTGAAAGGCAAAAAGCTCATCGTCATGTCGAGCAATATCGGCTATGACGTAAACGGAGGCCAGTTTGACATTATGATTCCCGGCGGCGGCGTTGGCAAATACAATGGCTGCGGTGTGATGGGGCTTTCCTGCGCGGGGGAACAGTACGGCGGATTGCTCGCTACCTGTGAAAAGGCTGGCGGCGGAGATGCAAAGATTAAATCCTGCCTGGTGGAAAGCTGCAATCGGGAATATGCGAACAAGCCGCAAGCGAAAGAAGGGTGCCTATTCATGGCGACTTGGATGAATGCGGCAAGCACAAATCCAAGGCATACTTACGTGGAAGTGGAATGCCCGGCGGAACTTGCCGCCAAATGGTGATCTGATTTCCAATCCAAGTTTCTAAGCTCTGCTCACGGGTAGAGCTTTTTCTTTTTCATGTCCTTGACGAGCGAAGCGGGCATCCATTTTTCGATTTTTTTGTATTCGGGGCTTTTGAACAAGTTTGCATTTTGCAAGGATTTTTCGCTGTCGCCCATTTCCTTGTAGATGCGGGCGAGATTCCCGATGGCGCACCAATAGCGCACCGATTTGCCTGTCCGGTTCAGGTAATCGCTTGCGCTTTTCTCGTAAATTTTGGCTGCTTCCGTCAAGCGGCCTAGCTTGTAGAGCATATCGGCCTTCATCTGCAAAAAGACAGGATTTTCCGGAGCCTTGGCGAGCGAGCGTTCCACGACATTTAATGCCTTGTCGTATTCCTGCCTGTCGTAATACATCCAGGCGAGCGGCGTCGCATAGAGCGCCCAGAAAAGTTCAGACCGGGCAGAACCTTTTTCGAGAATTTCCAGATAGTCGTCTCGGTGGTCGGAAACGAACGGCAAGAAACTCAACCCGTCATCGACATAGTAGGCGTAAATCGCGTAAAAGGCTTGGGCGTCGAGGTCTTCGGCGTCTTCGAACTTCTTAGCTGCCTTGCGCGTTCCGAGCGCTCCCTTGATGGAATGGCCCATGGCGGTGTGGGCGTATCCCAGTTCGAATTCCCGCAAGATATCCCAGACGCTGTCCGCCGAACATTTGGAAAGTTCCTTTTCGGCGGTGAAAAGCGCAAGTGTATCGCCCGTGTCGTCAAATTCGCTCAAGCGGACGATGCCGCGGATAACGCAGGCTGCTCCCGGATTCTTGGCCTGGATTTTCTGGGTGGCGGCATAAGCTTCGGAATAATTTGCTTGGAGGGCGAGTTCAAAGGTGCGTCTCGCTTCGCTTTGGAGCGTTTCGGGGAGAGCGAAAAGGGACTCTTCGGCTGCGACGGCTACCGCTGAAATGAAAAATATCGCACCGAGGAATGTCGAGAATTGCTTTGGGAACTTCATTTGTAAAAATTGTGGTTCGTTGAATTTTACGGTCGGTTGAAATCTAAAAAAAAATGGAATGTTTGAAAACGACTTTTTGAAAGGACGACCTTTTCACTCTGGACTCTTTGCTAACTTGTTGAAAATCAACGAGTTGCGGCTAGTTTTGAAAAATTGAATTTCTCCCGTTGGAAACCGGAAAATGGAATTGTCAAATTTTGACCGACAATTTTTTAAAGGTTAATTTGTAGGAAACCCGGAATCTCCCATCGGATAAGGCTTGACGGCGATTTCGAAATAATGAATTTGTAAACAATTTCTGTGAAATAATTTGTGTATATCTAAAATAAGGATGTGACGTTTTTCGTCATTTCCGAAACCACAAGCAAAGAAGGCTGCCTATGATGAAGATTCTTCACAAGCCGGTTTCGCTTTCCCTGTATCTGCTGAGCTCCGGTTTCCAGTCTTTCAAGAAGCGCATTTCCCAGGAGTTGCAGCTGCGCCGCGGCGTAAACCTGGAGGATTTTGCCGACGACGAGAGCCTGTATGCTTTTTACCTTCGCGGAGAACCCGAGGACTATGTTCTCGACGCTCTGTGCGGAAATGTTTCGGACGAGTTTTAAAACAAACTAACCCCGGTGAAAGTCACCAGGGCCAGAGCTTTTGGGGAATCTTTACTTTTCGTCAACCCACCAGGAACCGTCATCTTCGTCTTCGGTCCTTGCCGCGCTTGACAGGTAGCTTTGATTCCGATTGTCCAGATCGAGTTCTCGCTCGACCCAGAAGTTGTTCTTTTCTTTCATTGTATCTCCTTGCTGAGGTTGTCTTCCCAGCGGTTGTGTCTTCTTTTCTAAGCAGACGCCCATATTATACATAAAAAAAGAGAAAAAGCAAATGCAACTGTGTAAAATCGCGGTGATTTTCGGGCAAACAATTCTATTTTTTCGGATATGGATAAGAATGTGGAAAAAATCGTGATGATCGGGGACCGTATTCTGGTGAAGCCTCTTGAAGCCGCTTCGAAAACGGGAAGCGGGCTTTATCTGCCGCCCGGTGTCCGGGAAAAGGATGCCGTCCGTGCGGGAATCGTGGTCAAGGTCGGTCCGGGATATCCTGTACCATCGAACGACCCGGATGCGTTTCTGAAGGAAGCCGCGGATCCCATCAACTATGTTCCGCTTCAGGTGGAAGTCGGCGACCAGGCTCTTTATCTGCACGGCAACGCTTTTGAAATCGAAGTGAACGGAGAACGCTACGAAGTTGTGGGGCAGAATGCCGTCTTGCTCGTTATTCGGGATGACGGGCTTTCGGAATTCGAGGTCTAGATGAATCGCTTTCCGGTCAAGGTCCCGATCGGGTTTGCTGCGCTGTCCCTTTTGGTAACGCCCCTCCTTGCGCTATGCTATGCCGGTCTCTATGCGGTGGATCTCGTCGGGCTGCTTTCGATTTTTGAAAAGTTTTCGACGGTGCTGGACGTTCTCCTCCCGGTCCTGTTTCTGGTGACTCTTTGGGGAATCCTCTATCTGCTTTCGGTGTTTCTGAAAGGCTTGCCGGATACGTGCGGGGGAAAAAAGCCGCTTGGCGGGCTGTTTCGTCTTTTGGTATGTTTTGCGTGTGCGCTAAGCGTCCTTTCTCCGCTTTATTCCGTTTTCCCGGATAGCGTCGCGGTTTGCGTGGCGTGGACTTTTGCGTTTTCGATCGAGCTTGTGGCCGGGATTTTCTTCGGGCTTGTGACGGCTCGCTTTGCGCTTCGGACAAAAAAATGGCTGGTTTTCGGAATCGGGCTTGCGCTTTCGGCGACTTTTTTGACGGACTTTAGCGGCTGTCGCGTTTTTGAATCTATCCTGGACTATCAGTTCGGGGCGGTGAACCTGCTTGATACGGACGCGGATACCGGAAGCAGCCTGATGACTTACCTGTGGGGACTTTCGCCGGCGGAACTCGATACGCTCGACGGGGAATCCCTGGCGGATATCCAGGAGGTTTCTCTTGTGCTCGGCATGTTTTCCGCGGCGATTTTCGGCGGGCTGGTATCGGCGCATTGTGCCGCTTCGGTTCTTTTGTTCGCCTTGTTTGCGATTTACTTGATGCGAAGAAAATCCGCAGTCTCTCTGCAAAATATGGAAAAGCCTTTATGTTAAAAGTCGCTTTGCTCACGGCGGGGATGCTCGTCTGTTCCAATCTCTTTATGACCTTTGCCTGGTATGGGCATTTGAAGTTCCTGAATGCGAAGCCTTGGATTGTCGCGGCGGTCGCGAGCTGGGGGATCGCGTTTTTCGAATATATGATCCAGGTGCCGGCGAACCGTTACGGCTACACGGCGTTGAACGTTGTCCAGCTGAAAGTAATCCAGGAAGTCGTCGCGCTTTCCGTCTTTGCGCCGTTTGCCGTGTTCATGATGAACCAGCCGCTCAAGCTAGATTATCTCTGGTCGGCGCTTTGCCTTGTCGGTGCGGTCTATTTCGCGTTTCGCTGACCGGGCTTTTTTCTGAGCGGACTATTTTGAAATCTGGGCAAGAACCGATTCGTATTGCTGCAGCTCCTTGCTGAATTCGCCGAGAGCCTTGTAGCGTTTCAGGATGCGGTTCATGAAATCCTTGTAGGATTCGATCGAAAGGAACGGATCGTTCTGGTATTCGAAATTCTTGTTGTAGAGCGCCTTGATTTGCTTGAGGCTTTGGAGCGTGCGGGTGATGACCTCGAAGAGCTTTTCGTGGGCGTCTTGCAGCCCGATGCGATTCTTTTCCGCGACATTCGGGTCGTTTGTGCGCAAAATTTCGGACGGGAGCTTTGCGTAATCTTCATAGACGGTATTCGCGTTTGGTGCCGTCTGTGCCTTGGTTATCATGGACGATGCGCGCATTCCGTTGCGCTTGGCCTTGGAATCGATGGAAATTTTGCAGATGTCTCCGCCCATATAATTGCATTTGGCTCGGGTCTCTTCACGGTGGAGAATGTTCAGCGGAAAGAAATCCTCGTTTGTGCCGATACGGGACAGCGGGCAGAAGAGTGTAATCGGTTCGTTGAAAACGGTGATGGAATAGCTGATATATTCCTTGCCGTTGATTTCTGTCGTCTTGTAAAGACTGCCGGTTGAATTCTTGAAATGCTCCGCAGACAGCAAGAGCTCCTTGGCGTCTGCCTGGAGCGTTTCCGGATTCGGAGCGTAAGTGTCGAGAAACGCATTGATTCCTTCCTGGAAGCCTTTGCCAATCGCCTCGTTCGTGGTGCGTTTTCCCCAGAGATCTTCGGAGAGAAAGAGAAAATCGGTGACGTTCGTTTCGGCCCTTCCGGCGAAAAAGGCCTGCGCCCTTGCCATCTTCGCGAGACCGCGCCAACGCTTTGCCGAAATGTAGATGTTGCTGCGTTCGCATTCGGCGGCGATTTGCTTGAGGATGGCGAGGCTGTCCTCGGAAATTTCGACCTGTTCGATCGACTGGTTCCAAGCGTCCAGCTCTTCCTTGGAAACTTTGAGTTCCTCTTCGACGATAAAGAGGTTCGGGTCGCCGGCTGCGGAAAGCAGGTCCTTGAGCGCATCCGGGGAGACGGAGTCGGGGAATGTCAGGACCAGATGGATGCTGTCCGAAAGGCCCGCTTCGGCGAGGCAGGCGTCCGGGCGGTTCCTGCCGGAAACCAGAAGTTCGCGGGAGAGGTTTTCGTCGAGGAACGCTCGGATGGCGGTAACCATTGGGGTGATGGACGCTTCGAAGCTTGTGAAGACGGCGATATCGAGAGGCTTCGTTTCTTGGGGAAGCTCTTGGATGCGCCTGCCGTACGATTGGATGTCCAGTCCGCGGAATCCCGAAACGAGGTGCTTTACGAGTGCGCGTTTTCCGGAACCGGCCCGCCCATAGAGATAGGTCGGCTGTTGCGTGATGACCGCTAAGAAGGCTAGCCGCAAAAGATTCTCGCGCTCGATTAAACCTTTTTCCAGTTCGGACAGCAATTTTCGGATTCTTTCCGCAAGTGTCATAAATGCTCCTTGTGCTTCAAAAATATAGACGATTTTTCTAAAATAGAGGCATGTCCGATGCGATTCTCTTTGTCCAACTGGGTTCCCCGTCCGAAGCTTCGCCGCAAAGCGTGGAAAAGTACCTTGTCGATTTTTTGGGCGACCCGCATACGCTCGGAAACCCTCCGTTTTTCTGGAAATGGCTTCTCCGCGGAATCATCGCGCCGAGACGCGCGCTGAAAAGCGCCGAAAAATACCGGCAGATGATCGATTCGGCTGGGCTTGGAGAGATGCCGCTGATTTACTATACGCGACTTTTTGCCGAAAAGATGTCGGCAGAAATTTCCCGGGTTCCGGTGCGCTTCGCTTTCGAGTTCGGCTCGAAGCCTTCGATTGCGGATGCGCTTTCGGAATTTTCGAAACGGGGCTTGAAAGAAATTTGTGTTGTTCCGCTTTTTCCGCAGCGTTCCCTGGTGACGACGGTTGCCGTGCGGGACTTGTCGCTTGCCGCTTTCCGGAAATTTCCGGACTTGAAAATGCGCTTTGTCGATGGCTTTGCCATGAAGCGATTCTTTCTAGATGAAATCCTGCGCGAGATTTTGGATGTTTGGGACAAAAAAAGTTCGGTCGTCTTTTCGTTTCACGGAACGCCCCTCCGCTTTGAACGGAACGGAGATCCCTATGCGGAAGAGTGTCGCTCGGAATTTGAATACTGGCGCGGGAAACTCCTCGAAATCGTTCCCGATGCGGAAATCCATCTTTCGTTCCAGAGCCGTCTCGGACCGGTCAAGTGGCTTGGACCGTATTCCGTCCGGGTGATCGAACGTTTGGGACGGCAAGGGGAAAGCGTTCTGCTTGTCTGTCCGTCCTTTACCGCGGACAACCTGGAAACTTTGTACGAAGTCGATGTGGAACTGAAACAGAAATTTTTTGCCGCGGGCGGGAAAAGTTTTGCGCGTGTTCCTTGTCCAAACATCCGCGAGGAATGGATCCTGGATTTTGCCTCGGAGATTGTCCGGGAAATTTGGGGAGAACTTTCGTGAACGTTTTTGTGCGCGGAATGCTGGTACTTTTGTGTGCGAACATTTTTTCGTTTGCCGATTCTGCGGATTCGGTTGCGGTGTCTGGAGACGATAAATTTCAACGCTTTGCCGCGATGCCCGTTCTTGGATATTCCGAGGAAACCGGGCTGAAGTACGGAGCGATGCTGCTTCTTTTTTCGAGGCCGGATATTCCCGGTAGCGACGCCTCGTCTTTTGACTTTATTGTGAACGGGACGACGAAGGGTCAGGTCGAAGTGAACGCTTCGCCGGATCTGTATTTGTTTGGCGGACGGATCCACTCGGATATTTCTCTTGTGTATTGGAACTGGCGTGCGAAGTATTACGGCATCGGGAACGACCCGAATCGGGATGTATTTCTGCGCTACGACATGGACCTTTTCAAGCTGTATGTACCGATTGATATCGGAATCCTGCCGCCTCCAAAAGCCCGGATGCTGAGCGTCGGACCGTATCTGTATTTTGAAACGAACCGCGTATCGTTTCGCAAGGGGGAAATTTCTAGGCCGGAACTCGTCGGCGGGCTTCGGACCGGTCTCGGATTCCAGGCAACTCTCGATTTGCGCGACAACGTGAACTGGCCGGAAAGCGGAATCTACGCGGGCTATCGGCAGATCTTTTACGCAAAGGCTTTTGGCGGCGATTACGACTTCTTTTCGCAGACACTGGACCTGCGGGCCTATTCCCGGTTTATCTGGAATACGTCCGTTGCTGTGGGGGTGTTTTACGATATGCGGAATGGCGAGATCCCGTTCGATATGCTTCCAACGCTCGACGGCGTAAAGCGTTTCCGTGGCGTGGAGCGCGGGCTTTTCTTGGATGAGCAGGCGTTCAGCGCCCAGTTGGAATTTCGGAAGAAGTTATTCTGGCGATTGGCTGGAACGATTTTTTTCGAAGCGGGGAAAGTCGGACCGTATTTTTCGGAGCTTTGGAAAAACGATTTGCATTATGCGGCGGGTTTTGGCGGGAGGCTTCTCCTGAACCGCGCAGAAAAGACATACGCTCGCTGCGATTTTTCATTGGTCGATGGCAAGTATTTCGGACTCACCATCTATCTGCGGGAAGCGTTTTAAAAATCAGTCCGACAGCTTGTTCCAGTCGAGGACGCCCTTGCGATACAGGTAGAGGTAACCGCTTTCGAGAATGGCGAGAAACGCGAGGAGGACAAAGAGCAGGCTCCACGGACTAGACAGGAAAACGACCGCGAGCGGGTAGAGAAAGGCGACTTCGATATCAAACACGAGGAAGAGCATCGCGACCATGTAATACTTGATCGGGTAGCGCTCGTTGGCGGTTCCTGCGACGTGGGCTAGTCCGCATTCGTAAGCGGTTCCCTTGATAAGCGTCTGCTTGATTTTTCCGGGGTGCAGGACCCAGTTGGCGAAAAGGAGAAGCAGGGGAACGGCGATGGCTAAAATGATAAGAATTGCCAAGGCGAATGTCGTATCAAAAATTTGAACGTTACTCATAATGCTTCAAAAATAACTATTTCCCGAGGATTTTTTCCGCTTCGGCAGCCAAAATGTCCGTCGGATTCATCTGCACGACCTGTTCAAGCTCTTCGCGACCTGTCTTTTCGTCTAGATGGATTCGCATACGGAGGTCTCCGGCGTAAAAAAGCGCTCGCCGCTTGATTTTTTCATCCTCTTCGACTGCGGCGCCCTTTTCGAAAAGCTTGACCGCGATATTCAAAAGGTTCTTTTTCTGGGCTTCGCTTCCCCAGGAAATCCACTGCAAGCCCGGAATCGGGAAGAAGAAATGCGGATAGAGCATCGCTTCGACGGTCTTTTCGATTGTAGCCGTGTCGGTCGGATTTTCCCGGAAGAGCTTTCCGAACTTTTCGGAGAGAATCTGCGCCGCATGTTCGTATTCCGCCTTGTTCGCTAAGTCGATGGCGTCGTCGAGATCCTTGCGGAGGCTTTTTTTCGGGTCGGTTGCCTCGTTTTTTTCTGTCGCGTGAGTTTGGCTAGATTTTTGGCAAAAGAGGCGCGGAACCTTGCTTCCTAGCAAAATGCCAAGCCCGAAAAAGGGAATTTCGAGGATGGCGACAAGGCCGTAGAGATTCGGGTTAAGGTTCCAGTTGACGAGGGTATCGACGAGAACGGTGAGAATTGCCGCGTAGGGGGCGAACTTGGGAATTTCCCGTCTGGAACTTGACACTACGCAGCCTAGGAGCATTGCAAGCGGAAGGCTCATGCCTGTGAAAGGAGTGTTTCCGTAGCGTTCAAAATACGACATCGAAAGGGTTGCTGCGAATACGAAGTTTGAAACGAGCGTCCCCGCGGCGAGAAAAATCCCTGTTTGTAAAAATCCCCAGCGTTTTTCTAGAGCCTTCATCGCAAGGAAAAATCCTCCGGCAAAAAGCAGAAACGAGATGGCGCCTGGAAATAGAACCCAGCAGGTGAAGAGCGAAACGAAGTCGGAGCTTTCCGGAATATACGCTATCTGAAATTTCAGGACGTTTCTGGTGTAGCCTTGGATGTAACGCCTGAGTTCTTTTCGGTAGAGTTTTTCATCGGGTGAAACTTCGTTTGCCGCATAGGACCGTTTCCCGCTGGTTTCCCACCATTCCCGAAATTCGCGTTCCATTTTTTCGATGCGTTTTTCCGGAACTAGCGGCTGGTTTGCCGCATAAAATTTCTTGAGATAGCTGTCGAGTTCTTCCCTGTAAATCTTGTCGGTCGGTTCGACGCCTACGTCGCGGAAAGTTTTCGCACCTTCCGTATTCCAGTATTCGTCGAAATGGGCGACAGCCTTTCGTTCCCGATTCCATTCCCGGATGGACGGGGAACATTGGACGGCAATGTTTACCGCGGCGAGGGCGACGACAAAAAGGATGCAGAGCAGGTACGGAGCCTTGCAAAATTTCAGGCGGAGCATGGGAAACCTCTTTTAGCGTTGGACTTCACCGCGGTATTCGCGCAGCTGGTTCCACAGAAAATCCGTGTTTACGTCGTGGTAACCGAGAGCGTTGACCCGTTCGCGCAGCTTGTGTGCGATGTTGAACAGGTTCTCGCTTTTCTGCATCCGCTCGATGCTGTCGAAGGTAGTCAGCTGGTCAATCCAGTCGTGAATTTCCGGGAAGCGGTCGTCATAAAAGACGTTTTCTCGCCCGGTCCGCAGATATTCCAGGTAGCGTTCCGTGATGTGGAAGCGGTCTTCGGTAAAAATCCTGATCGTATCCGGGAAAGGGTTCTTTCCCGTGAGATATTCGTGCATGATGATGCCGAAGCTGAAATAATCGACGGAACTCGAAAGGTTCTCGCCCATGACAGCCTGTTCCGGTGCGCTGTAGGCCGGGGTCATCTGCCCGCCGTATTCGGTGACGCTTTCCCGCAGCTTCGCCTGGGCGTAGCCAAAGTCGCAAATCAGGATCTTGTGGTTGTTGATGTGCGTCGGGTCTTGGCACAGGAGCAGATTTTTCGGCTTCAGGTCCTTGTGGACGATTTGGTAATAATGCAGCTGGCTGATCGTGTTCGCCAGGTAGGCGATTTGCGCAACGCGCGGGACGAGTTCGTCTTTTGAAATGTCCGTCTTGAACATCTTGTCGAGTGAACAGCCCTTGATGAGTTCCATCTTGAGGTAGGGCAGTCTCCCGGCGATGCCGCCGCCGAGGCTTTGCACCACGCCTTCGATGTTTGTCGCGCGAATCAGGTTGTTGATTCGGATTTCATCCTCGAACGAACTGATGATCATGTTCAGGCGGTGAAGACGGTTCTTTCCTGGCGACACATAATACTTGCAGAACTTGACTACGATGTTCCGTTCCCCATGCCGTTCCCGCTCGCCCGGACGAGCAATCCAGTAAGAGGCCCGGAACAGGTCGTTGGTTCCGTCGAGCGTCAGACGGTCGCGCAGCTGGATATGCTCTACGGCTCCGCTGTGCAGGTAAACGGGATTGTGGTCAAGCCAACACTGGTAATCGTCCATCGTGTAATGCTCGCGCACGGCGAGATTTCGCGACAGCCGGTCCAGAAATTCTGCAAAACGATTTTGAATCACGCTCGCAATTTAACTATTTGTGGAAACCGAAAGCGTGCACGCCTGTCGCGGAGGGAACTTTCGCCCGTTTTTCCAAAATACTTGTCACATAGGAATAGGCTTCGTCGATATCGCTTGTCGGGTGGAATATTTTCAGGTCGTCGGCATTGATCATTCCCGTCTCGACGAGAAAATCCCAGTTGATGAGCCTGTTCCAATATTCTTCACCGAATAGGACTACAGGAATCTGTTCGTGGAGCTTGTTCGTCTGGATAAGCGTGAGCGTCTCGAACAGCTCGTCGAGCGTTCCGAATCCGCCGGGGAAGGCTATCAGGGCGCGGGCCTTGAAGAGGAACCAGAATTTTCGGATAAAGAAATAGCGAAATTGCAGGTTGAAACGCGAATCGATGTAGGGATTCGGATGCTGTTCGTAGGGCAGCTTGATGTTGAATCCGAGGGACGGAACCTTTGATTCATGGGCGCCCCGGTTTCCCGCTTCCATAATGCCCGGGCCTCCACCGGTGCAAATTCCATAATGCCCTTCCGGATGCTTCTTTATCCAGTTTCCAAAGCGCCCTGCGAGTTCCCTTGCCGCATCGTAGTATTCGGCAACGAGGGAAAGCCTTTTTAAAACCTGGATTTCTTTCGGAGATTTGGCTGCCTTCAAGCGTTTCTTCAGGTCCTTTGTTCCGATGGTTCTTGCGGAACCGAACATGACAATCGTATTTTCGATGCCGCCTTCCTGCAGGACGACATCGGGCGCGCGAAATTCCGAGAGGATGCGCATTTGACGCCCAGCGTCGCTTTCAAGAAATTGCTGGTTTTGGTAGGCGAGAACGGGAGCTTGTTTTTTGACAGCCATAAAAAAATCCTTAGTTAATTACCGTCTCAAAATACAACAAAAAATAGCGTTTGGAACAAAATTTTTGACAGGAAGTTTTTTTACATTGCTAGAGCGTCTTGTTTGGCAGATTGCAACGGTCGGAATTTGCCTGTGCGAACATTTCTTTCGGGTTAACCTATGGTGTTCCTTCTCCTTCTTGTCGTTTTTACGCTCTACCTGTTTTTCCATTTTCGCAGCGTTCTTTCCGGCGTTCGCGGGACGTTTTTTGCCGCGGCGATTCTGGCCGTCTTTTTCGGAGGATTCTATCTGCGCGAGCGTTTCGTGGGGACGCTTCTCGAAGCGATTTTCACGGTGTGGTTTTGCGAAGCGATGCTTCTGTTCCTTGTCTGGGACGTTTTCCGCCTAATCCGCAGACTGGTCGTTCGGAAACCTTTAAACGCCAAAATTTGCCTTTGTGGAAATCGGATCGTTTTCGGTCTTGGAATCTTGCTGTCGGCGGGTTTCTTTGCGCTCGGCGTGCCGGCGAACAATTGCTACCAGGTCAGGGAACTTGTCGTCGAAATCCCGAAAACTTCGGAACCTTTTTCTGCGGTTTTCTTCAGCGACTTGCACATCGATCCGCTTTTTCACCGGCAAAAGCTGGAACGCCTCGCCGCGGAAGTGGATAGCATCGCTCCCGATCTTGTGCTGTTCGGTGGCGACCTCGCGGACATAAAGGATTCGGCGCTCCGGGCGGAAGGCTACGATTCACTCTTTCGGCGTGTGACGGAAAAGGCTCGGGTCGGCGCTTTCGGAATCAACGGAAACCACGAAGGTTTTATGGAGCGCGCAGGTTCAAATCCCGAACAGTGGATGCGTGAAAACGGAATGGCTGTCTTGGACGATTCGACGGTTTGCCTTTCGATGGTCTGCCTCTCGGGACGCACGGATTTCGCCGTGGCTCGGGAACGCGGCGTAGAACGTCTTCCGCTTAAACGGCTTCTTCCGCGGGATTTGTCAAAACCTTGGATTGTGATGGACCACCAGCCCAAGGGAATCGAGACGGATTACGACGGTCGCACTCCGAACCTTGCGCTTTCCGGGCATACGCATGATGGGCAGTTCTTTCCGGCAACGCTTTTTATCGGATTCTTTTGGCGGCTCGCGTCGGGCTTTGGAAGTTTGGACAGCGTGCCGTGGCTGGTTTCGAGCGGCATAGATTCCTGGGGACCGCCTGTTCGTATCGGAAGCCAGACGGAAATCTGGGTGATTCGCTTTGAACCTGCTCCGTAGCCAGAAATCGGTGGCCAGTGGCTAGTGAGCAGTAAGAAATGAGCAATGAGGAATTGACAGTTAAACGAGATGCTCTCAAAAATAAGGGATTAGGGAACAGTTATCGGAGTGTGTGCAGAACTGGGAACTTAGAGCTTAGTTGATAGTTGAGAGAAATCAGGAAACCGTTGTCTGATGGGAAGCGGGACGCGGTAAGAGGGATGTGGGCTTTTCAGCGAACAGCTGTCAGTGCCTAGTGGTCAGTGATTAGTGGGTTGCGGTTAGAAGGGACGTGGAATACGAGATTTTGGAGCGTGTTCAGAACTTAGATCTTAGTGCTGAGTGCTTAGGTTTGCAGAGATCTATGTTCTTGTATCTTAAAAGTTTGACGTCCGCTATTCTAAGCTCTAAGCTCTCGCAACTAAGCTCTGAATATCTCGACAAGCTTGCTAACCTGTCAAATCCCATTCCGTAAAGGGGATTCCCCGGTCAAGCCGGGGAATTAGTGAGCACGGGAATAACAACGGACTGAAAACGGTTCGTTTCAAATACCCGCATCCCGTGTCCCGCTTATCGTGTCTCCAAAGCTTAGACGTTCGCGAACTAATCCCCCTAATCCCTCATCCCTAGTCCCTAAGCTTAGACGTCCGCTGTTTTAGCCTCAGATTGATTATATTTCCAGTATGCTTGTAAAAATTTGGACCGATACTTTTATCATCACGGGTGAAATTGACACGATGCGCGACGAGCGTCTTACCGACTATGTTCGCGAAAACAAGGAATTCATCGCTGTGACGCAGGTAAATGTCGCAGACCGCGAGGGCAAGGACCTTTTCCGGACGCATTTCCTGAACGTCAGCACGAGTCACATCGAAATCATCTTGCCTGCGGAGTAGCCTCCTCTTCGTTTCCGAAGAACGTCTTCATGACCGCTTCCGGTGCATGACGGCAAGGCTTGTCGTGAAAGGTAAAGATGTGCGTCGTCTTGCCGGTTGTCCGAAGTTCTCCGCCGACGGTCAGTTTGTATTCGAAGCAAAAACGCAGCCGGTCGATTTGCGTTAAATGCAGATGGATATCGGCGGTTTCGCCGTAGCGGCAAGGCTTCAGAAATTGCACTTCGAGAGACAGCAATGGGCTGTGGTAGCCTTCGGATTCAAAAATCGAAAAGGGGATTCCGTTCGCCTTGAAAATTTCAGAGCGGGCCTGTTCAAACCAGATGGCATAGACGGAATGGTGGACGATTCCCATCGCATCCGTTTCGGCGTAGCGGACATCGATGTGGGCGGTATATTCGACAGGGCTTGTTATCATAGGTATCCAAGGAACGGGGTGATATAATCGCGCTTCATTTTTTCACAGCGCCGCGCTGCGCTTTCGACAAAGTTCCGAAGGTATTCCTGACGCCAGATTTTTCTCGTCCCGCCAAACGACTGGTCCAGCGAAGAGACAAAAAATGGATTTGGAGCGCCGCCGCCCAGTTGATGTAAAGACTCTTTGGCGTCGCCTTGAACAGATTCGCGTAGTAGGCGTCGGAACATTCTAAAAACTCGTTTCTTTCAAACCATTCAATTTCAATATAGTTTAAAGAAAAGGTTTCGAAATCCTCGTTGTCCAGCATATTGGCGCACATTTTCAGGATTCCAGTTGAGAGTTGCCTTGTCGTCTCGGGTTAAAAGAAACAGGACTGTCGGGGACTGGATAAGGGCGTTTCGTTGTGGTAGAGCCAGTTATAGACTTCTTCGGTGTTTAAAAAGGCAAGCAGGTGGTAGATGATTTCCTTTTGGTTCCTTTTAGGAACGATTCCCGTGACGTCCTGCAACGCGTAGATTCCGGATTCAACGAGGCAGAAACGGAACATTTTCCTGGCAGTGATCCGATCCTTGCAGGGAACAAAGATTTTTTTGCAGTTTTTTCGAACAGCTGCTGGTTTCTGGGAAACGCGAACTGTTGCGGCTGTAGGTTCTTTCCGTAGCTGTATCGCTTGGAAAGTTCGGGTAGGCGCGGGCGCAAACGGTTTCCGATGTTGGGGTAGTTCTTGGCAAAAGTCTCGAAAAGAGCCGCTTCGTTGAAGTGGTTGATGCTTTCAAAAAAGCCCGAATCTACCATGTAGTTTCGCAAGGACTTCGGATGTGTCGTGTTCAGCCAGTAATCGGTACAGATGAAAATCAATTCGCCGTTTTCGTTCAGTTGCTCGATGCTTTTCAGGATGAAGATGAACAGGTAGTCGCACTGGCTTTTGAAATAGGCGTTCCAGAGGCTGGATTTTGTCAGCTCTTCTTTCAGCTCGGGTTCCAGATTTTTCCACCGGATATAGGGCGGGTTTCCGATGATGCAATCGAACGTATCTGTTGTCGGCGCCGATAGGAAACTTTTATGTCTCTTTGGGAAGTCAATGGCGAGGCTTTTGTCTATTTCGAATGCTTCAACATTAAAAAAAATGTCTTTGGAGTGTTTCCAGGAAAATTCCCTCGCCGCAGGACGGTTCAAGTATTTTGGCGGATCTTCCTTTGGAAATCAGGGAAACCATAAACTCTGCGATTGGCGCTATGGTAAAATACTGCCCGTATCGGGCTTTTCTTGCTTGCTTCATAAGAGACAATCAAGAAATAGTGTTCAGTGGCTAGTGGTCAGAGCCGTGGACGTCTAAGTTTAGTGGTCAGAGCATCAGATATCTAGGCTTTTGGGACGCGGTAAACGGGATGCGGAAATTCGAAACGAACCGTTTCTGGAAGCACTGTCATTCCCCGGCTTGACAGGAGAATCTCCTTTAAGAAATGGGATTTGACAGGCTAGCGAGCTTGCCGAGCTATGCCCGGTATCCAGAGCTTAATTGAGAGAACTTAGAGCTTAGAACTGACAATGTTTAAGCTTCTGCGAAGCTCCGGCTAGGCATGGCCATGGTTTGCATATCCGCGGCGGTCTTGCTTCGACACATATGAAAATTGGTTCTGATCTTTCGCCTCAATTCTTCTTATTTTGATTGAATCTTCTCTGTATAAACAATCTGTTCACAGAAAAGTTCAAGAAAAACGAAAATTTTTTTCAAAAGATTTTTTTTTGTCCTTGACAAAATCAAGAAATCCATCTAGATTTGGCAAAACTTCTAGTTTGGCTTTTTATGAGCCCGGCGAGGAGTTGCATGCCAAAGTAGCTCAGCTGGTAGAGCAGCTGATTTGTAATCAGCCGGTCGTAGGTTCGATTCCTATCTTTGGCTTGAAAATGGGTCGTTGCCCGAGTGGTTAAAGGGGACGGACTGTAAATCCGTTGACTTACGTCTACCGTGGTTCGAAACCACGACGGCCCACGCTTCATTAACCCCCTCGTTACGAATGTAGCGAGGGGGTAATGCCCAGGTAGCTCAGTGGTAGAGCACTTCCTTGGTAAGGAAGAGGTCTCGAGTTCAAATCCCGATCTGGGCTCTTAACAATTCGGAGGTTAAGTTTTATGGCAAAAGAACATTTTGAAAGAACCAAGCCGCACTGCAACATCGGCACGATTGGCCACGTTGACCACGGCAAGACGACGCTGACGGCCGCGATCTGCACGACGCTCGCCGCGAAGGGCCTCGCGTCCGCGAAGAAGTTCGACGAGATCGACAACGCGCCGGAAGAGAAGGCGCGCGGCATCACGATCAACACGTCGCACGTCGAATACCAGACCGAGAACCGCCACTACGCGCACGTTGACTGCCCGGGGCACGCCGACTACGTGAAGAACATGGTGACGGGAGCCGCCCAGATGGACGGCGCGATCCTCGTTGTCGCCGCGACCGACGGCCCGATGCCGCAGACCCGCGAACACATCCTCCTCGCGCACCAGGTGGGCGTCCCCAAGATCGTCGTGTTCCTGAACAAGTGCGACATGGTCGACGACCCGGAACTCCTTGAACTCGTCGAGGAAGAGGTCCGCGACCTGCTGAAGCAGTACGGCTACGACGGCGACAACACGCCGATCATCCGCGGCTCCGCGCTGAAGGCGCTCGAGGGCGATCCGGCGTACCAGGACAAGATCATGGAGCTGATGAAGGCTGTCGACGAGTACATCCCGCAGCCCGTCCGCGAGACGGACAAGCCGTTCCTGATGCCTATCGAGGACGTCTTCACCATCACCGGTCGTGGCACCGTCGCTACGGGTCGTATTGAGCGCGGCATCGTCCGCCTGAACGACAAGGTGGAACGCGTGGGCCTCGGCGATACGACCGAGTACGTGGTGACCGGCGTGGAAATGTTCCGCAAGCTGCTCGACGACGCCCAGGCGGGCGACAACGTGGGTCTCCTTCTCCGCGGCGCGGAGAAGAAGGACATCATCCGCGGCATGGTGCTCGCGGCCCCGAAGTCCGTGACCCCGCACACCCACTTCAAGGGCCAGATCTACGTCCTGAAGAAGGAAGAGGGCGGCCGCCACACGCCGTTCATGAACGGCTACCGCCCGCAGTTCTACTTCCGCACGACGGACGTGACCGGCACGATCAAGCTCCCGGAAGGCGTGGAGATGGTGACTCCGGGCGATAACGTGACGATCGACGTGGAGCTCATCGCCCCGATCGCCATGGAGAAGCAGCTCCGCTTCGCCATCCGCGAGGGCGGCCGCACCGTCGGCGCCGGATCCGTAACCGAAATCATCAAGTAAGGAATAAAAATGCCAAGAGAACTTATTACGCTCGAATGCACTGTTTGCCATCAGCGTAACTATGATTGCGACAAGAATAAGCGTCTTCACCCTTCCCGTGTGGAGTACAAGAAGTACTGCCCGTTCTGCCGCAAGCATACAGTTCATAAGGAAACCAAGTAAGGACGGCATTTAGGTCGGTAGCTCAATTGGTAGAGTCACGGTCTCCAAAACCGTTGGTTGGGGGTTCGAGTCCCTCCCGACCTGCTTCCATCCTTTCGGAGTCATGATATGCAAAAGATTCAGCAATACATCAAAGAAGTTATCCAAGAGATGAAAAAGGTCACGTGGCCAACTCTTGAAGAACTGAAAGGTTCTACTTTGGTTGTAATGATTTTTAGCGTTATCATGGGTATCTATATTGCTGCGATTGATTTGGGACTTTCCTTTCTCGTCGATAAACTGTTAGGACGTGGGTAAATCATGGCGATGTTATGGTATGCAGTCCATACGTTTTCCGGTCAGGAAAGCACAATTAAGAAAAATTTGGAAATGTTGATTGAACGCGAAGGCGTTCAAGATAAATTTGGACGGATTCTCATTCCGGAGAAGGCTGTCCAGGTCAATGTCCGAGGAAAGCGCAAGACGGTTGTCCAAAAGCTTTTCCCGGCTTATTTGATTATAGAAATGGAGCTGGACGAGCTCACCCAGCACCTGGTAACGTCCATCCAGGGGGTTACCCATTTTGGAGGAACCAGTCGCCTGAACAAGGCTCCGATTCCTCTGCGTCAGAGCGAGGTCGATAGACTGCTTGGCGTCGAATCTCAAGACGCTTCGCAGGATGTGATCCAGAATCCGTATATTGTCGGGGACTGTGTTTCCATCAAGGATGGGCCGTTTAAGGGCTTTATCGGTTCGGTTGAAGAAATTCTCTCGGAGAAGAACAAACTTCGCGTGATGGTTTCTGTATTTGGCCGTTCCACGCCTGTTGAACTGGGCTTTAACCAAGTGGAAGCCGCTTCCGTATAATGTTCGATTCTGAAATGGAGATATAACGTGGCTAAGAAAATCACAGGTTTTATTAAGCTTCAGATCCCCGGCGGTGCCGCAAATCCGTCTCCTCCGGTGGGTCCTGCCCTAGGTCAGAAGGGTGTGAACATCATGCAGTTCTGCAAGGCGTTCAATGCCCAGACCCAGAACGAAAAGGGAATGATCATCCCCGTGGTCATTACGGTTTATGCTGACAAGAGCTTCACTTTCATTACGAAAGTGCCGCCTGTTGCGGTCCTCGTCAAGAAGGCAGCCGGCATTGAAACCGCCTCGGGAGAGCCGAACCGTAAAAAGGTCGGCAAGATCACCAAGGCTCAAGTCAAGGAAATCGCTACGCAGAAGATGCCGGACTTGAATACGATCGACATTGAAGCCGCAATGCGCATGGTTGCGGGGACAGCACGCTCGATGGGCGTGGATGTTGTCGACTAATCAGGCAGACCTTAACCCTATTTCTGACAGGAAACACCATGTTCAGAGGAAAAAAGTATAAGAAAGTGGCTGAAGCTTTTGATCGGACGCAATCGTTCGGTTTGGAGCAGGCGCTCGAAATTCTTAAAAAATCCGAGGTTAAGTTCGACCAGACTGTCGAGCTTCATTTCAATCTCGGTGTTGATCCCAAAAACTCCGATCAAGCTGTTCGTGGCACGGTTGTGCTGCCGAATGGTACCGGTCGTCAGGTTCGCGTTCTCGTTTTCTGCAAGGACAACAATTTCCAGGCGGCAAAGGATGCGGGAGCCGATTACGTCGGTGGCGCAGACTTGGTCCAAAAAATCCAGGAAGGTTGGCTTGACTTTGATGCCGTCGTGGCGACTCCCGACATGATGCCGGTGATTAGCAAGGTGGCTCGCGTGCTCGGTCCTCGTGGTTTGATGCCTAGCCCGAAATCCGGAACGGTGACGATTAACGTCGCCCAGACCGTGAAGGAACTCAAGGCCGGTAAAATTCAGTACCGTGTCGATAAGGGCGCAAACATTCACGCTCCGATTGGCAAGCTTTCGTTCTCGGAAGCCCAGCTTGTTGAAAACGCGAAGGCTGTAATCGATTCCGTCATCAAGAACAAGCCGCAAACCTCCAAGGGCACTTACATCAAGTCCTTGTTCATTACGGCAACCATGACCCCGAGCCTCAAGCTCGACATGAGCCTTACACGATAGGAGTTAAACAATGAAAGCTGTAGTTAAAAAACAACAGAAAGTTGATTCCATCGTCAAAGCTTTTGAAGGCGCTGCGTCGATTTATCTTCTCAACTACGAGAAGATTCCCGTAGAGCTCGACAACAAGCTGCGTAAGGATCTCAAGTCCAAGAATGTCCAGTACATCGCTGTCAAGAATACGCTTTTGAAGAGGGTTCTTGAAAAGATGAACATCACGGGCTTAGACGAAGTGCTCAAGGGCGCGACTTCCGTTATGGTGGGGCCTGCTGACGATCCGATTCTGCCGGCACGCGAAATCGAAAATTTCCACAAGGAAAATCCCGATTTTCTCGTAGCCAAGAGCGTTTACCTCGAAGGTAAAGTCAGACCGGGAACCGATGTTGTTGAACTTTCCAAGATTCCGGATCGCAAGGGTATGCTTGCCCAGTTGGTCACGATCATTCTTGGACCGGGTTCCACAATTGCGGGCCAAATCAAATCCCTCACGGAAAAACTGGAAAAGGAACAGGCTGGAGCAACCGCCTAGTCCCCAACACAACCACTCACAAACAACTTTTTCAAACGGAATAATTGGAGAAAAACATCATGGCAACAGATATCAAGGCTATTGGTGATCAAATCGCGGGTCTCACCCTTCTCGAAGCCAAGCAATTGGCTGACTACCTCAAGGAAGCGCACGGCATCGAAGCTGCCGCTGGTGGCGTTGTTGTCGCTGCAGCCGCTGCGGGTGCTGCCGCTGAGGAAAAGACCGAATTTGACGTTATCCTCGCGGAATGCGGAGCTAACAAGATGGCTGTTCTCAAGGCAGTCCGTGCTATCACGGGTCTTGGCTTGAAGGAAGCCAAGGAAATGGTCGAAAAGGCCAACAGCGTTGTGAAGGAAGCCGCTCCGAAGGCTGACGCCGAAAAGATGAAGAAGGATCTCGAAGACCTTGGCGCCAAGGTCGTCCTGAAGTAATGTCTTCAGTTCTTTAATTAGAACACTCCAAATGCCTGCACGCTTGTGTGGGCTTTTGGTGTTTTTCCCGTGTTCAAGGTTTTTTCACTGGATGAGGTTTTTAAATGACGGAGCGAAAGAATTATTCCTCCAATAAGTTCCAGTTGGAACTTCCGTATCTGGTCGAAGTGCAGAAAGCTTCTTATGACCACTTCCTCCAAAAAGGCGTTCCTCCCGAGAAGCGTCTCAAAGTAGGTCTGGAACGCGTTTTCCAAGACATTTTCCCCATCACAGACATGAAGAGGCTCTTCGCGTTGAAGTACGAAGGCTACTTCTTCGGTATTCCCAAGTACAGTCTTCGTGAATGCCGTGAACGCGGTCTAACACACTCCATTCCGCTGCATGCGAATCTTTCGCTCCAGGTCTTTGAGGAAGACGGAGAGGATCGCAAGCTGAAGGAAGAAATTAAGAACGACGTCCTGATTTGCGAACTGCCGATTATGACGGACAATGGGACGTTCATCATCAACGGAGCGGAACGCGTCGTCGTCTCCCAGTTGCACCGTTCTCCCGGCGTGAGCTTTGACGAAGAATTGCTCCCCAACGGACGTTCCAATTACAAGAGCCGAATCATCCCGCATCGCGGTGCGTGGGTGGAATTCAATACGGACGGCGATATCCTCTACCTGATTATCGACCGCAAGAAGAAAATTCCCGCAACGGCGCTTCTCCGCTGCATCGGTTTTGAAACGACCGCTGAAATCATCTCCCTGTTCTATAAGAACCAGGAAAAAGTAACGCTTTCTGTCGGTGACATGGACCAGTATTTTGGTCGCATTGTCGCTGCGGACGTAATCGATACGTCGTCGGGCGAAGTCATCCTTGACGCGAACCGCGTGTTTGACGATAAGTGTGCAGCCCGCTTGACGGAAAGCGGACTCTTTGACGTTTCGTTCCTTGCAAAGAACGAAGAAAACCTGCTGATACACAATACGCTTCTCGCCGACAAGTGCAAGACGAAGGAAGACGCTCTGAAGCTCATCTACTTTGTGATGCACCAGTCCCAGGAAGAGGCGCCGAATATGGCGACCGCTCAAATCGCTTTCGAAAGCACGTTCCTCGACGACCCGCGCAAGTATGATCTAGGCGAAGTGGGACGTTACCGCTTGAATGCGAAAGTCTATACGCCGGCGATTGAAAAGATTCTATCGGAAAACAATCTTTCGAAGCCCTCTCTCAACACGATGACGATGACGGAAGCGGATTTCCTCGGCATCATCGAATACATGGTGGGGCTTTATTGCGACCTTGACGGCTACAACCTAGACGATATCGACCACTTGGGCAATCGTCGTACGCGTTCCGTCGGCGAGCTCGTTGCGAACCAGCTCTCGGTGGGACTTTCCCGCATGAGCCGCGTTATCCGTGAAAACTTTACCTCGGGCGATAACGAAACCCCGACCCCGCGCGACCTGGTGAATACGCGAACGGTGAATTCCGTTGTGCAGGCGTTCTTCTGTTCGAGCCAGCTTTCGCAGTTCATGGACCAGATGAACCCGCTTTCCGAACTGACTCACAAGCGCCGTCTTTCGGCTCTCGGCCCGGGCGGTCTATCCCGTGAACGCGCTGGCTTTGAAGTTCGTGACGTTCATTACACGCACTATGGTCGCCTTTGCCCGATTGAGACCCCGGAAGGTCCGAACATCGGTCTTATCAACTCGCTTGCCACCTTTGCCGTGGTGAACCATTTTGGCTTTATCGAGACGCCTTATCGCGTTGTCGGGTTGATGGAGTTCAAGGATTCCAAGGGCAAGTCCTGCTATTTCCCTGAAGAAAAATGGCATTTCGGGCTTTACAAGGGTTTTGTTCGCGAACCGCGTCTGTTTGTGCAGCTTGAGCTTTCCGCGAAGGAAATCGCGGACGTCCGTTCAAATCTCGACGGCAACCAGCGCGTCCTGTTTGATTCCTTTGTAAACAAGGTCTTCGAATTTAAGAATCCGGACGGTTCCAGTTATTTTGTTCGCAACGGAACCCCGCTCGAGGCTTTCTCCGGCAAGGCGGATTACGTTCTTGTTTCCTCGATGCTCTACGAAGTGGTTTCGTCTTTTATCGTCTATCTGACTGCGGACGAGGAAGATGCGTTCAACATCGCCCCGGCGAATACGGCTCTTGTTTCTGCCGCGTTTGATCCGCTGTTCGATTCGATGCTCTCGGCGGCTTCGACGGAAGAAGAAAAAAAGAATATTTCTGACCGTCACCAGCTCGCCGCCTTTGCGGAAGATTTCGTGATGGTTCGCGAAAAGGATGAATACCCGCTCAAGGCGCGTGTCATTCCGGGCGGCGAAATAGACGAGTCCGGGCGCTTTGCCGAAGGTTCTGTCCCGAAAATCGACGTGAATTCCCTGGATGAAGAGTCTGTCGGTGCTCGCATCGACTTGATGGACGTTTCTCCGCAGCAGATCATTTCGGTCGCTGCCGGCCTGATCCCGTTCCTCGAACACGATGACGCTAACCGAGCCTTGATGGGTTCGAACATGCAACGCCAGGCGGTCCCGCTGCTCCGCTCGGAAGCCCCGGTAGTAGGAACGGGCCTTGAACGCCGTGCCGCCCTGGATTCGGGAACTGTTGTCCGCGCTAAGCACGAAGGCCGAATCAAGTTTGTCGATGCGACTACAGTTATCGTGGAACGCGGAACGCTTGACGCAAACGGCGAATTCCAGCCGCTTGAAGGGCTTGGCGAGAATTTCGAATTCCTCGATCACGAACCGATTGACGAATACAAGCTGCGCAAGTTTGAACGTTCCAACCAGGATTCCTGCATCAACCAGAAGCCTGTCGTGAATGTCGGCGATTTCGTCAAGAAAGGCGATGTTCTCGCAGACGGCGCTTCGACGGATCACGGCGAACTCGCTCTCGGAAAGAACATTCTCATCGCGTTTATCCCGTGGAACGGTTACAACTACGAAGATGCCGTCATCGTTTCCGAAGAACTCGCCATCAAGGACGCTTTCACGTCTATCCACATTGAAGAATACGAAGTGGAAGTCCGCGAAACGAAACGCGGACCGGAAGAACTCACCCGCGAAATTCCGAATGTCGGCGAAGATGCGTTGAAAAACCTCGATGAACGCGGCATCATCCGCGTCGGTGCGGAAGTCCATGCGGACGATATTCTCGTCGGCAAGGTGACGCCGAAGGGTGAAACGGAACTTTCCCCGGAAGAACGCCTGCTCCGCGCTATCTTTGGCGAAAAGGCGGGAGATGTCCGTGATACGTCGCTTGTCGCGCCTCCGGGCATGAAGGGCGTAGTTATTGAAACGCGCGTCTTCAGCCGCAAGGATCATAACGACAAGAAGAGTCGCGCCGAAGACCAGGAAAAAATCAACGATATCAAGGAAAAGTTCCAGGCCGATATCGACAAGATTAAGAGCACCTGTGCAAACGCGATGGTCGGGATGCTTGCCGGCAAGACTTCGGGGAACATTGTCGATTTCGATACGCACGAAGTCCGCATTCCGGAAGGTTCGACGCTTTCGGAAAGGACGCTCCGCGGCCTGGATCTGTTGTCGCTTGCTCCGTCCTCGGTCTTTGCCCGCGATGACGAAGATATCCAGGAAAAGGCTTCTAGCCTGCTTACCGTTGCCCGCGAATCGGTCGATCGCCTGACTCGGACGATGGAAAAGGAAATTGACAAGGTGACGAAGGGCGACGAACTCAAGCCTGGCGTCCTCCAGACGGTGAAAGTCTATATCGCCAAGAAGCGCCGGCTCTCGGTGGGCGACAAGATGGCTGGTCGCCACGGTAACAAGGGTTGCGTCTCGAAGATCGTGCCGGTCGAGGATATGCCGTTTACCGAAGACGGTCGTCCGATCCAGATTCTCCTGAATCCGCTGGGCGTTCCTTCCCGTATGAATGTCGGTCAGGTTCTTGAAGTCCATCTGGGCTGGGCCGCGAAGGTTCTCGGCATGAAGATTGCGACGCCTGTGTTTGACGGAGCTTCGTTTGACGATATTGTCGGTGAACTCGAAAAGGCTTACCAGAAAATGCCGATTGTCGATTACAAGATGGATCCGGAAAACGGGCACATCATCGGCAAGGCGAAGCTTTACGACGGACGTACCGGCGAAGCTTTCCTGAACCCGGTGACGATTGGCTACATGTATTACCTCAAGCTCGGGCACCTGGTGGAAGACAAGATCCACGCCCGCTCGATAGGCTCGTATGCGCTTGTGACGCAGCAGCCGCTTGGCGGTAAGAGCCAGTTTGGTGGCCAGCGTTTCGGTGAAATGGAAGTCTGGGCTCTCGAAGCCTACGGTGCCGCTTACACGCTCCAGGAACTTCTCACGGTGAAGTCCGACGACGTGATGGGTCGTTCGAAGATTTACGATGCGATTGTCCACGGCAAGAATACGCCGGAGCCGGGCATTCCCGAATCGTTCAACGTGATGATTCGCGAAGTCCGTTCGCTCTGCCTTGACATCAAGACTATTGGAGAAAAGTAATATGTCAGAAGAAACTTTCGATTATTCTGAAAGCAATAATGGTGAAGTTTCCATTCACCTCGCTTCTCCTGAATTGATTCGTCAGTGGTCTTATGGTGAAGTCACCAAGCCAGAAACGATCAATTACCGTTCTTTCAAGCCGGAACGCGACGGTCTGTTCTGCGAACGCATCTTCGGACCGGTCAAGAACTGGGAATGTAACTGCGGCAAGTACAAGCGGATCCGCTTCAAGGGCGTTATCTGCGACCGTTGCGGCGTGGAAGTTACCCATTCCAAGGTTCGTCGTGAACGCATGGGGCACATCGAACTTGCCATTCCGCTTGCGCATGTCTGGTTTGTCAAGAACCAGCCCTGTGTGCTCGGTGCTCTTTTGAATCTAGACACCAAGTCCCTCGACAATGTCATCTACTACGAGAAGTATATCGTTCTCGATCCGGGCGATACGGATTTAAAGCCTAACGAGCTCATCGACGAGAACAAGTACATTGACCTTGAAAGGGAAGGGCGTCATTTTACGGCGAAAATGGGTGCTGCCGCTTTGAAGCAGCTTCTCGCCCAGGTCGATTTTGTCAAGCTCTCGGACGAACTCCGTGTGGAAGCCCAGTCCAAGTCCAAGACGAAGCGTGACGAGGCTATCAAGCGTCTGAAAATCGTCGAAGCGTTCAAGAAGTCCCAGATGGACGACTTCTATTCCTACTACGAGAATCCGGAAAAGAAGAAGAACAGCGACATGCCGTGGGCGAAAGAACTCGCCGAAAAGGTCGAGGACTTCAAGTATGGCGTTATCGGTTCCGACGGGGAACGCAAGGGTGGCTATGCCGCGAAGTGCGAAGGCAAGGAATTTGACTTGCTCGACGCCCTGTGCGAATTCCGCAGAATGTATCCGGCGCAGGCGAAGAACCTTTCGAACCAGCCCGAATGGATGATTCTAGACGTGCTTCCGGTGATTCCGCCGGACTTGCGCCCGCTGGTCCCGCTAGATGGCGGTCGCTTTGCGACTTCCGACTTGAACGAACTCTATCGTCGGGTCATAAACCGCAACAACCGTCTGAAAAAGCTTATCGACATCAAGGCTCCGGATGTTATTCTTTGCAACGAAAAGCGGATGCTCCAGGAAGCGGTGGACCAGCTGTTTGATAGCGGTCGTCGCACGGCGCGCGCCGGTTCCAACCGCCCGCTCAAGTCGCTCTCCGAACTTCTGAAGGGCAAGCAGGGGCGTTTCCGTATGAACCTCCTCGGCAAGCGCGTGGACTATTCCGGACGTTCCGTCATCGTTGTCGGACCGGAACTGAAAATGCACCAGTGCGGACTTCCGAAACGGATGGCTCTTGAGCTTTACAAGCCGTTTATCATCCAGCGCCTAGAAGAAGAGGGCAAGGTCTATACGCTTAGGGCTGCAAAGAAGTTTGTCGATGAGGAGCGTCCCGAAGTATGGGATACTCTCGAACAGATTATCGAAGACCATCCGGTGATGTTGAACCGCGCACCGACCCTTCACCGCTTGGGTATCCAGGCTTTTTATCCGAAACTCATCGAAGGCAGCGCCATCCGTCTGCACCCGCTTGTCTGTACCGCTTTCAATGCGGACTTTGACGGTGACCAGATGGCGGTGCACCTTCCGCTTTCCTTCGAAACGCAGCTCGAATGCCGCGTCCTCATGCTTTCGTCGAACAACATCCTGCATCCGGCTTCCGGTCAACCGATTGCTGTTCCGGGACAGGATATCGTGCTCGGGCTCTATTATATTTCGAAGCCTCGTCCGAACCGCAAGGGAGCCGGAATGCGTTTCTACGATGCCGCCGAAGCTCTCCGCGCTTACGGAAACGGCGTTATCGACTTGAACGCCGAGTGCTACCTCCAGCTGCCCGCAGGCCGAAAGGTCTATATGGGTGCGCTCGAAATGGACACGCCTTGCCTTACGGAACAGCCGGACGATAACGGCAACCGAGACGTCGTGGCGAAGGCCGGCCAGAAGATCAAGTTCCTCACGCTGAAGGCTCCGTCCCTCATCAAGACGACGATGGGACGCATCATCCTGAACGAAATCATCCCGAACGACGTCGGATTTGCGAACGAAACTTTTGGCAAGAAGGTCATTGCGAAGTCCATCGACGATCTGTATCGTCGTACGGGAAACCGCGTAACGGTCGAATACCTTGACGATCTCAAGGCTCTCGGTTACAAGTGGGCCATGATTTCGGGATCGTCCGTTGCGATTGCGGAAATGATTATTCCGCCCGAGAAGCAGAAAATGCTCGAAGAAGCGACGGAAAAGGTCAACCGCATTCGCGAACTCTACGAAGACGGCGTGATTACCGACGGTGAACGTTACAACCAGATCATCGACGTGTGGTCCAAGACGACGAGCGACGTGGCTGCCAAGCAGTGGGATCTTCTTTCCCATGACCGCGACGGTTTCAACCCGGTCTATATGATGGCGGATTCCGGTGCCCGCGGTAGCCGTGAACAGATTAAACAGCTGTCCGGTATGCGCGGCCTAATGCAGAAGCCGACAAAGCAGCTCGGAGGCCAGGAGGTTATCGAAAACCCGATTAAGTCCTGCTTCCGCGAAGGCTTGAACGAAATGGAATACTTCATTTCGGCGCACGGTGCCCGCAAGGGTCTTGCCGATACCGCA
Source organism: uncultured Fibrobacter sp. (assembly GCA_934691725.1). GTDB lineage: Bacteria > Fibrobacterota > Fibrobacteria > Fibrobacterales > Fibrobacteraceae > Hallerella. The sequence goes on along the minus strand of CAKUTF010000001.1, from coordinate 97,745 downwards.
CTAAAAACGGCTGACGCTGGTTACCTGACCCGTCGTCTGGTCGATGTGGCGCAGGACCTCGTTATTGTCGAAGAAGATTGCCATACGAAGGATGGCATCGACATTTCCGCTTACAAGGACGGCGACGATACGATTATCTCGCTTGAAGAACGCCTCTTGGGACGCGCTCCGGTTGAAGATATCGTTCACCCGGTCACGGGTGAAGTTATCGTCAAGGCGGGCGAACTTGTCACGGAACGCGATCTTCCGAAAATTTCCGCAACCGGTCTTGAACATGTGAAGATGCGTTCGGTCCTGACTTGCGAAGCTCGTAACGGAGTCTGCGCCAAGTGCTATGGACGTATGCTGGCTTCCGGTCGTCCGGTCGATTTGGGAGAGGCTGTCGGCGTTATCGCGGCGCAGTCTATCGGTGAACCGGGTACGCAGCTGACTCTGAGAACGTTCCACATCGGTGGAGCTTCAAGCCGTCTGACTGTCGAAAATTCGAAGAGCGCTCCGGTCGATGGTCGGATTGAACTCGATAACGTCAATACGCTCGAACATGACGGCAACAAGGTCGTGGTGAGCCGGATGGGCGAACTGGTCATCTTTGACTCTACCGGAATCAACAAGGGCCGTTGGCAGATTCCTTATGGCGCTACGCTTTATGTAAACGATGGCGACACGGTCAATAAGGACGCCAAGCTCTTTGAATGGGATCCCTATACGCAGCCCGTTCTCAGCAACGCGAGCGGTAAAATCCAGTTTGTCGATTTGATTGAAAATACGACTTACCGTGTTGATAAGGACGATGTGACCGGCGTGGAAACGTGGACTGTCATCAGCGACCGCCACGGTAAGCATCGTCCGGCGATAAACGTTGTCGATGCGAGCGGCGAGCGCCAGGGCGTTTACTACCTGCCTGATGGAGCCATTCTGACGGTTCATGAAGGCGACAAGGCGGAACCGGGCGAAATTCTCGCGAAGCTCCCTCGCGCAGTCGGAAAGACCAAGGATATTACCGGTGGTCTTCCCCGTGTCGCGGAGCTTTTCGAAGCGCGCATTCCGAAGAATGTCGCGGTCATCGCCCCGATCGACGGCATCGTTTCTTACGGCAACGAAGAACGCGGCAACCAGAAGGTTGTCATCAAAAACGGCGATGAAGAATCTAGCGTTCTCGTTCCCCGCGGACGTCACCTGGCGGTTCTCGAAGGCGACCGTGTACGCAGAGGCCAGAAAATTTGCGACGGTTCCGTGGATCCGCACGATATTCTTCGAGTGCAAGGCCCCGAAGCGGTGCAGCGTCACCTGGTAAACGAAATCCAGGCTGTCTATCGCTTGCAGGGTGTGGCCATCGCCGATAAGCATATCGAATGTATCGTCCGCCAGATGATGCGTAAGGTTAAAATTTCCGATCCTGGGGATTCCGATCTCTTGCAAGATGAAGAAATCTCCAAGGCGCGCTTGCGCGTGAAAAACGATTCGTTGAAGAAAGAAGGCAAGAAGGAAGCCTCGGGTTCTCCGATGCTTCTCGGTATCACCAAGTCTTCGCTCTCGACGGACAGCTTCATCTCCGCGGCGTCCTTCCAGGAAACAACCAAGATCCTCACTCGTGCTGCTATTGAAGGTAGTGTGGATCCGTTGATGGGTCTAAAGGAAAACGTCATCATGGGACACTTGATTCCTTGCGGAACGGGTGCTCGTCACTTGCGTGACGTTGTGGTCATCGATGCCGATGCCGAAGCGGAAGCCGCTGCAAACCGCGCTGCCCAGGCTCAGGACAACGAAGGCCAAAACGGCGGCATCTCCTTTAAAATGATGGATGCCGGTTCCGAAGCCTCGGAAGATAATGGTGAAAATCCCGAATAATCGAGAGGTAAAACTTGAAATTATTCGAAAAAGAACTATATTTGGACTTCCAAAATTAGGGAAAAAGAAAAATGCCAACTATACAACAGCTCGTCCGCAAGGGCCGCGAGAAAATCCTTAACAGAACCGCTTCGCCGGCTTTGAAGCAAAGCCCGCAAAAGCGCGGTGTCTGCACCCGTGTCTATACCACCACGCCGAAAAAGCCGAACTCCGCTCTCCGCAAGATTGCGCGTGTCCGCCTTTCGAACAAGATGGAAGTGACCGCCTATATTCCGGGTGAAGGTCACAACCTCCAGGAACACTCCATCGTTCTCATCCGCGGTGGTCGTGTCAAGGATGTTCCGGGTGTCCGTTACCACATCATCCGCGGTACGCTCGATACCCAGGCTGTGAACGGTCGTAACCAGGCTCGTTCCAAGTACGGCGTCAAGAGAAAAGCTCCGGCTAAGAAGTAAAGGAAGGGCTCTATGTCTAGAAGAAGAAAGACCATTCACAAGCACACCATTCCGGATCCGCGTTATCACTCCGTTCTCATCACGGAACTCATCGGTGTGGTCCTTAAGCAGGGCAAGAAGACGATTGCGGAACAGATCGTTTACACGGCGCTCGACATTCTGAACAAGAAAGTGGAAGGCGAAGGCTCTCCGCTCGAAAAGTTCGAAGAATGCCTCGAAAACATCAAGCCGAAGCTCGAAGTGAAGTCCCGTCGCATTGGCGGTGCAAACTACCAGGTGCCGATGGAAGTCGCACCGGACCGCGCCAAGGCTCTGGCTCTCCGCTGGCTGCTTGACGCCGCCCGTAACCGCACCGAAGCGAACATGGCCGAACGTCTTGCCGCGGAACTCGTTTCCGCAAAGAACAACGAAGGCAATGCCGTGCGCAAGAAACAGGATGTGCACAAGATGGCCGAAGCGAACCGCGCCTTTGCGCACTTCCGCTTCTAATATCGTTTAATCCTTTGTTTTGGAAAAAGCCCTGCTGCAAAGCGGGGCTTTTTGTGTGGGTCGGTAATTTGTGAATTGCAAAAATTTTTCGATTTGTTATTTTTAGGATATGCTTCATACAACGAAACAGCTTTCTTGCTCTGGCATTTGGCGAATGGATGAATGTCCGTGGATTCGCTTTGCGTAGGGGAAGAGCTTGTTTGTGCGGTATTAAATAATCCATTTATAAAAATTCTCAATCGGAGGGGAAAATATGAAGAACGCTTGGGCGCTTCTGGTTTTTGTTGCAACCATAATTTTTACAGTTGCCTGCGGGGACGATAGCGGAACATCGGCTGGGGGAATGGAAAGTTCGTCGAGCGGCAAGGCGAACTGGGCGTTGATGAACCCGGAAATTTCGTATGGCGAACTGACGGACGCTCGGGATGGGCAAGTCTATCGGACGGTGGAAATCGGCGACCAGATCTGGATGGCGGAGAACCTGAACTATGCTTACATGGTGAAAACGCAGGAATTGGATTCTTCAAGTTTCTGTTATGGTAACAAGATTGAAAACTGTGAAAAATATGGACGTCTCTATTTACTTTCCGAGGCAGTGGATTCGGCGGCTCTTTTTAGCGAAAATGGTAAGGGTTGCGGTTACGATAGGAACTTATATTATGGGAGCGAGTCTGATCCATGTCTCGCGCTCTAGCGGGCCTTTTCAAAGCCTCCGAAACCACTTTAAAAATACGGGGTCGGTCATGTAGAGACCGTCCTTTCGGAGTTCGACGAGTTCCTTGTCGAGGAGGACTTTCTTGATACGGGCGATGTTTGATTTTGTGCCGAACGGAAAATTTTCTGTTTTGTTTGCGGGAGAACTTGTGTTGCCTTTTTACTCGGATTGATTTTTTGCTTTTGAAATTTCCTTTGTAAATTCTTGAATAGAAAGAACCGAAACAACAGGGAAATCAATTTGTTTTAGCGCATCGAAATGGTGGTCGTTTGAAACGATATACTCGGCCATTCCGCAAATCGCACAATCTACAAATTTATTGTCGTCTGGATCTTTTGAAATCAGGTTGAATCGCCAGGTCGGGTTAATCCGTACAAGATTTGGACGGTTTATTAGAGATTCCATTAAAATGGAGGCGAATCGGCTCGAAATTTTTTGCGAGATAATTTCTTCGTATTCAAAAAGGATTTCCGAAGAAACACAAATTTCCAAATTCCCTTCTAAAAAATTAGTCCAAATGGCATGATATGGGCTTTTTGAAGGAAGGCTCATCAGCAGACAGTTCGTGTCGAGACAAATGCGTCGCACGGCTATGCCTTAGAATAAGGTGTCCGCCAATGTTCTTTTCCGATTCGATCGATGGCTTCTGCGTTCAGCACGCCTTGATTCCAAAGTTCGTCTGCTTCGGTTTGAAGCTTTTTTGCGTAGTAATCCGCAAGGATGGCTTTTAAATCTTGCAAAGTTTCTGCGTCTTTGCAATAGGAAAACATCTCCAAAATGTGTATCTGTGTTGGATTAAGTGTCTGTGAAGTTGACATACAAACCTCGTTATGAATATAAATAATTGCGAAAAGAAAAAGCACTTTTTCAAAGCCTTCTAAACCACTTTAGAAACACGGGGTCGATCATGTAGAGACGTTCTTTCGGCGTTTGACGGATTCCTTGTTAATGAGGATTTTCTTGATGCGGGCGATGTTTGACTTTGTGCCGAACGAGAAATTTCCCATTTTGAACCTTGGTTTCAGTTGGCATTATCTTTGGTCGGTTCACGGCCTTGTGAACCAAAAAGTTCACAAAGATGTGGACCACAAGACTGTGAACTTTTTGAGGTCCGATTTGCGCATCGGACAATGTTCGGGCAAGGTTTAAATCGGAAATGGTTTTCTGACAAGTTAACGGTTCTGTCGGATGTTTTTCCGCTCACTGTGTCTGCCGTTTGTCCACATTTTTTTCTATATTCTTCGCATAGATTTTTACACTCTAACCAAAAGGCAAAAATATGGCTGCTAAAATCAAGTCTGTTGTGGCTCGTCAGATTCTGGATTCCCGCGGAAATCCGACTGTCGAAGCGATTGTCACCCTCGAATCCGGCGTGGAAGGCGTTGCGAAGGTCCCGAGCGGCGCTTCTACCGGCGAACGCGAAGCCTGCGAACTCCGCGACGGCGGAAAGGCTTATTGCGGCAAGGGCACGACCAAGGCCGTGAAGAACGTGAACGAAAAGATTGCGAAGAAGATTGCGGGCATGGACGCTTTCGACCAGAAGGGCGTTGACGATGCGATGATCGAACTCGACGGCGACCGGATGCACAAGGACACTCTCGGTGCGAACGCGATTCTCGCCGTTTCGATGGCTGTCTGCGTTGCCGCTGCGAAGGAAGCCGGAATGCCGCTTTACCAGTATATCGCGAAGCTCCACGGAACGAAGAAGATGACGCTTCCGTGCCCGATGTGCAACGTGATCAACGGCGGTGCGCACTCTTCCGCTCCGATCGACTTCCAGGAATTCATGATCGCTCCGGTCGGCGCAAAGACCTTTGCGAAGGGCCTCCAGATGGTGACGGAAATTTTCCACGCCCTGAAGAGCGTCCTGAAGAAGGGCGGTTACGAAACGACTGTCGGCGACGAAGGCGGATTCGCTCCGGGCGTTGCCATCAAGAAGGATCCGAAGAACAAGTTCGGCTGGAAGATTACCGGCGTGATGACTCTTGAAAAGGCTCTCACCGCTCTCAAGGATGCGACCGAAGCTGCCGGTTACAAGTTCGGCAAGGACATCAAGATTGCTCTCGACGTCGCTTCTTCCGAATTCTGCGACAAGAAGATCAAGGACAAGTGGGACAAGGGCGAAACCTATACGTTCAAAAAGTCCACGGGCAAGACCCTCAAGGGAGCCCAGCTCGTCAAGTACTACGAAAAGCTCGTCGATAAGTTCTCCATCTTCTCGATCGAAGACGGTCTCGATGAACACGACTGGGCCGGTTGGAAGGTCCTCACCGAAGATCTCGGCAAGAAGATCAACCTGGTCGGCGACGATCTGTTCGTGACGAATCCGACGATTTTCAATGAAGGCATCGAAGCGGGCATCGCGAACGCGATTCTCATCAAGGTGAACCAGGTCGGTTCCATCTCCGAAACCCTCGAAGCGATCAAGACCGCCCAGGAAAAGGGCTACGCCCCGATCGTTTCCCACCGTTCCGGCGAAACCGAAGATACGTTCATCGCTGACCTCGCCGTGGGAACAGCCGCAGGCCAGATCAAGACTGGCTCGCTTTCCCGCACGGACCGCGTTTGCAAGTACAACCGTCTTCTCGCTATCGAAGCGGAACTCGGCAAGAACGCCGTCTATGCTGGCGATCCGCGCAAGAGCAAGTAATCGGAAAATTCTTGCGGTAAAAGGTTCCTCTTTTTGGGGAGCCTTTTTTGTTTTGAATCGAAATTGTCCCGATAAGGGATGAAAAAAAGTTTACATCGGATGCATTTTCGCAAAACAAATGTAAATTATGCACGTCAAGTTTAAACTGGACTTTCTTGTGCCGAAAAATCAAGAGGATTATAGATGAATTGTTTTAAAACGATCGCCAGAGGCACGGTCGCCTTGTCGGCGTGTTTTGGCGTTTTGGTCGGTTGTTCCGGAGGCTCCGATGGGGCTGAAGCTTCCGATTCCTTGCCGAGAGAAGAAACGCTGTATCTTTCCGGTCAGCAGTGGGGGACTCCCTCTTCCTTCAACCCGCTTTCCGAAAGCTGGAGCGCGGCGTGGCCGGTCGGCGGTCGTTTCAACCTGATGTACGAACCGCTGATTACGTATAATACGCTGAACGGCCAGATGGAACCCCTGCTCGGAACTCTTGTCGATAGCCTCAGCAATAACGACAGCATTGTGGTCGATTTGAATCCGAATGCGAAGTGGAGCGATGGCGTTCCCGTCACGGCAAAGGACGTGAAGTTCATCTTTGAACTCGGGCATCACTATTCGGGCGTCGCGGTCAATACGTCGGAACAGATTACGGGCGTGAACGTCCAAAATGTCGTGTCTGTCAATGCTTCCGGGGATTCCGTCGCGTTTGAACGCCTTTCGTTTATGATCAACAAGAAGGGGCGCAACAATCCGCTTTCCGTCAAGGACCTGCTCCAAGCGATTCGCATCGTCCCGGAACATATTTTCAGCAAGCTGATTGCGGAACACGGCAATTCGGTCGAAGAAGTAAAGAAGCTGAAGTTGGACGTAAACCCGTCGGACGGCAAGGCGCCGGTCGTTTCCGGTCCGTATAATCTCGCAGGATTTTCGACGACGAAGATTATCTTGCAGCGTCGCGACGATTACTGGGGAAATGCCGCTTTGCACGAGGGCAAGCTGCCCGCTCCGAAGTACATCGTCCATCCGATTTACAAGTCTAACGAGCACAGCACGATCGCTCTCCGCGACGGTTCGCTCGACGCTTCCATGAGTTTCGTGCCGCGTATCTGGCACAAGGCCGGTGCGGGCGTCCATGCGTGGCTCGAAGAACCGCCTTACTTTACGCCGGGCGCGATGCCGATGATGATGGTGAACACTCTCCGTCCGCCTCTCGACAACAAGTTTTTCCGCAGGGCCATTGCGACGGCAATCGACTATGCGGCGATTCGCCAGTTTGCGGTGTCGAACTACACGTCCGAGCTGAAGCCCGGACTTGTGATGCCGACGAACATCGAAGGCAAGTACATCAACGAGGAAGATTGCGAAAAGTACGGGGTGAAGCTGAATCTTGCGGGGCAGGAACGGATCGATTCTGTCCAGGCTCTCATCAAGCGCGCCGGTTACAAGTCCGTCTTTAACGAAGACGGAACGCTCGACCACATGGAAAACGAAAAGGGCGAACGCGTCAAGACGATGTTCATTACTAGCCCGAACGGTTGGACGGACTGGGAAGCGATGGTGACGATTGCCGTGGAAAGTATGCGCAAGGCAGGGCTCGATATCCGCGAAGGCTTTGTCGATGGCGGGTCCTACTGGCCGGCAATGGGACAGGGAAATTTCGACCTGGTGATGCACAAGCCGCAGGCTGACGTGACGCCGTCTCTCCCGTGGAGCCGCTTCAACGAAGTGATGTCTTCGCGCGATTGGGCGCCTCTCGGCAGCTGGGCCGGTACGAATATCGGACGTTACAACAAGCCGGGAACTCCGGAATACCGTTCCGAGGTCGATAGCCTTCTCGCCCATGTCCCTCTGATGACGGACGAGGATTCCATCGCCTCCGCCTACCGCACGCTGAACCGCATTTTCATGGAAGATCAGGTTTCGATTCCGCTCGCCTACCTGCCGGAACAGTATTACGAATATAGCGACCGCGTCTGGACGAACTGGCCGAACGCCAAGAATCCGTACGCGCCGCAGCAGCTTCCGTGGATTGCCTATGGTACGAATATCCTTTGGAATTTAAAGCTCAGTAAATAAGGACGGACAATGCTGAAACAATACCCTACACTTCGTTATGTCCTGCAAAAAGGTTTTTGGTATTTCCTGACATTTATTGTCGCTATTGCCATCAACTTCGCCCTCCCGCGCCTCGGTGAAAACAATCCGGTCGATATCGTCATGGGCAAGGCCGCCCAGGGACTTTCCCCGGAAGAGGCGATGCAGAAAAAGGAAACCTTGCTCAAGGCTTTCGGCATGGCCGAGCTGAACGACCAGGGAAATGTCATCTACGATACGATTCCCGAACTCGATGCGACAGGCAAGCCTGTCCTAGATGAAAATTCGAATCCGAAGACGGATATCAAGCCGCGTCTCGCTTCGGGATTTTCGCAGTTCGTGTCCTATGTCATCAATGTTTTCCACGGGGACTTTGGACTTTCCTACAGCCAGTATCCGAAGCCCGTCCTTGAAATCATCAAGGAATCGCTTCCGTGGACGCTCGCTATCCAGTTCCCGACGATTGTTCTCGGCTGGATTTTCGGAAACCTTCTCGGAGCCTACGCTGCCTACAAGCGCGGAATCTTTGACAAGGTCTTCTTCCCGGTGGCGATGTTCCTGAACGGGATTCCCTACTTTGTGTTCGGCATGCTTCTGGTTGCGTTGTTCTCTATCACGCTCGGCTGGTTCCCGGCGATGAACGCTTACGGCATGGACGTGATTCCTGGATTCAACTGGGCGTTCATCAAGTCCGTCGGATACTACTATGTGCTCCCGTTCTTCTCCTGCTTCCCGATTCTCGCTTCGGGCCAGGCGACCGGTATGCGCTCCATGGCGATTTACGAACTCGGAACGGATTACATGAAGTATGCGAAGTGGCTCGGTCTCCGCGAAGGAAAGATCATCGGTTACGTATTCCGCAACGCGATGCTTCCGCAGCTCACCGGTCTTGCCCAGTCTCTCGGCGCGATGGTCGGCGGAGCCCTCATTACCGAAATGATTTTCTCTTATCCGGGACTTGGCATGGCGATGCTCACCGCTATCCAGCAGAACGACTATGCGACGATCCAGGGCTGCACGCTCATGATTTCGACTTGCGTCTTGCTCGCCAACTTCCTCGTGGATATCCTGATCGCTGTCTTTGATCCGCGTGTCAAGGCCGGTTTGCAGATGGGAGGTAAATAACATGCTGAAACTTCTCAAGAACTTAATGAAGTCGCCGATGTTCGTTATCGGTGTCTCGATTTTCTTCCTGTCGCTCTTTGTCGCGATTTTTGGCCCGCTCTTTTACCACGTCGATATCAATGCGCGCGATATTGTGGCGGGACCTTATGCGCCGTCGAGTGCGGAACATCTTTTGGGTACGGACCATCTGGGGCGCGACTACGTGTCGCTCCTGATTGCCGGACTCCGCTCTTCGCTGTATGTGGGCTTGATCGCTGGCGTCATCGCGACGACAATCGGCGTTTTCATCGGGCTTTTCGGCGGTTTCCGCGGTGGCTGGATCGATGAAATCCTGAACATGGGAACGAACCTGTTTATTGTCATTCCGCAGTTCGTTATCCTGGTTCTCATCAGCTCGGCGGTGAAGGAAGGCCGTTCGCTTACGCTTATCGGTCTCATCATCGGTCTCACTTCGTGGAGCTGGTCTGCCCGTGCCGTGCGCGCCCAGGCGTCTTCGCTCCGCAGCCGTGACCATATCGCCCTTGCCCGGATGAACGGTGCCGGTTCCCTGAAAATCGTTGTCAAGCATGTCTTGCCGTATTTGCTTTCCTATGTGTTCATGGTCTTTATCATGCAGGTCTCTTCGGGAATCCTTTCCGAGGCTTCCATCTCGATGATTGGTCTTGGCCCTCTGGATTCTACGTCGCTCGGCATCATCTTGAACCAGGCGAAGGATAACGGTGCGCTTTCGGACAGCATCTGGATTGCGTTCCTCCCGGCGACGCTTGTCATCACCTTGACCGTGTTCGCTCTGTATCTCATCAATACGTCGATGGAAGGCGTATTTAACCCGCGTCTTCGCAAGTAAGAGGTAGCCATGTCAGACAATGTTTTTGAAGTAGAACACCTGAGCCTCTATTATCTCGGACGTTTTGGTGACAAGACGCACGCTGTGACGGATGTTTCCTTTTCGATGAAGCAGGGCGAAATCCTGGGAATCGCCGGAGAGTCGGGCTGCGGAAAATCGACGCTCGTCAGCGGTCTCATGGGAATGTGCATTCCGCCGCTCTACCCGGAAGGCGGCGACGTCCGCGTCAAGAACGGTGACAAGATGGAATCGCTGATGAACCGATCCATCGAGGATATCCGGGCGAATGTTCTCGCCCAGAAAGTCTCCATGATTCCGCAGGGCGCTTTCAACGCGCTGAACCCGGTCCGCAAAATCAAGGATATCGCGGCGGACGTTATCGCGGCGCATGAGCAGCCGGGCAAGGCCTTAGACAAGAAGGAAATCTACGACCGCCTTTGCGAACGCTTCGACCTTTTCGGAATGGACACGAAGCGCGTTTTGAATTCGTTCCCGATCCAGCTGACCGCCGGTGAACGCCAGCGTTCCGTTATCGGAATTTCGACGCTTCTCAACCCGCAGATGGTCATTGCGGATGAGCCGACTTCCGCGCTCGACGTTTCCACGCAGAAAGAAGTCATCAAGATGATTTTCGACCTTCTTGACAAGGGAATTTTCTCGACGATGATCTTTATTACGCATGAACTTCCGCTACTCTACCATGTCGCGGACAATATCGCGATTATGTATGCGGGCGAAATCGTGGAAAAGGGGACCGCGGAACAGGTCGTCAAGGATCCGCGTCATCCTTATACCAAGGCTCTCATGGGGGCGATGCTCAGCACGGAGGCGAGCCAGCGTTCCCGCCACCCGGTGGCAATTGAAGGCGCCCCGCCAAGCCTCAAGAACAAGATTGTCGGCTGCCGCTTCGCTCCGCGTTGCAAGGTGGCGTGTGAAGATTGCAAGAAAAATGCCCAGAACCTCCGCGTTGTCGGCGGTCGTGATGTGAGGTGCGATTATGCAAACTGATAAGGCTGTCGTTTTTTCCGCCCGGAACGTTTCGAAGGAATTCGGTGCGGGCAAGAACCTGAAAGTCGCCGTAAGCGACGTCTCGTTTGACATTTACGACGAAGAGTTCATTTCGATAGTCGGCGGTTCGGGCTGCGGCAAGTCCGTATTGGCGAAGATCATGCTCGGACTTTACAAGCCGACGAGCGGTGAATTTCTCTATCGCGGGCACCAGATCAAGAACCTGAAGGACCATTGGAACGAGGTCCAGTCGGTGTTCCAGGATCCGTTCGGCTGCTTCAACCAGTTCTTCACGATCCGTTCCCAGCTCGAAGATTCCCTGAACATCCTCAAGGACAAGCCGAGCAAGGAAGAGGTTCACCGCCGCGTCGATGAAGGTCTTCTCGCGGTGAATGTCACCCCGGCGGACATCGAAGGAAAGTATCCGTTCGAACTTTCCGGTGGACAGATGCAGCGTATGCTGCTTGCCCGAATCTTTGCGCTCCGTCCGAAGGTCCTGATCGCCGACGAGGCGACTTCGATGGTCGATGCCTGTGTCCGCGCGAACATCCTCGACTATCTCCGCAAGCTGAAGGACCAGCTCAAGATGACGGTCGTCTTTGTGACGCACGATATTGGGCTTGCGAACTATGTGAGCGACCGGATTTTCATCATGCACGAAGGCAAAATCGTGAACCAGGGAACGCCCGCCGAGGTTCTAGACCATACGACGGAACCGAATACGCTCCGCCTGCTCGACGATATTCCCGAAGTGCACAAGGACGAGTGGATTCCGAACAGCCACCGCTCCAAGAAGCACCAGGCAGAAGTCGCCGCCAAGTAGGTGTCGTTCCGTTTTTAAGAGAATGGTCGTTTCAAAACGGCCATTTTTTATTCAAAAGGAAAACAATGAAAATGAACTTTAAATTTAGTGCTGGAATTTTTTCGATTTTTTTGGCAACGTCCTTCGCTTCAATCAATGTAGAGGTCGATGTTTTTGCGGGCATTCAAAAAATTTCTCCCTACATTTTCGGGAAAAACATGAGCGGCATCAACGATGCAGTGACAACCGATTCGGTGAAAATCGCGGCGGAAGATTCCACTATCCGACGGATGCAGGAAATCGGATTCCGTTTTTTTCGGATGAACAACGGAAACAATGCGACTCGCTATAACTGGCGAAAAAAGTTGACGGTCCATCCGGATTGGTATAATAACGTCTATGAGCATGATTGGGATATCACGGCGAGAACGGTTCAGGACAGGCTGCCCGGAGCGAATGCGATGTACGCTTTTCAACTTTCAGGCTTTGTCGCTTCGTCAAAGGATTACAACTTTGCAGACTGGGATTTTTACCAGGCTCACGGCTCTTGGGCGAAGGCTACTTTGGATTTGGCCGGTGGCGGAGAGGTTGCCGATGACGGGATGACGCTTGTGAAGGCTGGTGATTATCGGCTCTATAACCAGGAATGGCCGGCGGATTCCTCTGTCGATATTTTAAAACATTGGCGGGACGATTTGAAATTAGACATGCGACGGTTTGAATATTGGAGCATGGACAATGAAATGGAAATTTGGAATGGAACGCATAGCGATTTACCGCTACAAGTGACCCAGCAGTTCTTGGTGGAGCGTTATCTCGATGTTGCCGGAAAAGCGAAAGCCGTTTGGGCTGATGTGAAATTGACAGGTCCTGTGGCTGCCAACGAATGGCAATGGTGCAATGTCGATAGTCGGGCGAAGTCGGACGGGGAGCCTAGTTGCTGGTTGGAATACTTTATTAAAAAAGTGGCCGAAGCGCAAAAGGCAAGTGGAGTCAGGCTGCTCGATGTTTTGGATATCCACTGGTATCCTGCGGAAAAAACTTATGAAGAACGCATCAATTGGCATCGGGTATTTTTTGATACGTCCTATGTGTATGCCGGTGCGAACGGAATTAGAACGGTGAATGGGAATTGGGATGCTTCCATCGATAAGGAATATATCTTTAAACGTCTGAACGATTGGATGGATAGATATTTTGGAAAAGGCCATGGCATTGGTCTCGGGCTTACGGAAACGAGCATTGTGACGGACGATGCGATGCTTACCGCTTTGATTTATGCTTCTTTTTTGGGAACTTTTATGGATCACGGCGTGGAATTATTTACCCCCTGGTCTTGGGGCGATGGGATGGACGAAGTGGCGCATCTGTTTATCCGCTATGGGCATGAATACCGGGTAGAATCTGTTTCTGACAACGATTCGCTTGTATCCGCCTATGCTTCGGTGACTCGGAATAACGATTCTTTGGCGGTAATTCTGGTAAACCGGGCGGAACATGACGCCCAGACGGTGAATTTGTCTGTAAAAAATTTCGATGCGCTCAAAGGTGTAACAAGATTGACTCTATCGAATCTTCAGGGGGAAACTTTTGTCTCGCACCTGGAAAATGCCTTGGACAAGGATAGTACGGAAGCGGAAAACGGAAAAGTGTCCGTGGTGTTGCCAGCAAAATCCATTACGGCGTTGCTTTTTGCAAATCAAAATCCGAGTGCGCTGCGGAAGAAAAGTATTCGATCGCGTGCGCAGAAGGAAGGTTCGCGTCGCTATGTAAATGGTCGCGCCGCCGAACGGAATACGACCGGTTTAAATCCGATGCCTACGTTTGCCAAGTAGAAAATCATGCGGCCGATTCGAAACATTGCGATCCTCGCCCATGTCGATGCGGGAAAGACGACGCTTTCCGAGCGGATTCTCTTTACCGCAGGAGAAGTGCGTCTTCCGGGAAACGTGGAAGATGGCCTGGCGACGATGGATTATTTGCCCGAGGAGCGGGAACGCGGCATTACGATTGAAGCGGGCGTGGCGCACTTTGAATGGCGCGGAATCTGGTTCAATTTTATCGATACGCCGGGGCACGTGGATTTTGGAGCCGAAGTCGATATGGCGCTGTCTGCCGTCGATGGGGCGATTCTCGTAATTTCTGCGGCGGACGGTGTGGAGACGCAGACGCTTTCCGCCTGGAAAAAGTTGCGGGAGAACGGAGTCCGCACGATTGTTTTTATCAACAAGCTGGACAATCCGGCAAGCTCGCTCGACGAGACGCTGATCGCTATCGAGGAATTTCTCGGTGCGCGGCCCGTGCTGCTTTCCGTTCCGGAATTTGCCGAGGTTCGGGGTGAACGGAAGGTTCGCTCCGCACTCGATGTCGTGAGTGGAATGCGGCTCGTTCTTTCGGAAGGCCGGGAAGAACCCGAAGCGATTGGAAATTCCACGGCGAAATCGAAGTGGATGTCCGCCTATGCGGAAGCGGTGGAGGCCGCCTCCGAGTTCGACGACGAAATTCTCTCGCTCGCGCTTGACGGGAAAAATGTTTCGCCGAAGACGCTTTTGCGCGGACTGAATGCTCTCGCTGCTTCGGACAAGTATGTTCTTTGCTATGCGGGGTCTGCCAAGGAGAATCTCGGCGTGCGCAGCCTGATGACCGGGCTTTCGTTCTTTTTACCGGAACCGCCTGCGTTCGAAAAAAATCTTTTGGGTGAAGTCGTTCGGTTGCGGCATTTCCAGGGAAGCGGGGAAATTTCCCTGTTCCGCGGCATGGCGAATCTCGACAAGGCGAAATGGCCCGAAGGCTTTGAATTTTTCCGCTTGAAGGCTTCGACGCTCGAACCGGTTTCGCGGATTTTGGCCGGCGACATCTATGCGCTCCGCTCGGCAAAGGAACTTTCGCTCGGGGAAAGAATCGTCATCGACGGGACGGTCGAAAAGGGAAGCGTTTTGCCGAAACGCTACGACTCGCTTTTACAGACGCATCTCGAATGTGTCCATGCGGAAGATTTTTCCTCGGTGGAAAGAAATCTCCGGTTGCTGTGCCGGATGGATCCGTCTGTCCGGGTGACGCCGCATCCCGAAGCTGGATTCTGGGTCTTGCACACGGTCGGCGAAGTCCAGCAGGAAGTGATTCTCGAACGGCTCAAGCGGGAATTCGGTTGCAATGTCCGGGCGGGAAATCCCGACGTGCTGTGGCAGGAACGTTTGAAATGTTCGCTTTCCCCGGTGGAAAACTCTTTCTGTGCGGGGCCTTTCTCCGTGAAGCTTTCCCTCGCCGCCAAGAAACTTTCCGAAAATTCAACGGAGGTTTCGCTTGCGGGAAACGCTTTGGAAAAACTTTCGGCGGATGTTCTCGCGGGACTCCAGTCGGCGATTTCGGAAAGCGCTTCGGTCGGGATTTTGGGCAAGGGCGCGCTTGCCGGAATCGAATTTCTGGTCAATGAATTTTCCGCAACCGAAAACACTCCGGTCCCGATGATCAAGAAGGCTTGCACCGACGCGGTGGCAAAGCTTGTTCGCCCGTCGGACATTTGCCTGTATGAACCTTACATGGAACTTTCGCTTGAATGCCCGGCGGAATATGCGGGGCTTCTCGGCGGAGACATCTTGGCCCGCGAAGGGAAAATCGTTTCGGTCGGCGGAAACGGCGTCTTGCATTCGTTTGTCGCGGAACTCCCGCTGCGGAAGCTGTTCGGCTATGCGACGGCGGTTCGCTCCGGGTGCAAGGGTCGCGCGGAATACTCGATGCGCTTTTTAGAATATCGAATGGCGAAGTAAAGACGGCTTACTTCTGATTCCACCAGTTCATTTCCGCCTGGATCGCCTGGTTGATGTTTGGAAATTCTTTCGCTTTCGATAAAATTTGTTCGATGCGATTTGAGTTAGGAAATTCCTTTATATGTACAATAGCCTTGACGAAGTCTTGGATGATTTTACGATAGTCGTATTCCCCTTGTTGAAAATCGACAATAGTCAAGTCTCTTTTTTTCGCGAATATCGTGGATTCAAAACAATCAAGACTTGAATTCAAGTCCTCAGCCGATTCCATTGTCTGGACGAATGAAACAAAATCTCCAAACATTTCACCAACGGTCATCGGTTTTTGTAAAGATAACAGCTTTTGGCATATTTCATAAGATGGAACGCTTATCGCTCTTGACCAGCCTGAAGTCACTTGGGGCGTTAGCCCTAGCAGGGTTGCAATTTCTGTTTTAGTTTGCCCGGTTCTCTCTAAAAAAAGATTAAAACCTTTTGCGAAAGAGGATTTTTGTTCATCTGTGAGGGCCATGGCTTAATCCTTTTTTACAAAATATACAAAAATAAAATTAAAAATGGTTTGACGGGTTTTAATTTAATTGTTAATTTTTATCTTAGTCTTGTTAAAAAGACAAAAATACCGGCAACCTGTTTCCTCAGACTGCCGGTATCAGTTAGCGTCAAACATCGCTGTCCAACGAACTTTGGTAGGTTTTAAAGATAGCAATGTTTGGTGTAAATTTCACATTATTTTCCCGAAAATTCGGGTGATAAGGAGGCTTTATGCCGAATGAAAAATTTCGTAGCGGCTATACGTCATCTTTCTTGAACGCTGCTTTGGAAAAAAGGCCTTTGTCAGTGGCGGATAAAACAGCGGTGTTTCCTTTTGGGATAAAAAGCGATTTTCGGGGATACCCTGAATGGGAAAAGAAAGATTTTGACTCCCCGACATTTAGCGAAGTGGTGAAAAAAATCTGTGACGATGTCGGAAAGAACACGACGCATGGTAGGGATGAGGACTGTAAAGACTTTATGCTTCCGTATGAGCGAAATACGGAACCTTATCGATACGATAAAACGAGTCCGCTCTACACTCCGCAGTTCTTGGACTTGCCCGATGCTCCGACTTCGCCGGAAGATGTCGAAGCGATGTTTCAAAATATTCTCGTGCCTTACGGCATTCGGTATGTCCGACCGAAGATTCGATACGTTTCGGAATACGAGCCGGGTTACCCCAATGGTGTCGAGGCTTTCAACTGGACTTATCGGGAAGCCAACAAAAGGTTGGCGTATGAAATGTCAACGTATATTGTGGACAATTTCTTGCATGCGGAAGACATTCCCTTGACGACGTATCCGAATACCGAAATCACGATGCACTTGGACGCAAACCGCTATCCTGATTTGGAAATCTTGACCCACGAATTTAAACATGTCGTGGATTTGCCTCTTTTGCAAAATTTGGTGTATATTTATGGGTTGAACGAGTTCCGTAAATTGGACTGGGCTTTGCGTGCCATCCGTGGCAAGGATTGGTGCTGGCCGTATCTCAAAGGGAAACTCGATACTTGGATTATAGCCAATGATTCTTTATTGACGGCGAGGCTAAAAAATATGCAAGAGCGGCTTGACTTTATGGAGAACGAAAATACCCTTGGGCAGCATCGGTATAGCAACATTCCGCTCCTCAAGGAAGTCTATGACGAATACCTTTCCAAAATATTGAAACCATGAAAAAACAAATATTGTCGATTCTTTTGACCGTGGGGATTTCCTTTGCCGTTTCCGCAAAGGATTTCCCTTGTATTTCAAAACCGGATGAGCTAGGAAAATGTTGGACGCTTGTAAAAGATCCGCGTGACGGACAGGAGTATCTCTCGATAAAGGCGTGCAAGCCTATTTCTGAGGGTGGGGCTTGTCATATTCACTATGTGGAAAATTCTCGATACAAGTCGCCAAGTGCCGAGTGTGGCAGAGGAAG
Source organism: uncultured Fibrobacter sp. (assembly GCA_934691725.1). GTDB lineage: Bacteria > Fibrobacterota > Fibrobacteria > Fibrobacterales > Fibrobacteraceae > Hallerella. Next base: position 80,003 of record CAKUTF010000001.1, on the reverse strand, counting down.
GGATTTTTATTATGGCTGCCTTTATTCTGCAAAGGAAGAGAAACTCGCATGCCCGGATTTTGGAGTTGAAACTAGTTGTAAACTTTATTTTGAATGGCGACCGACATATGAAGTGACCAGTAGAGAGTATGCAAAAATACGAAAGAAAATTTTGAATAAAAAATTGACAGAGGTGAAAGAGATGTTCTTTTATCATCCAGATGATAGAGTTGCAAAAACGCCGTGTCATAGAGCGTGGGTGAATGTCGATGGGAAATGGGGCGAGACCACGATTGTGAAGAAAAAATTTTATTATGCCTGTGAATTTTGGGTGCCTGGGGAGTAATTTGCGAACGTTTAAACTTTTTGGGTCGAGTTTAGCGGGAAACGGGATTGCTTTGCGAAACATTTTCGGTATGCAGTCTTCCCCGACTTGACCGGGGAACGCGGATTATCATCGTCAAGTAAATCCATTCGAGGCAGAAAACAAGCAACATTCCGCTTCTCAAGGAAGTCTATGACGAATACCTTTCTAAAATATTGAAATCATGAAAAAACAAATCTTGTCGATTCTTTTTGTCGTGGGAATTTCCTTTGCCGTTTCCGCAAAGGATTTCCCTTGTATTTCAAAACCGGATGAGTTAGGAAAATGCTGGACTCTTGTGAAAGATCCGCGTGACGGACAGGAATATCTTGCAGTAAAGTTTTGCGGAGCTTATAATCCGGATTCTCCGCAAGACACATGTACGGTTTCTTCTGTGGAAAATTCTCGATACAAGTCGCCGAATGCCGAGTGTGGCAAAGGAAAAGATTTTTATTATGGTTGCCTTTATCCTCGAAAAGAAGAAGCGCTTGCCTGTCCGGATTTAGGCGGCGCACGGATGTGTTCTCATTATTGGGGGGTGACTCCGACATATGAGGTTACTAGCGAAGAATATGTAAAACTCAGAAAGGATGTTTTGAATAAAAAGAACAGGGAAGTAAAAGAAGTGTTCTTTTATCGAAAAGGGGACAAAGTTGCGGCTACGTCAGGCTCTAGGGCTTGGGTGGATGTTGATGGAAAATGGGGGGGAACATCCATTGTGAAAAAGAAAGTCTATTGTGCATGCTTGTTTTGGATGCCCGGGGAATAATTGTTTGAAATTTAAAGATGTGGACGTCTAGGTTTTTGGTACGCGATCGTACGAGCCATACTGAGTATCTCTTCTTGTAAGAGATTCCCGCATCGAGTACAGGAATGACATTGGAATTATGTTATGAAATGACATAATCGCAACCTGTCATTATCGGATCTGAGTGCTTGTCATTGCCGAGCTTGCCTCGATAATCTCCTCACCGGGCGAACATATTTCCAGAACCGTTTGCAGTCGTGGTAAAAGTAAAAGACGCGTCCCTGCGCGGTGTCAAGCTCGTAGCCCGCCGCGTGAAAGTCAAAGTTCTTCATCGCGTCCTCCATCGCCGCCTCGACGCTCTGGTTCTCCGTCTCAAAGTCGAACGGTCCGTGCTCGAACACGATGTATTCGCCTTCCGCCACGTCCATCAGCCGCATCTGTTTGGGCACTTCGCCGTTCCAGTCCGCCGGCAGCCGCACGCCGTAGCTTTCTGCAAGAGGAATCCCCCAGCTGCAGATTCTTCCGGTTGGCTCGTTGATGAACGCCATAATCTGACCGCTTCCCGAATCCGCCTCGCTTCCGCCCGCATCGTCGAGCTTTCCCGGAATGCTTTCCAGAAGCCCGCAAATCGTCTCGCAGTCCTGACCGGGAATCTTGTTCTGCCGCTGCCAGAAATCCCAGTAGCCGATGCTCTCGTAGTTCCTGATGTGAAGATACTTGTGCGCCGGAATCGTCACAAAGTAAGTCCTGATTTCGCCGGTTGAATTTTTGCCGTTTTCGTCTTTCATTTTGAATCCTCCAGTCTGGGCAAGAAAACAGTCGAAAGGGCGGATGACAGTCCGAAGCGCCACCGGGCGCGGGTTCGCGCGGAAATCGCTCGGCGTCATGCCGTAAGATTCCCTGAACGAACGGGTGAACGCCTCGTGGCTCGAAAATCCGTGCTCAAGCGCAATCTCCAGAAGCCCTTTCTGTGTGTCGCGCACATCCTTTAGCGCAAAGGCAAGGGAGCGCTCCCGCAGATACTCGCGGAAACTCAGCCCGGAAATTTCGCGGAACTTGTGCGAAACGTAGAATTCCGAAAATCCCAGCTTTTTGGAAAGCGCAGCGAGCGTCGCCTTTTCGTCCTCGTGATTCCTGATGCACCTGTCGATTTCCTCGACAACCGCCTGCACCATCAAGTGCCATTCGCCTGCCATAGTTTCTCCTATTTGATTGTAAAGATATAGAATGAAATGTTCCCTGGCTTGATTTGGGTTGCGTTTTTCCCCATCGGGCATCGAAAAAGCAGACTGTATATAAATCCGTTTTTCTCCGAAATTGCAAACGAGAATTTCGCAGTCCTTGGTATTTATCGTCGGCATAGGCGGACATGAACTCGGCAAATGTCATTATCGGGCATAGCTCGATAAGCTCGCTAACCTGTCAAATCCCATTCCTTAAAGGGGATTCTCCGGTCAAGCTGGGGAATGACATCATAGTGAGCACGGGAATGACAGTGCACAGAAACAGTTCGCCAGGAAATCCCATGTCCCACTTACCGTTTCCCAAAAATCTAGATGTCTGATGCGCTGCCCACTATCCACTAAGCCTAGACGTTCGCAGGCTTCTGTGTCGATGTATTCGATTTGTGGAAATCGGGCAACCCAGTCTTATTCGTGCATTTCGTCTGAATCTACAGCGGGAGTCCTGGTCAACTAGAATCTTTCCGAGGCGTCGGTCGATCAGTTGTTGTCGAATGCGGAACCATACGGCTCGTCTCTTTATTGGTACAATGCGGTAGATGGATATAAAAGGTATATCTATTTTGGGCAATGCTATGACGGCCCGCGGGCTTTTAAAGAAACTCTAGGGTAGAAAATGGAATGTCGGAGGAGGGATGCGCTCGCTTTCGGGGTGTTTCCCTCTCTCTTGGCGTCTTTTGTATATTCTTTGTAAAAATTTTTAGATGAAGTCTTGCAATTTTAGAAAAATTCAACTAAATTTGGGGTCTCAAATTCGGGAAGTAGCGCTTCCTATGCTTTCCGGATGTCAGGATGGAAGACCATCCGCAGATTTGAAGCGATAAACCTTCTGGTGAAGAAGAGGATAAAATGGCAAAAGAACATTTTGAAAGAACCAAGCCGCACTGCAATATCGGCACGATTGGCCACGTTGACCACGGCAAGACGACGCTGACGGCCGCGATCTGCACGACGCTCGCCGCGAAGGGCCTCGCGTCCGCGAAGAAGTTCGACGAGATCGACAACGCGCCGGAAGAGAAGGCGCGCGGCATCACGATCAACACGTCGCACGTCGAATACCAGACCGAGAACCGCCACTACGCGCACGTTGACTGCCCGGGGCACGCCGACTACGTGAAGAACATGGTGACGGGAGCCGCCCAGATGGACGGCGCGATCCTCGTTGTCGCCGCGACCGACGGCCCGATGCCGCAGACCCGCGAACACATCCTCCTCGCGCACCAGGTGGGCGTCCCCAAGATCGTCGTGTTCCTGAACAAGTGCGACATGGTCGACGACCCGGAACTCCTTGAACTCGTCGAGGAAGAGGTCCGCGACCTGCTGAAGCAGTACGGCTACGACGGCGACAACACGCCGATCATCCGCGGCTCCGCGCTGAAGGCGCTCGAGGGCGATCCGGCGTACCAGGACAAGATCATGGAGCTGATGAAGGCTGTCGACGAGTACATCCCGCAGCCCGTCCGCGAGACGGACAAGCCGTTCCTGATGCCTATCGAGGACGTCTTCACCATCACCGGTCGTGGCACCGTCGCTACGGGTCGTATTGAGCGCGGCATCGTCCGCCTGAACGACAAGGTGGAACGCGTGGGCCTCGGCGATACGACCGAGTACGTGGTGACCGGCGTGGAAATGTTCCGCAAGCTGCTCGACGACGCCCAGGCGGGCGACAACGTGGGTCTCCTTCTCCGCGGCGCGGAGAAGAAGGACATCATCCGCGGCATGGTGCTCGCGGCCCCGAAGTCCGTGACCCCGCACACCCACTTCAAGGGCCAGATCTACGTCCTGAAGAAGGAAGAGGGCGGCCGCCACACGCCGTTCATGAACGGCTACCGCCCGCAGTTCTACTTCCGCACGACGGACGTGACCGGCACGATCAAGCTCCCGGAAGGCGTGGAGATGGTGACTCCGGGCGATAACGTGACGATCGACGTGGAGCTCATCGCCCCGATCGCCATGGAGAAGCAGCTCCGCTTCGCCATCCGCGAGGGCGGCCGCACCGTCGGCGCCGGATCCGTAACCGAAATCATCAAGTAAGGAATAAAAATGGCTGGTGAACGCATTCGTATTTGCTTGAAGTCGTTCGATCATCGTATGATTGACCGTTCCGCTCAGGATATCGTAAATACGGCAAAAAATACGGGAGCCCGCATTGCGGGTCCGATCCCTCTCCCGACCAAGATTCAAAAGTACACGGTTCTTCGCTCTCCGCATGTCGATAAGACTTCGCGCGAACAGTTCGAGTCCCGTACCCACAAACGCTTGATTGACATTCTGGATGCTACTCCGCAGACCGTGGATTCGCTGATGAAGTTGGATCTGCCCGCTGGTGTCGAAGTCGAAATTAAGGTGTAAAACAATGAACGGTATTCTTGCAAAAAAGCTGGGAATGACCCAAGTGTTCACGGACAACGGCGAATGCGTCCCTGTGACGGTTCTCGAAGCCGGTCCGTGCGTGGTCGTTTGCCACAAGACTGAAGAAAAAGATGGCTATACCGCGATTCAGGTCGGTTTTGGCCTCGTCAAGGAAAGTCGCGCCGACAAGGCGACCATCGGACATTTCAAGAAGGCTAACCTCGATGTTCGCGGCTACCTCGCTGAATTCGATGTGGAAAACCTTGAAGACTGGCCCATCGGCAAGGAATTTGGCGCTGCGGATTTTGCAGACGTGAAGCTCGTCGATGTCTCCGGCATTTCCAAGGGACACGGCTTCTCCGGTACGGTCAAGCGCTATAATTTCCACACGGGTCCGCGCGGTCACGGTACGCACAACATCCGTGAACCGGGTGGTCTTTCCGCTCACTCCTATCCGGGACGCGTTTTTCCGGGTAAGCGCATGGCCGGTCAATATGGAAACAAGAAAGTCACCGTCAAGCACCTCCAGGTGGTCAAGGTTGACGGCGAACGCAATTTGATTTTTGTTCGCGGTGCTGTTCCGGGACCGAAGAACGGAGTCATCGTGGTGAGGAAAGGCTAATGGCAAAGGCAAAGCTCTACGCCGCTAGCGGCGAATTCAAGAATGAAATGGACCTTCCGGCGATGTTCGATTCTCCGATCAACAAGGTCTGCGTGTATCTGCATATCAAGGCGATTCTCAACAATCGTCGTCAGGGAACAGCCCAGACCAAGACCCGTTCTCAGGTCAGCGGCGGTACGACAAAGCCCTGGAAGCAGAAAGGTACCGGTCGCGCACGTGCCGGTCAGAACACTTCTGCCGTTTGGGTCCGCGGTAACAAGGCTCACGGTCCGAAGTCGCACGACTACTTCGAAAAGGTGAACAAGAAAGTGAAGCGCATCGCGTTCCATTCTGCCCTTTCCGACAAGGCCAAGGAAGGCAAGGTCCTCGTGTTCGAAAGCCTCTCCTTTGATGCTCCGAAGACGAAGGATTTCCTTTCCGTTGTGAACAAGGCCGGTCTTGAACAGCGCAACGCGCTCTTCCTCGTCGGCTCGAACGACAAGAATCTCCGTCTTTCTTCCGCAAACGTCCCTTGGGTTCGTACGGCTCGGGTGCAAGACGTGAACACCTATGATCTCGTTCGCGCAAACAATATCGCGATTTCCCAGGACGCTCTGGGAGAACTCACTGGAGGTTCCAGATGAAAGAACTCCACGAAATCCTGGTAGAACCGCACATTACCGAAAGTTCTTCCAAGGCGATGGTGAACCCGCGCACGGGTGTCCGTCAGTATGTTTTCAAGGTCGCTCTTTCCGCTACCAAGCCGGAAATCAAGAACGCTATCGAATCCCGCTTTGGCGTAAAGGTCGATTCCGTGAACACCTTGATCAACCGTGGCAAGATGAAACGTGTACGCAATGCTGTAGGCAAAAAACCCAACTGGAAAAAGGCTTACATCACGTTGCAGGCTGGCAACAAGATTGCCGAGATTGAAGGAGTCTAACAATGGGTCTGAAAAGCTATAGACCTCTTACCCCGACACTGCGCTACAAGCAGTTGAACGATAAGAAGGAAATCACAGCTGACAAGCCGTACAAGCCTCTTACCGTCGGTAAAAAGCGCAGCTCCGGTCGCAGCAACGTGGGTGAGATTACTTCCCGTCGTCGTGGCGGCGGACACAAGAAGTGCTACCGCATCATCGACTTCAAGCGTAACCGTGTGGGCATTCCCTGCACCGTTGAAACCGTCGAATACGATCCGAACCGTTCTGCCCGTATCGCTCTCGTCAAGTATGCGGACGGCAAGCGCCAGTACATCATCGCTCCGGCGAACATCAAGGTCGGCGATGTCTTGAAGTCCGGTGTCGGTGCCGAGTATCGCATCGGTAACGCTCTTCCTCTGAAGGACATTCCGCTGAACGCGATGATCCACAACATCGAAATGATTCCGGGCAAGGGAGCCCAGATTGCTCGATCCGCCGGTGCCGGTGCGGAACTTATCGCCAAGGACGGCAAGCTCTGCCAGGTCCGTCTTCCGAGCGGCGAAATTCGTTTGGTTCCGGAAGATTGTCTTGCGACTATCGGACAGGTTTCGAACATCGACCACATGAACGAATCTTCGGGTTCCGCGGGTCGTTCCCGCTGGCTCGGCATTCGCCCGTCTGTCCGCGGTGTCGTGATGAACCCGGTCGATCACCCGCTCGGCGGTGGTGAAGGTCGAACCTCCGGTGGCCGTCACCCCTGTTCCCCGTGGGGCAAGAACTGCAAGGGTAAGAAAACCCGTAACAACAAGCGTACCGATCACTACATCGTGCGTCGTCGTCAGAAGAAGAGGGCATAAGCTATGTCGAGATCCATTAAGAAAGGCGCTTTCGTGGATTCCCACGTTTTGGTCAAGACCAAGGCAATGGCCAGTTCCGACAAGAAGCAGCCCATCAAGACCTGGTCCCGTCGTTCTACCATCATTCCCGATATGGTCGGTTTGACTTTTGCCGTTTACAATGGCAAGCAGTTCATCCCGGTCTATGTTACCGAAAACATGGTCGGACACAAGCTGGGTGAATTTTCTCCCACTCGTATCTTCCGCGGCCACCGCAAGGCAGAAGCTGCAGGAGGAGCTAAATAATGAAAGCTATCGCAAAAGTCAAGAACATTCGTTATGGTGTTCGCAAGCTCCGTCTGGTTGCGGACCTGGTGCGCGGCAAGTCCGTTGACCAGGCATTCGCCATGCTTTCCGTTCTTCGCAATAAAAAGAAAGGCGCTCCAATCGTTGAAAATGCGATCAAGTCCGCCGTCGCGAACTTCAAACAGAAGGCTTCTGGCGCCGTTACGACAGAAGAACTCAAGATTGCGGCAATCTCCGCCGATGGTGCGACGATTATGAAGCGTATGCGTCCGCGTTCCCATGGAAGCGCAGACCGTCTCGCGAAGCCGCTCTCTCATTTGACCGTCGTTGTCGCTGACAACGCTGATAAGGAGTAAACTATGGGTCAGAAAACTCATCCGTATGGTCTTCGTCTCGGCGTAATTGACGACTGGCAGTCGAAGTGGTATGCCGAAAACGACAAGTTTGCCGATTTCCTTTACGAAGATATCGTGCTGCGTCGTTACCTGATGAAGCGTTTTGAACATGCTTCCCTGGCGAAGGTCGGCATTGAACGCACAGTCAAGAAGGTGAACGTGAACCTCTTTACCGCTCGTCCGGGTGTCGTTATCGGCAAAAAAGGCGAAGAATTGGAGCGTCTCAAGAGCGAACTCCAATATCTGACCGGTAAAGAAATCTATATTAGCGTCCACGAAATCAAGCGCCCCGAAGCTGATGCGAAACTTGTTGCCGAAAACATCGCTCGCCAGCTCGAAAAGCGTGTCTCTTTCCGTCGTGCGATGAAGCGCGCGATGCAGAGTGCGATGCGCATGGGCATTGAAGGCGTCAAGATTCAGTGTGGCGGTCGTCTCGGCGGAGCCGAAATCGCTCGCGTCGAAAAGTATGCCGAAGGTCGCGTACCTCTGCACACTCTTCGTGCCGATATCGATTATGCGACTGCTACCGCCAAGACCGTTTATGGTGCTGTCGGTATCAAGGTCTGGATCATGCACGGTGAAAAGATTGGCAAGGACGTTTTTTCGTCTGAACCGAAGAGAGAGAAGTAATTATGCTGAGTCCTAAAAGAACTAAGTTCCGCAAAGAACAGAAACGCCGCATGAAAGGCCGCGCAACAAGCGGTGACACGATTGCTTTCGGCGAATATGGAATGCAGGCTCTCGAAAAGTGCTGGATTACGGCGCGCCAGATTGAAGCTGCCCGTATCACGATGACCCGTACCATCAAGCGTGGCGGGCACATCTGGATCCGCATTTTCCCCAACAAGCCGGTAACTCGCCACCCTGCGGAAGCCCGTATGGGTAAGGGTAAAGGCGCTGTCGAATTTTGGGCAGCAGTCGTTCTTCCGGGTCGCATTATGTTCGAAATGGACGGTGTTGACCGTGACCTTGCCCTCAAGGCTCTTCGCGATGCCGCTCAGAAGTTGCCGATCAAAGTTAAAATCGTGGAGGCTTCGGAGATCTAATGAAAGCACGCGAACTGAAGGAATTGAGCAACGAACAGCTCCAGGAAAAGCTCTCTCAGCTGAATCTGGACCTGTTCAACAACCGGTTCTCTGCAAAGACTGGCAACAGCGTAGAGAAGCCCGTCACGATGCGTTCCATCCGCAAGGATATCGCCCGCATCAAGACCATTCTTACCGAAAGGGCCAAGGCGTGAGCCGGCAGGAGCAAAAAATGGATAGAAACTCTCGCAAAGTGAGACTGGGTGTCGTTTCGTCCAGCGCAATGGACAAGACGATTACGGTTGTGGTCGAAGACCGCAAGCGTCACCCGATTTACAACAAGATCATGAAATCCTCGTCGAAGTTCAAAGCTCATGATGAAAAGAATGAAGCTGAAGTCGGCGATACCGTGGAAATCATGGAAACACGTCCCCTTTCCGCAACGAAGCGCTGGCGCTTGGTTCGGATTGTGGCTAAGAAGAAGTAATCCTTCTGGAGTAAGGCGAATATATGATTCAAGAAGAAACAAGACTGGTCGTTGCCGACAACAGCGGTGCGAAAGAAGTCGCCTGCATCCGAGTTTTGGGTGGATCTAACCGGCGCTATGCAAGCATCGGTGACGTCATCAAGGTAGCCGTCAAGGACGCTATCCCCCAGAGCAAGGTGAAGAAAGGCTCTGTCGCTGATGCCGTCGTGGTCCGTACACGCAAGGAAATCGGTCGTAAGGACGGATCTTTCATCCGTTTTTCCGACAATGCCGTCGTGCTTATCACGAAAGACGGTGAACCCCGTGGAACCCGTATCTTTGGACCTGTGGCCCGTGAACTTCGCGACCACAACTTTACAAAGATTATTTCTCTCGCACCCGAGGTGCTCTAATGTCTAACATCAAGAAGAACGATAACGTCAAGGTTATCTCCGGCTCTTACAAGGGTAAAACCGGTGCCGTTCTGAGCGTTGACCCGAAAAAAGGTCGCGTGATTGTTGCTGGCGTAAACGTCCGTAAGCGCCATGAGAAGCCGAGTCAGACCAACCAGACCGGCGGCATCGTTGAAAAGGAACTTCCGATCGACATCTCCAACGTGATGCTTCTCGAAGGTTCCACTCCCGTCCGCACTCGTCGCACCCGTGAACCGGGCAAGAAGAGCGTTCGCGTGAGCGTCAAGTCCGGCAAGGCTCTGTGAGGTCGTAACAATGAGCACTATGAAGAAAGATGTTTACGAAAAGACCGTAGTTCCGGCTCTCAAGCAGAAATTCGGTTACAAGAACGTAATGCAGATTCCGCATTTGGATAAAATCGTCATCAACATGGGCGTCGGCGAAGCCGCTTCCAACCGCAAGGTTCTAGACGAAGCGGTCGATGTCCTCTCGGCGATTACCGGACAGAAGCCGGTCGTGACGAAGGCTCGCAAGGCGATTTCCAACTTCAAGCTCCGCGAAGGTCTTGGAATTGGTGCCAAGGTGACCCTCCACGGTTCCAACATGTGGGACTTCCTCTACCGATTCATCAACATCACCTTGCCGCGTGTGCGTGACTTCCGCGGTCTTCCCCGTCGTGGATTCGACGGTTGCGGCAACTACACGCTCGGTGTTAAGGAACAGTCGATTTTTGTGGAAATCGATATCGATAAAATTTCTCAGACTTTAGGCATGGACATTTCCTTTGTCACCTCCGCCAAGACGGACGATGAAGGTCGCGCTCTGCTCGAAGGTCTCGGTCTCCCCTTCAGGAAGTAAGGTATACCATGGCAAGCAGAAGAATGATTGAAAAGTGCAAGCGCACGCCGAAATACACGGTTCGTGGGTATCATCGCTGCAAGCGTTGCGGTAGGCCGCACGCTTATATGCGTCGCTTTGGCCTGTGCCGTATTTGCTTCCGCGAAATGGCACTCGCCGGCGAAATCCCGGGCATCACCAAATCTTCCTGGTAAGGAGCGTTTTACAAATGGCAACAGATACAATCGCCGATATGCTCACCCGCATCCGCAACGCCGTCGCGGCGAAAGCGCCTGTGGTGGACATTCCTGCCAGCAATCAGAAGCGTGAAATCGCTCGCGTGTTGCAGGAAAAAGGTTTCATCAAAAAATTCGTCGTCGTCGATGATGGCAAGCAGGGAATCATCAAGGTTCTTCTCCGCTACACGAACGGCGTTCCGGCTATCCAAGGCATCCAGCGCGTCAGCCGCTCGGGTCTTCGTGCTTACAGCGATGTGGCGAAGCTTCCGCGCGTCCGTAATGGTCTTGGCTATGCGATTATCTCCACTTCCAAAGGTGTGATGACCGACCACGAAGCCCGCAAGGAAAACGTGGGTGGCGAAATCATCGCAAAGGTCTGGTGAGGTAAAGATGTCTCGTATCGGAAAAGCTATCATTCATATCCCCGCCGGCGTCAAGGTGACGCTCGATGGCCAGAACATTTTGGTGGAAGGTCCTCTTGGAAAACTCTCTACCAAGGTTCATGACCTGATCAAGATCAATCTGGAAGGCGACAACCTCTCGTTTGCCCGTCCGGACGATCAGAAATTTTCCCGCGCTATCCACGGCACGACCCGCGCTCTCGTCGCGAACATGGTCGAAGGCGTTACCAAGGGCTTTGAAAAGAACCTGGAAATCGTCGGCGTCGGTTATCGTGTGGAACAGAAAGGCAACGACTTGAACTTGGTCCTCGGATTCTCCCATCCGGTCATCTACAAGGCTCCGGAAGGAATCACGCTGAAGGCGGTCGATCCGCTTAAAATCAGCATCAAGGGCATCGACAAGCAGAAGGTCGGCCAGGCTGCAGCCGAAATTCGCAAGTACCGCCGTCCTGAACCGTATAAGGGCAAGGGTATCAAGTACGTTGGTGAATACGTCCGCCGCAAGCAGGGCAAGAAGACAGGTAAATAAGGTAACGCTATGGCTGTTATTGCAAAGAAAAGACTTGAGTCCAGAATTGCGCGTCATGCACGTGTCCGCAAGACCGTCAACGGTACCCCCGAACGTCCGCGTCTTGCAGTCCGTCGCACGCTTTCTAACATGATCGCTCAGATCATTGACGATGTTTCTCATAAATCCTTGGTGCAACTCGCAACGTCTTCCAAGGATTTCCAGGCGAAGTTTGGCGAACTGACAAAGACCGAACAGAGCAAGAAACTCGGAAATCTCATCGCTGACGCAGCGAAGGCGAAGGGCATCTCTGCCGTCGTTTTCGACCGCGGCGGTTACATCTATCACGGTCGCGTTCAGGCTCTCGCTGAGGGAGCTCGTGAAGGCGGACTCCAATTCTAAGAGGTACACTTTGGAACGCGAAACTCAAGTTTCTGAATTTGAAGACAGAGTTGTGCACATCAATCGTTGCGCCAAGACCGTCAAGGGCGGTCGTCGCATGTCCTTCAGTGCACTCGTTGTCGTCGGCAACAAGAAGGGCAAGATCGGTGTGGGCTTAGGCAAGGCGAAGGAAGTTTCCGAAGCTATCCGTAAGGGCACCGAAGCCGCTCAGCGCAACCTCATCGAAGTGAATGTTCAGGATGGAACGATTCCGCACGATGTCGAAATCAAGTACGGCGCAACGCGCATCCGCTTGATTCCGGCGGCTCCCGGTACAGGCGTTATCGCCGGTGCTGCGGCGCGTGCCGTGCTGGAACTTGCTGGCGTCCATAACATTCTTACCAAGATCTATGGTTCTTCCAATCCGAGCACCGTGGTCCAGGCCTGCATCGAGGGCCTCACGACTCAGAAGAACAAAAATGACTACGCTGCTTTGCGCGGTCAGAACGCCTGAGGTCTAGAGAAATGAAAAAAGTGAGAATTACCCAGATCAAGGGAATCATCCACACCCTGCCGAAGCATAGGGCGAACATCCAGTCGCTCGGACTCCATGGGATTGGAACCTCTAATGAACTGACGCTGACTCCGGCAATCCAGGGCATCATCAATGTTGTCCGCCACTTGGTCAAGGTCGAGGAGATTTAATCATGCAACTCAATAGTATCAATCCTGGCAAAAGCGCTCTCACCAAAGGCCGCAAGCGAATCGGTCGCGGTGCGGGTTCCGGCTGGGGCACGACCGGCGGTCGTGGTCAGAAGGGTGCTGGAGCTCGTAAGAGCGCCAAGGCTGGGCGTGTCGCTTTTGAAGGCGGTCAGATGCCGTTGCATCGTCGCGTTCCGAAGCGCGGATTCAAGAGCCATATCGTTCACGATACCCAGATTGTGAACCTGAAAGCTCTCGAAAAGTCTGGCGTTCTCGAATTTGACGCTAAGGTCCTTGCCGATCAGGGGCTCGTTCGCAGCATCAAGAAGCCCATCAAGGTTCTAGGCTACGGTACGATTTCCAAGGCAATCACGCTCAAAGTCAACGCGATCAGCGAAAAGGCCAAGGCGGCTGTGGAAGCTGCTGGCGGCAAAGTTGAGATCGTTAAATAATGGAAGCTCTGAAGAAAGCTTTTGGCGGTTTCGCCAACGCCTTCAAGGTGGAAGCCCTAAGGAAGAAGATTCTCTTCACCTTGGGGATTCTTATCGTTTATCGCATCGGGTCGCACATTACCATTCCGGGTGTCGATGCTACGGTTCTCGCTGAATACTTCCGCAACAACAATAATATGTTCGGACTGTATGACTCCTTTACGGGTGGTGCTTTTGCCAAGGCGACGGTGTTTGCCTTGGGCATTATGCCGTATATCAGCGCGAGCATTATCATCCAGCTGATGGGTTCCGTGATTCCGGCGATTCAGATGCTTCAGAAAGAAGGGCAGGAAGGACGCGCCAAGTTGAATCAATACACGCGTTACTTTACGGTTCTCCTCGGAGCCTTGCAGGGCTGGGGAGTCGCCGTCTGGCTTTCTAGCTTAAAAGTTTCCACCGCGACCGGTACAGGTATTTCTGTGCTGACGGACGGTTTCCAGTCCGGGCTTGGGAATGTCGGTTTCCGGTTACTTGCTACGCTTACCTTCACCACGGGAACGATCTTTGTCATGTATCTCGGCGAGAGAATCACGGCGAAGGGTGTGGGTAACGGAATCTCCCTGATAATCTTTGCCGGTATCGTCGGCGAATTACCGAGAGCCTTCCTCCGCGAATTCGAAATGTTCCGCGAAGAGATCCAACCGCTCGCTATCGAGATTTTCATCTTGGCGATTGTCGTTGCTATCATCGCGTTCATCGTGTTCGTCGAGCAGGCTGTCCGGCGTATTCCGCTGCAGAGTCCGCGCAGAGTGGTTGGGCGCAAGGTCATGGGCGGTCAGGCCAGCTATTTGCCGTTCAAGGTGAATACCGCAGGCGTGATTCCCGTCATTTTTGCCTCTTCCATTATGTTCGTGCCCGCGATTATCGCTTCGTGGATGCCTAGTGTCAGCTGGGCGCAGGCTTTTGCCGGCGCCTTTGTTCCCGGGCATGTCACTTACAGCGTCATTTTCGCCGCATTGATTATCTTTTTCACTTACTTCTATACGGCTATCCAGTACAATCCGTCCGATATTGCGGATAATCTGAAGAAGTCGGGTGGCTTTATTCCGGGAATTCGCCCGGGAAAGAAGACTGCCGAGTACATTGATCACATTTTGACCCGCATTTCGTTGCCTGGAGCCATTTTCCTCGCGGTAATCAGTGTCGGTCCGCTGCATTTGAAAGACGCTTTGAACATGTCTTTCTATATTGGCGGTACTTCGGTCTTGATCGTGGTCGGTGTTGCGCTGGATACGCTTCGCCAGCTCGAAGCCCAGCTCAAGACCAATGAATATGCAGGTTTCCTCAAACACGGCCGCATTCGCGGCAGGATGGCGTCCTAGTGGCTAAAGAAGAAGGCATTCAAGTAGAAGGCGTTGTGCTGGAAGCTCTTCCCAACGCGTTCTTTCGAGTCGGCCTCGAAAATGGCCATGAGATTCTCGCTCATGTTTCTGGAAAAATGCGCCGGCATTTTATCCGCATCTTGCCGGACGACAAAGTGTTGGTCGAAATTTCCCCGTACGACTTGTCGCGGGGAAGGATCACCTACCGTTACAAGTAATAGGGACAAAAAAGGTTAGAACCTATGAAAATCAAAGCCTCCATCAAACCTAGATGTGAAAACTGCAAGATTGTCCGTCGCAAGGGCATTCTTCGCGTCATCTGTTCTAAGAACCCCCGTCATAAGCAGAGACAGGGTTAGGAGATTTTATGGCACGTATTGCTGGTGTCGATTTGCCGAAAAACAAGACCGTCGAGTATGGTCTGACGGCTATCTACGGAGTCGGTCTGTTCACGTCTCGCAAGATCTGCGCCCAACTGGGAATCGATCTGAAGAAGAAGTGTGACGACCTGACTGAAGAAGAACAAGGTAAGATTCGTCACGTTCTCGAAGACGAATATTCTGTCGAAGGTCAGCTTCGCGCAGAAACGACCTTGAATATCAAGCGTCTTCAAGATATCGGATGCTATCGCGGTTCCCGCCACTTGAAAAAGTTGCCGGTCCGTGGCCAGCGCACCCGTACGAACGCTCGCACTCGCAAGGGTCCGAAGAAGACCGTTGCTAACAAGAAGAAGTAAGGAGACGATCCGTGGCAGACGAAGAAGTTAAAGAAACCGCCGCTCCGGTTGCAGCTGAAGCCGCTCCCGCCGAGGAAAAGATAAAGAAAGGCAAGAAGCGCGTTGATGTGCAGGGTATCGCCTGCGTGAACGCATCTTTCAACAACACAATCGTGTCGATTACGGACGCTCGTGGAAACGTTGTCGCTTGGGGGTCTCCGGGAAATTCCGGCTTCAAGGGATCGCGCAAGAGTACGCCGTTTGCGGCCCAGCTCGCTGCGGAAGCCGCCGCACGCAAGGCTTACGACTTGGGCATTCGCAAGGTCGATGTTCGTGTCAAGGGTGCCGGCGGTGGACGTGAATCCGCTGTCCGCGCCATCAAGAACGTGGGCATTGAAGTGCTGACGATTCGCGACGTGACAGGCGTTCCGCACAACGGATGCCGTCCTAAGAAGAAGAGAAGAGTTTAATCTCAATAGGGAAAACGCCAATGATGTGGAAATCTCTCCAAATGCCGCGCAGTTTCCAGAAAGTGGAAACACGCGAAGATGGGCGCTACGCGAGATTTGTCGTGGAAGCCCTGGAACGCGGCTGGGGCATTACTATCGGTAATGCGCTCCGTCGTACGCTGCTTTCCTCGTTGCAAGGTGCCGCTATCGTCTCTGTGAAAATCGCCGGAGTCGATAAGGAATTTTCGTCTATTCCGGGAGTGAAGGAAGATGTGACAGACATCATCCTGAACCTAAAGAGCATCCGCGTGAAGTTGCTCTCCGACCATGACGAAACGCTTCGCTTGGACATGTCTGGAAACGGTGAAATCACCGCTGCGAACATCGAGGAGAATCCCAACGTGGTGATCCTTACCCCAGATGTCCATATTGCGACTCTTTCCGGCAACGCTTCCCTGTGCATGGAACTCAAGGTTTCTTCGGGACGCGGCTACGTGGTTGCGGATGAATTGAAGAATCCGGATGCGCCGATCGGTGAAATCGCGATGGACGCGAACTTCAATCCGGTGCTGGGCGTCGCTACCCATGTGAGCGATACCCGTGTCGGACAGAAGACGGATTACAACCGCCTCGAACTGGAAATCACGACTGACGGTTCGATCGATCCCGAAGATGCGCTAGCCTATGCAGCGAAGCTGCTCGTGGATCACCTGGAAGCCTTTATCAACTTCGAAGGGGATCTTGAATCTCCGGAAGAGATGGTCCAGGACGAAGAACGCCAGCGCATTGCCAGTCGTCTCCGGATGCGTGTCGATGAACTGGAACTTTCCGTTCGTTCCAGCAACTGCCTCCGTATGGCGAATATCCATACGATAGCAGAACTCGTCCGCAACAAGGAGCAGGACATGCTGAAATACAAGAACTTCGGTCGGAAGTCCTTGGTTGAACTTAACGAGGTATTGACGTCGATGGGTCTCAGCTTTGGCATGAACGTCGATGAATACTTGAAGGATTAAAAAATGAGACACGGTGTAAAGAACAAGAAACTCGGTGCAAATGCACAGCATAAACGTGCCATTCTCCGTAGCCTCGCGACTTCCATCCTCGAAAAAGGCCTGGAAGAGGATCAGCTCAAGCGCTCCGTGCGCACGACTCTCCTCAAGGCTCGCCTTGTCCGCGGAGTTGTGGATCGCTTGGTGACTTACGCAAAGAAGGGCGATCTTTCCGCTCGTCGCGAAGCTGCCCGCTTTGTGCGCGACCCGAAGGTCCTCCAGGGACTTTTCAACGTAATCGGTCCGCGTTACAAGAACCGCAATGGCGGTTACACGCGCGTGCTGAAGCTCGGTCCGCATCGTCCGGGTGACGCTGCCGAAATGGCTTTGGTTTCTCTTGTCGAAGATGAAATCAGGGCCAAGGTCGCTCCGACCGCGGAAGCTTCCGCTGCCGAAGCAAAGCCGATTGACATGGTCAAGGGCGCAGCGAAGGAAGCCGAAAAGTAATCGTTGCGATTATCAGGAAAAACCCGACTTGTCCAAGCCGGGTTTTTCTATTTTAAGCGAGAACTTTGGCTTTCTGCGGATGACTATGCGTTTTAAAATCTTGGCGTTTTTCCTTTTGCTCTGTACGGGCCTTTTTGCCACGGATGTCGGAACTTTTTCCTCGGTTCCAACTTCGCCGTCTTCGTTCCAGCGGAGCTCGGTGACAATGCAGCCGACTTACAGCGAAGGGCTTGTCGATTCGAACTACAAGCTGGGACCGGGCGACTACCTGGACATCATGCTCGAAAACAATTACCTTTCGGCAAAGGTCTATCCGGACGGAAATGTCGTCATCGAGGAATGCGGGTCGGTGAATGTTGCGGGAAAGACCATCGGCGAGGCGCGCGAGGAAATCCTGAAGCTTGTTTCGACGCGTTACAACCCGAAATACTGTTTTGTCCAGCTAGCCCAGCTGAAAAAAATCATCGTGAACGTGATGGGCGCTGTCCCGCAGGTGGGGCAGGTCTTGGTGGAACCGCAGACGAGGCTCAGTCGGCTTCTCAAAATGGTGGGAAACATCTTGCCGTCGGGTCGGGATGACGACGTGCAGATCATTCGCGGAAACGATACGCTGCATATCGACTGGAACAAGGTGAACAATGAAGGCGACTTCGCAAACGACGTGATGATTGAGCAGGGCGACCAGATTTTCATTCCGTTTGCGGATATGAAAAATTCCGTGACGCTGATTCTTCCGAACTACCGGTCGGCGGTGCCTTATGTCGAAGGGCGCACGGTTCAGGATTATTTCCAGATTGCCGGCGGGGACCGCTTGCCCAATATGGGATACCAGTCGGTGGTGATTCGCGAAAAGGACAATTCTTCCCGGTCGATTCCCGTAAAGGATATCGATAAGACGGTTGTTTCGGCGGGTGTGGAAATCGAGTTTACGGTGAAGCCGCTGCTTGTGTATGTGGGCGGTGCGGTCGGCGGAGTCGGGCGGCAGACCTACGATCCTTCGTGGCACGCCTTGGACTATATTTCGGCGGCGGGAGTCCTGACTACTTCGGGATCCTTTGACCAGGTGAAGGTAATCCGTGGCGACCGGGAGACTATCTATGTCAACGCGACCCGCGATCCGATTCTGCCGGGAGACTATATCGAGCTTCCGAAGAGCACGTATGAGCGGTTCAAGGATTTTACGCTGTTTGTCGCGTCTCTTTTGACCGTCGTTTCTTCGGCTTTCATCATTTACGTCAATTACAAGTAGGCCTATGCAATCGAATGAAACTCCCGGCTTGACGGAAACGCTTCTGCGGATTCTCAACAACGACTTGAAACATTTCAAGCTTTGCGCTTTGATTGTGCTTCTTCCGACGATTGCGGTCTTTGTGCTTGTGATGTGGGTCGTGCGACCTGTCTATGCGGCGAAGGCCGTCGTGACGCCTCCTCCGAGTTCTTCGGGAATGAACGCTTTGGGCGGGATGCTCGGCGAAGAGCTTTCTTCCTATGCGTCGATGCTCGGGCTTTCGATGGGTTCTGTCGATGCGGACGCCATCTGGACGATTTTCAATTCCAAGGAATTGCAAGACATGGTGATCGACAGGTTCGACCTGGCGAAGCATTACGAGTTTGACGGCAAGTTTCGCGCCGACCTGCTGAAAAAGTTCCGCAAGAACTTTTCGCTCAAGCTCACCGACGAAAACATGCTCGAAATCACGATCGAGGACGAAGATTTCCAGGTGGCGGCAGACATGGCGACGTTTATGCTCGAAAAGGCGGACTCCATGTTCAACGCGTTCAAGACTCTCCAGGCGAAGCAGAGCCGTGAATACTTTGAAAGCCGCATCGAGCTTTGCCTGAAGGACCTGGATTCCTTGCAGCGCGACTTTGTGAAGTTCCAGACGGACAACAATTTCTACGAACCGATGATCCAGATGGAATCGACCATTAAATACTTGAGCACGCTCCAGTCCGAGCGGGAAGCGGTCGCTGTCGAGATGAATTACGAACGGAAGCTGCACGGCGAAAATTCCAAGCGATACGATGAATTGTCAAAGCGTTATGCTTCCTTGAATACATCGATAAACCAGACTCTCGAAGGAAAACAGCAGGCGTTGGGGCTTGTCTCTCTCAAGAAAAGTCCGGAACTCGGTGCGGAATTCATGCGGAAGGAAGAGGAAATCAAGGTCCAGTCCGCGATGTACAAGCTTCTCCGGCAGCAGAGCGAGCAGATGCTGCTCGAAGAGGCGAAAAAACTCACCAATCTTCATATACTCGAAGCCCCGTGGCCGAACGACAAGAAGGTGTTTCCGCTGCGAGGGGTTTCTCTCGTGTTTTGCGTGCTGGTCATGTCGCTCTTGGCGACCATTCTCTGCAATTTCATCGAATTGGTGAAGGCTCAAGAAGGAACCGGTTCCTCTCTTGAAAAGGAATGGCTAGTCTTTTCCCGTTTCTTTAAAAGGAATCGCGTGCACTGATGTTCGCTTGGCTTTGCGAATATCCCGAAACGGCGATTCTTTTATCGGTTGTCGTAGGACTTTTGCTCTATGTGTGGAAAGCGAAGAAGGATTTCTTTTCGCCGGCGACCGTTTACATTTTTTTCCAGTGTCTGACATTGGCTTTTGCCTATTTGCGCCTTGACCATGCGATGACGCCTTTTCATGCGAAGACGTGGTTTGTCTGGCTTGGTGCGCTGCTATCCTTTTCTTCGGCGTGCCTGCTTTTTGAATGGGGGCGTCCCAAACCGAACCTTTGCGAAGAGACTCGGGAAACCACGGCTTACAACTGGAAACTGCATTTTGTCTTTTCCTGCCTGATTTTGTTCGCCTATCTGGTCGGCATTTTCGGCATCCTCAAAATTGTGGGAAATCTCATCTTGTTTTCGGGCAATGCAAGCTACTGGGCTTCGCGAAAAGTAAATTACGGTCTCTATGCGCAATTTTTTTCGAGCGCTCCGCTTGTCATCCTGATGTTCGGCGTGTCGATGTTCCGGAAGGTGAATCCTGTCCGCTGGATCCGTTGGATTTCGAGAATCGTTGTTCCCTTCGTGTGCGTGTTGAGCGTCTGCGCCTATCCGAGCCGGACGACTTTTTTTATGTGCATCGGGTTTGTTGTCATCCTGTTTAATTTTTTGTGTCGGCGGATTTCGGTAATTCTAATCGCCTCGCTGATGATTCTTGGAATTGCCGCCTTTGTTTTTGTTGCTTCTGCCAGGTCGCAGTATGGGGGAGATTCCTCGATCAAGTCGATGACGATGGACGCTGCAATGACAATGCCGTATAACTACGTGGCGAATAACTACTGGAATCTGGATTATGCGGTGAATCCGCCGCCTGACAGGGAAATACATCCTTTTACATACGGAATCGACTTTTTTTCCGGAATGTTTGAATATTTCCGCGTTGCGAATCCCTTGAAGAACAGCTTTGGCTGGGATGGGATTTTCAACGAGAGCGTCCAGAAAATTCCCGGCTACAATACGACCGGCTATCTGTGGGAAATTTACAAGGATTTTGGGCTTCCTGGATGCTTTGCCGTGCCATTCCTTGTCGGGCTAGGCATGTGCGTGCTATATGCGAACTTGAAAAGAAAGAAAAATCCGCAGGTCGTGATGCTTTATACGTTCCTGATTTATTTCGTTGGCTTCTGGTTTTTTATTGCGGGTTACAAGCAGGGGATTTTTTGGGCGTGGGGATTCGTTGTCTGGGCGGTTTCCTCGATTTGCTGGCTACCTGCCAAACCTTTTCCTGAAATACCAAAAGAGAAGAGCGCTCAGAGCGACGTCTCCGGTTAGCGCGAGAAACGGAAGTGCTTGAAATCCCGGGCCGAATTTTGGCACGATGAACACGGCGAAAGCGTTTAGCGCGCCGCCGAGGAAAATGAACGCCACGTATGTCCAGAGCCGCTTTTCCTTGAGCATGGTTGCGACGAGGTTCATGCGGAGAGCCTGCAGGATGATGGAGAACGCGAGGATGGAAAGGGAAGCCGCCCCAAAGGCGAGAATGTCCGGGTTCGTTCGTATCGGGGCCGCGAAGAAGAATGTCTTCAGGCAGAACTCGGGGAAAATCCATACGGGGGAAGCGCAAAGCGCGATAAATGCGGTAAAAAGCGCAATGTCCTTTACATGGAAATTCGGATCGTCCGATTCGTGCTTGGATACAAGCGATGACGAGATGAAGTTCACCATCAGGCTCGAAGCGAGCAGGATTAATTTATTCGCGTAGTTGTATCCGCTGAACTGTTCGCGTGGCGCGTAAAAATCCATCGCGTAAAGTCCGAGCGGCAGATAGAGAAAGCTTGCGAGGCTCGACAGGGCGAACGGGAACGCCTTGCCGAGCATCAGACGGACAAACAGGACGCTGCGACGGCTGAACCTGAAAATCTGCGGGCGGAGCGCGGCGGTCGCTCCGAAGCTCCAGGCGGGAAGCGCGGCGAGAACCATCGAAAGAGCGATGCCTTCGAAGCTTTTCGTCTGGAGGTAGAGCAGGGAAAATCCCATGACCGAGGCGTAGGAAATCGTATGCAGGATTTTGGAAACCAGGAGCTTTTTCCAGAATTTTCCGCAGATGAAATACCAGTCGAAAAATGCGTGCTGGAAGAGAAGCCCGAATGCGAGGATGAATTCGCTCAGGAAAACGGGATGGTTCCTTCGGACAGTGCAGGCGAAAAGCGCCATCAGGAGCATCGATGCGAACGCAAGCGAATAGCGCAGCTGGAAGGCGAAATGGAGAAGCTTCCCCTTGACGGCGTTCTTCCCGAAAAAGGCGAGCAGCAGGGTTGTCGTTCCGAAATCGGCTAGTGCGGTAAAAATCGAGTAGTCGCTTTGCAGCACCCCGAAATAGGCGAAATCGACGTTTCCCAGGTTTTTCGCCATGAAGTTCCCGACGAGGAAGACCACGCCCTGGATGAGAAGATTCACCGCCGAAATGAAGATTCCGATGCGAATTGTCCGAAAAGTGCCCGACACGCCCACAAAAATACTTGATTCCTTTTCTAAATGGGAAGCTTTTTTCTATTTTTGGCTTCGAAACGCGAGAGTGGCGGAATTGGCAGACGCACCAGACTTAGGATCTGGCGAGAAATCGTGAGGGTTCGACTCCCTCCCCTCGCATTTTTACCGAGTTTTTCACTTATTGGAGACAACATGACCGTTTCGATTAAAGAAACCAGCTCTACAGTACGCAATGTCGAAATCACCATTCCCCAGGAAGCGCTGAAAGCGCCTTTCGAGAAAAAGGTGACGCAGTACCGCAAGGAAGTGCAATTGAAGGGTTTCCGCGCCGGAGCCACTCCGCGCCATACGATCGTCTCTCGCTTTGGCAAGATGATTCGCCAGGAGTGCATCGAGGAACTGATGAACAGCACGCTGAGCGAAGAGCTGAAGAAGGCGAACATCATCCCGGTCGCCCGAGTCAAGGTCGAAAATTTCAAGGACGACGAAAAGTCCGACATTTCGTTTACCGCGGTTGTCGAAGTCGATCCGGAAATCGATATCAAGGGATACGAGAGCCTCGGAATCACCGTTCCCGAAGTGGCGGTCTCCGAAGATGAAGTCAAGGCGGAACTCGACCGCGTGCTGCAGATGTATTCGTCTGCGGAATCCGTCGATCGCGAATCCAAGAAGGGCGATGTTGTTGTCGGAAACTATCTCGAAGTGAAAATTGACGGGGAATCGAAAGAAATTCCGGAAGATCGCGAGTTCCGTACGCTTCTCGGCGAATCTTCCTCTCCGGGATTTGACGAAGGGCTTACCGGCGTGAAGAAGGGCGATAACAAGGAAATTCATTTCGTCTATCCCGCCGACCACAAGGACGAACAGTACCGCGGCAAGACAGCCGATTTCAAGGTGGAAGTGACCGATGTCCGGGAAATCCGCGCCCCGAAGATGGACGAGGAATTTTTCAAGAAGGTCGGGGTCAAGGACGAAGCCGAACTCAAGGACAATGTCCAGACGAGCCTCATCAACAACAAGCGGAATCTAGCGAAGAACAAGGCGCTGAACGATGCGATTGACAAGCTGATCGAAACGAATCCGTTTGACGTTCCGCACGCCCGGGTTGTCGATCTCATCAAGTACACGCTCAAGCGCAATGCCGGCACGAACGAGGATATCGAACCGACCGAAGAGGAACTCAAGACGCTCGAACCGGAAGCTGTCCGCGAAATCAAGAAGCACCGTATCCTGGAATTTGTCGCGAACAAGGAAAAGCTCAAGCCTAGCCAGGCGATGGTCGATGCCCGTATCGAGGAAATCGCCAAGGCTTACGGCGTCGAGGCGAAGGCGTTGAAGGACCACTTCCGCCAGTCCGGTCGCACGGTCGCTCTCCGCGACGAACTTCGCGTGGAAATGGCTTCCGACCTGCTCGTCGGCATCAAGCACGAAGACGCTGCCAAGTAACTTTTAGGGGGAATTCATGGTCATTCCAACCATCATTGAGAACACCGGTCACGGTGAACGCGCTTACGACATTTATTCACGTCTTCTCAAGGAACGCATCATTTTCCTCGGGACGCCGATAAATGACGAAGTGGCGAACAACGTGATGGCCCAGATGATTTTCCTGGAATACGAGAATCCCGAGAAAGACATTACTTTGTACATCAACAGCCCGGGCGGCTACGTGTCTGCCGGGCTTGCCATCTACGATACCATGCAGCATATCCGTCCGAACGTGGCGACGATTTGCGTCGGGGACAGCATCTCGATGGCGGCGATTCTGCTCGCTTCGGGAACCAAGGGCAAGCGTTACGCTCTTCCCCATTCCCGGATTATGCTGCACCAACCGTCCGGCGCGGTGACCGGCCAATCGACGGATATCCAGGTCCATGCGAAGGAACTGGTCCGCACTCGTGAAATGCTCTCGCAGATCATCGCGGAACATTCGGGGCGTTCGATCGAAGAGGTTCGCGAAAAGACGGAGCGCGATTTTTTCCTGACGCCGGAAGAGGCTCTGGAATTCGGCGTGATCGATGAAATTTTCAAACCGCACAAGGCCTAAGCTAAACGCTTAGAAGATAAGGGTCGTTTCGATGTACAAGAGCGGAAAGAATCATTCCCAGATTTCTTGCAGTTTTTGCGGGAAGCCCGCGGAACAGGTCATGAAGATGATTTCGGGCGCGAATGTCCACATTTGCAATGAATGCGTGTCGGCGTGCTACAATCTTCTTTTGGACGACCTGGCGAAAGATGCCGCCAAGGCGAAAGCGGAAACCGCCATGGCTCCGCTTCCGACGCCGAAGGAACTGAAAGCGCATCTCGATGAATTTGTCATCGGGCAGGACGATGCGAAAATGGCTCTTTCTGTCGCTGTGTACAATCATTACAAGCGTCTTCGCGAAGGCGATGCGAACCGGGGAAAGAAACCTGCCGACGACGTGGAAATCGAAAAGTCGAATTTGCTTTTGGTCGGTCCGACGGGAAGCGGCAAGACGCTTCTCGCCCAGACGCTCGCTCGCTTTCTGAACGTTCCGTTCTCGATTGCCGATGCGACGGTTCTCACCGAAGCAGGCTATGTCGGCGAAGACGTGGAAAATATCCTGGTGCGGCTCTTGCAGGCGGCGGACTATGACGTGGCCCGGGCAGAACGCGGCATTATCTTTATCGATGAAATCGACAAGATTGCGCGCAAGACGGCGAACCCTTCGATTACGCGCGACGTTTCGGGCGAAGGCGTCCAACAGGGGCTTTTGAAAATTCTGGAAGGGACTGTCGCAGCGGTTCCGCCCAAGGGCGGTCGGAAGCATCCGGAACAGAGCCTCGTGCAAATCAACACGAAAAACATCCTTTTTGTCTGCGGCGGCGCGTTCGAAACGCTCGACAAGATCATCGCCCACCGCGTAAACCAGGGAGGCATGGGCTTTGGCGCGGACATCCGTTCCGAAAAGGACAATTCCCTTTCCGAACTTTTTAAGCAGCTCGAACCTGACGATCTGATTCATTTCGGTTTGATGCCCGAGCTTGTCGGACGCTTGCCGATTGTAGTCGCTCTCGAAGAACTCGACGAAACTGCCTTGAAGCGGATTCTGACCGAGCCGAAGAACGCGATTGTGAAGCAGTTCGTCAAGCTGTTCAAAATGGACGGAATCGACCTGTCCTTTACGGAAGACGGCATTTCGGAAATCGTCGCCTTTACGCTCGAAAGGAAAACGGGCGCCAGAGGGCTTCGTTCGATTGTGGAACGCACGCTCCAGAAGGCGATGTATGAACTGCCCGGTTCCGGCATCAAGAAGTTTGTAGTCGATAGGGAACTGGTCAAAAAGGCCTTGACGCAAGATAACGAAAAAAATGTCGCTTGAGGATTTGGATTGAAAAAGACGACCCCTGATTCCGAGAATTTGCTAGAAACCGTCGCCCTCGATTTATCACACGATTTTCCATTGCTTCCGCTCCGCGATGCCTTGGTGACGCCGGGGGCTTCTACCCGTGTCCTCGTGGGACGCGAAATTTCGCAGAACGCTCTGCAGGCTTCGAGGGCTTACCATGACCTGATTTTGCTTGCGCTCCAGCCCGATCCGGACAAGGAAGCGGTTGCGCTCGAAGACCTGCCCAAGGTGGGCGTTCTCGCCCATGTCCAGTCTGTGAACGCGCTTCCGAACGGCTGCTGGCGGGTTCTTCTCGAAGGCGTCGTCGTCGTCGATTTGGTAAATCCGGAAATTCTTTCGGACAGAAACTATTTTTCGTCGCACATTTCCCTTCGCCATTATGCTTCGGTCGATGATTCGCTTTCCAAGATTATCGCCAAGGACGGTGTACGCCTTTTTGAACGCTATGCGGGATTGCAAAATCTTTCCCCGGATATCGTGCACGATGTCATGGCCAAGGAAGAGCCTTTTTCCACATACATGGCGATGCTTCCCTTTGTGCGCGTGACGCCGGCCCAGAAGCAAAAGGCGCTCGAACAGGAGAACCTGGATTCCCTCGGGCGGGTCATCAACGCGTATCTCCAGGCGGCTCTCGACGTGGAAAGCGTCGTCGAGCATGTCCGGGACGATGTCCAGCAGAAAATGCAGCAAAACCAGAAGGACTGGCTTATCAGCGAGCAGATCCGGATGCTGCAAAGCGAAATTTCGGACGGCGACGGTGACGAAATCGACAAGCTCGAACAGAAAGTCAAGGAAAAGCATTTTTCCGCGGCAATCCAGGAAAAGCTAGACGAAGAATTCGGTCGGATGCGCCTGATGCAGCCCGCTAGCCCGGAATATGCCGTTTCGCGCAACTATATCGACTGGTTCCTTTCGATTCCGTATGGCGTCTATACGGATACCGCTCTGGACTTGAAAAAGGTCAAGAAAAATCTGGATGCGAAGCATTTTGGCTTGGAAAAGGTCAAGGAGCGGATTCTCGAATATGTCGCGGTGCTGAAGCAGACCGGTGCGGAAAACAAGGCTCCGATTATCTGCCTGGTTGGTCCGCCGGGCGTGGGAAAGACGACGCTTGTGCGGTCCATTGCGGAATCGCTCGGCAGGAACTTTGCCCGGGTGACCTTGGGAGGCGTTTCGGACGAAGCGGAAATCCGCGGCCACCGTCGGACCTATATCGGTTCGATGCCCGGGCGTTTTATCCAGGCCCTTCGCCATGCCAAGTGCATGAATCCCGTCATCCTGCTTGACGAAATCGACAAGATGGGAAGCGATTATCGGGGAGACCCGGCGAGTGCGATGCTCGAAGTTCTCGACCCGGAACTCAATCCGGACTTTACTGACCACTTTATGGAAGTCGGGCTGGACTTTTCGAAGGTGCTCTTTATCGCGACGGCGAATTCGGAAACGACGATTCCTGCGCCTCTTGAAGACCGCATGGAAGTGGTGCGCCTGCCCGGATATTATCCGCACGAAAAGCTCGCCATCGCAAAGGATTATCTGATTCCGAAAGCGTTGAAAAATTGCGGCGTCGCGGATGCATCCTTGATAGCCTTTGATGATGAGTCTATCCAAAAAATATTGCGTGGATACACGCGCGAGGCCGGGGTTCGCGAACTCGAACGCATGGTTGAAACGGTCGTTCGCAAGCGAGTCAAGGAAACCCTGATGGGAAAATCGGGGCGGCTTTCCCTTACACCGAAGCTCGTTGAAAAGTATCTGGGCGTGCCGCGCTTTTTGGACAACCGCTTGCCGCAGCCCGGTCGTTTTGGCGTCATCACGGGCCTTGCCTGGACGTCTGTTGGCGGGGAGATTCTCTTGATTGAATCGAAGCTGCTTTCGGGGCGCGGGCACCTGCTCCTCACCGGAAAGCTCGGCGACGTGATGAAGGAATCCGCGCAGATAGCTCTCAGCCTCGTGCGGGAACGGCTTCAACGTTTTGAAATCGATCCGGCGATTGTGCGCAAGACGGATATTCACATCCACGTTCCCGAAGGCGCTGTCCCGAAGGACGGTCCGTCGGCGGGAATCGCTCTCACGCTGTCGCTGCTTTCTGCGTTTACCCGCATCCCGGTTCCGCCGGATGTCGCGTTTACGGGCGAGGTGAGCCTTTCTGGCGACCTTTTGCCGATCGGAGGCTTGAACGAAAAGGCGCTTGCCGCTCTCGACGCCGGAGTAAAGACGCTTTACCTGCCAAAGCAGAATGAAAAGGACATTTCCGAATTGCCGGCTCCGGCGAAGAAGGGGCTTAAAATCCACACGATGGAACATATCGACGACTTGATCGCGGTCCTGTTTTCAAACGGCAAGAAGAAAAAGCGGACGAAGAAAGATGGCTGAATTTTCTCTCGACGAAATGCGTGCCGCGCATGAAAAACTCGAAAAACGGATTTCGCTTGCTTGCACACAAAGTAACCGCTCGCGGGAAAGCGTGAAGCTCGTGTGGGTTTCCAAGTTTCACCCGATTGAAGCGGTCAGAAATGCGGAGGCTCTCGGGGCTACGGACTTTGGCGAAAACCGCGTCCAGGAAGCCGTCGAAAAGTTCACGGTTCGGGCTCCGAACATCCGCTGCCACATCATCGGTCCGGTGCAGTCGAACAAGTTGAAAAAAGCGGCTCTTGTCGCGGACTATATCCATTCCATAGCGAGCGTGGAAGCGATTGAAAAGCTTGAAAAGGTCTGTGCCGAAGCGGACAAGACACTCGACATTCTCTTCCAGGTGAATGCCGGCGAAGAAGAAACCAAGAGCGGTCTGGAAATCCACGAAGCGGAGCCGTTTCTGCTTTCGCTCGAAAAACATGAATCGTTTCCGCATATCCGTTTTCGCGGCTTGATGACTATCGGGAAAAATACGGGTGTCGCCGAGGATTCTCGCGAATGTTTCGCCTTTTTGCGCAAACTGCAACAAAAGTTTTTGGCTCGCGGAGGGATCTTCCAAAATTTTGACCAGCTTTCGATGGGTATGACCGGGGATTTGGAAGTCGCCATCGAAGAAGGTGCGACGATGATTCGAATAGGGACTGCGCTTTTTGGCGAACGGCACTACTAAACCGCAACATTTCCAAAATTTCTTTTCTATTATTGAAGTGAAAAAGGGGTCGGGAAAAGCCCGGTCCTTTCCTTTCGCGTTTTTTTCCGAGAAGGACCTATGCCAAATCGTGTTGTAATCGGCTCCCAGTGGGGCGATGAAGGAAAAGCCAAAATAGTTGATTTTCTCACGCTGGACGCGGATATCATCGTCCGTTTTCAGGGCGGAGCCAATGCGGGACATACCGTCGAAGTGGGCGACAAGAAGTTTGTCTTCCATCTGATTCCGTCGGGCATTATGCATGAAAACAAGCTTTGCGTCATCGGCAACGGTGTGGTTCTCGATCCTGTCCAGACCCTTGCCGAGATTGCTGACTTGCACACGAAAGGAATTTCGGACCCGGAAAAGCGCCTGGTCATTGCGGACAATGCGCATGTTGTCTTGCCGTATCATTCGGCGCTAGACAAGGCGAAAGAAAAGAAGGCAGGAAAGGCGGCTATCGGAACGACCGGTCGAGGCATCGGACCGTGCTACAGCGACAAGGTGAACCGTATCGGCGTCCGCGTCGGCGACCTGATGGATGAACGCGAACTTCGTCCGCGTGTCGAAGCGATGGCGAAAGTCCACAACGAAGAATTCCGCGTGATGTACGATGTTCCCGAAATCGACCCGGAACAGGTGATTCATGATTATCTGGAACTCGGACAGAAGATCAAGCCTTTCGTCCGCGACGTGAGCGAAATCCTCTACAAGGCCCAGAAAGAAGGCAAACGTCTGATTTTTGAAGGGGCGCAGGGAACGATTCTCGACGTTGACCAGGGGACGTATCCTTATGTGACATCGAGCAATACGGTTGCAGGCTATGCGAGCTGCGGATCGGGCGTTGGCCCTACGGCAATCGACCAGGTTGTCGGCGTTGTCAAGGCTTACACGACCCGCGTCGGAAACGGTCCTTTCCCCACGGAACTTTTGGACGATATGGGCGAAAAGCTCCGCAGGCTCGGAAACGAATATGGGGCGACGACCGGTCGGAACCGTCGCTGCGGCTGGTTCGACGCTCCGGTTGTCCGCAAGGCGGCTCTCGTGAACGGTCTCACCCACTTGGCGATAACAAAGCTCGACGTCCTCGACACGTTCGATGAAATCAAGGTTTGCACGCATTACGAATGCGATGGCGAAAAAATCGAAATCTTCCCGAACCAGCTGTCGAAAGTGGGACGTTGCAAGCCTGTCTATGAAACATTCCCCGGATGGAAGGAAAACACGACCCGCTGCAAGAGCTGGGACGAACTTCCGGCGAATGCGAAAAAGTATCTCGAAGCGATGTCGAAACTGGTCGGCGTGAAAATCGGAATGATTTCAATCGGAGCGCATCGGGATGAAAGCATCATCATCGATTTGAAATAAACTAAGAAGGGTTCTATGGCGGATGAAAACATTTCCCATCTTCTGAAAGGAGTCGATCTTTTTTCGGAACTCACGGAAGAGCAGCTGTCACAGCTGGCTTCTCTTGTCATCGTAAACGAATTCGGGCGCGACGAAACGATTATTCTGGAGAAGGACGAATCGTCGAGTTCCTTGTTTCTTATCGCGGACGGAGAGGTCAAGGTCTATGTGACCGGATCGGACGGCAAGGAGACGATTCTCACGCTGCTTTCCCGCGGGGATTCGTTCGGGGAAATGTCGCTCATCGATGGCGAGCCTCGTTCCGCTTCGGTAAAGGCTGTGCAGCCGACGAAGGTTCTCATCATCCGCCGGGAACATTTTCTGGAACTTTTGAAGACTACGCCGGAACTTGCCACGGGACTTCTCGTGCAGATGAGCCGTCGCTTGCGGAATGCCAACCGCCAAATCGGATCGCTTGCGACGATGTCCGTCTATGGGCGTGTCGCCGGGACGATTCTCAGCCTGATGGAAGATCGCGGAGTGCGCATCCACGGGCGCGGGGGCGAGATGGTGACGGTCATCCGCAACCGCCCGACGCAACAGCAGTTCGCGGAAATGTCGGGGACTACCCGCGAAACGGTCAGCCGGGTCTTTTCGACGCTTTCCCGGAGCGGTACGATTTCCCTGATGGGCAAGGACCTGGTGATTTCGGAAGAAAGCAAGCTGCACGAAATGAATTCAAAAGTCTGAGAGGAGAACATGGACAAGGAAAATTTTATCCACCGGATTTTTTCGACGAAGCCGTGGCTCTATGCGCTTTTCCTGCTTGCGCTGCTTCTTGTCCTGTGCGCGCTAGTCTTTGATAAATTGGTGATGCCCGCTGTTGCCAGGGAACATGTCTCGGAGAGGACTGTCCCGACCTTGGAAGGTCTTGACAGCGTCTCGGCGATGGCGCTTGCGCAGGATTCCGGGTTTGGCGTCGTCTTTTCCGCAGAACGGGAATACAGCAAGACCTTTGACACGGATTTGGTGATGCGACAGAATCCGACTGCAGGTTCGCACTCGAAGCCCGGGCGCACGATCCGCTTGACGATTTCGGACGGACTCCACCAGTTTACGGTTCCCGATCTCTTTGATAAAAACGGCGAAGAAGCCGCTTCCGCGATTCAAAATGCCGGGCTGAATGTCGGCCTGACATTTCGGATGGCGCACCCCAATCTTGCAAAAGGGAAGGTCGTTCGGACGAATCCTTCGGAAGGTTCCTTGGTGCACAAGGGCGATACGGTCGATGTGTTCCTTTCTTCCGGCCCGAAGGGAGAGCTTATTGAACTTCCAAGTGTTGTCGGGTTGCCGCTCGCTGTGGCGGTTTCGTATTTGCGGACGTCGGGATTCCTCGTGGGAAAGACTTTGCGGAGCAAGATTCCGGACGCGCCTGCGGAAAAAATCGTTTCGCAGGAACCGTCGGCGGGAATGCCTCTTTCCGCCGGGTCGAAAATCAATTTGGTCATCGCGGAATAAGAGGTCTTCGATGTGTCGTTTGTGGATTGGTTCGCTTTTTTTGTTGCTTATTGTCGTCGCCTGCTCCGGTCCGAAACAGCTCGCCCAACCGGAAACCCCGACAGAAAATGTCAAAGCCGTTGCCGTCAAAAAATCGGAACCGCTGAAAATCGACAGCGCAAGGCTTTTACGCCTTGAAATCGCCCACGGATCCTTCTTGCGGGCGCTTGCGCTTGAACGCCAAGGGGAATTCGGCATGGCGGAAGAGTTTATGCGGCATGCCTACGAAGCGGATTCTGAAAACCGCTATCTCGCGTTTTCCGTTTTGGAACTGATGGTTCGCCGGGGAGCCGGAGCTTCCGACGAGGCGTTGAAGCTTGCGGATCGTGCGAAACTTCTGAAAGGCAAGAAGACGAGCAGCCAGTATGCGCTATTGGGACGTGTTTACAGCGAAGCTTCGAATCTTGACAGCGCAATCGTTTACTATAAAAAGGCGGTGGAGGCGAGCGAACAGAACCTTCACGCCGCTTACGAATACTCCCTGTTGCTCGAAATTACCCGCGATACAAAGGAGCTGGTTCGCGTCTATGGGCTTCTCTTGCCGCAAATCGGCTACCCGCAGGCGATGCTCGAACGGCAAATTTCCCTTTTGGCGGAGGCGAAGAACGACTCGGCGATGGCGGATCTTTTTGGCGCTGTCTATGAAGCGCGCGGTGACCGTGCTTTTTTGGAAAACCGAATCCGGCTTCTTTTTGGCATGAAGCGCTTTGAAGAAGCTCTTCGCTCGACGGAAGAGTTTCGGGCGGATTCCTCCTTTACTGACGATTCCCTTTCCGTTGCCTTCCTGACCACCGCCTATGTCGAGCTCGGGCAGGATTCTGTCGCGCTGGATACGCTCCGGGCGATTTACAGGCGAAACCCGAACCGGGGCTATGTGCTGATGAAGCTCGCGCTGATGGAGGGGATGTTCGGCAAGAAGGACCAGGCGAAAATTTACTTGGAACGGCTTACCGATACGGATCGGTATGCGGCGACCGCCTTTAACATGTTGAACATCATGGCGCTTGATGAAGGAGATTCGGCCAAGTCCCTGGAATATTTGGAACGCGCCTACGCCCGCGACCCGGTTATGTATCAAAGCAGTTTGATTTTCCGCTATGCCAGCATAAAAGAGTATTCGAAAGCCTGTCAACTCTTGGACGAATCGCTGAAATCGGATTCCCTGGTGAATCTGGCGCGCAAGAAAATCCAGGAGACGGGGAATCTTGAAAATCTTCGAAAGTTTGACGAAACGGTGACAATTGCCAAGGCGAATACGCACTTGGAATATGGGACCTTGCTGCAGATGAACGCGGAAATGCTCGAAGCGGTCCCGACGACCAAGCAGAGAATAGACTCGGCGAAGGCTTTGCGCGAAAAGGCTAGCGGGCGTTACCAGGAAGCGGCCCGTCTCGGCGGGGAAACTCAGAACCTGCTGTTCTCTTACGGTTCGAACCTTCTTGCTCTCGGGAAGGTCGATTCCGCGATCGCTGTTTTCAAAAAGATTTTTGCGAACTTCCCGACCGATGCGATGGCGAAAAACCATTTGGGCTACACGCTTGTCGATTTGAACCGGAACGCGGAAGAACTCAAATGGGGAATTTCCCTGATCGACGAGGCGCTTGCGCTGAACCCGAACGATGTCGCCTACAAGGATTCCAAAGGCTGGGCGCTATACCGCGAAGGAAAATACCGCGAAGCTTTGGCTCTCATGGAAGAAGTCGAAGCGAAGCAGGATTCGTTCCCGGAAATGTTCTTGCGCGATACGTCGATTTTTGCGCATCTCGCTGCAATATGCCAGGCGCTTTCGTTGAAGGACCGCGCCATCGGATATTACGAAAAGGTACTCTCGATCGATCCGCAGAACGAAAGTGCGAAACGCCAAATCGAAATCTTGAAGAAAGAAGAATAGCCGGGCGGAGCCAGGATGCTTTCTCTGCGGAACTGGAAAACTAAGGGAAAACGCTTCGCTGTTTGGGGCGCGCTTGCGCTTTTGATTCTTGCGCTTTCCGGATGCGGCCCGCGGCTGGTGAAAGGCCCGGCGGAAGTCTCGAAAGTGGTTGTTCCTGACAGCGTCAAGGCGAAATTCACGCTTGAAATCTTCGATTCGGCGGAAGGTTCGCACAAGCTTTCGGGAGTTCTGTTCGCGGTTCCGTCGAAGCGTTACCGCTTTGAATTTTCGGGCCCGATGGGAATCGGCGTCGCGTCGCTTTTATGGAAAGACGGCGAATGGACGCTTCTTCTTTCGCAACAGAAATCTTTCGCTTCCGGGAAAGGCTACCTGGTCGGCGGCTACGCGGGTATTCCCCTGTTCGATATCCACCAAATCGCTTCGCTGTTCTGGGGAGGCGCTGTGCCGCACGAGGCTTCGGGAAAGAACGCTTTGGGTGTCCCGTTCACTGTCCTGCGAAACGCGGACGGTCGCGTTGCGGAACTTCGGCAAGGTTCGGAACGTCTGGAATTTCTGGATTATGCGGAATTCGACAGCGGAATTTTGCCGTCGGAAGTTCGGGTCTATCAGGGCAAAAAAAACGTCTTGAACATCCGGGTAAAAAATGTCCGGGTGAATGTCCCGTGGAGCGATGGGACGTGGCGTCTCGCCATTCCAAAAAAATTCAATCGCCTCTGATTTTGTAATTTTTGATCATGAGACGACTTTTTATTTTTGCCCTGCTCGCTTTTTGCGGTGCGGCTTCGGCTGTCGATACGCTTGAAATTTTTGCGCTGCGCGTCCAGTTCAGGCAGGAGTCCCCGGATAATTCCCTGACGACGGGAACGGGCCGCTTTGATTCCGACAGCGATACGGCGAGCGCGAATTACAGCCTCGACCCGAGCGGGCATCGGGCGAGCGCCGCTTACTGGCAAAAGCATTTTGACTTTGCAAACGCCTATTACAGGTCGGTGAGCGGTGGAAACCTGGTGATCGTTTCCCGGATTTTTCCGAGCGGAGAACCTTACACGCTTGACCATTACATCATCGACTACAACCGTACGGCAAAGCGGAAAGGCGAAAAGACTGCGGAGTTTGACGAGGCGCGGAGCCGTGATTATATGAACTTCGTCTGGGACGCGGTAACGGCGGCGAACCAACCGAGCGATACGCTAGACAATCCGTTCAAGGTGCCACAGCCGAAATCCCCGAACAAGAAGCGCGCCTACATGATTATCCATGCGGGTGCGAGCCGGCTTCTCGACGGCGGCAGCATGGGAACGAAAAACGCGGATACTCCGGGCGATTTCATGGATGTCTATGTCGTGCGCGATTACTGGGCCTATCTGGATTCTGCGGATACGACCCGGAAAGTTGCCGGAGACTTGAACGGAATGGTCTTGCCGGGAGCGACGCTCGATACGCTGCGAACGATTATGGTCACGAGCGAAACGGCTTCTCAGGACGGTCTCAACTGGGGCATCAACGGCATTTTGATAAACCAGATCGGGCGCGAGCTGGGAATGCCGAATACTTACGATATCGTCAAGGGAATTTCCCGCCTGGGATATTTCGACGTGATGGACTTTGCCGGTTACAATGCGGGGAACGGATTCTTCCCGGTGCTTCCTTCGGCGTGGGTGCGGGCCTATATGGGCTGGGCGAAAGTGGAAACGGTCTATCCGCCGAAATCGGGAGCGATTTCCCGGGATCTTTTTGCCGCAGGTTCGGGAAAGGGAACGGAAATCTTGAAAGTTCCCCTGTCATCGAACGAATATCTCTTGATTGAAAATCGCGAGCGGTCGGCAGGCGATTCGGCGAAAATCGCGGTGTCGTATGTTCCCGCTTCGGATGTTGCCGCCGACAAGGATTACGAAATTCTCACCAAGGTCTATCCGGTCGACAGCCTCTTCATCGCTTTTGAAGACAGCCTCTGCGATTCGGTCGGAAAATGCAAGAAGAACAAGAATAAGCTGGGAGGAGTTATCGTCGATGTTTCCTCGTTTGATGCGGGGCTTCCGTCGAGTGGTGTCGCCGTGTGGAAGGTCAACGACTGGTATTTGCGCGAAGCGCTCCCCTATGGCGTAACGAATTTCTGGGGCGGAGACACGGTGCGCGACCACCAGTTCGGCATCATGCTTTCGGAAGCGGACGGGATTCTTTCGATTGGAAAAACATTCAAGAATTCCCTGGGCGAAGACGCTTACGATTACGGCTCCGGCGCGGACCTGATTCCGCATGTGCGCAAAGGAAAAAATTCGCCAAAGGATACGGTCTTTTCGATTGATGCTTCGGGTTACGGAAACACGGCGACGACTGCGGGCGGCTACACGGGCATCTCGGTCACGGCTAAAAAGGCGAAGAATGCCCACGTGGAAAAAACGTCGAATTCCTTTATGGGCGACAGCGTCCTGAATTTTGCGGCTTCGGTGATTCCCGTTTCGATTTCGTGGACGGACCTTTCGCTTTCCGGGGCGATGTTCCCGAAAAACGTCGGACTGGACGTTGCTTTGCGCGGAGCGGTCGCTCTGGATTATCCGGCGGGAATGTCTGTCGGAAACGGAGAAAAGTTGATTGTCTTTGGTGCGGAAGACGGAACGCTCCAGGTGATGGATGCTCGGGGGGATTCTCTCTCGGATCGCGATACGACGCTCGAAAGGAAAACGCTCTCTTTGGGAAATTCCGCAGAGAATATTCCGCTATTCCGGTTGGGAAATTCCTATGGGAAGCTTTTGGGGCTTGCCGCGTTGAACGATACCGTTTTCAGTCTGCACCAAAAAAAAGGTCTCGCTCGGACCGTCCTGCTTTCGGATATCGACCAGGTTCGGTTTGAAAGAAAGCTCGCTCCGCTCGCGTCCTCGGTTTTGGGTCCGATGGTCGTAAACGGTTTTGTCTTTGTCGCGGACAGCGGCTCGCTCTACCGTTACCCGACATCGGATTTTTCCAAGCGGGAAGCTTTCTCCTTGCCCGAAAATTTTGTTCCGCACGATATGGCGCTCTGCCCGGCGGACGGTTCAAGCGACATCGCGCTTATCGGGAAAAATGCGGAAATCGCGCTTTTCAAGGAAGCGACCGGCCAGGTGCAGAAATTGCCATCTCCAAAAATCCGGGACAAGTCGCTAGTTCCTGTCGGGAAGCAGACGTTCCGCGTGGCGTGTTCGGACTTTGACCGCGACGGAAATTCGGAAATGTTCCTCCTCGGAAGTCGCGGGTATGCGGCGATGGTCCGGGCGAACGATTCCGCGACGGTCGTCTTTTCTCCGAGGTCGTTCAAGCGTGGCGGTGACGGAAACGTGGATTTCTACGACGAAACTTCGCCGATTGCCGTGGGAGACGTAAATGGCGACGGTTATCCGGATGCGGTATTTCTCGGATATAATCTCGTGTATGCGGTGGACCGTTCTGGCGTCGTCCTCCCGGGCTTCCCGGCGACCGTTACGAAGAATTTGCCGGAATACGCTTTCCTTTCGGAACCGTTGCTTGTCGATGTGACGGGCGACAGCCTGCCTGAAATTCTCGTGGGAACGAACGGCGGACTTCTGATGGCGTTCCAGTCGAACGGAAAACAGCTCACGAAGGGATTTCCGCTTTCCGCCGGATCGTTCGAATATGGCGAAACGGTCGCGCCGATGTCGTTTTTCGTCTCCAAGGCAATCGATTCTCTGGCAGGATTGCAGGTCTATGCGTTCCAGCGATCATCGGTTTCGGGTTTTCGCCTTCCGAAATCTTCGACGGCGGCAAGTACGCGTTCCTGGAATGTCCCTGGCGCGGATAACGGTCGGACGGGATTCTTTGACGCGTCTCGCCTGGCGGAGCCTTCTGCGACAGACTCCACCGAAAGCATCGACGAGTTTTTTGTCTATCCGAATCCGGTCCGCGGCGGCATGGCGAATGTCCGCTACACGCTCGGGATGAACGCCAAGTCGGTGACGGTCGAGTTCTTTGACATTGCGGGACTGTGCGTCTTTTCCAAGAAAATCGACGGGGCGAACAAAGGCAGAAACCAGCTCGACCATCTTGACATTTCGCGTCTCGGGAGCGACGTCTATACGGTGCGTCTCCGCGTAAAATTTGATTCCGGGAAGAAAAAACAGAAATTCTACCGCGTCGGAGTGATTCGATGAAATCTGCGAATAAAATCTTTCGCTTCGGATGGGGAATTGTCCTTGTCGGATTTCTTGTCGCCTGTTCGACGCCGACTTCTTCGGATACGGGCGGCATCGACTGCCCGAATTGCGCGGTCAAGAAAAGTTCCACGTCTGCGGAAAGGGCTTCTTCGTCGAGCGCCGGGGGAATATCTTCGTCCGCGGATTCATCGCTTGCGCTTTCCGTCACCTGGGTCGATGTCGGCGGATTTTCGATTTCCCAGACAGAGGTCATGCAGTCGGATTACCGAAAACTGATGGGGACGCTTCCGCAGCAGATGGCGAAGGCGACGGGCGATTCCTTTCCGGTGGCGAAAGTTTCCTTTTATGATGCGGTTCTTTTTGCAAACGAACTTTCCAAGGTCCTCGGGCTTGATACCGCCTATTCGTATGCTTCCCGTGGCGCGGGCAACAGGCTCGTGAACTTGCAAACGGACGATTCTGTCAAGGCTGTCCGCTTGCCAAACGGCTCCGAATGGGAATATGCGTATCGGGCGGGAACATCCGGTGCTTATTACTGGGGAACCGCTACCGCCGCCGACTATGCCGTCTATAACAATCTGTTCGACAGCTACCAGAAGGTTTCCCGGAAGCTGCCGAATGCGTGGAAGCTTTACGATATGGCGGGAAATGTCGCGGAATGGACTTCTGACACGACGCTTCGCGGCGGAGACTGGACATCGGTCGCCAAAGAACTCGCCGCCAGGGAATCGAAAAAGAAAACGCCGGATTTTGCATCAAACGGGAGCGGAATCCGCGTCATCCTTTCGGGAGAATAATATGAATGTAAAATTTTCGCCATGGAAATTCCTCTGCTTATTTCTTGCGTTTTTCTTGTTCGCTTGTACGCAAAGCGAGGAAAAGAAAAAATCGGACAGGATTGAAGCGGACCTGAAAAACCTGCCGAAGCTTTCCCCGATAGAAATTCCGGAAGGCGTTGCCGGGCTTTACATCGGGACGCTCCCGTGCGACGAATGCGAAGCGCATCGGATCAGGATGGAGTTGGATTCGAGCGGAAACGCGCAAATCGAAGAAATTTTTCTCTCGACGAAAACGGACACGCTGAAAAGCTCCGCGACATACAGGGACAGCGCGGATTACATTTTCCTCCGTTTCGATGATGGCAAGCGCTTTATGAATTTCTTGAAGCGCGGAGGAACGTCTCTTGAATATCTGAATAGCGAAGGCAAGCCTTACGAAGATTCGGAGGTGCCTTACCGCCTGATCCGCATTCTCAAAAAGAAGACTTCGATATGATTTCGTTTGCAAACGCTGTGCAGGAATCGATGCCGAAAGCCCTCGCCGGACTTCCGCTGCTGTCGATTTCCGTGATGGATTATTCGGACGAGTTGGATCTTAAAAATCGGGCCTTTGCCCTTTTCTGCGAACGGAACGGTTTGCCTGTTCCCGAAAAGATCGTTGAAAGCCCGCTTCCGCGAAATTACCGCACGACGACGAAACGCCGCACCGGATTTGAAAATGGTCGCTTCCGGCTTTTCTTCGGAGCGGATGAACGCTTGGAATATACGGAGCCGCTCGAACCGGAAGAACATCTGGCGATTTACCGCTTTGTCGAGGAAATCTTGAAGAAGCCCGCTTTTGCGGCTCTCGCCGAGGCGTTGAACTGGGTTATCGTTCGCGGCTCGTATAAGCGTCGCGCGGTGATTTTCAATGTGGGCGAAATGAACGCAGCGGTTGTCCGAAAGCTCAAGCTCATGGGCGAGCACTTGAATGTGGCGAACTTGGGCGTCGTTTCCGCCCACGTCTATTTTGACCCGACGCGTTCCGACTATTACTTGGAAGCCGTCCGCCCGACAGATGCGCTCGGATTTAAAACGCTTTTTGGCCCGAAGGAACTGACGCTCGATCTCGGCGCGTTCCGCCTGAAATATCCCATCACGGGCTTTAGCCAAATCAACGAATCGCAAATTCCGAATCTGCTCGCCTTTGCGAAAAAAATGTTGAGGCCTTCGGAAAAGGATCGTCTGCTGGATCTGTATTGCGGCTACGGGCTTTTTTCGTTCGGCATGGGGGAAGCAGCCGCTTCGACATGGGGCGCGGAATGGGAAGGACCTTCGATCGAATGCGCCAAGAACAGCGCGCGTTTTTTGAAGCGGCCTGCGAAATTTCTCGCCGGGAAAATCGATCGGGATTTTGTGGAAAGGTCCATTCCCAAAGGCTCCGGCTCGGAATTGACGCTTCTCGACCCGCCGCGTTCCGGAGTCGAAGCTGGCGTGATTGCGGCTCTTGCGAAACGGAATCCGAAGCGCGTTCTGCACGTTTTTTGCGGCACGGACGAAATTCCGCGTTCCCTGAACCAGTGGAAGCTTGCGGGCTACAAGGCCGTGAACATCCAGCCTCTTGACCTTTTCCCGGGAACGCCGCACTTGGAAACGATGGTGCTGTTCGAAAAGTAGCTGCTAAAAGTTTTAAATGGAGGGAAGAACCCGGATGAACTCGACCAAGCAGAAGCTGGCAGCAAAAAAGTTCGTAGAACATTGGACGGGAAAAGGCTACGAGAAAGGCGAAAGCCAGGCGTTCTGGATTTCCCTTTTGCGCGACGTTCTCGGCGTGGAACATCCCGAAGAAATCGTGAGCTTTGAAAGCCAGGTGAAGCTTTCGAGTACGAGCTTCATCGACGCCTACATCGCGCCGACAAAGGTTCTCGTCGAACAGAAATCCATCGACAAGGATTTGCGGGCGCCCATCAGGCAGTCGGACGGAGCGTTCCTTACGCCGTTCGGGCAGGCGAAACGTTACGCAAGCGAACTTCCGCTTTCAAAACATCCACGCTATGTCGTGACGTGCAACTTCAAGAGTTTCCTCATCTATGACATGGAAAATCCGCATGGCGAACCGGAAGAAGTCCTTCTCGAAAATTTGGAAAAGGAATTTTCCCGGCTGAATTTTCTGGTGGACGCCCGGAGCGAAGCGCTCAAGAGGGAACTGGAAGTCTCCATCAAGGCGGGTGAACTTGTCGGGAAAATCTACGACGCACTAATCAAGGAATTCGGAAGTTCCCCGACCGCGGAAGATTTGCACAGTCTGAACGTTCTTTGTGTGCGGCTGGTATTTTGCCTTTATGCGGAAGATGCGGGAATCTTTGCGAAGGAACAGTTCTACCTGTACATGAAAAGTTTCCGCCCGGAAAACATGCGGATGGCGCTCAAGGATTTGTTCCGAACGCTCGACACGCCCGAAGCCTTGCGCGAAAAGTTCCTGGAATCGAAGCTGCGGAATTTCCCCTATGTGAACGGATCGCTTTTCAGGGAACAGACGGGAGAATCGATTCCGCCGATTACCAAAGAGACTGCGCAAGTTCTGCTGGACCGGGCAAGCCGGGACTTCGACTGGTCGGAAATTTCCCCGACGATTTTCGGCGCGGTCTTCGAAAGTACGCTCAACCCGGAAACGCGGCGCAAGGGCGGGATGCACTACACATCCATCGAGAACATTCACAAGGTCATCGACCCGCTGTTTTTCGACGGGCTTCGCGCGGAACTCGGAAAAATCAGGCGGATGGCGGTCTCGAAAACGCGCAACGCGGAACTTTTGGATTTCCAGAAAAAGCTTGGCGCGCTCAAGTTTCTCGACCCGGCGTGCGGCAGCGGAAATTTCCTGACCGAAACCTACATCAGCTTGCGGTCCCTCGAAAACGAGGCACTCTCCTTGCGCCACGACGGTGAAGCGGTCCTCGACGTCTATGACGATTCCATCTTTGTGCATATCGGACAGTTTTACGGCATCGAAATCAACGACTTTGCCGTGACGGTTGCAAAGACCGCGCTCTGGATCGCCGAAAGCCAGATGATGGAAAAGACTTCGGAAATTCTCCAGCGCAACCTGGAATTTCTTCCGCTCAAGACGAACGCGAACATCGTCGAAGGCAACGCGCTTAAAATGGACTGGGAGTATTTGCACGCGGAAGAGCTGGAACTTCCTTTGTTTGCGGATAGGTTAAACATCTTCCATCCAAAAGATATTCGCCCGGATATGAAAATGACCGTAGCCGAACCGGGAAAACATTATGAAACGCTCACGGTCGTGACAGAAAATGTCCATCTTGGAATGGACGGGAAAAAGACAAACGAGAAAAATATTTACGACTACATCATGGGAAATCCGCCGTTCGTGGGAGCTAGAATGATGGCTCAGGGAAGCGAGCAGAAAAAGGAAATAGAAGAAATCTTCGGTGGCATAAAGGACGTTCAGGATTTGGACTATGTTACAGGCTGGTACAAGAAAGCCGCGCTCCTGATTCAAGGCACAAAGACAGAAGCCGCGTTTGTCTCCACAAATTCAATCTGCCAAGGCTCGCAGGTGCCGATTCTCTGGAACGTGCTTTTGAACGAGCTGCACGTAAAAATCAACTTTGCGTACCAGACGTTCAAATGGAAAAGCGAAAGCTCCGACATGGCGGCGGTCCACTGCGTGATTGTCGGATTCGCCTGCTTTGACCGCCCGCAAAAATTCATATTCGAAAGCGACGGAAAACGCGTGCAGGCAAAAAACATCAGCCCGTATCTGTTCGAGGGCGGAAATTCATTTGTCGAAGCCCGCAAGGAAACTCTCTGCGATGTTCCAAAGATGAATTTCGGAAACCAGCCGCGCGACGGCGGAAACTTCGTGATAAGCGAGGAAGAACGCGCGGAAATACTGAAAAAAGAGCCTGCTCTTGAAAAGTATCTTCGTCCGTATATCGGGGCTGAGGAATTCATCAACAACAAGAAACGCTGGTGTCTGTGGCTCAAAGGCGCAAGTCCTGCGGAGCTTAGAAAAAGCAGGATTCTTTCGGAAAAAGTCGCGGCGGTGCGAGAGTTCAGGCTTTCATCAAAGGCAAAGACAACAAACGGATACGCAAAAGTTCCGGAGCAGTTCGCCCAGATTACGCAGCCGGAGGGAGCGGACTTTCTGATAGTTCCGCGGGTCTCGTCTGAAAGACGCTTTTATGTTCCAGTCGGATTCCTGAAATCCGGAAACATTTCAAGCGATGCCGTTCAGATT
The DNA here is from genome assembly GCA_934691725.1 of uncultured Fibrobacter sp. Taxonomy (GTDB): domain Bacteria; phylum Fibrobacterota; class Fibrobacteria; order Fibrobacterales; family Fibrobacteraceae; genus Hallerella. The sequence continues at coordinate 37,442 of CAKUTF010000001.1, read as the reverse complement.
GTGCCTTACGCCTCGCTTTTCCACTTCGGCGTTATCACAAGCAGCGTCCATATGGCATGGATGCGCGCCGTCTGCGGCCGTCTCGAAATGCGGTACAGATACTCGAAAGAGCTTGTGTATAACACGTTCCCGTGGCCGGGTGCTGTTGCACAGGAAAACAGGAGTCAGGAAAAAGGAAACAGAAGTCAGAAATCAGGAGAGAGAAATCAGGAAAATGACGTTTTCGCTTGTAAACTCCAGAAACTGAGTCCTGATTCCTGTGTCCTGTCTTCTGCTGAAATCCATCGGATTGAAACGGCTGCAAAGCAAATCCTGGACACAAGGGAAAAATACCCGGACTGCTCGCTTGCCGACCTTTACGATGAAACTTTTATGCCGGCAGACCTCCGCAAGGCGCACAAGGAAAACGACCGCGCTGTTCTTCAGGCTTACGGATTTCCGCAAGACGCGACAGAAAGTGAAATTGTCGCACGGCTGTTCGAGCTGTACGAGAAATTGACACAACGCGACTGTCATTATCGGACTTGATCCGATAATCTCAGCCCATACAAGAGATTCCCCGTGTCTGCGTCCGCCGCGGCGGACAAACCGGGGAATGACATCGCAGTGTGCACGGGAATGACATGAGAAAGGAAAACCGGAGAATGACATTGTAACGAGCACAGGAATGACAGTGGAAAGGTAAATACAGAAGTGACTGCGTGGGCAGATTCGGGAACGGCTGGGAGCGAATAACAAGATTTTCCGTCAGTAATTCCAAATCCGTGTGACAAAAAAAGAGAATTGATTGTGTCAATTGGCAAAATTTTCGCAGATTGGTCTGATGCTTGAATTGCTATATTCCCCAAACGATGAATATTCTGGACTGCATTTTTTCCCGGCGCAGCACGCGCAACTACAAGTCTATTCCCGTGGAAAAGGAAAAGCTCTTGAAAATCGTCGAAGCGGGCCGCTTTGCGCCTAGCGGCGGCAACAACCAGACGAATCATTTTCTGGTCATCCAAAATGTAGAAGTTCGAAAGGCACTCGTGTCGCTTGTGGAAAAGGCTTTTGCCGGGATGCAGGTGACGGAAGGAATGTACCGGAGCATCAAAAACTCCATTTTGAGTTCGCAGAAAGGCGGTTACGTCTTTTGCTACAACGCTCCCGTTCTCATTGTCGTTGCGAACCAAAAGGATTACGGCAATAACATGGCGGATGCTGCGATTGCCATCGAAAACATGATGCTCGAAGCGAACGAACTCGATCTCGGCAGTTGCTGGATCAATCAGCTCCGCTGGCTGAACGAAAACGCTGAAATCCTTCGCTACTTGCAAACGCTTGGGCTTGGCGAAAACGAACGCGTCTATGGTTCGCTTGCCGTTGGCTATCCCGAAACTTCCGACGGGCTTCCGCTTCGAAAGCCTTTGGAGCGAAAAGGGAATCCGGTGACCTGGATTTAAAACGCTTTTTACACGGAATTTGTGGCGGTTTTTGCAAAACGGGGAATTTGCTGTGTAAATTTTATGGAAATCGGTGGTAAGTTCGTCACATCCGATGCTTGTTGCCGTTGAAACCGTTTGCTTTTTCCGTGTAAAAAATTATGTTTAAAATCGATATGTCGGCGATAGATAAGCTTTTTGATTACGACGATTACCGTCGTTTTTTGAAGGATTATTTTGACGAGCAGAAAAAATTGCGCGCGGTCTTTTCACATCGCTTTTTTGCTGCCAAGGCGGGCTTCAGTTCGTCGTCCTACTGTCTCAACGTGATTCGCGGACGCTTTAACCTGACGGAAAAATCCACCGCCAAGATGACGAAAGCGATGGGACTGAACAACAGCCAATCCAGATATTTTGCCGCCCTCGTGGAATACAACCAGGCAAAGCGTGTCGAGGAGCGCGAAAACGCTTGGGACGAAATCGTCCAGATCCGTTCCAAAAATGAATTTGTACACATTTCGCACGACCAGAAGGATTTTTTTTCCAAGTGGTATTATCCGGTTTTGCGGGAGCTTGTCTGCCATCCGGATTTTGACGGCGACATGACACATTTGGCGCGGACGATTGAACCGAAAATTTCGACGGAAGAAGCGCGTACTGCTGTTTCCAATATGCTGCGCTGGAAACTCATCGAAAAAGACTCGAAAGGAAAGTTTCGTAGCACCTCGCTGATGCTCGATGCGAAAAATGTTTCCCCAATGGATTTACGGCAGATTCGGCGCGAGTATGTGCAGCAGGCAATCGGAGCCGTGGAAACGAAAAATCCGAACGAACGCTTTGCGACTTTTACGACGCTCGCGATGAGCGAAAAATCGTATGACTATGCGGTCAAGGTTTTAGAAGAGGCGCGGCAAAAAATCATGGCGAAAGCTTCTGACGATTCTTCGGTGGAAAAAATTTACGAGATGATGATTGTCGCTTATCCGATGAGCGAAAAATTGGGCAAGGAGAATGGGAAATGAAATTTTCTTTTGCGCTGATTCATTTGTGTGTAATCGCTTGGATGTTTGTTGTCGGTTGTTCGGACGAACGGAACGCCGGAGGCGTGACGGATATCGGCAATTCCATCGCCGGGAAAATTTTCCTTTCGGACGGGGTGACTCCCGCGGTGAATGCCCGTGTTGTCGCGTATGAAGATTCCTGGAAAAATATTCGAATTGCGGATTCCGTTGTCGCATTCTCGGACAGCTCGGGAAACTTCGTCCTGGAAAATGTCGAAAGCGATATGCGCATCCTGTATGCCGGAAAGGCGAACGAAAATGTTCTTTTAAATCAAATTGAAGATTCGATGAAAGTCGTGTTGGGAAACGCCAAGTCGCTTTCCGGGAAAATTTCTGCGGAATCCTCCGGTTCGGTGCGAATCGTCGGGACGAGTTTGACAGCTGGTCTCAATGCGGATGGAGAATTTTTCTTCGATTCGATCCCACCCGGCAGCATTTCGCTTGCCTATGTCCAAAATTCGGAGCCTCATTCATCCTTTGATTTTAATACGATTGACGACCGCTCGGAAATCGCGCTGCCCCTCTTGAAAACCTTTACAAAGACGGATTCCATTTTGGTCGTTGCCGATGCCTCGCTGTATTCGGATTCCTCTTTTGGCGCTTCGTTTGGCTCTTCGCTTGTGACGGCGATTTCGGTTCCGCTCGAAAGTTCACCGAAAGAAACGCTACGGAATTTCGTGATGCCCGTGAAATTCAACAACAAAATCGATTTTTCCGCTTTTGCTGAACCGGATTCTTTCCAGGTTGTTTCGGAAATCGGTTACGCCCAGAATTTTGAAGTGGATTACTGGACGCCGCGCGCTTCGCAGGGCGTTTTGTGGGTGCGCCTGGATTCGCTTGTGGCCGGAACGGAAACGGTGAATTTGTATGTAATTCGTCGGGTCGGGGAAAATTCTTCCCGGGCGTTCTTGCTTTCGGATTCAGTCCTCGCTGCGCTTCATTTAAACGGTGATGCGCAAGTTCACGCCGCTTCGGATTCGGACAAACACTTTGGATTCATCGGTTACGGGACGACGGTTTCTGCAGGGCAGTATATTTCCTTGGATTCGGTGAATCCTTTTACGGGCGATTTTACGCTTTCGGCCTGGGCGTTGTGGAATGGCGCAGACGGAACGCACCAGGTTCTGTTCGCCAAGCGCGCTTCGGCAGATTCAACGATTTTTCAGTGGTATTACGACAACATCAATTCGGCGTTTGCCGTTTACAATGTAGCCCGGTGGGATTCTATTTCAGGTGCGACATTGGCTGTGGATACTCTCGGCTGGAACTTGCTCAGTCTGGTTTCCCGGAGCGATACTGTTTCGATGTTCGTAAACGGTACGCTTGTCGGCGAACCGGTCGCCTTTCCTTTGTACAAAACGGATATCGGCGTTCCGCTTCGAGTCGGCGGCAACGATGTTGCGGAGGAATCGTGGAACGGCTCGCTTGACGAAATTCGGGTGATGAGCACTGCTCGGTCTGCGGAATGGTTGCGGATGGAATATGTGACTCAGCGGGCTGCGAGGAATTAGCAATTGACAGTTAAGCGAGCTGCTTTCAGGAAACAGGAATCAGTAAGTAAAATGGGAAGTGGGACGCGGTAGGCGGGACGAGGGGAGTCTGAGCGAGCTTTTACTTCGACATCGTTCATCAGCAATGTCGTTTAACGTGTCTTCATCGGACCGCTCAGCTTGTCATTGTCGGGCATAGACCCGACAATCTAGATTCCCTTGTCAAGCAAGGGGATGGCATTGTACCTCGGCTCTGACCTCCGCCCACTATTCTAAGCTCTCTTGACATGAATCATCGTATAGGCTTTTGCCGCGGGGACGGAATAGAGCCTGTCTTCTTCGGGGGAGTAGGCGGAAAGGCTTTTCCCATAGACGCAGCCGGAATCCAGTCCGCGGAATCCTGGGACATTGACCAATCCTTTGGCTGCCCAGTGTCCGAAGATGACGGGTTTTGGCCATTTGACGCATTCGAACCAGGCGGGATCTTTCGGTGAATTGAGGTTTTCGCCCTTGCCGTCCCAGGTTCGCACGGAGAGGATGACGTTCGGATCCATTTCTTCGAGTTTCCGCTTGCCGGGTTCAAGTCCCGCGTGGACGAGCAGCGCGTTTGGCGTATCGATCCAGAGCGGCCATTTCTTGACGACGTCCGCAATCCAGAACGGATCTTCTAGAACCTCCGCCATGCGTTTTTCCTTTTCGGTCCAAAAGGTTTCGGGGGTTGCTGTTAGCTGGAGAAGTCGCGCTTCGTGGTTTCCGATGACGCATTTAAAACCGTTAGCGATAATTTCCCGAACGACCTTGACGGAGCTAGGCCCTTTGTTTATCAAGTCTCCGGTGAAATAGACGGAATCGTTTCCCGGCGCGTAGCGGACCCGTTCGAGCATTTTCATCATCTCGTCGTAGCATCCGTGGACATCTCCGATAAAGATGGAACGTTTCATCTTTTCCCGGAATTTTCGCTAGCTCCGCGGAGCGTCTTTTCTTCGGACGGAGTAAGCTCCCGAAATTCGCCCGGGCGCAAATTTCCGAGGGTAATTCCGGCGTAGGAGACGCGCTTTAAGTCGCGGATGGTGTAGCCGACCGCTTCGAGCATCCGACGGATTTCGCGGTTTTTCCCTTCGCAAAGAACCATCTCGAAAAATCCCTGGTCGAAGAAGATTTCTTCGGCGTGCCCTTCTTCGATTTCCCCGCGTTCGTTTTCTCCGATTTCAACGCCTGCGATAAGGCGGTCCGCAGCCGAACGGCTGAGCTGTCGCGTCGTCCAGACGTAATAGCTTCGCGGTACCTCGAATTTCGGGTGGGTTAGTTTGTATATCAGATCGCCGTCGTCGGTAAAAAGTAAAAGTCCGCGGCTCTGGAGGTCTAGCCGTCCGATGTATTTCATGGAGCGGTATTCTGTTGGCAGGTAGTCGTAAACCGTTGCGCGGTCCTGCGGGTCGTTTGCTGAGCAGACGCAGCCGGCGGGCTTGTGAAACAGGATAATCTTGTGCTTTTTCGGGGCGAAAATCCGCTTGCCATCGATTCGGACATCGTCCTTTTCATCGACTTCTCTTCCGGGTTCGGAGAGGGTTTCCCCGTTTACCTGGATGCGGCCGTTCCGAATGATTTCGTCTGCGGCGCGACGGCTTGCCACACCGCACAGGGAAAGGAACTTGTTAATTCGCATTTTCATCTTCGGATTCCTTTTTCTTGGCGAGCCACGGCGGAAGTTTTTTCGCCTTGCGTTCTTCCTTTGGCTTGGGAGGTTTCGACGGGTAGAGAATCCCGAATCGCAGACCCGCGGTGCAGATGCGGAACGATTCCGCGTGCAGGCGTGAAAGCAGGCTGCGCAGCCAGTAAAGCCCGCAGATGATGACATCGCTGCGGCCCTTTTCAAGCCCCGGCATACTTGCGCGAAGTTCTTTGGAAACGTTGGATATTTTGGTGATGGTCTTTTCGAGCTGGTCGAGGTTCATTTCGAGACCTTCGATCGCGTTAAAATCAAATTCGGGGGCGTTCAGGAACACCATCGCGAGCGCCGTTCCCGTTCCGCCGACAAGATAGACAGGCTTCTTGGCGTATGGACGCAAAGGGTTTCCCTTGAGTTCTTCCTTTTCCCATTTCTTGTATTCCGGGCCGGGAATCGCTCCCATTTTTTTATAGAGATAGAGCGCTCCGACGGGAATCGAGATGCCGCTCTCTCCGTCAGAAATTTCGGTAGAGCCTCCGCCGATATCGACCGTGACGATGCCTTCGCCGTGCCATTCCTCGACTGCGCGGAACGTATAGGCGGCTTCTTCTTCGCCCGAAATGATTTGCGGCTTCACCCAGAGAGCCTTTTCGACCGCGGCGAGGACCTGTCCGGAATTTTTCGCCTTGCGGGCGGCTTCGGTCATTGCGCAGGCCTTGATCTCTGCGCCGAGAGCGTTTGCCGTCGAGCGGAATCCGGAGAGAATTTTGGAAAGTTCGCCTAGTCTTTCTTCGGAAATTTCGCCCGAACTGTAAACGTCTTCTCCAAGCCGGCACACTTCGACTTTCTGGATTTTCGGCTGGAGAGTCGTTTTTCCATTAGAGCCCGTTTCAAAGTCGGCGATTAAAAGGATTGTCGAATGGCTGCCGATATCGACCGATGCGGGAAACGTCTTGACTCTTTCAGGCATTTTCGTTTAGAAGTCCTTCGCGGATGCGGCTTGCGATTTTCTGCGGGTCGGTGAAAAACTGCTTGGCCAGCGGAATCGCCTGTTCGACAAGTTCCGCCGGATATTTTTTTGTCCAGCCGAGTACGGTTTTTCCCGAATGGCTTCCGAGGGATTCGCCGTTTCGGATTTCGAGCGCCATTTGCAGCGCAAGGTAAAGCCCGAGCTCAATGGCGCGCGGCTGCTCTTTTCCATCGAGAAGTTTTTCTACCCGGGAGATTTTTTCGTCTAGCCCGAGGTTTTCGATCGCTTTCAAGTCGTTTTCGGAAATCATGGGATAAAATTAGAAAACGCAAAAAGGCCCGGATTTCTCCGAACCTTTTTGTTGTTCTTTTTAGCAAAGAGAGAAACGCAAAAAAAAACTACTTCGCCTTGGCTTTTTTAGGCGCGGTTTTCTTGGCTGCGGCCTTCGGTGCGGCTTTTTTGGGCGCGCTCTTCTTGGCGACCGGCTTTGCGGTTTTTTTCGCTACGGCCTTGACGGCCTTTTTTGCGGCGACAGCTTTTTTCGCCGGGGCTTTTACCGCGGTTTTCTTGGCTGCGGCCTTCGGTGTTGCTGCTTTTTTAGGTGCGCTCTTCTTTGCTGCCGGCTTTGCGACTTTTTCCGCTACGGCCTTGACGGTCTTTTTCGTGGCTGTTTTCTTTGCCGGTGCTTTTGTCGCCGATTTGGCTGTTTTTGTTTTTGTGACTGCCATATTTTTGTTCCTTTTTTTAGTTGTTAATAACTATGAATATAAAATAACTTGATTTTCACAAAATATCAACACTTATTTTTAAAAATATTTTCTTTGCAACTGGTCAAGGAACAAGATTTGTGCTATAACGTTTGGTCTAGCGAAGCGATATAGGCTTTAATTCCGTTTTCTGCCAGACAAAAAATGTCGCAGAATTTTGTCGCGAACGGGGGAAGTTTTCCGTTGCCTATTCCCAGTGCGTCGTGCAGAACCGTAACCTGACCGTCCGTTGCCTGGCCCGCTCCGATGCCGATGGTGATTAACTTCACGGCGTTTGTCACTTTTTCTCCGAGCGATTCGGGAATATGTTCGAGTACACATTCAAACGCTCCGATTTCGTCGATTGCCTTGGCTTCCCTTAATATTCTTTCGGCGTCGTCTTCGTTTCGACCTACCTGTTTCATGCTTGTCGCGGTTTGCGGGAGAAGCCCTAGATGGGCGCAGACCTCGATGCCGTTTTTGCGGAGCGTTTCGATTATCTCGGGATGGAATCCTTCGAGCTTGACGGAACTTGCGCCCAAGTCGATGAATTTCCTGGCGTTTTCGAGCGCCGTCGCCGGATCCTTGTAACTCATGTAGGGCAAGTCCGCGATGACGTGCGTGTTCGGGGCGCCGCGGCAGACCGCAGCGACGAAAATCAGCATTTCGTTCATGCCGATGCATCTTGTGCTTTTGTAGCCGAGCATCGTGTTGGCTAGACTGTCGCCGACGAGAATCTGGTCGATTCCAGCGGATTCTGCAATTTTGGCAAAGCCGTAGTCGTAGGCGGTGATTTGCGAAATTTTCCTCTTTCCCTTTGTTTCACGGATTTGCGTTGCGGAAAGCATAGCTTCTGACCTCCTGTAGCCAGTGGTAAGATTTGATGTCCCGGTTCTCGCCGAGATGCGTTTTGAGATACTTGAAAAATTCCCGTTCGAGCGATTGCGGGTCGGTAAGCGGTTTCCTTGTGTGTAGCCGAAAGATGTCGCCGAGAAAGACGGCATCGTGTTCCGGTTCGAAATTTCCGAGGCAGTCTTTGCAAACGGCACCGCCGGATTCGAAGTGGAAATCCGCCGGAGCTTCGGAAAGGTTCGCTCCGCAGCGGACGCATTCGGTAAGCGAGAGCGCGTAACCGGAGATGTCCATGATGTGCCACATCCAGCGAACGAGGGCGTCTTTTGGATTCGGCCCGTTATCGAGAATCTTCAGAGCCTTTTCCGTGTAGCGAAACTCGAGCTCCTGGGAGAGACCTGTTGGCAGGTAGCGTAAAAGGATCTCTGCCATGACGCTCGCCATTGCGGAAAGTTCTAAGTCCTTTCGCAAACGAGGGAACCATTCGACGAGGGACGCTTCGCGGATAAAGTGCAAATCGCTTCTGCCGGAATCATTGAAAATGATTTCGCTTTCGGCAAGCGGATCGAGCGCGCCTTGAAACGGACTGTTGTTTTTTCTCGCGCTTTTGACAAGAAACGATTGGACGCCGAAGTCATAGGCAAAGGCTTTCACGATGAGCGAAGAATCGCTGTAAGGCATCCGGTGAAGAACGATTGCCTTGGTCCGCTTAAGCACTTAGGCTTTTGCCCCGAAGCTGTCGTCGAGACGTTTTCCGCCGAGGATGTGACAGTGGATGTGCGGAACCGTCTGTCCGGCATCGCCTTTTGCGTTGAAGACAAAACGCGCGCCGCTTTCGGCGAGGCCTTCCTTCTTTGCGATATTTTGTGCGCAGAAAAGCAGCCGCCCCATCAGCGGGGAATCTTCCGCCTGCATGTCTAGGAGGCTTTCGATGTGCTTTTTGGGAACGACGAGAACGTGCGTGGGGGCTTGCGGATTCAGGTCGCGGAATGCGTAAAATTCATCGTCTTCGTAAACTTTGTTCGAGGGAATTTCACCGCGGATGATTTTACAGAAAATGCAGTCGGACATGGAATACCTATTGAAATGAGATGTTCTGGTTCGCTTTTTGAAGCGACTTTCGTAAAAACTAACATTTTGTCGTGTTTCGGGCAAACATCGCAAGGGCTATTTTGCTAGATTTGGCATGGAATGATTTTGTCGTTTTTTACAGATTTGCAAGTATTTTCCGAGCGTCCGGAGAGGCTTTGGCGGCAGGCGTCGAAAGGCTTTTCCGTAGGCGCGGGCAAAATCATCGTCTCGAACGATTTTCACATTTGAGGAATCGAACATGAATTTTTCGCAAGTTATTTCCGAGGAACTGAAACTGGAAGAGTGGCGTGTAGCCAAGGCTCTCGAACTGATGGACCAGGGCGGAACGATTCCGTTTATTGCGCGTTACCGCAAGGACCAGACCGGAACGCTGAACGAAATTGAACTTCGCGATATCCAGCATCGCCGCGAATATCTGCAGGAACTCGAAGAACGCAAGACCACTATCCTGAAATCCATCGAAGAACAGGGAAAACTCACTCCGGAACTCAAGGCGCAAATCGAATCCTGCAAGGACAAGACGAATCTTGAAGACCTTTATGCTCCCTACAAGCCGAAAAAGCGTACCCGCGCGACGATAGCGAAGGAATGCGGACTTGAACCGCTCGCTCGCACGATTATGGCTCAGGAAGAGACGACAAACACGCCGGAAGAAATCGGGCGAATCTACCTTTCGGAAGAAAAGGGGCTGGCCGATCCGAAGGCGGCGATCGCTGGCGCTTGCGACATCCTCGCGGAAGAAGTCGCCGACAACGCCGAGTTCCGCCAGTACTTGCGCCTGCAAATCGAAAAGCAGGGAGTCATGACGTCGAAAGTCCGCAAGGAATTCGAAAAGCAGGACACCAAGTTCAAGAATTACTACGCCTTCTCGGAACCGGTTTCAAAAATTCCGAGCCATCGGATGCTCGCGCTTCGTCGCGGCGAAAAGGAAAAGGTTCTCCGGCTCGCCATCGAAATGCCCGATGCGGAACTGGTCTCTTACCTGCAGCGTCAGATTATCAAGGGTGACAGCATCTGGAAGCCTTATCTCGAAGAAATGTGCAAGGATGCCTGGGAGCGCCTTCTCAAGACGAGCCTCGAAAGCGAAGTCCGCCTGCTTTTGAAGGACAAGGCCGAAGAAGAAGCTTTCAAGGTTTTCAGCAAGAACCTGCAGGATGTCTTGCTTGCGCCGCCTGCCGGCCACAAGGCTGTTCTCGCTCTCGATCCGGGTTTCCGCACGGGATGCAAGGTCGCTGTCCTCGACAAGAACGGAAAGTTTATCGATCACGGGGTCATTTTCCCGCATGAACCGCAGAAGAAAGTTGCCGAAGCGGGTGATTACATCGCGTCCCTGGTGGAAAAATATGACATTGACCTGATCGCTATCGGAAACGGTACGGCGAGCCGCGAAACGGATGCTTTTGTCGCGGGTATTTCGCACAAGTTCAAGGGCAAGAAACCCGCTCGCGTCGTGGTTTCGGAAGCGGGCGCCTCGGTTTATTCCGCAAGCCCGATTGCCATCCAGGAATTCCCGAACGAAGACGTGACGACCCGTGGCGCGATTTCCATCGGACGCCGTTTGCAGGATCCGCTGGCGGAACTGGTGAAGGTCGAACCGCAATCGATTGGCGTGGGGCAGTACCAGCATGATGTGAACCAACGCGAACTGAAAAAACGCCTGGACGAAGTCGTGGAAAGCTGCGTGAACATGGTCGGTGTCGATTTGAACAGTGCAAGCGCTCCGCTTCTCACGCATGTGGCGGGAGTTTCTGCGACGCTCGCCGAAAATGTGGTGAAGTACCGCGAAGAAAACGGAACTTTCAAGAGCCGTCAGGATGTCTTGAAAGTCAAGGGCTTTGGACCGAAAGCGTTCGAACAGTCTGCGGGATTCCTCCGGATTCCGGGGGCGGAAAATCCGCTCGATTGCAGCGCGGTGCACCCTGAGAATTACGGACTCGTTGAACGGATGGCGGAAAAGGCCGGTGTCGCGGTCAAGGATCTTGTCGGGAACGCTAGCGCTATCAAGTCGCTTTCTCCCGAAGAGTTCCTTTCGGATACGGTTGGAAAGCACACGTTGGAAGACATTTTCTCCGAACTCGAAAAACCGAGCCGCGATCCGCGCAAGGAATTCCGCTACGCAAAATTCGACGACAAAATCAAGAGTATCAACGATCTCGTCACCGGCAGCTGGATGGAAGGCGTGGTGACGAATGTGGCGAACTTCGGCGCGTTTGTCGATATCGGCGTGCACCAGGATGGGCTTGTTCATGTTTCGGAGATCAGCGACAAGTTTGTGGAAGACGCGAAGACTGTCCTGACGGTGGGCGATGTCGTGAAAGTCCGAGTTCTCGGTGTGGATGCGGGACAAAAACGCATCAGTCTTTCGATGAAGCAGGAACAGGTCGATGGCGTTGCCGGAGCCGGTCGCGGTCCTAGAAACCAGCACGGTCGCGGACGACACGAAGGCGGCATCAAGCCCCATGCGACGATTGCGGACCTGAAGGCTCGTCTCGGCGGACCGAACGTGAATGCCGCTCGCAAGGGAAACGCCCAGCCGAACAAGCTCTCCTCGATGATCAAGAAGTTCAAGAAAGGGCTGTAATCGAAAATTAGTTTATACGGAAAGCCCGGTGCGAACCGGGCTTTTTCTGTAAAGGGCCTTGTTCTTTCTTTTGCTCGAATGTAGTTTTGTTATTGAAGTTTTAAACTTTTGAGGCTAAAATGCGTGACGAAATTTTTTTGGAAAATCTGTACTTGGAGCATATTAATGAAAATATTCGGAAATTTCCGCACTCTTTTTTAGATGTGGACGAAGTTAAAATTTTAAAAAAGCTTGAAGAAATATCGCTCCTTCACTGTGTTCGAAGGTTATCGCCGAAAAGTGAAACTTGGGCGACGATTTCCCTATTCGTCGATTATTTTAATCTTGTCCCGGAACCCAGAAATCCAAGAATCCTTTGGAATTTTTTAATCGCGCTTTTGCTGTTTTCGGATGAGACGTGTTTTTCGGAGCAGGAAAAAGAAATTTTAAGAAAACTGATTTGGCGAATATGTATTTATCTTAACGGGCTAAAAGACTGCCAGCCCATGCTTTCAGAAGAAAAACAGCAGTTGGATTTGTCGTTTGAAAAAAATATTGATGAAATGAAACTGTATAAAGCGGGATTCGATTTACAAGATGCAAAACTAGAAGAAGTTTTAAATACATTAGATGATTCTAGGTCAAAGGAACGATTTTATTTGATGAGAAATGTCTATCGCGAAGGAAAGAAGCTTCTTCAAAATCCAGAGAATGCGGAACTGTTGTTCCTTTTGAAAAATCGGACAGAAACAGATCCGAAACATAACGAGTATTTTGCGACGGGTTGCCATACCGATTCGGTTCATCACAATTCAGCGATTCAAAGAGGGCTTGTCAAGGCGGACGGAACAAAGTCTTCTAATCCTGAATATTTGGAAAATGAAAATGTTGTCTTCCACTCGCATCCTAGTCGTTCACCGCTATCTGTTAACGGAATCGTTGGTGGTGATTTAGGGCATTCTATTCAATCGGGCAAACAAGTTTTTGGTATCAATTCTGATGGCGATATCTTTTATACAACGCCAGAACTTGCGGGACGATGTTTTGCTTCGCCTGATCGTTGCAGCAGTCACAATGGGCAAGTGTTCCTTGGAAACATCAAGGACTTTTTACGGTGATTCGCCTTTTTTCTTTTTGCCTGCTCGGATTTTGTTGCCTTCATGCCTTGAACGCTTCAACCCCTTGTGAACGATTTTTGAAAGACAATGCTGAATTTGTAAAGAATGCATCTGCAGCCTCTTGCCTCGATAGCGCCCGTTTGTTCTTTACGGAATATTACGCCCCTTACGATGTTCACATCGCGGAAATTCAAAAAGAGAATTTTGCATCGCATTTCGTGTTTCGTTGCCAAGTCGGATCTTGCAAAAATGAAGGGATGACATGGGAAATATTCAAACAGGAAAATGCAGAAAAGGAATGCATTCGAGAATTTACGGTGGCTGATTCTGCAAAGTGGTTTTCCTTTTTTGAAAAATTTATCCGTCAAATCGAAAATCTGGATGAACGAAAATTTGATTCCCTTTATTTGGCGAACGATCTGTTTTGCAATCTATATCAAAATGATTTTACCCGTCTCTTTGCCAGGCCTCGCCAAAGCGGCGGCTACATTTCCGTGAAGAATGATTCCGTTTTGTATATCCAGGGAAATTCTCTTTCTCCAGGGCTTTTCCTGAGTAATTTTAAGACGGGAAAACAGCGGAAAGTCTATGGTTTCTTCCATCGAACGGAAGACGGCTTTTCGCTAAGCGATGAATTTCGAATCGTGGAAAGTTCGGATTCGTCTTATCGCGTGGAATATGCGGGAGGCGATATCGTCTATTATGATGGTAAGGATTCGGCTTCTTTTGTACTCGGCGACACTTCTGGGTTTTGGATGTTCATTCAGTATAAATTAAATGGTGATTCTGTACTGTATTCCAATGCTCCCGAATACCTGGAAAATGCGGAATCCTACCGGATGCCCGAAGCGACAGCGCACCGCTATCTGCTGAAAATGAAACGCTACCGCATTCCTTTCTATGGAACGGATACGAGCGACAATAAGCCACTTTTTCGAAAGGAGTTTCCGTTTTACAGAATTGACTGTTTTCGCTAGGGGCGACTTTTCTTCGATTAGGAATTTGCCCGGTACGCTTGCCATGTCGTGGAAAGAATCGTTTCCAGGTCGGAGTATTTGGCTTCCCAGCCGAGAATTTCCTTTGCCTTGGACGGATTGGCAATCAGCGACGCCGGGTCTCCGGGACGGCGTTCCACGATGCGGTAGGGAACTTTCTTGCCCGAAACTTTTTCTGCTCCGTGGATGATGTCGAGAACGCTTGCTCCGGTTTGCGTTCCCAGATTGACAACTAGACTTTTGTCGTTATTCTGCAAGTAGTCAAAAGCCATTCTGTGCCCGTGGGCAAGGTCGTTTACATGGATGTAGTCGCGGACGCCCGTTCCGTCGGCGGTATCGTAATCGTTTCCGAAGACGAGAACTTCCTTGCGCTTGCCGGTAAGGGCTTCCATTACGACGGGAATCAGGTTCGCCGGATTTTTTTCAAGGCCAGTGAGGCGTCCTTTGACATCATAGCCTGCCGCGTTGAAGTAACGGAGCGCAGCAAAGCGTATCCCGCGAAGCTTGTCGTACCAGTTCAAAAACTTTTCGATGGCGAGCTTGGTGAAACCGTAATAATTTTCGGGTTCGGTCGGGTGCTTTTCATCAACGGGCATGTATTTAGGGGAACCATAGACGGCTGCGGAACTGGAAAAGACGACGTACTTTACTTTGTGCGCTGCCGTCGCATTTAAAATGTTGATGGAACCGTTGATGTTGTTTACACTATACTTTTCTGGGCTTGTCATGGATTCACCTGCCGCCTTGAATGCGGCGAGATGCACAAGGCCTTCGGGCTTGAAATTCCCAAAGAACGAGTCCAAATCTTTTGGATTTAAAATATCGCCTTGGGTAAAGCTCGCTTCTGGGAAAAGATTTTGGCGAAGTCCGGTCGAAAGGTTGTCAAAGACGTGGACTTCATGCCCTGCGTCGAGAAGTTCCCGGACCGTGTGGGAACCGATATAGCCTGCGCCGCCGATCACTGCAATTTTCACCGTTGCCTCCGATGTCGAAATTTTATGGCTTTAATTTAGAAATCGTTGCTCGCTCAGGATGCTTTTGGTGTTAAAAGAATGTCGGTATAAGGAACCGCAGACGCCTATGGCCGGGGATTGGGGAGTAGGGAATAGGGGTTCTCTCTTCTGTCATTCCCCGGCTTGACCGGGAATCGTCAAAAGCCAAAAACGGAAAATTTTAAAAAGTATTGACAAACGTTTTTTTTTTCTTATTGTTTTCTCGTGTCGTTTTAAAATGTAGGAGAAAAAATGAAAACGATTTTGGCGTTGGCTTTACTCTGCGGAACAGTATTCTTTTGCGGTTGCTCGCAAAATCTCGCTAGGTTTTCCCTGGTTTCAACCGGCAATGTTCCGCTGGCAAATGTGGAGGACGGGGGCTATGTGGTCGGAAAGGATTGTATTCGACGAATTCTTTTCTTTACGTTTGGAAACCGAAATGACAGGATTACCGGAGCCGTTGTCAACGCCCTTGAAAGAGCCGAGAAAAAAGAACTTCCGTCCGATGCTCTTGTGAACGCTTCGATTTCGCATTCGTCAGCCGATTTCCTGTTGTTTTCCTGGGATTGCTACGAGGCGAAAGGCAAGGCGATTCGCGTCGGAAATTAAGCCTCACCCGATTCCGTCCAAAATTTCGAAACGTTCGTAAGCCGCTTCCAGGAGCTTTTCCTTTTCAGCGAGAATTTTTTGCGTTTCGATGAGTTTTGCCGGGTTTGTATAGACCGTTTCCGTCCCGAGCTGTTCTTGCAGACCGGCGATTTCCCGCTCAAGGTTTTCGATTGTTTCGGGTAACGTCTGGTATTCGCGTTCTTCCTTGTAGCTGCGTTTTTTCTTTTCCTTTGGACGCACCTCGGTGGATTTCCTTGCGGAATTAACTTTGGTTTCAGTTTCCTTTGTTCGTAATTTTTTCGCTTCGGCGTAATCGCTAAAGCCGCCTACATTTTCGTGGATATCCCCGACGCTTTCAAATCCCAGGATCTCCGTGGCGACATTGTCGAGAAAGTCTCGGTCGTGGCTGACCGTGATGACCGTTCCGTTGTATTCGGCGAGCAGATCGGCAAGCAGGTCGAGCGTTTCCATATCCAGGTCGTTCGTTGGTTCGTCGAGAACCAGCACATTGGACGGATGCGAAAAGAGGCACGCTAGGAGGAGGCGGTTGCGTTCGCCTCCGGAAAGAGCGCTGATAGGTCCGCGGGCGCGTTCCGCTGTAAACAGAAAGTCTTGCAGGTAGCTCAGAACGTGGCGTTTTTGTCCATTGAGAACAACGTATTCCTGACCGTCTCCGATGTTTTCGACGAGCGTTTTGTCTTCGCGGAGTCTAGTCCGCATCTGGTCAAAGTAGGCTATCTGGAGATTTGTGCCTAGCCGGACTGTTCCCGTTTGCGGAGCGAGTTCTCCCAGGAGAATCTTGAGAAGGGTCGTTTTGCCGCAGCCGTTCGGTCCGACGATTCCCACACGGTCTCCGCGGGAAATTTCCGTCGAAAAATTTTGGATGAGAGGCTTCCCTTCGTAAGAATAGGAAATGTTTTCGGCGCGGACGACGAGCCTTCCGGAACGTTCCGATTCGGTGATCTGCATTTTGACATTTCCCGCCAGGTTCCTGCGTTCGGCGCGTTCCTTTCGCATCTTGATCAAGGCTCTGACGCGGCCTTCGTTGCGGGTGCGCCTTGCCTGGATTCCCTTGCGAATCCAGACTTCCTCTTCGGCGAGCCTCTTGTCGAAAAGCTTATTCGCCTTGGCTTCTTCGGCGAGAGCTTCGTCGCGATGGCGTACAAATTCATCGTAGGGAAAGCTCCAGGAACGGATGCGGCCTCTGTCAAGTTCGAGAATCCGTGTAGCTAGCCTTCGCACAAAAGCCCTGTCGTGGCTGATAAAAAGGACGGCGCACGAAATTCGCGCGAGGATTCCTTCTAGCCATTGGATGCTCGAAATGTCTAGATGGTTGGTCGGTTCATCGAGAAGCAGCAGGTCTGGTTCTTCGGCGAGAGCCTTTGCAAAAAGAACGCGTCGCTTTTGACCGCCGGAAAGAGAGTTGTAAAAAGCGTCGGGGTCTATTCCCGTTTTTCCGAGGATATCTTCGCCCGAGGAATGCCTTTCGGACGTCTTGCCGATGACGATATCGCGGACCGTTCCGTCGATGCTTGCGGGAATTTCCTGGATGAGGCGT
Organism: uncultured Fibrobacter sp.; assembly: GCA_934691725.1. Lineage (GTDB taxonomy): Bacteria > Fibrobacterota > Fibrobacteria > Fibrobacterales > Fibrobacteraceae > Hallerella. Next base: position 20,309 of record CAKUTF010000001.1, on the reverse strand, counting down.
GACGTGCGCAGACCGCTCTTGCGGATGATTTCTCCCGAGTTCGCTTCCATTTCGCCCGATAGAATTTTAAGAAGCGTACTTTTTCCTTCTCCGTTTCTTCCCATGAGGCAAACGCGTTCATTTTCGAGGACATCGAAAGAAACATTGTCTAAAAGAGGCGGATCGCTAAAGCGGAGCGTTAAGTCTTTGACGGATAACAGTGCCATGTACTAAAGGTAGAAAAACGGCGACTCTTTGAGTCGCCATTTTGAATCGGAGCGTTTGCTATTTGTTTCTTTTGTTCTCTTTCAAATTCCGTTCCAGTTCCGCTCTTAGCGACAGAATTTCTCCTTTTTCTTTTTGCAGTTGCGCTTTTTCTTTGGCAAGCTTTTTGCTTTCTTCGGTCAGTTTTTCTTTTTTCGCATTTATCTGTGTCTGCTCAACATCTATTTTCTCGCGCTCGGCTTCTATTTTTGCTAGTTCTTCTTTTACTTTTGTGCGATCGACATCTATTTTTACTTGTTCTTCTTTTACCTTTGCGCGATCGATATCTATTTTCGCTCGCTCTTCTTTAATCTGAGCTTGCTCTTCTTTAATCTGGGCTTGCTCTTCTTTAATCAGGGCTTGCTCTTCTTTAATCAGGGCTTGCTCTTCTTTAATCAGGGCTTGCTTCTCTTTAATCTGCGCCTGTTTGACTTCCATTTTTTCTTGCTCCTCTTTTATCCATGCTTGTTTCGCTTCGAATTTTGCCTGGTCTTCGATCTTTTGTTGCTTAATGGCGTATTCGTCCCATTCCAGTCTCATGGCGTCCTCGTATTGCTTGAGTTCTTCCCTGTTAAAGTTAGCAATTTTGGCGGGAAGAAGCAACCTGTCGAATTTGTGTGTAGATACGGCTGGCGGTAATTTTTGAAGCTTGTCCAAATTGTTGAGAACGAAAAGCCACTTTTGAACTTCGTCCGACTTTTCGGAAATTTCTGGAGAAATTTTTGGTAATTCGATGAATGTATAATTGTAGCTGTCGAGGATTTGTTCGTGTGTTTCGATATCTAGCGTTGTTGCCCGGCGAATGGCGCGCCTGTCGTGAAATAATTCGAAATTCAGAATGGAAAGAATATAGACAGGATTCACCTTGTAATTCCAGTCTTTGCCGGGTTCGCCTTGTTCTATGATGAGCTGGCTTGCGTAGTAACCGATTCGCTTGATAAAGTTTTTCATGCTGTATTTCTGGACTTCGACTTCAAAATGCCTGTTTTCCATATCGGTACAGTGTAAATCCAGAATGGATGCTCTACTTTCCTTGCTGCCGGAATGATTCAGGGATTCTTTTGCGACATAAAGGTTTTCAATGGGGCTTTGAAGTTGGGGCCCCAGGATGTCGTTTAGAAAGTTGATGAGGTTTGTCCGCGATTCTGTATGAGTCGGGTCGAACGCTTTTTTGAATGTCGGATCTACGAGAAGGTTCGCATAGGGTCCGTGTCCGAATTCGACAAAGTATTGTTTGTCCATTTGATTTTCTCCGTGCCCGACTTTTGCCGTGCACCGTTAGGTTTGACCATTTGATGTACGACAAAAGCGAAGCCAGAAGGAATCGCTAGGATAAGAATAGAAATTTTTGCCGTATAAAACCTTGTTCCTGGACAAATTCAATCGAGAATGCGGAATAGTTTAAAAGTTTCATTTTTTGGAGAGAGAAAATTCCATTTTTATCGATATGGCCGTTCGAGGTTACGGCTGGATTGGATAATGTCCCACTAAATTTTATAACTTTACTCAAAAGGTAAAGGTAAAATTTATGTCTGTTTTGATGCGCTCAGTTTCTGGAATCCGCGGAATTGTCGGCGATACGCTCACCCCGCATGTTTTGACAAATCACGTAAAAGCTTTTCTGGAGGTGACCGGTGCGCGAAAAGTCGTCATCGGGCGCGACAGCCGTCCGACGGGCGAGGCGATTGTTTCTTTCGTTTCCGGGCTTTGCCGTTTGGCTGGAGCCGATGTCATCGATGTGGGACTTGCGACAACACCGAGCGTTGAACTTTTTGTAACGAAACTTCATGCCGATGCGGGAATCATCGTGACGGCGAGCCATAATCCGCTAGAATGGAACGCTCTTAAGTTTCTCGACCAAAAGGGGATTTTTCTCGGACCGGATGAAGTCAAGGAGCTTTTCGCCATTGCGGATTCAGAAAAATTCATCTACCCGGATTACCGCCAGATGGGAACTTGCGAGACTCTTGAAGATGCGGACGCTTTCCACATTGACGAGACGCTTGCGATTCCGTTCATGGATGTCCCGAAAATTCGGGAGAAGCGTTTCAAGGTCGCCATTGATGCCGTAAACGGTGCGGGTTCCCACATCGTTCCGCGACTGCTCGAATCTCTCGGCTGCGACGTGGTGCGTGTCCACTGTGACCCGGACGGCACGTTTCCGCGCGGACCGGAACCGATTCCTTCGAACCTGAAGGATTTGGAAAAAGCAGTCCGTGAAAACGGTTGTGCGGTGGGATTTGCGCTTGACCCGGATGCGGACCGCTGTGCGCTTGTTGGTGGTAACGGACGTGCGGTCGGCGAAGAATATACGTTAGCGATTGCGACGGAAGCGGTTCTCGCCAAGAAGAAAGGCCCCGTGTGCGTGAACCTTTCCACTTCGCGGATGAGTGCCGATGTCGCGGAAAAGTTTGGCGTTGGATTTTCCCGTGCGAAAGTCGGCGAAGTGAACGTGAGCCTGCAAATGATGAAGGAAGGCTGCGTCGTCGGAGGCGAAGGCAATGGCGGCGTGATTTTGCCGGCGGTTCATTACGGTCGCGATTCGCTTGTCGCGGCTGCGCTTGTCCTCTCGTGGATGGCGGAAAACGGCGGCGGTCCGGAAAAGTTCAAGTCGGAGCATCCGCAATACGCGATGCCGAAGAAAAAGTTCCCGCTCGGGGACAAGCCAGTGCAGGCTGTATTCGAGGAAGTCAAGCGGGAATTCTCGGATTATTCCGCGGACACGCGCGACGGCCTATGGCTCGGCAAGGGCAAGAGCTTTGTCCATGTCCGCGCGTCAAATACGGAACCTGTCATTCGCGTCATTTCCGAGGCTCCGACCGAAGCGGAAGCGGAAGAACTCTGCGCAAAAGTCGAAGCGAAGATTCGTTAGGGGGCTTGCATGTGCGGAATAGTCGGTTATATCGGGACTCGTGAAGCGGTGAGTGTTCTCCTCGGCGGGTTAAAGCGCTTGGAATATCGCGGATACGATTCGTCGGGAGTCGCTGTCGCCCATCCGGACGGCACGCTCGAAATGGAAAAGGCTACGGGAAAAATCGTTTCCTTGGAAAAGAAGCTGAAGGCGCATCCACTCTCGGGGCATGTGGGAATTGCGCATACTCGTTGGGCGACACATGGGGCGCCGACTGAAAGAAATGCCCATCCCCAGGTGAGCTTTGACGGAAAGATTATGGTGGTGCACAACGGCATCATCGAAAATTACGTACAAATTAAGAAGAAACTAGAGGCGGACGGGGTGAAGTTCGTCTCCGAAACGGATACGGAAGTAGTCGCACATCTGATTGCGAAGCTTTACCATGGCGACATCAAGTCCGCAGTTCTGGCGGCTCTGAACAGGCTGGAGGGAACTTTCGGACTTGCCATCCTCTGCGCCGATGAACCGGACGTTCTCGTCGGTGCGCGTCGCGGAAGCCCGCTTGTCCTAGGGCTTGGCGATGACGGAGAATATTTTCTCGCCAGCGATGTGACCGCCATTGTCGATTACACGCAAAAAGTCGTCTATCTGAACGATGACGACGTGGTAATTGCGAAACGGAGCGGCTATGAAATCGTGACCGTTTCGAGCCACACGGTAAACCGGTGCGTGGAAGAGGTGGAATTCGACGCCGATGCGGCAAGCAAGGGCGGCTTTGAACATTTTATGCTCAAGGAAATTTTCGAGCAGCCCGAAGCCCTTCGCAATACGATGCGGGGAAGGCTCCTTTTGGACACTGGTTCGGCAAAACTCGCCGGGCTTGACGCGAACCGCTTGGAACTTCGCAACTTGAACCGCATCATCATCACGGCCTGTGGAACGAGCTACTACGCGGGAGTGGTCGGGGAGTATCTGATAGAAGACTTGGCGGGCGTTCCGGTCGAAGTCGAATACGCTTCCGAGTTCCGCTACCGCAACCCGATCATCAAGCCGGGAACGCTCGTGCTCGTCATTTCGCAGTCGGGCGAAACCGCCGATACGCTTGCCGCTCTCCGCGAAGCGAAAACGAAAGGCGCTACAGTCCTCGGAATCTGCAATGCGGTCGGTTCGACGATTGCACGAGAAAGCGACGGCGGCGTCTATCTCCATGCGGGACCGGAAATCGGCGTGGCAAGCACAAAGGCGTTTACGTCGCAGGTGACTGTTCTCGCGATGATTGCCCTTTTGCTCGGACGGGAACGTCGCGTGTCTGCGGAACAGGGAATCGAATTTGCACGGGCCATTTCGAACATTCCAAGCTTTGTCGAGGATACGTTAAAGCTTTCCGGAAAAATTCGGGAAATCGCCCGAAAATATGTCCATGCGAACAATTTCCTCTACCTCGGTCGGCACTACAACTATCCCGTCGCCATGGAAGGCGCGCTCAAGCTGAAGGAAATCAGCTACATCCACGCGGAAGGTTATCCCGCTGCCGAAATGAAGCACGGTCCGATTGCGCTTATCGACGAAAACATGCCGGTGGTAGTCATCGCTCCGAAGGACAGCCTTTTCGACAAGGTCCTTTCGAACGTCCGGGAAATCAAGGCTCGCGGAGGGCGCATCATTGCTGTAACGACTCCGGACTGCACGGAGCTTTCCGATTTTGCGGACGACATCATCTTTGTCCCCAAAGTGAATTCGATGCTGATGCCTCTTGTCACTTGCATTCCGCTCCAACTGCTCGCTTACCATATCGCGGTCCTTCGAGGAAACGACGTCGATCAGCCGCGGAACCTAGCCAAAAGCGTGACGGTGGAATAATTTTCAATGTCTGAAATTTCCGAATCTTACGAAGTCCATATCGGCGCGTTTGAAGGCCCGATGGATCTCCTGCTGTATCTGGTGCAGCAGAGCGAGGTCAAAATCACGGACATCTCGATTGCCGAAATTGCGGACCAGTATCTCGCCTGGATCAAGAACCTTTCGCGGATGGACCTTTCGCAGGCGGGGGATTTTCTTGTGATGGCGAGCCGCCTCATGGCGATGAAAACGCGCGAACTCTTGCCGAAAGACGAGCGCACGCCCGAAGACGAGGAACAGATTGATATTTCGCGAGATGAGTTTATCCGGCAGATGCTCGAATACCAGCGTTACAAGCAGGTCGCGAAAGAAATGCAGGAAATGGAAGACCGCAATTTCGGAACCTGCTACCGGGGGCGCCTGGAAAAAACGGAAAGCGAGGAAGACACGCTCGCCGATGCGAATGTCTGGCAGCTGTTTCGCGCTTACCAGAAGATGCTGAAAACCCGCGGAAGTGAAAATGTCCACCACATTGAACTAGACGATGTGACTATCGAGGACCGGCAGCAGTTTATTTCGAATACGCTGCGCAAGGATGGGCGCGTCTTGTTCGAAGATCTGCTCGGGCGCGATCCGCTTCCGATTGTCACCGTGGTAACGTTCATGGCGCTGATGGAAATGATCAAGACGGACGAAGTCGTGTTTCGCCAGAGCGAACTTTTCGGTGCCATCTGGATCTATCGCAAAAAGGACAACCAGGAGTTTGCCGAGGAAATGGCAAACGAAACGCGCATCTATGAACCGGAACGCGAGTTTAAAACGGGTATCGTCGAAAAGCTCCGCGAACGCGAACTCGTGCAGGAAGAGACTTCAAGCCGAGGCAAGGATGTTCCGTTAGACCTGGCGCTTCGGACGGTATCCGCGTTTGTGTCGCAGGGAAAAAGCATCGGAGCGGAAGATATCAATGCGCTGCTTTCCGGAGAACTGGACTTTAAAACGCTCGAAGCGGAACTTTCAAAGCCTAGCGAAGGGCAAAGCGAATCGGAAACGCAGCAGGCGATTGAAGAGGCCGCGGAACTTGTGGAAAATGCGGAAATCGAAGCGAGCCTTGCCGAAAATGTTTCCCCGGTAGAAGAAAAATCCGCTGCGGAAAACGCAACGGACGGTGAAAATCCAGAAAGTCCGGAAGTCGATTCTTCGGAGCCTTAATCCCATTCGAGCCTTGGCGGCTCCTTCAGGTCCGGGTTGTTTTTCGCCGCTTCGAATTTCTTTTCGATTTCGGAGAGGCGGTTCTTTTCCCTTTCTTTCGCTTCGGCGAATTTTTTGTCCAGGTCCGCGGAACGCGTCTTTTCGCTTTTGAGGAAATCTTCCAGCGAGAGCTTTTCCTTTTTGAATTCCCTGTGTTCCAGGACTTTTCCCGAATCCTTATCGACTATCAAAGTGCCGTGGCACATCGGGCATTCGATTTCAAGCGTCTGCGCCATCAGTCGTCTCTCCGTCCGCCGAGAAGCCCTGCGCGGAGTGCCCAGTAGAGAAGTTGCATAATGGAGGAAATCGCCGCGGCGACGTAGGTAAGTCCCGCCGCAAAAAGCACGCCCGCTACGACGTCGCGCTCCCTGCCCGGAGCGAGGATGTTCAGTCTTGCGAGACATTTCTTGGCGCGGGACGAGGCGTCAAATTCGACAGGGACCGTCACAAGCGTAAAAAGCGTCGCGATGCCAAAAAGAATCACGCCGACAATCGCGATGTTCTGCCCCACGGCCAGTTTACCGGCGGACATCAGGATGATTCCCAAAATGACAATCCACGGGCCAAAATTGGAACCGATGTTTGCCGCCGGGACGATGAACGAACGGAGCCACATCGGGAAATAGTTCTGGGCATGTTGAATCGCGTGCCCGACTTCGTGGGCGGCGACTCCGGCGGAACTTGCGCTGCGCCCGTGATAGACGTCGCGCGAAAGGTTCAGCGTCTTGTCCATCGGGTTGTAGTAATCCGAGAGAAAGCCGCTCGTTTCGCGGATTCGCACGTCATAGATTCCCGCATCGGCGAGAATTGCGGAAGCGACTTCCGCGCCGGTGAGACCGCTTCGGATCTGGACTTTTTGCCCGGCCTTGAAACGGGCGCTTACAAGGGCCGAAACAGCTCCGGAAACAAGAAGCGTGATGAGCAGAATGCCCATATAGAGGGGGTCGAACATCATAGTCAAAATCTCCTACTTGCCCTCACAAATTACACAAAAAGATGAAAAAAAGAAGGGCACCCTTTTGATTTTGCCTATTTTTCGTTCCAGAACGGGCCTTTATCGGCTACCATTCGCGCGGAAACGCCATTGTCCGATTCTAAAAGATAAGAGTCTAGCGACGCACCTAAGTCGGCGTAAGTCTTTTCTAAGGGAGCGAGAATCTGTAGCAGGGAATCTAGCCGGGGAAGCTGCTTGCAAGCCTCTAGCCGGGAAAGGTATTGTCTCGAAAGTCCGCTCATCGTTGAAAGCTGTTCCTGGCTTAAACGCTTTTCGAGACGCCACTTAATAAGCGTCTTGCTCAGGGCATATTGGACTTTCTTTGTTTGATGCATTTAAATAAATGCTATGAAAAGTCTAGGAATTTTCCTGCAACCGAACGGTTGCAAAACGGAGTGTCGCTTTTTTTACCGAAAAAGGACATTCTCTTGTTTTTTTGTGACATGAAAATTTTTATCTTAACGGCAAATAAAATTTTATCCATAAGGACGGTTATGAAAAAACTGATTGCTATTGGTCTCTGCGCGGCGTTTTTCGCCGGTTGTAACGAATTTTGCGCTTCCCGGAAGACATCTCTCGTGACGGAAAAGGAAAAGGTCAGCTATGCACTTGGCTCCGTCTTTGGAATGCAGGCCCATGCCCAGCTTGTCGCCCGCGATTCCATCGACTTGGACCTGGAAGTTTTCAAACAGGCTTTTGTCGAACATTACAACAAGGATAGCGCAAAGTATCTGCTTTCGGATTCTGCGGTCAAGGCTGTGCTGAATGACTTCTCGGCGAATCTCCAGGCGGAACGGCAAAAGAAGGACAGCATTGCGAGCGCGAAAACCTTGGAAGAAGGGCTCGCATTCCTTGCGAAGAACAAGACCGCGGAAGGCGTCATCGTTACGGAAAGCGGTCTCCAGTACAAGGTAATCACCGAGGGCAAAGGCGAATCCCCGAACGATTCCTCGACGGTTTCCGTTCATTACACGGGAAAGCTTCTGGACGGCTCCGAATTTGACAGTTCCGTCAAGCGCGGTCAGCCGGCGGAATTTCCTGTCCGTGCCGTCATTCCTGGCTGGACAGAACTTCTGAAACTGATGAAGGCCGGCGGAAAGGTTGTCGCCTGGATTCCGAGTGAACTCGCTTACGGTACATATGGTCGTCCCCCGATGATTCCGGGAAACAGCGTCCTTGAATTTGAAGTGGAACTGCTGAGCGTCAAGGCTCCGGATTCCGCGAAAAAGTAATTCGCCTTTTTTTGAAAGGCCCGCTTTCGGCGGGCTTTTGTCGTTAGATGATGCAACGTCCTTTTTGCTTTCTGTTTCTGTCGCTCGCCGTTCTTTTCGGCGTGTCTTGCAAGGCGGGGAAACTGGAAGAGCTTTCTTCGCAAGTCGAATCGTTAAAGGCTGAGCTTTCCCGGATTGAATCGGAACGCGTATTGTTTGAGCGGGACCGTTTGCCTTCGCTTTTGATTTTGAGCGATACGGTCAAGCCTGGCGAGGGACTGTATCAAGTTCTCGAAAGGCTTCAGGTTCGCTTCGACGATCGGCGGTCTATCGTTCTGGCGATCCAGGACAGCGTGGAACTCTCGAATTTGCGGGTCGGCCAGGCGTTCCATGTGGCGCAGGATTCCTCGGGAAGCGTCCGTGCTTTTCGTTATTCCCCGAATCCGGCGACGGTGCACCTGTTACTTCGAAATTCTCCCGGCGATGCGTGGGAATACAGGCTAGTTGCGAAACCGCTGACGGTCAAGCATTCGGTATTCGAAGGAACGATTCTTTCGGGAGGGACGCTGCACGGCACGCTTCTTTCTGTGGGGATTCCCGCCCGGATGTCGGGAGTCGTTGCCGGGGTTCTCCAGTGCAAGATTCCCTTTTCGAGCGTCCAGGCCGGCGACCGCTTCCGCATCATGCTCGAAGAGTCTTTTTTCCGGGACAGCATCTGGATTTCGGGCAAGGTCCTTTACGCGGAATTTGAAGGCAAGACGGTCGGGCATCACGAAGCGTTCCTGTATGAAGAGGACGATCCGAAGAGCACTTATAATGCGCATTACACGGCGAGCGGCGAAGCTCTGGTTTTCAACGGACTCCGCTATCCGCTAGACCGTCTGCATATTACGAGCCCTTTCGGTTCAAGAATCCATCCGATTACCGGCAAGCGCAAGATGCACAGCGGCATCGATTACGGCAGTCCCAAAGGTTCGCCGGTCTATGCGGTGGCAAAGGGAAAGGTCGTCGTTTCAGGTTTTGACGAGTTCAGCGGCAATAAAATCGCAATCCGCCATGCGGACAACTCGGTCAGCTATTACATGCATCTGAGCTCCCGTGGCGTGGGTGTCGGGCAGGAAGTCATGGGCGGGCAGATTATCGGGCGCGTCGGAAGCACGGGCCGCAGTACGGGACCGCATCTTCATCTCGGGTTTAAGGACGCTCGCGGAAACTGGATCAATCCGAAGTCCAAGACGATGATCGCGACTCCGAAGCTCCAGGGAGAACGCCTTTCCCGTTTGCAGGGGCAGGTTGCGAAAATCCGGGAAGAAATCCAGAAAACCGAAGCCGCCGAGCCTCAGTCGATTGAAGGTTCTACGGTAAAGGTCAAACAGCGGGTCGTTTCAAAACCCTGAAAATTCCCGGACTGCCATTCCGCGCTTTAGTTCGCGGAGCGCGTCTTTCGGGGAGAAGGTTTTCTGTTGCTTGTGCTTTGCGGAATTCCAGTAGGGCTGTATCTCGGCGCTGTATCCCGCGGTTCGCTTGAACGTCTTTCCTCTAGCAAGTTCAATCGCCTTTTGAAGTGCGGAATCTGCATCGGCGATACAGAAATCCGGTTCGAAGCCGTAGCGGTGGTAGCTTTGGAAATCCTTGTCAAGGAAGAGGAGCGATGTGGCGACGCCGAATGCGGTGTCCGGCGTGGTCACGTATGTCTGTCCGATGCCCTTTCCGAAAGAATTGGTTCCGACGACGGGAACTTTTAGGTTCGCGGTGAGTGCCGCGGCGAAGATTTCCGTGCAGCTCGCGCTGCCGCTATCGAGCATCATCACGTAATATCTTCCCGCACCGATGCCGTCCCTTTCGGCGGTGACGGCTTGCTCGGACGAATCCCGTCCTTTTTTCCCGTAGCCCCATTCCCTTTCGACGATGACCGTATCGCCGCGCCGGAGGACCGCTTTGGCCATTCGTTCGCAAAGGTTTACCGAACCGCCGCCGTTTCCGCGCAGGTCGAGAATGGTCGATGCGGCTCCCTTAGTTTGCTCTAGTGCATTTTCGAATTCAAGCGCAGTGCCGTCGGAATCGAAACCGTTTGTCTTTCCGACAAATTCCGTGATGCGGATGACCGGGATGTTTTCGGCGGAATCGAGAAATACCGTCGGCGCGATGACTGCGGTCCGGGTTATTTCCACGGAAAGCGTGTCGTTTGAACGGGCGACGGAAAAGGTAAACTCATCCTTTTTTGCCAAAAGGAGTGCTTCGTAGAGAGAGTCGTTCCCGTTTAGCGGAACGCTGTCGAGGGCAAGAATGATGTCGCCTTTTAAAATTCCCGCCGAGGCCGCCGGACCGACCCTGAAAACGGTTTTGACCCGAAGCGTTGAATCGAGTTCCATGCCAAACGACTTGTCTTCCGTATCCGACTCCCGAATCGCCGAGGAAACCGCTGCGTAGAATGCGTGAGGATAATAGGTCGTAAGCGGATCCGACATGGATTCGTACATCACGATGACGTCCGCAACGTCTGCATACTTTTCGTTGATGAAGGCTTTCAGCGGACTTTCCAGATAGACTTCGGAATCTTCGAGTTCATTCGCGGCATTGTAGTAATAATAATAGAGGAAGGAATAGTTGAACTGGAATTCCTTGCTCGCCTTATTGGAAACTTCGACCTGGGGCGCTACGGTGTCGGTCGAACATCCAAAAAAATATGCCGCAAAGGCGAAAAACGCTGCGGCAAGAAAAAGTCTGTTCTTGGACATATCGGTTACGAATCGATTTTCAGGCCCTGTCTGTTGGCGAGAGCCTTGGGCAGCGATTCCGAAAGAGGGTTGTTTACCAGGGAAAGCGACTTGAGCGCGGAGCATTCGGAAAGTTCTTCCGGGATGGAATCCAGCTCGTTTTCGTCGAGAACCAGTTCACGGAGTTTTTGCAGCTTGCCGACAGATGCCGGTAAAGCGACGAGGTTGTTTCCCGAAATCATCAGGACTTCGAGACTTTCGAGCTCTCCGATGCTCGCAGGAATCGTCGAAAGGTCGTTGTTGTCCAGGTAGAGTTTTTCGAGGCGCTTCATCTTGCCCAAAGTTTCGGGAATCTTCGAAAGCATGTTGTCGTGCAGGGAAAGCTTTTCCACGTTTTCCCAGTTGCCGATTTCATCGGGCAGTCCGAACAGCTGGTTCCGCGCGATGTTCACTTTTTTCAGATTCTTGAGCGCTCCGATTTGCCTTGGAAGTTCGGACAGGCTGTTGTAGCCTAGATACAGGTTTTCGAGCCGTGAAAGTTCGGCAAGCGCTTCGGGTAGTTCCATCAGGTCGTTTTCGCTGACGGAAAGGCTCTTGAGTTTCTTGAGCCGACCGATTTCGTCGGGAAGTTCCACGAGCAGGTTCTGGTCGAGGACAAGCTCCTCTAAATCTTCGAGTTCGAAGAGCTGCGACGGGAGGAGGCGCAGGTGCATTCCCGCAAGATCCAGTTTTTTCGCTTTTTCGGCTTTTGCCTTGGCAATGACTTCGAGAAGATTCATAGTATCGACTCCATTTTTTCAAATGATAGCATTTTTGCGAATTTTGCGGACTTTTTGCGATGAAAGAGCGGATAGGCAGACATTTTTTTCGTTCCAAATGGGAATATTCGGCAGGAATCAGTGGGTTCAGAGCCTAGTCGATAGTGGATAGTTGAAAGGAAATAGGACTCAGAAAGCAGAAGTTTGAGACCAAGCTGTAAAGTCTCATACAAATCTGGCTTCAGCATGTAAAAAAGCTCGCTCCACAGACCATTTCCTTATCCCGCATTCCTAATTCCTCGTTTCCTTAACCGTTCTCTTCAAAGGCCCTTGTCCCGCTTGACTCTTCCCAAAAGCCTAGATGTCTGATGCTCTGACCACTAAGCTTAGACGTCCGCAGACCAATTTCTCATTGCTAATTGCTAATTCCTCATTCCCTTAGACGTCCGCAGACCAATTCCTCATTACTCATTCCTAATTTCTCATTCTTTTAGATGTCCGCGGACTAATCCCTAGACCCTGTTCCCAACTCCCTAATCCCAGAACATAGATGTCCGAAATTCTAAGCTCTAAGCTCTCTCAACTAAGCTCTGGATACCGGGCATAGTTCGACAAGCTCGCTAACCTGTCAAATCCCATTCCTTAAAGGGGATTCCCCGGTCAAGCCGGGGAATGACAGTGAACAGAAACAGTTCGCTTGGAAACCCCGCTTACCGTGTCTCCAAAGCTTAGATGTCTGCGGACTAATCCCTATTCCCTAGTCCCTAATCCCAAAACTTAGACGTCCGCGGCTCTGACCACTGCACACTAGCCACTGAACATAGACATCCGCAGTTTTAGTGCAAAGCCCAACCTCACCCCTTGTTTCTCATAGCTTTCCAAAAATATTTTAAATGGTTATTTTACGCACGAAAATATTCATCAAAGAATTTGTAAAAATTTTGAAACATCTTTTTTCGTGGAAAATCTCGAAAAGAAGTGATATTTTAATTATCTATGTATAGGCATAGTTAAAACTCCGGGTCCGGAGTTACTAGAGGATTAAAATGGAACTGACGAAAGCGCAAGAACGTAGACTTTCTTTTGTGGCCAGCTTGCTGAGCTTGAACCCGAACGATCCGACGGATCGCATCAAGGCTTTAAGGCACTTGAACCTGGATGAAGAGGGATGTTTCCACGGATTCCAGTATTCTCAGGGATTCCTCGAAATTTTCATTTTTATTGACGAATCGACCCCGCTTGAAAAGGCGGTTCACAATCTGGCGCACGACCTGAAACAGCTCCAGATAGCTGTTTTCCGCACGAGCGATCCGGATAATCCGTTTTTCATGTCGCTTCGCGAAGAAGCCGACCCGTGGGATGTCATCAAGATGGACGCACCGGAATCGGACGATGACGGAGACCAGCCGGCGAGCCGCCCTTACATGGAAACACTTGAAATCACGGTGCTTCGGACGCTTTCTAGCCGTTATGTGACCGATGCGGAAATGGAACGCACGCTCAAGGATATGCGTCGCAAGCTGAACATCTGGAAGTCCGACGTCCGGGCGAAGCTTGAAATCCGGGCGGAACATGACGACCTCGCGAAGGATTTCCGCAACAACGATGACAAGCTCGATATCGTAATGCAGGACGAACCGCTTCACATGACAAGCAAGAGCGGAGAACTCTTTGTCGGATTCTGTCCTATCCGCACCATTTTCGACTACCACCAGTCTTTGGGAAAACGTCTCAAGACAAAGCACAACATGGCGATCGTTTCGAGCAACATCCGCACGTATCTCGGAAACCTGACCCATACGAACGCCGCCCTTATCGATGCGTTCCAGGAAATGGAAAAGGCGAATGACGCAAGCGACTTCCCGTTCCTCCACAACGGCATGACGCTCACGGGCGACGACCTGCGCCTGAAGGACCGCGACGGCAAGAAGGTCCTGCAAATCGAACGTCCGAAGATTATCAACGGGGCGCAGTCCCTCTTTACCTACGAAAGCTATTTTAAAAAGAGCAAAAATCCGGTAAATCCGTTCGTGCTGATCAAGGTCGTGGTGCCTTATCCCGAAGCGGATGCTTTCTTACGCCAGGTGACGATGGCGAACAACCGCCAGAACCCGGTGTTCAGTTACCACCTTCGCGCGGCGGACGATTTGCAGTTCTTCATCTGGCAACGTTACCAGGAAGAAGGCTTTACCTACGTCTATAAGGACGGCGTCCGCCTGAAGGCGCGCACGCGCAAACTCGAAGTCCGTATGCGGCCCGAACTCGCGAAGACTCTCTTTATGATGGACGGGAAAATTTCCGAAAGCCGTTCTTCGGATTGCATTTTTGACAAGGAAAGCCTTTACCAGCACTGCTTCGGCGCATTCCTGCGGGTCGCTCCGGACAAGGAACGCGATTTTGTGCGCAAGACTATCGCCTATACGAAGGCGTGGCAGCTTCTCACCCGGCTTCCGATCAAGAACCGGAATGTCGTTCCGGGAAAAGGCGTTTCGATTGAAGCGAACGACGCGAACCCGCTCACTCGCATCACGTGGAACGGTCGTTTGGAGGACAAGTTCCTCTTCCGCAGCGCGGTCCGCGATGTCGTCGTAGCGATTGCGCTTCGCCACTGGCTCATCTACGGCAACCCGATCCAGGATTTTGAATATCTGGTCGTAAACGAAATCGACTTCAACAATTCGCTGCTCAAGTATGCGTCGCACATCTACGGCGACTATCTGAAATCGATCCTCGTAAACGAATTCAAGGACAACAAGGACTACTACGACACGATCACCACAATCGACAAGGATTCCGGCGAGAACGTTGAACGGCGGCTGTGGAAAGGTTTCGGCACGACTGCGACCTACGACAAGATCATGCAGATGCTCGTGGCGAAGGACAAGTCCTGGGAAAAGTGCCTGGGCGATATCGATGTCTTTTTGAAGTGATTTTCGTCGTTCTCCTAAAAGGCGGAAAAGGTCTGAAGCGATTCAGGCCTTTTTATATTTGACGGCGATGGCAAATCTGCTTTTAGCGGTCATTTACGTTTCATTTGTGAGCCTGGGTCTTCCCGATTCGCTGCTCGGATCGGCTTGGCCTTCCATTTACCCGGAATTCGGGACGCCTATTTCGTATGCGGGCATCCTGTCGATGATCATCGCGGTGGGGACGGTCGTGTCGTCGCTTGTGAGCGATCGGGTGACGCATCTTTGGGGCGCGGGAAAGGTAAACGCCTTTAGCGTGCTTCTGACCGCTGTTGCGCTTTTCGGTTTTTCGGCGAGCGGTTCGTTCGGGGAACTTTGCCTGTGGGCTGTGCCCTATGGTCTCGGGGCGGGATCTGTCGATGCCGCTCTCAACAACTATGTTGCGCTGCATTACAAGAGCCGTCACATGAGCTGGCTCCATTGCATGTGGGGGATCGGAGCGACACTCGGGCCATACGCGATGGGGTATGCGCTTTCGCACGGGATGAGCTGGACAGGCGGCTACCGGATTGTTTCGGTTGTCCAGTTCGGTCTTGTCGCGGTCTTGTTCGCGAGCCTTCCCCTGTGGAAAAGAAATTTGGTCGCAGGGAATTCGCAAAAGTTGGAACCGTTGCCGCTTCGCAAGGCGCTTGGAATCGCCGGGGCCAAAGAGATGATGCTTTGCTTCTTTTGTTACAGCGCCGTGGAACAGACGGCGGGACTTTGGGCAGCGAGCTATCTGAACGGTGCCTGCGGTTTTTCGGTAGAGGTTTCGGCAGGGCTTGCCGGGCTTTTCTTTGTGGGGATAACGGTCGGGCGTGCGCTTTCGGGATTTGTCACGATGCGACTTTCCGATGACCGGATGATTCGGCTCGGGCTGTGCGTCATTCTTGCTGGGATTTTCCTTTTGTTCTTGCCGGTGAAAGCGCTTTCCTTGACGGGACTTGTCGCTATCGGGCTTGGCTGTGCGCCGGTTTATCCTTGCATCATCCATTCGACGCCGGAACGTTTCGGGGCGAAAAATTCGCAGGCCTTTGTGGGAATCCAGATGGCGAGCGCTTATATCGGGACTACCTTGATGCCTCCGCTATTCGGGCTTGTCGCAAGAAATTTGGGCGTTTCGCTTTTGCCTGTGTATTTAATCCTGTTCTTGTCGCTTATGTTCTTTATGCACTTGAAATTGACGAAAATCTCCCGGAGCTGAAATCCTTTACCTCTCTTTTGAAAACGATAAGTTATATTTGCTAATTGAAAAACGGTTTTAACGAGGCTGTTTGAAAGTTATAGAAACCGGAACAACTCGCACAAAGGGATTTTTATGGTAAAATGGTGTGCGCTTGGCATTTTGACTGTCGTGCTCTTTGCCGCTTGCGGTGACGATGTGACAAGGACCGTCGCGGGAGAACCCCAGGGCTTGGAAATCGCTGCGGACGTGGATTCGCTTCCCGAGTGCGATGCGAAAAATATCGGCGGGATGTTCTTGATTCCGAAAAAGGAAGAAGTCTATGTGTGCCTGGATTCGGGCTGGAAGAGCCTTACGCCGGACGTAAAAGGGCATTCCTGCGTGACGGAGATGCTCCCGGACAGTTCGGGCAGCAAGATTGTCTGCGACGGGGATTCGCTCGGCGTTGTCTCGAACGGAAAGAACGGCAAGGACGGCGAAGCCGGGGACGCTGGCGAAAACGGTGCCGCAGGCAAGACGTGCCGCTCGGCGGATAACGGCGACGGTTCGTTCTGGCAGATTTGCGGTGAGGATTCCGTGATGCTTTACAAGGCTTTTTGCCGGGATGTATTCTATGATCCGGACAGCGCCTTTTGCGATTCGCGGAATATGCGGCTGTATCGGACGGTCCGAATCGGCGAGCAGGTGTGGATGGCGGAGAACTTGAACTATTTAGAATACAAGATTTATGACTATCAAGAGATTAAGGATGCTTGCCGTGATAAAATCGATAGGTATAGCAGGTTCCTGCTTGGGGTTTGCTACGAAAAGAATGCAGAGTATTGTGAAAAGTTTGGACGGCTTTATACAAACCGGGAAATTGAAAAACTCTGCCCTGTCGGTTGGCACATGCCGGATTCGACGGAGTGGAAATCCCTGTTCGCTTTTGTGACGGAAAATGGCGCGGGAAACGTGGGGGGCAGCCTGCGTTCTGTAACGGGCTGGCCTAAAAATATTCCGGCGACGGACGAGTTCGGCTTTGGTGCGCTTCCGGGCGGTTTCATGGAAGAGCATCTTGAGGGGCCTTGTATTCAATCTAGGGATTTTTACAGAATTTCTATAGATGCGCATTTTCTGAGTGCTGAAGGCGGTTATTTTGTCTTTGACAGTTATGCCTCCCTTGACAATTCTTTCAGTGGTGTAAGATATGTAGAGAACGAGGGCATTACGAAAGGTTCCTCGGTCAGATGTATTCGGGATGATGGCTAGTTGCCAAGGAATTTAAATAAGAGGATTTGTCGATGAAAATAGGAAAACTTTCCCTTGCAATCTGCGCTGCGGCGCTCTTGACGGCTTGTAGCGATTCCGTGACGGATGTCGTTCGCCCCGTGGAGACCGTCGTTGTCGGAAAGGCGGATTCCCTGCCGGAATGTTCCCCCGAAAACCAGGGGCAGATGGCGGTAATTTCGGAAGACGCTTCGGCATATGTCTGTGAAAATTCGAAATGGGAAAATCTGGTATCAAAACCCGAGACGGAGCCTTGCGTCTTGAAAGCCCTTTCGGATAGTTCCGGCTATAAAATCGTCTGTGGCGAGGACACGGTGGGAACGGTTTTGAACGGAACGGACGGACAGGACGGAGCAAAGGGCGAGCAGGGAAAAAGCGGCCTGGATGGAAGGGATTGCTTTTTTACCGACAACGCCGACGGAACGATTCTGCAGATTTGCGGCGAGGATTCGACCGTGCTTTCGAAAGCGCTGTGCGGCGGCGAACCCTATGACCCGGCGACGCGTTTTTGCTACAGAGAAAGGCTTTATGCGCAAGTCGTCTATGATACGCTTGTCGATGAGCGCGACGGCAACAGCTATCGGACGGTCAAAATCGGGAGCCAAACTTGGATGGCGGACAATCTTCGCTTTGTAACGGACAGCAGTTCTTGCCTAGACGATACGCTGCGTTGCCTGGAATACGGACGCTACTATAAGTGGTCTGACATGATTGATTTTACTGGCAAGTACAGAGGATCTCCTCTTATATGTTCGAATCCTTATGGTCTTGTCGATGATGATGGGGAGCAGAAAGTTACTGAATGTAGCCTGGGAGCACCGGAGCGAGGCATCTGCCCGGAAGGCTGGCATATTCCGACATTCGAGGAATGGACTGGGCTGTTTAACTCGGTGGACCGGATGGCGGACGAAGGAATTGGCAAGGTTTTGAAGTCGAGAACGGGATGGGATGCCGTGGGTGGTGATAACGGAATCGACTTGTTTGGGTTTGACGCAAAGCCTGCCGGTTCTAGAGATGGCGACACGACAATAATGGATGATATTGCTTCTTTTTGGGTTGCGGACTTTTCGCATGGCGATTCTGTTTATTGTGCAAGAACTGGCGACTGCTTTTCTTACCTTTCGGCCCAGCTATCTGCTTGGAATGGAATGAGCCGTATATATACATCTAATTCTTTCAAGAGAATAGACTATGGATATGAGCGTGATTGGGAATCTTTATCAAGCGTCCGTTGTGTTCGTGATGAAGAGGACTGAAAATCAGAATTTTACTCCGAGGTAGGAATCTTCAATGAAAACAGGTAAACTCTTTTTGTCCAGTCTTTTGGTTTCGTTTTTTTTCGTCGCCTGCGGTGATGATGTGACGCAGGTTGTCTCGCCATCCGGGATGGAAACGGTTTCGCTCGGGGAATGTTCAAGCGAGACGCTCGGAAAAATGCTCTATGTCGCCGAAAGGAAAAGCGCCTATGTATGTGGCGATACCGGCTGGTTTCCGCTTGCTTCCCGTAGAGAAAAGCTCGCCTGTGATTTCGAAATTTTAAAGGATTCTTTGGGCTACCGGATGGTTTGCGATGGCGATTCCGTCGGGGTCATCTATCATGGAAAGAACGGTGCGGATGGGACGCTTGGGGTTAATGGCGAGGACGGCTCTTTGGCAAGTTGCTCGATAATCGAAAAGGAAAACTGGATTTTTCTCCAGGTTTGCGGTTCGGATACGACTTTCCTTTACCAGGCGATTTGTGGGGTCGAGCCTTTTGACCCGAAGTCGAATTTTTGCTTTGAAGACAAAATTTTTGAAAGACCTGTTTTCGGGACTGTTACCGATGTACGGGATTCCGAAGTCTATCGGACTGTTCGGATAGGAACGCAGACCTGGATGGCGGAAGATTTGCGATTGGATATTCCGGGTAGCCTTACAAATAATCCCAAGGCTTGTTATACAACGGATACGAGTGCTATTTGCGCATTCTTGAGGGATAAGTGGCGGCTTGGTACTTCGTTTATTCGTTACCTTGATCGCGCATTTGCGGATTCTAGCGATGAATTGATTCTTAGTTCGGGACGCCTGTATGAAGCCGAAAGCCTTTCTGTCTCGGACAAGGCCGGGCTATGCCCTGCCGGGTTCCATCTTCCGGACAGCAGCGAATGGAACGAATTGCTTGCTTTTGTGAAGGCGCAAGGCCAAGGTGTCGAGCCGATGCTTGCGCTTGGGGCTAATTATGGCTGGGCTGGTTGTAAAGGCGCGGGGGACGACGGTTGGAGTTGTTGGCAGCAAACAGGATTAGGGATTACTTCTGAAGGGCAAAGCCGAGGAACCAACGGTGTGGATTTGTTTGGTTTTTCTGCATTGCCTGCATGGGGTTATGTTGAGAGTCTTAGATATTATCCGTATGTATATCCAGAAGAGTCGTATATGTATGGAAAGCTTGCTGTCTATGTAACGGATGAAGGGTTGTTTACGATGCTAGCTGCTAAAGAAGCCTTTCATTACTATAACATTTTGGTGGGCGGTACTCCTTGTCCGACATGCAATGGGATAGGATTAGACGGAACTGAAATTTATAGAGGCTTTGTCCGTTGTGTGGGGGATTAGTCAGAGCTTAGTTGGGAGAACTTAGAGCTTAGAACCGCTGACGTCTAGGTTTAGGGACTAGTCCGTGGACGTCTAATTCAGTGGGTAGTGGTCAGAGTGCAGTGGTCAGAACTGTGTACATTTAAGTTCAGGGATTAGGGATGAGGGATTAGGGAATAGTCTGCTGACGTCAAGGTTTTTGGGAAGAGTCAAGCGGGACAAGGTATGATGTCATTCCCCGGCTTGACCGGGGAATCCCCTTTAAGGAATGGGATTTGACAGGCTAGCGAGCTTGTCGAGCTATTCAGAGCTTAGTTGAGAGAGCTTAGAGCTTAGAACCGCAGACGTCAAACTTTTAAGATACAAGAACATAGATGTCTGCAAATCTAAGCTCCCAGCACTAAGAGCTTGTTTTCATAGCGAGAATATACTATAATAACGTCATGAAAGAAGCAAGGCAGAGGCGCAAGCCGTACCCGA